>CAZJZY010000025.1:0-6240 GCA_964550685.1 uncultured Rickettsiales bacterium | reverse complement strand
TACAGGATCTAATAAAGATAGTTACAGCAAACCAGTTACTTGGAATGCCGAGCTTTATAAAGATTGCACCACTAAAGTTGAGGATTATCTACAAAGCAAAAACATCGATCCTGAATCAGAGCAAATCCTTGGTTTAATCAAAGATGTCTATCTTTACGCTTTAGAAGGTAATGAAACTAACGCAGATCCGAGATTTGTTAAATGGCTTATTGATACGCGCTTTAAATAATAACTAGACCTAGCACAAAAATATTCTCACGTATATATACATTATACATTGCATTATTACTACATCAGAGTATAATTAAAATAGAATCAACCAATAAGCTATTTTAACTATAATCGAAAATGAAAAATAAACGCACATCATTAAATAATAACTCCACACCTACATCTATGACAAGGCTCGATGAAGCTGCATCACTGCTTAACGTGGCAATTCAGAGACTAGTTTACAAAAATAAGCTTAAGTCTAAAAAATTCTCTGGACTTACATTTAAAACAGAGCGTAACTGCAGCTTCAACCAGGCGTTAGGAGCTTAAATGAAAAATAATAATATCAATAATATAGGTCGCGCTACCAGTGAAATTAGCGTAATTAGACAAGTACTAGAATTAGAGCATAAGCCATTAGCAGAACTTAGAGCAATTTATAACAGCCTCCATACAACCCCATGTACGCTGAATGCGCATAAAGATCAGCTACGCCCTAAAATTGCTTACCGCTTACAGGAACTAGCTTTAGGTGGATTAAATGAATCAACAAAAGATAAACTTGAAGCGCTAGCTAAAGGCGGACTAAAAGCAATGATAAATAAAAAGCATAGCGATTTACTACCAGGAACTAAGCTCTGTCGAGAATATAATGAATCTATGCATCAAGTGGAAGTACTAAAAGATGGGTTTGAGTATAATGGCCAAAAATGGAAAAGCCTTTCTGCTATTGCCACCAAAATCACTGGTAGCAAATGGAATGGGCCGCGGTTTTTTGGGCTTCGAGCATAGAGCATAAAGGATAGAGGAAAAAAATTATTATGAAACAAGCAGCAAAAATATCAGAAACAAAAACTAAATTCCGTTGCGCTATTTACACTAGAAAATCATCTGATGAGGGACTAGAGCAGGAATTTAATTCACTCGATGCTCAACGCCTAGCTGGAGAAAATTATATCGCCAGTCAGGCACATGAAGGCTGGGAATGTATTCCAACTCAATATAATGATGGCGGTTATTCTGGCGGCAATATGGAGCGCCCAGGACTACAGAAATTATTTCAGGATATAAAGAATAGCAAAATAGATTGCATTGTGGTTTATAAAATAGATCGACTAACCAGATCATTATTAGATTTCTCTAAAATTATTGAACTACTCGATGAACATAAATGTAGCTTTGTGGCGGTGACTCAATCTTTCAATACCAGCAACTCCATGGGAAGGTTGATGTTGAATGTGGTCCTTAGCTTTGCTCAATATGAGCGGGAACTTACGTCTGAGAGAATCAGAGATAAGCTTGCCGCTTCATGTAAATTAGGAATATGGATGGGGGGCAATCCACCATTGGGCTACGACCCTTTGAATAGAGAATTAATAATTAATGAAAAGGAAGCAGAAACTGTAAAACTGATTTATCAGAGATTTTTAGAAATTGAGTCAGTCACTGAAACTGCCAGAACCATGAACAGTCAAGGCTATAAAACCAAGACCTGGACCTCAGAAGGTGGTAAGTTTTATCCAGGAGCAGCATTCAGTAAAAAAACAATTCGTCACATTCTACAGAATCCAATTTATGCTGGAAAAATTATGCATAAAGGTAATATATATCAAGGCAGGCACAGCTGTATAATTGAGCCAGAGATCTGGGAGAAAATTCAAAACATTTTTACCCATAAAGATACTTGTATCACTAAACCTATTGATAGAGTAAACACTCCGCCTCTACTAAAAGGGATATTCTTTTGCGGCTGCTGCAATGTTAGCATGACGCCAAGCTACTGCATGAAGAAAAATGGAGTGCGTTATCGTTATTATACTTGTTCTAACAAATTAAGAGCAGTAAGTGAAGCTTGCAAAATAAAAACCATATCAGCTGCTGAAGTAGAAAGCTTAGTAACGGAACAAATATTACAGCTAATTAAATCACCAGAAATAGTTGCTAAAACTATAGCCCAAGCTGAAAATAATTCTATAGCTGATGAAATATTATCAGATCAACAAATCATCGAAGCTCTAAAAGATGCTGGTAAAGTCTGGGATGAATTATTTCCAATTGAACAAACGAGAATTACTCGTATGTTCATCAGAAAGGTTGTCATTAAACCTGAAGGCCTGGATATCAAGATTTATAATGAAGGCCTGCATTTGCTAACAGCTGAATTATCTGGCGAAACAAAAACAAAAGAGGCGGCATAACATTATGGAGAATATTCAACCAACAGAAGATACAGAAAACTGTATCAGTATATTTATACCAATGAGCATCAAAAAAAGAGGCGGTGGCGCCGCAACGGTCATTTTACCTAAAAACAGATCATTGGAGGATAACAAGCCAAATTATGACCATAGGTTAATTACAGCCCTCACTAAAGCCTATAAATTGCAGAAAACTCTAACTAAACATCCTAATATGAGCATAATTTCCTTAGCAGAAAAGGAAGGCCTCACCCATGGCTATGTTGGGCGCTTATTGCGCTTAAATCTCCTAGCTCCAGATATTATAGAAGCAATCTTGAACGGAAAACAACCACGGGATTTGAAGCTAAAAGAACTAATCACAAAAGAGATACCTGAAGTTTGGCAAGAGCAGAGGGAAAAGTTTGGGTTTTTATTTTCTACTATTTAAGACCAAAATCATAGATCGGGAGTATCGTCAGAATTTTTTCCTAGAGTCATATCATAATCGTAGTTATACAAATGAATTTCAGATCTTGTTTTATCAGCGCAATCTATTGAATGTAACGATTTTTTTAACTCTGATTTCATGGGACCTACATTATCTTGCCAATAAATCATCATAGAGTCTAATGAAGTTTTACTATAGCTTAACTTTTCATACCTATATAACACTTCAACAAATCTCGCTATTGATTCTTTATCTAAATCTTCATCTGGGTATATTGCCCAATCACCAAATCTTTCTAGAGCTATTTCTATAACTTTAGATGTATTTTTAGCTGTTACCTCTGCTGCATACAAAGCTTTTATATATTTTGCTGTAGATTCACCACCTTTTGCAAACTTAAAAAATATTCTGGACACAAGATCTAATATCACGGGTTCATTAAGCCTATGTATAGTAGAGTAAAGTATAATATCCTTCTTTTCTAAAAGATCGTTTTTGAATTTTAGCGTAGCTATACTATGATTTTCTATATCTGCAAGAGGAAAGTCTATTTGTATCATAGAAGTTATGTTGCTAATCATTTGCTTAGCCGCATAATTGTAATCTTTTTTCTGTGAATCATTAAGAGATTTGTATGGGTTAGCAGAATTTTGGAATCCATAATCTACCGCTAAATGCGTAAGCTCATGAAAGACTCCACCAATTTCAAGATCATTAAAATCACTTAATGGAAATAAACAAGCAAGTTTTAATTCATTTTGGTTACTAGTATTAAGATAAAAAGCATACTTAGAGGCTTCACTGTCTGTTATTGGTATGATAAAGCTTATATGAGGAGAGCGTATAGCTGCAATAGCGGAAATATCTAAAACATCTCTGATAACAATAGACCCATTATCATATAAATCTTTGTAAAGTTGATATATTTTATCACTATATTCTGGACGATTAGTTTTAGTTATATTTGCTAATATTGCTGGAGGATAAAAACATTCGAATGAATTATAATACTTCACATAATTATTTGAATACATAGCATCTAAAATATCATGTGATATACGATAATCACGAATACTAATACTATCTCTAATATCAGCAATATGTGCTTTTAATACTGTGTAATTACGACTATACAAACCGAATAACAGCTTATTTGGGCTAAAAGGCACTCCTGAATTTATGATAGCACTAGCAAACTTGATATCAAATCTATCATATATAGCCCCTATAAGCATTTCACCTAAATTTATTACTTCATAGATGAAAGGCTTTTTCTGCATGTCTAACTTAAATGAAGTCGCATTAAAAGAATTCAAATGGTTAAGAATCTCTTGACTAACCTGTACCATACAACCTTTACTCCTAGAATACAGTTACTATTTTCTAAAAATTAAGTAATGCTAGTGTTGGTAACATTACCAATCATATTAACTTCTTGAGGATCTAAAAAAGTACTATCCGCCTCCACAAATGAATGTTTATGAAATTGAGGGCTCGCTAAATATTCCTGCAACCCTTGTACGCTTTTATCTCCTCCAACATAAGGATAGCTTATATCTAGATCTATAAGTTTATTTTCTGGATTTGACATGATGATTACCTCCAATATATTTGAACAAATTAAACTATATAATACGCTATTATTTAATTTTTTTCAACGATCTTGTTTTAATATATATATATATATAATTGATAGTAGTTAGAAGCTCTCATTAATACCCATAATGCCCAATCAACAAAATGCTTGGATAGCGGCTCTTTCTTTTTGTAAATCTCCTCTATAAATCAAGGTTTCTAGAGCATACATCTTTTTTATTCATCAATACCTCAAACGGAGAATGGAGACAAAACTGGGATAAAATAGATCAAAAACAGGATAACTTTAGATGATTTTCAGCAGAAAAAAAGAATAATAAATATTGAATCATGATAAAACTAAAATCCTTCAATTCCATTCATCCCATCGAAATTCATGGGCAAACCATTGAAGGCAGAGTCGCCAAATCCGCCTGATCCTATAATGGCTACTGTTGGTAAAATCCAACCACTTATAGTAGATTCTTTGTAGATCATGCTCATATCAATAAATCCTTCAGAGGGCATGTCTAGAAGCTTAACTACTTCGTGAATATTGTTTTCAACAGCATTAGGTGAATCACTTACAGCAGGAGACCGCATGCTTACAAAAAGATCTACTACAGATTTCTTATCGTATATTGCCGCTGCTTGTTCTATAGATTCGATTAGAGCTTTAACTGGAGTAGATTGAAGAATTTGATCCTGCAACCATTGAGGTAGTTCATATATCCAATTTAACAATTGATCTAAAGCCGCGTTAGATGAAGGAGAAGACTTAATATCTTCGTATTTAGTATTAAGTATGGTAACATGCTCATGAGTTTCAGTTGCTTCATTATGATTTGAAGCATGCTTACTCTCTGGTCCCATTTTTTCTCTGCTTTGGGCTATATTGTTAGTATCGCTACTAGCTTCTGAATCGCAATGCTTTTCTGCATCTAAATTAGCAGCACAGGAAGAATTTTCAATTTGTTGTTCACTCTTAAAGGCTTGCTCAGCAGCTGAAAAATCCTCTCTTAATAAATCTGAAAAAACTTTTCCTTCGTGCAGTTCCACACAAATACACAAGGAGTGAAAGGAAATACTAGCTTTCAGAAAATCTAAACCCATGAAGTATTTTACCACTTTTTGGAATGAGGAGCTATCATAGTCTTCAATGTTGGCAATGGCTTTTAAGTTAACGGTATAAAAAAAATTCTGTTCCCAGAAACTTTTTAGATTTTTATGCTCCTGAAAAAGAAATTCCCTGGCATTGTTTTTATCCATTACTTCCAAAATTGACCAAACTAATCGAACATTTCCTTCTTGAATTGCTTTTTTGAGACGCAATTCATCTGAAGGCAAAATTACTACCGTGACATCTTCTCCCCAATGCACTTTTTTGCTTGCTGGTAAGGGCTTCTTTTTTCCTTCTGCTTTGCGTTTATATCCCTTCTTAGGCATTTTGTTATCCATTTTTTAGGTTAACTTCAGGGTAGCATAATTTTACTATTTTTGCAAGATTTATTACCAAAAATTCATTAATGGAAAATGAATTTATTGATATACTGGATAAATTTAATTTTAAAGTATATTATTATTTAGCATAATTCAGTTAGTAGAAGTAGATGAGTAAATTATGAAACGCCAACTCAAGCAAGCACAACTAAGCGATGATAAGCTAAACTCAGTTCAACAAGCTATTGATAATAAAAGCACTCCTGTTGAAGAAAGGAAGCTGTTGGAAGTATTAATAAAAGATGGAACAAGCGAGCTCATAGAGGCTTTTTTAGTAACAAAAAGAGATAGTTTTTGGCAAAGTATCAAAGACATTTTATTAGA
>CAZJZY010000024.1:2849-9035 GCA_964550685.1 uncultured Rickettsiales bacterium | reverse complement strand
ATCAAAGTGAATTCTAGGGGTGCAGAAAGATATCCTGGCGCGCGCATGGAAGAATATATCCCTGCAGTGGGAGCCAGAGTTGATATATTAATTCCTGGAGTTAATGTAGTGGTCCAAGTTGATGGCCCCACTCATTATTTCCAAGATCAAACGGAAACAGCCTCTACCTCGGTTAATACTAAAAGATTAGAAAAAGCTGGATATACAGTGGTAAGAGTAAAATCTGATGAAAAAGAACAAATCTATCTAGACAGAATAGACAGAGCTGTTATAAATGCTGGACTAACCCCTAAAACACCAAAAATTTCTGCCTACAGTAGATACGAAGAGATTGATAGATTATCTGATGATATAACAGATCACGCCTCTGAATCAGCTCCTTCTTCGAATGAAAAGCCGTCATCTGAGGTTTTTAAATCGCACAGCGGCTCTATAGATGATTTTTCTGAATTAAGCCCTTTAGATGATCAATCACTATCTACAGTTGCTAAGTCAGATAGCAATCCTGATACGACCTATAGATCACATAGTGGTTCAGAGGCTGCTGAATCAAGTTTCTTGGACGACCAGCCGTTATCTGAAGCTTCTAAGGCCCCCAGCAGTGGTGGCGCAGCTGAAACCCTTGATGATAGTTCTTCATATAGAGAGTCTGAAGATATTAAACCTTCTTGGGTATCATCCTTTGTTCAGAGTGCATTTAAAAAGTTTAATGATCTTGTTTCTTCTTATAGTGGATCCTCTGAAGGAGACTCATCTCATTCAATGCCAGAAGAGAAAAAAGATATAAGGGTGGATACATCTCAAGCTCTAGCTGAAGCTCACGCTCAAGCATCTAAAGTTAAACTACCAAATGTTCAACAAATACAAGAAGGTGAATTATCAGGCCCTCTCAAGGCAGCAAAAAAATCTTACAAGACTAGAAGTAAGGTCAAAATTTAAGTTGGAATAGTATTGACTTAATAAGAATTTAATCCTAAATTGTATTGATATCATAAATATCTTGTTTTAAAAGCGTCCCTGAAGCGATTCTTTTGAACTTGATCAGTTAATCTTTCCTTTCAAAATTTGATATCATTTTTATAACTCAAAATTTAAGGATAATAATATGTCTTACAAAAATCATCCCTACAAAAATACCAACGGAATTTTTTTAATGTTGGTCAATGCTTTTGCCACCTCAATGCTTTATGTTATAATAAAATATTTAACAGAGAGTATCAGTTCTAATCAAGTGGTGTTCTTTTATAAATTTTTAGTCTTAGCAGTGGTAGTACCATGGGTTCTATATGATGGTATTGGTTGCGTTAAAACAAAGAAACTTAAACTACATTTACTTAGAGGATTTGTTAGCACTGTTGCTGCTTTATTATTTTTCTACGGATTAAGCAAAGTTGATGTAGCCAGTGCAACAGCTCTTAATAAAATGGAACCAGTTTTATTAATGATTATTGGAGCAGTTTATTTTAATGAAAAGCTCTCTAAAGTTAGAATATCTACAGTTATTTTAAGCTGTATTGGCATGTTATTTGTAATATATCCAATGATATCGATAACTGAAAATGGTTTTTATTTCCCATGGCTTGATAGAACAAAAGCTCCAGAGCTTAATTATAACTATCTTATTATATTAGCTGCTGTTTTTCTTTGGACAATCAATAGCTCAGTCATAAAGACACTAGGTAAAACTGAGTCTAACCGTACTCAACTATTTTATGTATCATTAATTTCTGTCTTGGTATCTATGCCTACGGCAATATTTAGCTGGGATATTCAGTCAGTGGCTGGTTTTGATATATTATGGATTAGCGAAATGAACCCTTTTACTGCTCTAAATTCTAATTTAATTGGTTTATTAATATGCGCAGCAATGCTACATTTTATGCATGTGGCTTGTTACTTCCAGTCACTAAAAATAGCTGAAATGTCAGTAGTTGTACCATTTGATTATACAAGATTAGTTTTCGGTGGATTATTGGGTTATTGTTTCTTTGGCAATATTCCAAGCTTGAGCTCAACTATAGGATATAGTTTAATTCTAGGATCTGGAATATATCTATTAAGTGTAGAAGCTAGGAATAAAAAAAGATTAGCGGCTTTAGTACACGGAGTCTAATTCAAACCCAAGACCTCTTAAGTTTTTATGCATATTTATGCATTACAGAGCTCTTGCTTTATGAGGAAGCATAACTGGAATACCATCTAAAATAGGATAAGCCAGTTTTGCTTCTAAGCTTATTAAATTTTGCTTATCTTTATCATAAATTAATTTAGTTTTAGTTAGAGGACAAACTAAAAGATCTAGTAATTCTTCTATATTTTGCATATCATAATCCAAATGTTGTTTGTTGGTCTTTATAGAGATATAATAAACATTAAAATTAGAACTTAAAGAAAAATATGCCAAATGAATTAAACGAAGGAGAAAAGAAAAGACTACAAGCAGCAAGAGAAGAAAAAATAAAAGACCAAGCAAAATTGGCAATCCAAACAATTCAAGCTAATCCAAATATCTTACAAACAGAAATAGAGACACTATCAATTAAAGCTGAGGCTTTAGAGCTAGCTTTAGTAATAATGAAATCTGATCCACAAAAATTTACAGCTCAGCAAATAAAAGAAGCAACCTATGCCTGGGATACAAAAAGAATTAAACGGCAGCCTAAAATAGATAGAGCTTTAACCAAACTCACAGACACTGGGATAGGCGGCACTAATACAAAATCTTTATTTACGAAATTGCCAAAATCCCCTGAAGATAAAAATCTCTTAAAGCATCACAAAACTGTGCTACTAAAAGAAGCAGACTCTAATTCTTCTAAAGAAGCAGAACAGATTTGCGAATATTTGGTAATGAATTTAGCTGGCACCAGAGGCAGCCAATTTTATCCAAAAGGAAGATTATATAAAAATAATGAAACTGGCCAAACGCAATTATCTTCAACGTTTCTTGAAAATTTTATCACAATTCAACAATATTTAGATGAGCAGAAGGTAACTCAAATAGAAGCAGGAGTTAGTACTCCATTCACAAAAGAAGCAAAAGGACTGGGCCGTATATTTGCGGATAGCGTTCTATTTGCTGATCCTGACTCTAAAGCAGATAATGTTGGAATCACAACTCTTCCAGATGGTAGCAAGCATTGGACAAGAATAGACTATGGTTTAGGGCTATATTATGGTACAAAAAAAATGAGTTCAGCAAAATCTCATAAGGAACATCTCTGTAAATCTTATCCCCATGTATATGAAGAAAACATGTTCAAAGGAACTGAGTTTGCTTATGAACTGAATCAAGCCACCCAAGACTTTGATGAAGATAGATATAAAAACATAATAAGAACTTCTTTAAAAAATCTAAGAGAAGCAAGAGGCGATGGATATTTAGAAAATCAAGAAACCCAAGATACTTTAAAAGCTAGATTCGGTATTGCAGAAGACATAACAATAACTGAAGCATTAATAGAAGAAACAATAATATCGAATACTAAAAGACTAAATGCAGAATTGCAAGAAATGTCTAGGGCAGTAGCCTTGGAAGCTATAAAAGACGCTATCAAAACCAATGACCATAAATCCATTGATTTTCTAAATAAAAATATGCCAGATAGCTTAATTGACTTTATAAAAGATGCTATAAAAAAAGAAGACCTTCAGTCACTTAAATCTCTACAGAATTTTAAATTAACTCCCTCTCTTCTTAAATATTCATTAGATAATGGCAATCCTGACTTAGCCGCAAAAATGTTTAAAGCTAAATTTAAATTACATGAAAGCGAAATAGATAAAAATGCAGAAACTGCTATCTTGAAATCTAATAATTTTATTAGAAGAGGCTTTGGTAAGCTTACTCAAAATGATCATTTACGACTAGCTATTATAGCATCCACCTCAGAAGGCGATAAAAGGGAAGCAATAGCTTTATTAGCTAGCAAACCCTCTCCATTATTCTTAGCTATAAAAACAAATCAAGCTAATTTAGTTAGAGAAATGTCCGCACAAGGCTTCACTCTAAAAAGATCTGAATTACATGAATACACACAAAGCTTACCTGGCCTAAAAGACAAAGAGATATTAAATACATCCAAAGATATAAGAAGAAGATTATTAGAGAAAGAATCCTTGGATACCGTTACTTCATCAACTTCCAGCCGCCCATCATCGCGCAGCATTTCTTTTTAAGAACTCTTTGGCTAATTCAATCCCCTCTAAGCTTATTCCATGACCGAGATCTTCAATCACATGCCCCTCCACTTCTAGCCCCATATTTTTTAAAGCCATGCTTGCTAAACGATATTTAGAAATTGGCAAAACTTGATCATCACTACCATGCGCTAAAAATATTGGTGGTTTTGATTTTATATTAGAAGCAAGCGCCTGAGCTTTTACTAAAGCTCCTGAAAACCCAATCACTGCAAAACAAGCTTCAGGTAATCTTGGAGCCACATGCAAAGCCATGATAGTTCCTTGCGAAAAACCAATCAGCACCAAATCTTTATACTCAAGTTGATATTTCTTCAGATTTTCGTCTATATAAGCTTTTAATATCGGCAGAGCAATTTCTATCCCTTCATAAAGCTTATCTTCATTATAATCACTTAAAGAAAACCACTGATATCCTGATGGATATAAATCATGCTTAAATGGAGCATTGGGTGATAAGAAAATTGCCTTATTTAAGCTATCTTCGAATTCATCAGCTAATCCAATAAGATCATGACCATCCGCCCCCACTCCATGAAGGAAAATTACTAATTTCTCTGGTTTTTCTCCGTTAAACAAAAGCTTGAATGGACCTGATAATTTATTATTCATATTAATAACCCTATCTCCTTAATTGACTTCAAAATATATAGCGCTTAAACAATTATATCAAATAATATTTCTATATGAGATAGTTTTGCAGTTAAATTCGTAGGACTAAAAATTCCTATCCTCGACCGCAAGCAACCAAGATTGACGGAATTTTTTCCTTCGGACCGCAGCGCTTTAAATTATTTGACATAAGCTACCTAATGCGTGTAAATTACATAACTGTAAATGGAGAGATGGCCGAGTGGCTTAAGGCGCACGCTTGGAAAGCGTGTGTACGGCAACGTACCGGGGGTTCGAATCCCCCTCTCTCCGCCAGTTCTAGCTGGAATTTCCTCAGTCTCCGCTCGTTTTTACCAATTTCGTTTTCCGTGCTCTAGGCTTCAGTATCTGCCACATTCAGCATTCCAAAATAGCGAAATAACCACCGTACTTTTAGGAGCTGGAATTCACTAAAATGACCCTATTTTTAGACCATCTTCTCCCTAAATTTGTCTCCATTCTCCAAAAAATCCGAACCTTTTTCAAAAAAGGTACGCATATATAAACCCTGGCCTACAGCAGAAGTTTGCAAATAATGAGAGTCGCAAGTGCGGATGTTTTTTCGAACTCTAAAGCATTATTCTTAGATATACAATTCCATACTAACATTATTTCGAACAAAATTTACTTAAATCCAGTGTTTAAAACATATATCTTTTTATTTTTTGAGGATTGACAATCTGACGTGGAAGGCGTAGGATATTAATTTATGGTAATCTTTGCCGGATCGGTCTTAAATAGTAAATTAGAATATTTTTGATAGCAGATCGAAACTTACGTATGAGGTGTATTATGTATAGAATCTTATCAATAAGCGGTGGTGGAGTTAGAGGACTTGTTCCTGCTTTAATGTTAGATAAAATTTCCAAAACGGCTGGAAAAAATATTACTGATCTATTTGATTATATAATTGGTACATCCGTTGGAGGAATACTTGCATCTGGCTTAACAGTAAAAGACGAGAGTTGTAGTGAGGATCAATACTGCTATCCTAAATACAGTACAAAAGATCTTGTGAATATGCTAAAAGAAGATGCGCAAGTAATTTTTCCTCAAAATAGTATAGGTAACTGGCCTATAATAGGTTTTGTCCACAATCTCTTTTTTGCAAAATATTCAAGAGAAGGAATAGATACGCTATTATCTAGAAAATTTGGGAATGAAACTATTGAAAATACAATTATTCCTATATCAACTATTTCTTATTCATTAGACCAAGATAAACCAAGGGAATGGTCTACATATAAGGCTAGGTCAGACCATTCATTAAATTATTATTTGAAAGATGCTGCAGGGGCTACCAGCGCAGCACCAACATATTTTGATCCTAAAATT
>CAZJZY010000024.1:0-2745 GCA_964550685.1 uncultured Rickettsiales bacterium | reverse complement strand
GGAATAATTTTCAATTCACCAATTTTCATAGGCATAGATTCATTTTGCAAGCAACATAATGTTAAGCCAAATGAATTAATTATAGTCTCTGTAAGTACTGGTAACTTTGCTGGGAATATAGAAGACTATCCTTCAACAGAAAGTTTCAATCTCAAAGATATAAATGGAGCTACCCTAAGCGCTGGAATAGCAACTTGCTCATTAGTTGGTTTTTATGCCCCTCTTTTAGTTAGCGTACCTGTATGTCTTGCCAGCATAATATTTTCTATTAGATCAAGTTTGATGCCAGTTGGTTATGGTATGTTTGGTTGGGGCTCTCGTGGTCTTGTAGATATAATGCTTAATAACAAAGATATAGCAGATATGAGTTTTGCTTCTAAACTCTTAGAAGCAATTGTAATTAATCCTACATTGGACAGTAAACATAGCATGATGGATGATAGTAGCGAGAAAAATTTGCGTAATTTAGAGAGAGCTGCAGAAGACTTTATTTCAAAGCAAGGAACTTTATGGCCTGAGTTAGTATCATGCTTAGAGTCAAAGGATTCTCAAAATACTAATTGCCTTCAGGCAAGAAGAGATTCTGTCCAATTTGTTGAGCAGTACAATTTTTTTGATCAAGAAGCTCAAGGTAAAATACCATCTTCTTACAGCCATAGTGATCTTTATAGTACCGTAGGAGAAACTGCAAGATCAAATACTAAGGATTACATGCCTATAGAAGAATCAGAGAAATACGATCAAAATTCAGCTGAGTACAAGGCGTTGAGCGATATATGGAAAACAATCAGCAGAGGTGCTGACAAACGCATGGAAGAATATGGTGAAGATGATTATGTTATTGATTTTAGTAATATAGGTACAAATAGAGGGCTTCAAATACTAGAGAATGAAACAGCAACTGAAAGAAGTGAGAAAATAGAGAATGAATCTCTTGCTTTATTACTCGAATTGTGTCTAGTAGATGAAGTAAATTAAACATCTAAGCTATATGGAGAAATACCAGAAAACAACGATGTAGAATGATCTCTATGCACAAGAGACCCATAGATTATAGTATAGAGCGTTGTAGATTAGGTGATAGAAATTGCGCTACTTTAAAAGAAGCTCGTCAAGATGGTTTAGACTCCGTTAAGTATGTCTGCTCTAAATTAAGGTTAGAATATAAAGATATTCTTTACGAAGATTCTAGTTCATATGCAAAAAATATTAGAATAGCTTGTCACTTTCATGATTTAGACGGGGCCAAATATGTTCTAAAAAAAGCTCAAAGAACTTATCCTCATGAATTATATGATAGTAAGTTACCTTTTGCAGAGCAGCTTAGAATTTCAGTAGATTTACTAGATTTGGAAGGAATTAAGTATATTTATAATAGTAATAACAATAATTATAGTGCTTTTTATTTAGATCATAATGATAAATATAGATTAGAGTTCGCAACAAAAATTGGTGATGTTGACTTTATACAAAGAGCAAAGTATTCTTTTGCGGAAGCAGACCTCACTCCTTTAATAGCTAGATCTTACTACGAAGAAAAACTAGATATTGCAGAGGCGTTATTGAATAAATGGCGAGAGTTATATAATAAAGACGTAGGTATCAAGTTATTTAGTGCTATAATTTCTAATATTATTAGGCATAATCAGCAGATCTCTTGCGAAAATTACACTCAACATTTCCATAAAATTTGCTCACTTAATTTATTAAACCATGAACAATGTAATGTGGCAAATAACTTGATTGAATCAATGATGCATAAATCAGAAGCTAAAAATGAGTTATCTAACTTTATGACTTCATTTTATACAAATAGTAAGATATTTGATAAAAATATTTTTAGTAATATCAAGCTGCATCATACTATATATGATGTAATGAAAGTTGCCAAAGCTAGTAACATACTGGGAAAGTTAGAATATTTTATACCAGACAAAGGAATAGGCGCCATTTATGTAATTGAAAAAATAAATGATCTTCATAAAGAAAATATAATTTATGTTCCATTATCAGAATCTAATTTTTATGCTGCCTTAGTTCATGAAACATGTCATGCAGTGATGTATTTGATATATAATAATCATGGGTATCCATATGTAACTGCTAGCGAACAAAAATACATCAAAGCACTCAATCAAACCTTGGCTAATATATATTCTAGAGCTACAAAAGGTGAATTTTTAATTCTTTCTAAAGATCTAAAAACCTATTTATGGCTAAATACTTGGTATAGGTCAGAAGAAAAATCTGTAGAATTTACAAATGCAATATTTAAACTATTTTATGATAGTGATAGCTTAAACATTACACAGAAAGAGTTATTCTTAAAAATGAATCATCAAAGAATTGCAAAGAAATATGAATGGGATGAAGAACTTTCTTACGTATTAGATAGACTTCAAGATTATTTAAATAGAAAAGATGAAGAAAAGCCTGGAGAATTTCTTCCAAGGGTACTAGAATTCTATACAAGCGGCATTAGTGATGAAACAATGAATTTGTTTGAGTGTTTTGATATTTATTGGAATCATAGCGTACAGCCAGCTATAGAATCCTTTATTGCTAGATATGATTTGGTTGGGCATTGCGTTGCAGAATGAAATATTACTATTTTTCCCTCACAAATTTTTCTCTCTGCTCTTCCCACAATGCAGGTATAGATTGTGTTATCAAATCCTGTAGCTTCAAAGCTCTAGGCTGCTTACCTTCTAAAATAGCTTTAACAATATTAGGTGCTAAATAATT
>CAZJZY010000023.1:0-10162 GCA_964550685.1 uncultured Rickettsiales bacterium | reverse complement strand
TTAATATGAAATTTTCTCAATCAATGGGTGATATAAGAGGAAATATAGTAGATCCAGCTCGCGTTATGAGTGAATTTCTTCCTGAAATTAGTCAAGTATCTTTTGTTACAGCTGTGGGAGAAAAGGTTATAAGAACTAACTCTCCAGCAGGTGGATATTTTCGTGGGAAAGTTAGAATAACTCAAGCAATTCATGATGGTTTTAATCAGATGATGGCTAATGCTGGAGATTTGGCAAGCGCTGTGAATTCACCTAATAATGCTATATTTATAGCTGATGCTTTAAATAAAGATAGGCCATTTGAGCAAATTAATGAAAATTTAGCAAAAATAAAAGCTGATCCTAAGGCAAAAGAGTTTGCTTTAAGTAATCCTAAAAAATTAGGCTATCTGATGACTTTAGAGAAAGAAAAATTAGATAAGGCCATTGGGATATTGAATCATCCTAAATTGGGTGAATTTATTAGAAAAAAACCTAAAGAAATTGCTACATTGCTTAAAGTTTCAGACGATCCAGAAAAATTATTTAGAGCTGTTAAAGAAATAGATAGAAATCCTCATATTCAGTCAGTTAAAATGGTTGTTAGCGCTTCTGATGAAAAATATATTAAAGCTCATAGAAATATGCAAGCAATAGAAAGGAGAAGCATATCCCATTAAGCGGAGAAATCACATGAATCCTTAGAAAATATGCAAGAAAAAAATATATGTTAAGAAAAGAAAATGATGAATTGCAGTTGTTAAAGACTAAAGTACAGGAATTAGCTCAGGAGCTTGCTGCACTTAAATTGGAAGTTAATGCTAAATTTAAGAATGATGCAATTGGCTATGATTCGGGTAAAATTCTGGGCAAAGCTTTTGGCAGGGCAATAACCAGCCAAGAATCTTCAGGTGAAGTGTTTAGCAATAAACAAATGGTCAATCAATTTGCTAAAGTGCTGGTTAATGCAATGAAGGCCCCTCAAGGAAGCTCTGTTAATTCATTCGGTGATAATTAACCATTTTTTAATTTATTATACTGTATTATTTTTTTATAAATTTTAAGAGGCAATAAATGAAAGCCGATGAAGTTATAGAAAAGTATAAAGCAGATCGAGCAAAAATAAAGGAATTTTTGGAAGATAGCAAAAAAACACCAGTGAAAGCAGCAAAACTCTTGAAATACTTATCTTTGGATTTACATGATAAAAATAAGCAGAGAGAATGCAAAGAGTTAATAAAATCAGGACTTATTGATAAGGTAGCTTTAGAAGAATTTTTAAGATTTTTGCCTGAAAATCCTGGTAGCATGGCAGGAGGAATTGATTCTGAACGAAAACTTAGGCAAGATATAGTTAAAAATGCTCTAGATGAACTATACAAAGCTGAAGAAAATGTGTTGCATAAGCAAGCACAAGCAGTGATTAAAGACGTTTTTGTGGAGCGGCAGAAAGAGATAGGGTCACAGATTAAGCAAGGTAAATCAAGGGGCAAGGGCACCATGCTGGGAGATTTATTAACTAGGATAAAAAACTTCCGGAATCTTGGTTATATACCGGAAGAGCAAAAATCTGAGAGAACCAAGCTCATTGAAGAACAAAAAGAAATTGGACGAAAGATTAGAAGTTCTAATGCTTCGGTGATTCCTAAGTTTATCCGCTCAACCTTGGGTATGATCAAAAAAGATGGTGGAAGAGGGCACTAAGCGTCATTCTTGGCCTTTAGGCCGAGAATCCAGAAAAAATCTTTGGCTAACCTGAAGTTATAAAGATATTACTGGACCCTCGGCCTTAAAAAAGGCCAAGGGTGGCGCCAAGGCCTCTAGGAAGCTGTCAAGCTTTAAGTAAGATGCTGTTCTTATAAAAATTCAATAATAAACATTCAAAGGAAAATTATGCAGCAAAATATTGAGCCTCTTATGAGCTCTAAAGCAAATTTTATTACTTTAAATTCAGCCAAGCAATATTTACGAGTGAATCATGTTCATGATGATGAAATGATAAAAAATATGCTGGAAGTGGTTTGTGAGGTGGCAGAAAATTATATTGGTATAAAATTAAGATTAGTTAGTTGGAAAATTACTATTCATGGAAATTTACCAAGCAAAATTAAACTTGCTAAGGGACCAATAAATCAAATAGAAAGCTTTAAAATTTATAAAAACAATGGAGAGATAAGTTATTTAAGCAAAGATCATTATGATTTAGATGAAAATTACATATGGATGAAACGTGGTTATATAACTGATAGTTCAGAAATTATTTATTCATCTGGGTATAAAGCTGAAGAATTGCCAGCCCCAATAAAACAAGGAATGCTGGAGCATTTAGCTAAAATTTATGATATGCGAGGAAGTGATCAAGCTTTGCCATTATCGGCAAGGAGTCTTTATCAGCCTTATAAAATAGTGAGGTTTTAAATTTGTATAGTTTTACTTCTTGTTTGCGACAAATTATTGTTATTCAGCAAGCAATTTTACAAGATGATGGTGCGGGTGGAAAGATAGAATCTTGGCAAGATTTATCGATGTTAAGCGCTGAAGCTAAGGCTTTATATGACCATCGTCATGGTGAAAGCTTCGCCTCAATGCAGCTTATGGATAATTCACTTTATCGTTTTAGAATTAGATATAATCCTAAAATCACTGGAGATATGAGGGTTATTTATGCGTATAAAATTTTTAAAATAAAACGCCTTATCAACGAAGAGGAAAGAAACGTGGTGACAGTGATTATAGGGCAAGAGGTTTTATAGTAATTAATTTATATTAATAATTATACTGACTTATTAAAAGTTTTAATATATGTTGTACATCTTAAAAACAAATTATTAGAGATGTTTAAAATATGAAAAATAATAAAAGGCCAAGAGAAGATAATGAAAGAGCAATAGGAGATGGGTTGCATAAGCTTTCTAGATGTAGAGCCACCACAATTAAGCTTAAAATACAGAAAATAAATGATCAATGGCAGTCAATGATAATTGTCGATCCAGAATTTGAGTGGATAGAAACAGAGTATGTTGAAGGATTAAAATCAGCTATAGGACCAGAGAAAACAAACATTATAGACCGAGAGGGGCAAAGCTTATTAGTTAGGGCTGTTGAGAAAGGTAATATTGAGATAATTGAGCATTTAATTATTCAAGGAGCTAATGTTAATTGGCAGGATGATTATGGCAATAGTGTTTTGCATATCGCCGTTGAAGAAGGAGATCCTATAATTATTAATGAGCTTCTGAGAGCTGGCGCAGATATTCATCATAAAAATATAGATAAACAAACAGCTTTAGAATTTGCAGTAAAGCGTGCTGATTATGATAGTGCAGGGCTAATTTTAGATAAATTAATAGAACTTAATGCAATCTTTGAAATAGAAGAACTGCTCATCAATGCGTTGAGAGATGCTGACTATCAAATGATTGGATTATTATCCAATTTGGAAGGGATTGAGTTTAAGAAAATGCTTCAAGAAATATTCGAAGAAGCTTTAGTGAACTCTGACGAAGACTTATTATTATTATTCAATCAGGAATATATAGATTTTGAAAGCGTAGTTCAAGCTTCGTTTAGAGATGCATTATTGAATGCTGATGCTAATATATTAAATTTATTATTAAAGTTAGAAAATTCTGGTATTGATATAAACGCTAAATTTTCATTAGAAGATCCAAATGTGTGGCCGGTTATGCTAAGCCCTTTATATATAATATTCGATAACTTAAATACGGTTACCCCTGATCTAGAAGAGAAAAGGCATAGTTATACTGAATGTTTGAAGGTGCTCCTTCAGAATGGGGCGGATGTATTATCAATTGATGATGAATTATGGCAAAAATATGTAATAGAATTACAAAACAAAGCTATACATATTGCTACAGCGCGCAAAGGAAAGGATCTTTTAGAAGAAGCTCAAGAATTAGGATATTATTCAAAAGAAATAACTTTTTCATATTTATTTATTTTATCTAATTATAATTATAAAGATCTACAAATGTATCAATATACACCTAGTGCTAGATCTCTATATTATAAAATTCTTCGTTATAAAAGCAGTCTAGATCATGAAATTAACATTGATTTTGAGGATATTTATATAAATCCACAATATGATGATATAATATGTGATCTCTTTAAGAATTCATTATCTTATACATATGAGAATGCTAGGGTAAATATAATCGATTTCTTAGATTATTTTTCTGCAATATCAAAGTTTAAAAATAAATATGATTCTATATTTTTAAAGTTATTTGAGAAAGATATTAATTTAGATTATTTATTAATGTTGATTAATCACGGTATAGATTTTAATGAAGCAAATCTTCTAAGTCATATATGCGCATCAAATTATAGAGGAGTTAAAAAAATATCCGCTATGAAGATGCTAATTCAAAATGGTGCTGATGTTAATAATCATAAATACCCACAAGCTACTCCTTTATTTTCTGCTTATAAAGATATTGAAGCGTTACATTTGCTTTTAAAATGCGGCGCTAGGGTGAATGATCTTATATCTGATGATTCAAAAACTATTTTAGATATGATATACGATAGCAGAAAAAACACATGGAAGAAGCATTTAGATGCTATAAAGTTGCTTATTCATTATGGAGCTAAATTTAATATTAATACTCCTACAAAAACTAAGCATCATAAGATAATAAAAGCAGAAATTGATAAGCTTATTCAAGATTCTGCGAATAATTTTAATAAGATTTCTTCTGATCATCCTTTAGCTAAATATATAGAAAATGATTCTGATCAATTTATTCAGAAATTATCTACAGTTTTTGATGGTAAGGCAAAATCTGATTCTGGAAAGAATTTAGCGCTTCCAGAAGATATTATAAAATATATAGCGAGTTATTTTAATCCTGAAGAAATGTTAGAGTTTTTTCCTGTATGTAAGGGCCGAGGAACAACTTATAATAAATATAAATCACAAATTACATTGTTAGAAGAGTCTGGTAAGAAAGTGATTGATGTGGAAAGTGATGGGAATTGTTTCTTTAGAGCGATTGCTTTTGATATTGAGGGTAAGGATGATCATTAGAATTATCAGCAATAACAACACTAGAATTAGAAAATATTTTCATGAAAATGAGGATGTTAATGATTATATTGCGCAAGTTGAAAATGATAAAGACTGGATTGATGACGCTAGAATTGTTCATGCTATGGCTGATGTTTTACAAATAAATATTCATATACATAATAATCAGGGCGTTGATGTAACTATAAGTCCAACAAATGGAGAGGCTGCGCAAACTATAGAGCTTTTTTATACTGGTAATCACTATATGTCGGTCGTTAGCAAGAACTTTAATCCATTAGAGCCATTAAGATTGAGTTCAGACCCATATGATCTATTTGATCAAGATGATATGCTTAATTATGAATTGTCTGAAATGGACTCTGCGCCTGACTCAAGCAATGGTCTTGGTATGGCTGGTGTTCTTGGTTTAATGGCTTTGATGCATAGCACTTCTAGCTTTCACCATTAAAAGCACTGTATAAATTCTAGCTGAACGCCAATCTATGATTGGCTTTTAGCAAGCAATTTAACTTAGGATTAACCACTTACCCGATTGCTCTGCCGCTATTTCTAATAAAAATCTTTTAAATACGAGCATTCTCATGATTCTATATCTACAGCAATTTTTATACAATCTTCTAAATAATGAGTTAATAAATAAGAAACTGCAGGGCGTTTATTTCCAAGTTCCTGCAAATAGTTATTTTCCTTATATTTATATTGGCAACTTTAATAGCAAAGATATTTCAACCAAGACCGAGGAAATAGCAGAAATTCACTTTAAGTTAATTATATATACTCGTGATAAAAGCCTAAAATCTATGCTCGAGCTATCGAATATTATTAAGAATATGCTGAATGTGAATGGGCAAGAAAAAATATCGCTAATGAAGTGTATGGATGAGAAGCTGAGTTTACAAAATGATGGAGTGACACATCAGATTATCTTAAAGTTTAAGGCGTTAGTTGCTTAAAGGGAAATAATTTATGATATATAGTGGATCATTAACGATTTTGCATGTTAAATTACAGGATAAGTGGTTGCTTGTTGGTGGAATGCGGATAACTAAGTTGATAATGAATAGTCAATTAGTGGATGCAAGCAATTCTTCCAGCGGAGCATGGCGAGAATTAATGGATGAAGCTGGAGTAAGGAGGGTTAATATTATTGGCTCAGGGGCTTTTTCAAATAGCGAGGCAGAAAAATATATTCAGAAAATGGCCTTTGCAGGAAAATTAGCTGAATATAAACTAAGCTTTGCGAATAATAGCGAATTATCTGGTTTATTTAAGATTAATCACTATGAGAGATCAGGTGAAATGAATGAGATAGAAAACTATGTGATTAGTTTGGAAAGTTCTGCTAATATATTATTTATAAGTTAAATGAATATGGGAAGAACTATGAATGATAGTGATGCAGCGCTTGATATAAATGCCAGAAATTTGGCAGATTTGGTTGAAAGAGTGAATAAAATTGCTGCCCTAAGCGATGAAGAAAAAAGACTAAGCCTTATTGAAGGTCTTGCTAAGCAAATATATACTAAATTTAAGGTATCTATCGGTTTAGAAAAAGAAGACCAGGAAAAGCTTCAAAAGCCAGATTCATTTGCTATGAAGATGTTAAAAAAAATTGCTAAAAAGATATTTAATATTAAAACTCCAGAGGAAGAAGCAAAAGAAGCAGCTGAATATGAAAAGATTAAAGAAATTGAGGCTAAAATTTTTGTAGCTGTTAACAAACTTCGAAGCAATTCTAGCGTGGATAGCGATCAAAATGATTTAAATATTCTTCAAGATATGGTAAAGGTGGTTGAAATAGCTTCTGATACTGAGGTGCCAGCTTATATTGCTGAGCAAGCTAGAGTGGAAATCGGCAAAATATCTTCAATTTCTGGGACTAGTACTGATGCCATAAGGGGGGCAAAAGATGGGCAACAGCTTTCAAATGATAGCCAATCTCTTGCTGAGACTTTACGGCAAAATTTAGAAGGGAACACCTCTGAAATTAGCTATCGTCCATTAACAACGAGTAAAGAACATGAAGAAAAAAGAAACGAAGCTTTTACAAAAAGTAGCGATGAGTTAAGGCGCAAAGAAAATGCCTAAAAATATATTTAACATAGATCAATTAGAATCTGCCAATATAAAATATATTCTGTCTATTGGCAAAAGACAGCCCATGCATGTGGGGCACAAGAAGAGCTTAGAGAAAATTCTTGCTTTAAAGAATATGCAGCTAGTTTATGTGATTGGATCAAGCAATCTTAAAGGTGATCCATTATTTGATCCTATTATTAATCCTTTGACCATTGACCAGCAGAAAGAACAATTCATAAGGGTCTTTCCTGGACAGAAAGCAATTTTTGTACCTATTATGGATGTGCCAGATATGGGGAAATGGGGTGACATTATGATAAATTCTCTTGCAGAATATGGAATTATTCCCCAAAACTGTGCTATTCATTTTATAGGTAAAGCAGAAGATAAATTAGCACAAGATGTTAGCTTTAATTTACATGGTAAAAAAGTGAGTCTTAAACCTGGACAATGGCTGATTGAGGCGCTAAATTTCTGGGGATTTCCTATATGGTTTGATAAGGAATTAAAAACCGATTTGAGCATTTCAGCGAGAAATTTAAGAAATCTGGATCTTTGCTCCCAAGACACTGAGCTTTTCGCTGCTCCTGAATATTTAAAAGAATTGGCAATGAAGGCGAGGGAAGGAAATCCAGAATTAAAGGATAATCCTATCACGTTATATGATTTAAGCTTAGAGAGAATGAAAAGTAGTTAATTTTTTACTGGATTCATAGACGCAGCTTTGCTATTCTTAAATTATACCGAATTTTTGAATAATTGAGGCGTTGTCGGAGATATATATGTTATATTTACTAGCCGGATTTTATGGGTTGATGATTGGAAATTATTTAACTTCAGCTTATTTTAGAATACCTCGTTTTATTCCAATTAATGGCATCAATAAAAAAATTGGTAAAGCGCCGCATTGTTCGGTTTGTAATCACAAGCTTAAGTTTTATGAATATTTCCCTTTGTTGAATTGGTTTTCCACGTGGTTTAAATGTAATTACTGCCATGCACCGATCGATCCTGCTTATATGGGTCTTGAAATTGGTATGACTTTTATTTCCTTGATTTTATTTGAAGTTTTAGGAATGAATTTAGAATACGCTCTTAGTGTTTTATTCTCTGCAATTTTGGTATTAAACATCTCTCTACTTGCCAAATATCAGAAGCTCTACCGTAAGTCAGCAACTGCTTTGGTTACGGTTAGTCTATTGTTTTTGTTTATTGTATAAATTATTATTGACTTTCTTAAATGGGGTCGTAATATCCTAATGTTTTTCAATATATTTGGCGCCTTTTATGAAGAGAAATTTTAGTGACATTACTCCTGATAGAGATACTGACACCCCTGATACTATAATAGATTGCGATTGTAAAAATATTGATTCTCAAATGCAGGGCCTGATAGACACAATATCAGAATATATTACTTTAGGAAATTGGAAAGTAGCAAATGAGTTAATAGATGAAAACCTGATTGATATTAATTCTATTTCATCTTGTGGAAATAGCTTTCTTCATACTGCAATCATTCACGATCACCTAGAAATAGTTAGGGAATTATTGAATCTGGAAGCAGACCCTGATAGTTTAAGCGCAGATGGTTTAAGATCATTGAGTTTAAGTATAAATAGTTGCACAAAAAATTTTAAAGCCGTTATAAAGCTTTTACTTAAAAGTGGGGCTAATCCAAATTTGCCTAACGAAGATCATAGTTTACCTATACATTTTGCAATTCAAACAGGTTCTTTTGAGATTATAGAGTCGTTGATTTATTTTAATATAACAAATAAGCCAGCGAAAAGTATTTTTTGAGTAAAAGATTCTATTGGTAATAATATTCTGCATTATCTTGCAAGAATAGAACTATCTGATAGCACTTCTATTGCTCAATTTTTAATATCGCATGGTGATTTAGATGTGAACGCTGTGAATGAAGAGGGCCGCACTCCTTTGCATGAAGCTGCTATGGTAGGAAATATTCTTATGATAAGAGAATTGTTAAGATATTTTCCTGATGCAAATATTAGAGATATTTATGGCAATAGAGCTCTGGATTTAGCAGTTAATGCCGAAGTGGGTTATATTCTTGGAGAATACAATAGATTGGAAGATCAAGCACTTGCAGATTTTGTGTATAGTGATCATCCTATGACAAGCGTTCCTAGTGCGGTCTTTCATCATGAAGATCTTGTAGAAGAGGATGCTTGGATAGCTCAATTATCACTCGCTTATGATAGGGAAGTTATGTTAGGAGAGATGGTTCCAAGTGATAAATTTTTTATCGATTCAAAACCTAGTGGACTTTAAAAGCATCCTCGCCAAGTCTTAATATATTTTAATTATTGATTGGCAAATTATTCATATTTTGCTAATATTTGAGTATTAATATGATTTTTGATTTATGGTGAATTTATGTATTTTACGGCTGGAGCTGTTGCTCTTTATTCAGTTAGTTCTTATTGGTATAATTATAAGCATACAAATTTTGATATAAATGTTGCTCGTGGAGAATTGGCGGTGGAGTTAACCGGATCTCCTAATATAATTCCTCGAAATATTATTAATAAATATGGATTAGTAAACGCTCAAGCTTTATATAACTCTATTATAAATTTTGATGAGTTAGAATCGTGGCCAGATCACTATATGCCATATCACTATATTCCAAATTACCAATTTATTAAGAAAAGTATAGCAGGGCTTGCAATAGCCGAAGCAATAGGTTTTAATCAAATAAAAAGTTGCGGTTACTTTCCTGCTGTAATATATGACTGTTATTTAGGTAAGTCTTTCGATGATATTATTCTGCGTTGGCAAGAAGATGCTATTCCGGCTTTAAAAGCATTTGGTGTTGATTTTACTAAGTTCAGTCAATATCAGATAGAGCACACTGTCAAATATGCTGGCAAAAAAAGCATTCCGGCTTTAAAAAAAGCTGGAGCTGATTTTACTCAGCTAAATCGTCATTACATTTTATACATTATTAATTCTTGTGGCAAAGAAGTTATTCCGGTTTTAAAAGAAGCTGGAGCTGATTTTACTAAGTTAGGTAGAGCT
>CAZJZY010000022.1:0-13332 GCA_964550685.1 uncultured Rickettsiales bacterium | reverse complement strand
CGCCTTATAATTAATCCTGATATTTTTCTGCCGCCAGCATAGACCCAGCGCAGGAACTGAGCTGGTACTTGTTCATGTTCTTGGCGATTAACTTTACGGGGTAATGTAGAGCGTTGCAGACTAGCAGAACCTAGATTAAAGGTAAAAGAAACTAGAGCGTCGAATTGATTATTGTTTAAGGAAATATTGATTATACGGAGGACGGCATTTTCTGCTAGGCTTTTAGTAAAGCTTCGGGTCTATTCATTTCTCTATATATCCTGCTGCGATGCCTTCTTAAATATAAAGATATATTATCAATGCTCTTACCTACCTCTAATAATGTTTATATTTGTATTATTTCTATTTTTTGTAAATGTTGTGACATGCTTCACTCTATAATAATCCATCATTATAAATCATATATGTCGCATTTAAAAGTTTAAGGTGCCTCTGTTTTAATAGATTTTTTAAGCAACATAGTTCCAACAACTCCAGATAATAATGATGCTATTATAATTGCAGTTCTAATAGTGTTATCTAATTCAGCATCTTCAAAAGCAAGCCCTCCTATAAAGAAACTTAGAGTAAACCCTATCCCTCCCAACATTGATATTGCATAAAATTTCATTTTAGAAACATCGTAAGGAAAAGAACAGAACCCCATTTTTACAACTAAATACGAAAACCCAAAGATACCTATTTGCTTGCCTAGAAATAATCCTAAAATAATTCCAAGACTTACATGCGAAAAAAGACTTTCCATAGAAAAATGTGAAAGCACTATACCAGAGTTAATAAACACAAATAAAGGTAAGATATAATTATGCACTAAGAATTGAAGCTTATTCTCAAAAGTTTGGTAGTTAATATTTATTCTATTATTTCGTGTTTTTATAGGGATGAATAAAGCTACAATCACTCCACATAAAGTTCCGTGAATTCCTGACTCTACCATAGATATCCATAATAATATGCCTACTATAATATAGTAAGAAATTTTCCTTATATTTAGAAAATTAAATAAAGCTAAAATAGCAGTAAAACCTAATGAGATAGCAATTGCAGGAATATTTATAGTATTAGTATAAAATACAGCTAAAATTATTAGAGCTAATGCATCATCAATTAGTGAAAACACAATAACAAAAGATCTAAGTTTTAAAGATATATGCCCTTTAAAAAAAGTTAAAATAGCAAGTATAAAAGCTGTGTCCGAGGCTATAGATATTGCCCAACCTTTTATTGTAGGTTGATTGTAATTAATAATTATATATATCAATGCAGGAACTACAACTCCGCCAATTGCTGCTGCAGATGGTAATATTAAATTTTTTCTATCTACATATTCTCCAAACGTTAAATTATATTTCATTTCTAATCCTATTAACAGAAAGAAAAATGACATAATACCATCATTAACAAGATTAATCAGTATTGTATTAAAAGTTACCCCTCCAAGTGTGAGTGAAATTGGAGTAAAAATGAAGCTATTATAATAATCATCAAAAATATCAATATTGCTTATAAGAAGTGCCAGTAAAAAGAAAGCTATTATTAAAAATCCAGAAAAAGTTTCAGATTTAATTAATTGGCGAATATTAGAACTAGGGATCATAACTTTAACCTATGTTTAAGCTGTTGATTGATATTAAATGCAATCAAAAGTTAAATGTCAAATTAAAAAGAATTTAAATTTAATGATTGTTTAATTTCTACCCGTCCATCGCTCTAAAAAAATGAATCGGCTGTAGGCCTTATAAATATTATGTTGAATCCTAAGGATATACAGCTTTAATGATTCATATCCTATGGATAACAAACTCGCTTGGTGTTAGAAATTAACGATTCATGCGATTACCCTCTTTAACACCAATAAACGAAACTACTCAGATATGACTGACGATCAGTTCTTTTGATCTAGTTTCTATTTTTTCTTGTAATTGTTGCATAAATTCTTGCTTACTCAAATCATTTGAAACGGCAGGTAGAAATTCAATAGTGAATTTACCAGACTTTTTTAGGAATGAATCTTTTGGCCAGAAACACCCGGTATTTAAAGCTATAGGTATAATATTGGCGGCTTTTAAATTATAAATAGCAGCAACACCAGAATTATAAGTTACATTTTCTCCAGGTTTGGTGCGGGTTCCTTCAGGAAAAATTATAATTGAATAACCATTATCTATTTTTTCTTGCACTTCCTTTAAAAGCAATTTTAAGCTTTTTATTCCTCCATCCCTATCTATAGCAATCATTCCCATTTTCTTTAAGTAATATCCAAATACTGGAATATTCAGCAATTCTTTCTTTAAAACAAACACCGGTTTATGAATTAGAATGTGATACATAAAAGTTTCTAAAGCTGATTGATGTTTTGAGGCATAAATAGCAGGAGTTTTAGAGCGGTTATTTAAACCTTTCACCTCTAATCTTAAATTACAACAAACTCTTAGAAAGAAATAAAGACCTTGAGCCCAGATTTGGCCAACCACTAATATAATAACGTGAGTTGGCATGAACACCACCGGAAAAAATATTATTCCTACAGCTAAAGTCCAAGAAACATAAAGTAAATTAAAGATAGAAGATCTAATTATTTGAGTAAACATAGTAGAAATTTATTATACTCCTGAAAAGCTAGAGGATAGTTAACATTATTGATCACTGGATATGGAATAATAGTTATATCTGGAATAAAATGCTTAAATAAACATAAGCTACGTGGCATATGATAATTTGAGGTTACTAAAATTATTCTCTTATAATTATGTCTTTTAATCCATTCTAAACTTTCAATGGCATTTCCTTCGGTAGAATCAGCAAAATGCCCTAAAGTGATAAAAGATTCTAGAGACTGAACTTGATCAGCGGGAAAAGAAGATAAAAATTTACTTAAGTCTTTCAAGGGTGCTTTTTGTCCAACTCCTGAGATAAATAGATGTTCTCCATGACCAGAAGATAATAGATGAAGCCCTGCGTCTATTCTCCCCTTGGCACCTGTTAGCACAATAATAGCATCTGCTTTTTCGTTTAAAGTGACGTTTTTATAATTAATGTTACTCAGAAATAAAACAAATCCAGCCAGCCAGAGAAAAATTATTAAAAATAAAATGCGTAAGATTTTAAAAAAAATCATGAAACTTACTCTTTAATATCCGATCTAATTCCGGATAGGAGATATTATACCCTAATTTATTTAGAGAGGTTACGCCAAATTCTCTAATTCCGCAAGGAATTATTCCATTATAATGGTCAAGATTAGGGGCAAGATTGATTGCAACCCCATGATAGGTGATCCATTTTCTAACTCTAATACCAATTGCTGCAATTTTCACTTCTTGAGCCTGTTCATTGGTGGTCCAAATACCTATCCTACCTTTTTTCTGCTCAGAAAATAATCCCACTTCAGCAAGACTAGCAATAATCCAATTTTCTAAATTAGATACGTATTTTCTTAAGTCTTCGCCTCTTTTTCTTAAATTTAACATAAGATATACCACTCGCTGTCCTGGTCCGTGATATGTATATTGTCCACCACGGCCCGTTTGATATACTGGAAAATTTAGCGTATTGATTAAGTCTTGATCGTTAGCACTAGTTCCTCCGGTGTAGATCGGAGGATGCTCTAAAAACCAAATTAATTCAGAAGCTTCATTTTTATGAATTTGAGCAATTCGTTGCTCCATAAAATCTATAGCCTCTTGGTAATCAATTGGTGAATTTGTTACTTTCCATTCTATAGTCATAATGCTTGTTACATTCACTTATTTCTTAAAAAAGAATAACTAGTCTTTGTTTTTAGAGCAAGAATTTAAAATTGAAAATTTAGATTATTGAATAATTAGATATTTTTATTATTAATGATTAGCGTGATCAGCTATTTTAGTAAATTGACGATTTAAAGCCATGACGCTAAAAATCCAGGTAGCAATAATAATGGTAAAGAATATAAATAATTGATTAGTTAGATTTCCAATACTTGGATCTATAAACTGAAACATTAATTGCTGTGAAATGGCACCAAATGCTTTCCCACCTCTATTTCCTATTACATCCACTGCTGCTTTACCTTTGGTCCTAAGTTCGCGATCTAGTGGCATGAAAGCCATTTCTTTGGTAGCATCCACGAAAGTATAATTAAGTGATTTAAATAAAATAACCTGGGCCGACCCTAGCATTACCGCCATCATTGCTACACTACTATTAAAATCTTTGAATAATGGTTCAAGAGAATCTCGAAAAATAATTGAGGTAAAAAATAGCGCTCCAGTTATTCCAGCTCCTAAAGGAGTCTGTAGAGCTGCTACTAACCAACTAAATTTACGTAATACATAGGTACCAAATATCATCACGGCAATGGATGCTATACCAAAATATGTATTGAACTTACCCATAAAGGAACTATAGCTTTGCTGAGTTAGATAAACTTGTTTTAATTCATATTTCCATAAGCTTTCAATTAAATTAACTCCAACTCCATAGCAAAAGACAATTAACATAATCAGCCATAAATACCGAGAAGAACATACATATTTTAAGCTTTCTTTAACGGATAAAGTTATCTTCTCATGGGTTCCTGTATGTTTTCTTGTGCATAATATTGGATTGAAAAATACATTCTTATACATCCAGCGGTAAAGTGCTATAAGGCCAAATCCAGCTAATGCAACGCTAGACATCATCCATTTTAAAGTTAGATCCCATACTATTGTTTCATTATTGATATTATGGATAAAATATTCTGAAATTCCAGTTTGTATTACACCAGCAACAATTATACCACTCTGGCCAATTATACCAAATAAAGCGTAAGTTTTCTTTGCTTCTTTTAAAGTATAAAGCTCATTAGCGAATTGCCAGAACATTAGAGACAAAGTAACTGTACCACAAATTTCACACATTATATAAAGCACACTGGTTGTCCAATGTTGTAGCATCATGAATTGATATTGAAATTTAGGATATGTATTAATCAACGAAGAAAGATCTGGTTCTATATATACTTGAAAAGGGCTTAATACAAAGGCATATAGTAAAAAGAAACCACCAAAAAATAAGGTTATGGTATAATATAATTTGTCTCTAGTTAAAATATTTGCTAATTTGGTATAGCAAATAAAAAAGATAATTGTTCCAGGTAAAACCCCATAAAATTTTATAAAACTAATCAGCTCTGCCCCCAAAGATGGCACCAAAACAGAATCTTTTACTCCTCTTAAAAAGCTATTAAGATAAGCTGAAAGCAGGAGCATTAAAGATGTTGGGAGATATTTACAGAGGATATATTGTTTGTTTTGAGAAAAGTCGGCAGCAAGTTTGGAAATAAAATACCAAGGATTATATTTATAGTGTTTGCCGTTCTCCACTGTTTGCTCATACATAGGTAATATGTAAATTGCAACGTAATGTACACTATGGGTTCCTATAAATCAAGAGGTATTATCTAGAAATCAAAATTAAAAAAGAGCTTGCTATGCTTATTAGATGCTAAACATCAAAACTTATAAATTTATAGTTGACTGGATTATGGCTTAAGAGATAAAATTACTTTTGTATATCTTATATACATCAACCCAAAATATTAAGGAGTATACTATGTTTGCTATTCGTCAATTTTCTAGAATCCCCGTAGATAAACCTGTTATAATTAATACATTGCTAAATGTCAACACTATCAAGGCAGTTGCACCCCATATATTTATGAATACTGAAGACCCAATAACAAAATCAATCAATATAGTTGGATCCACAAGTATCCCCTCAAAAGTTAGCGGTTTGTTTACTTCTTTCGTAGGAGATTATACTGATACTAATGATTAGCAATTATCGTCATAAATTTATTTTATCTTGTTAGGTTTTATTGTAAATGATATTCTTTAGTCATAGAATTTAAGGAGATTTACTTATGACTAAAGAATTAGCAATTGGAGATTCAGTTCCAAATTTCTCTCTTCCTTCAGATCAAGATGGCGATGTCAGTCTTGAGGCTTTACGTGGTAAAAACGTAGTAGTTTATTTTTATCCTAAAGACGACACCCCAGGCTGCACAATAGAGGCCAAAGATTTTAGTTGCCGCATTGAAGAATTCAAGAAACTTAATACCATAGTGCTTGGCATTTCAAAAGATGATTTAAAGCGCCATGAAAAATTCCGTAGCAAATATAATTTAGAGCATATGCTGCTTTCAGATGTTGGCGGAGAAGTATGTGATTTATTCAGCTGCTGGGTAGAAAAATCTATGTATGGTAAAAAATATATGGGTATTGCACGTAAAACTTTCTTAATTGATAAAAATGGTGTTTTACAAAAAATCTGGCCATCCGTAAAAATAGATGGGCATGCTGATGAAGTATTATCTAGCATTAGAGAGATAGAACTTTGACAATAAAATTACTAGATAAAATAAAAAAGGATCGGTATTGGCTTGTTTTAAGTAGCAGTTTCTTGGCTCTTGCTTTAGCTTATTTCTCAGAATTAATCTTAAATTTAGCTCCATGTTCATTATGTATTTACCAAAGAGTGCCATATTTTATTCTATTAGTTTTATCTGGGCTAGCGATTGTTTTTTCACCTCTGCGTAAATATATACTATATTTAGTAATCCCCTTATATCTTAGCGAAATAATATTGGCAGGATACCATGTTGGAGTTGAACATTATTGGATTGATGATGTTTATACTTGCAGTGCTGGCAGCCCCGCTAAAATTTTAAGTTTTGGAGAAATTGCAAGCAGTTGTAGCGAGGTGAAGTTTAGATTCATGAATTTATCGATGGCTGAGTGGAATTTAATATATGCAATAGCTTTGCTTTATAGTTTTTTAAAAATAGAGAAAAAAGATGGCTAGATTACCTGGAGATCTAACAGAAGCTCAATTAATTGATCAAGTAATTAGAGTTAATCATGCTGGTGAATATGGCGCTAAAAGAATTTACATGGGGCAAATGGCAATTATTAAAGACCATGAGGACCAACAATTATTAAAGCATATGGCAGACCAAGAAAAAATTCATTTAGATTATTTTACCAAAGAGATGCAAAATAGAAAAGTTAGGCCGTCTATTTTTTTACCATTATGGCACGTGTTAGGTTATGCTCTTGGCGCTGGCAGTGCAATGTTAGGTAAAAATTCGGCAATGATTTGTACTGAAGCAGTGGAAGAGGTTATTGACCAACATTATCAAGAACAATTAAAGCAGTTAAATTCTGAAGAGGAAAAGGTTTTAGCTGGTAATATTGAGAAATTTAGACAAGAAGAAATTGAACATCACCATATAGCAAAAGATAACATGAAAGATCTTAATTTTGGTCATAGAATATTATATCAGGCAATAAAACTAGGCTGTAAAATATCCATAGGGATAGCCAAAAAATTCTAAGTTTTATGATAAACTTCTGGAAGCTCGCTGATAGCTACGCTGAATTTTAAATCTAATTGTTTTTTTGATTCTTCAAAATTATCTTGTAGAATAATCATAATTTTATCAACGGCTAGATCAAGAATTTTTTTAGTTCTTCCCTTTAGTACCCCTATTGATAAATGAATGAATGCATATTTATCGTTTCCATCGCCAATTAAAAATTCTTTATGACGAATTACCCGGCTTTTACAAGATTCCAGCTGAGTTGGAAGGGTGGTAGTTAATATTTGATGAATTTGGTGCAATATTTTATTAAAATCTTTTTCAATGATATTGTCGCTAATTTCAAAAATAATTTGTGGCATTTTTTCTCTCTTTATTTAAAACCAACCTAGATATTTCCACCAAAGGCCGCCAATACCACCCCAAATAGCAATATTTAATAAACCCACCAGGAATCCAATGGTCCACCATTCTTTTGTGGTAACAGATTTAGTACCAAAATATATTGGTGCAGTAGCTATTCCATAATGAGTTAATCCTCCAGAGAGAGAGGAAAAATATGCTAAAGGCATAGCAGCTAGCATAATTGGCACATCAAAACTTATAACTAATAGTAAAAATGTGCTAAATAATACAGTTACATGAGCGGCCACACTGGCAAATAAATAATGTAAGTAAAAATAAACTAACATCAGCGCAGGCGCTGCCACTATAACTGGATAATGCTTTAAGCTTGCTGCAATTTGGGTGGCAATCCATTTTATAACACCGTATTCTGCCAAATACCCAGAGAGCATAACCATAACAGCAAACCAAATGAAGCTATCCCAAGCTCCTTTTTCGTTAATAGCATCTTCCCACTCTAGAACTCCAGTTACTAATAAGGTGACTACTCCTATCATTGCTACCGCTGTGGCATCTACACCTATTTTTTTGTCTAAAATCCAGCCAATGATTAATGAAGCAAAAGTTACGATCATTATTAGCTCGTTCACAGAAACCTTACCCATTTTTTTTAAAGCCTCTAAGGCATGTTTAGGGGCTTGGGGAGAAGTTTTTATTGCAGGTGGATGAATTAAATAAATAACAAGTGGCATAAGCAATAAACTTATTAGTCCTGGAACTATAGCGCCTAAAGCCCAGCTTCCCCAAGTTACTTCAGCCCCCGCTTTATTGGCAAAGCTTTGAATTAGAGGATTTGCCGCCATAGCAGTTAGAAACATTGCGCTAGTGACCACATTTGTTTGAAAACATACTTGGCTTATATAACCCATTGTACGCTTGATATGACCTTGGTTATGATCATTATGTTCAGAAGCCAATACATCAACCAATGACTTAGCGATTGGATAAACAACCCCGCCACCACGAGCAGTTACACTTGGAATTAATGGTGCAAGAAATAATTCAGTGAACACCAAGCCATAAGATAAACCCAGAGTGGTCCTGCCAATTTTAGCTATAAAATAATAAGCCATGCGTTTACCTAGGCCAGTTTTAATAATGCCTCTAGCAATAAGAAAAGCAAACACCAATAGCCAAACCACTTTCTCGCTGAAGCCATTTAGAACTTGTTGAGTTGTTAGCACTCCAGTCGCTAAACACATTCCTGCACCAAGCAGAGCCACTGCGCTGATTGGCAGAGGGTTTAGAACTATGCCTGTCATCGTGCATAAAAATATAACGAGTAAATGCCAAGCTTGCGTGGTGATTTCAGTTGATATAGGATAAAACCACATTAAAGATCCAGCCATGAATATAAGCAATAACTTTAACAAACTACTGTATTTTTGATGCATGACTTAACTCCCTTATGTCTGATTTTCTAGAAAAAATATAGAATAATAAAATAAAATACACAATACTAGAATTATTAAGATCTTTCAGTGGTAATAAAATTGAACCGACATGTTTTTTCTTCAAGAAAGTCTATAATTTATTGTTAACCTTTTTAACAAATTCTGATTTAAGCGCCATTGAGCCCACTCCATCAATCCTACAGTCAATATTATGATCTCCCTCAACCAGGCGAATTACTTTTACTTTAGTACCAATTTTTACTACTGAAGATGATCCTTTCACCTTCAGATCTTTAATAACTGTAACAAAATCACCATCATTTAATACATTGCCATTGGCATCATTAACCACAAATAAATCATCATTATTTTCTGTTATTTCATTTTTCTGCCATTCATGTGCACATTCAGGACAAATGTACATATCCCTATCTTCATAGGTATATTCAGAAGAACATTTTGGACATACAGGTAAATCAGACATGGCTAACCTTTATTATCAGTTTTTTCAATAGCAATCCAACGTTCGTTTAAGATAATATCTTGCGGCTTAATATCAATATCCCCTAATAAAACAATTCCGGTATCTGTATGTTGCCCTTTAATTGCTACGTAAGTTACTGGCATATTGCTATATTTACCATGAACCACTCTAATAGCCTCAGGTTTTATTTCATGATGTGCGCAAAATATTTTTAGCTTATCATGTTTAGGATCAAATCCTTCAATCACATTAGCTTTTCCATCTATAATTTTGGTGCTACACATACTATAGAAGAATTCATCTGAAGCCTTATTAGCCACAATATAATTCAGGCCACCTTTAGCAAATATTTTGCTGCCCTCAGGAGAAGCAAAAATTAAATCTCCTTCAGGAGTTCCTTCTATTTTCTCATCACCAATAATACTGTTGATGGTAAGTCCATTAGCACTTAAGGCAAAGGCTTCAAAATCAATTTTATACTTCCTTTGATATTCTTGATAATAAAGATAAGCAACTATTGCGATAATAGCTACAATAACTTCTACTACACAAAACTTTGCCATTCTTGATTTAAAAAATTCTTTCATAATATTCTCCTAACTTGGATCCCATCTTTGATTTAACTCAATATCGCTAACTTGAAGTGGAATATCTCCAAGTAAGGCTATAGCTGAATATTTTTCATTACCATAAACTTCTATATAAGTTATATCCACATTATTCACTATCCCATGAATAATATGAATATTTTCTGGCTTCACATCATTTTTAGAGCAGAAAAAAACTAGCTTATCTTCAGATATGTTAAAACCATCAATAACGCCAGTCTTTTTACCTATAAAAATATTTCCCTTAATTTCTGTGCTGCAAAGGCTATGATAAACTTTATCCGCACCTGCGCCTAATTTAACATAATTTAAACCACCTTTAGCAAATATCTCACTTCCCAAAGGAGAAGCAATCATTAGATCACCTTCGGAGGTGCCTTCCATTCTAACGGAAGTTTCTATAATATTCATCTTATAGCCTGGAGTTTCACTAGAGAAAGCAAATGGAGTATATCCATTCCAATTATAAAAAGATGCATACCAAGCAGAGATACTCGCGGTAACCCCACCAACAACATATGAAAGAATCATATAAAGATTTTGTACACAAAACAACTCTTTAGCAATAGGGTTATTGGTCGCTATACTGCCTGGACATTGATTACACGCCATATTCAAACACCTTATTAACTGAAAATTAAATACCTAAAACTTTATTGTAAGTATTTATAATCTTTCTGCCCATAGTTTCAAGAGAAAAATTCTTTTCTACGTTTTTTCTTGCGGCTTCAGCGTGAATAAGCCTTGTAGACAAGTCCATTTGAAGAATTTTTGTAATTGTTTCAACTAATTGTTCAACATTTTTTGATTCAATCAACCATCCAGTTTCTTCAGGGATAATAGTTTCTAAAATGCCACCAATATTGCTAGCTATTACCATTCTACCCATAGCCTGAGCTTCTATAGAAACAAGACCAAAAGCTTCAGGCTTAGTTGATATACAAGCTACAATATCAGATAACCCATAAATTGCTGGCATATCTGAAACATTACTAGTGATAATAACGCTTTGATTTAATCCATATTCATCTATTTTATTCTGCAATTCTTCTCTATACTTTAAATGCCCTTTATCTTCTCCAACAAAAAGGCAAGTGACTGACTTTTCTGGTAAAGCTTTAATCGCTTCTAGTAGAAACAAATGTCCCTTATTGCGGGTTAAACGACCAGGCAGCATAATTATTGGCTTATCCGTTGGTATCCTAAGATTTCTAGCAATATCTATTATTCTTTTTTCACCAAGTTTTTTATAATTAAATTTATCAACATTAGATCCACAATAAATTACTTCTAATTTTTGATGATCGAATTTATAATTATTTTTAGCATATTCTGCTATAAATTTAGATACTGCTATAATTTTTTCGCCTTTAGTCATGATCGAATTATAGCATTTTTTAAAGAGTCCTTTAGTTCCATGAGCACCATGGATAGTGGTGATAAAATGACATCCGGCTAATTTAGCAGCATAATAAGCGCTCCAAGCTGGCCCACGAGATTGCGCGTGAACAATATCTATATCATTTAATTTTATGATGTTTCTAAGCTTAAAAATATTAAGCAGCATTATGAATGGGTTCTTGCTGTTTAATTCCAGAACAAAATGCCTAGATCCCTGTTGATATAAAGAACTAACTAATCTTCCACCCGAGGAAGCAACAAAAGATCTATAGCCAATTTTGGATATAGCCTCTGCAGTATCCAGAACTTCACGCTCCACACCACCAGACATTAACGCAGGTAATACTTGCAAAATACCTGGCTTTTTAGTTATATTACTGGAGTTATTTTTTATTTTTTTTGACATCCAATTCCACTTTAAGAGTAAATCTATGAACAATTATCAAAAATTATATCATGCAAATCAAGAGACTTTTACAGCATACCACAAAATATCTGCAAAACAAAATAATAAACCAGGGTTAATATTTTTAAGTGGCTTCAAATCGGATATGAATGGAACAAAGGCTCAGGCAATAAAAAAATACGCCGAAAAGAATGATTTAGACCTAATTCTTTTTGAATATTCTGGTCATGGTAATTCATCAGGAAAGTTCATTGATGGAACTATAGGACTATGGCTTAAAAACACTCTTGATGTGATAGATCAATTAACTGATAAACCTCAGATTTTAATAGGATCAAGCATGGGCGGCTGGATTATGCTGCTTGCTGCTCTTGCTAGGCCTGAAAAGATCATAAAGTTAATTGGTATCGCTGCCGCCCCAGATTTCACCGAAGAATTAATATGGAATCAATTATCTATAGAACAGAAAAATCTGATACAAAAAAATAAACAAATTGATTTTAGTAATGAATTTTGTGATGATGCTTACCCAATAAGCCTTGAGCTAATTGAAGAAGCCAGAAATCACTTATTATTAGATAAAGAAATTCCTATTGATATACCAATCCATCTAATCCACGGCATGGAAGATAAAGATGTACCCTACTCAACGGCTCTTCGCATTGCTGAAAAACTTACCAGCACAAACGTTACCATTCATTTACTTAAAAATGCCGGGCATGGTGTTTCTAAGCCAGAAGAGCTAGAGTTTATTTATAAAGTAATTGAGCTATAACGGCAAATTATCATGTTTTTTCCAAGGACGAGTCACTTGCTTATTAATCAACATCGATAAAGCTCTACAAATACGCCATCTGGTATTTTGTGGCCTTATCACGTCATCGATGAATCCTCTTGAAGCAGCCATATAAGGATTGGTAAATTTTTCTTGATATTCGGCTATCTTTTCTTCAATAAATTCTTTATCAGATAATTTATCACGATATAATATTTCAATAGCGCCTTTTGCTCCCATAACGGCAATTTCAGCATTACCCCAAGCAAAGTTAATATCTCCTTGTAAATGCTTAGAATTCATCACGATATAAGCTCCACCATAAGCTTTACGAGTAATTACCGTAATTTTTGGAACAGTGGCTTCGGCATAAGCATATAGTAATTTAGCTCCATGCTTAATGATGCCATTATGTTCTTGGCTAACTCCTGGCAAAAATCCTGGAACGTCAACCAAAGTGACTATCGGAATATTGAAGGCATCGCAAAATCTAATGAAACTAGCAGCTTTTATT
>CAZJZY010000021.1:5702-17064 GCA_964550685.1 uncultured Rickettsiales bacterium | reverse complement strand
GAACTAAAGTAATCACTGTTGCTCATGTAGAATTTTTAAACGCATTAGAAGCAGCTATAAGATCACTTTCAACTGACGAGCCATATAAAATGAAAGGCTACGCTAAACATATGATGCAATTACTTGAAAGATGGATCAAACTTTATGCAAATCCTATGTCCGTAAACTTGGCTATGGTAATATGGAATTTGAAGATGTTTCAATATATTTGGAATGTTTTGTTATTGATAATATTTAGTATAACTCGTTATTTTCAAAGGTTAGACTTTTTGTAACTTCTATTGTTTCTATTAAGAGATCTTCATATCGCATAGCAAGATCATAGCTTTTAAATGCATCGTCTATACATCTTTTAGATGCTTTAAGTACGTCAACATTAGATCCAAAAGGCATGTTTGCACATGATTCAAAACTTTTAAGTAGTTTTATTTGCTCTTGATTTATTTGATTACGATCTGAAGATAGCGCGCAATATTTTTGTATCACTTTATGAGTATTATTAATCTTAGCGCATATTTTTGTATCTTGCTCAAAAATAGGAGAATTCAGCATATGCCTTAGAGTAACTGTTTGTATATCTTGTTCCCATTCTGTTATAAAAAACTGGAAGTCAAAAAAATAATTTTTTGAAATGCTTGAATATGACCTCATTTACATCTTCCTCTCTAATTATTAATATTTTTTCCTGCTTTTTATTAAAATGATAACATATCTTAATGGAATATCAAGATAAATAACTAAAATAAATTACATTTAGAATATTAAGCTCTAGAAGTTTTTAGCATAAGACAAATGACCATCTCTTCAAAAACAATAGAATCCGACAAAGCATGAAGTGTATAAGAAAATAGATAGATATTTTTAAAAAATACCTCCTATCGGAATATTTCCGATAGGAGGTAGCAGAAATGATAATCTAAGATGACGATTTATTGAGAGCCGCGCCTAGAATATCCCCCAAACTTGCCCCGCTATTGCCAGAGTCATTTGATGCATATTCAGCTATGGCTTTTTTATGCTCATCCGCTTCTAATGCTTTAATGGATAAAGATAGCAACTTTTCTGTTGCATCAAAGCTTTTAACTTTAGCTTCCACTACATCATCAATGTGGAACAACTCACATTTCTGATTTTCTTTATTAGAAGATAAGTCTATTTTTTTAATAACTCCAGAAATGTCATCGGTAATTGCCAAAATGATCGAGTCATCTTTCACTTCAGTAACTTTACCTTTAACTACTTGTCCTTTTTTAAATCCATCACTTGATTTAGAAGATGATCCTTCAGAAAGCTGCTTAACACCAAGGCTAATTCTTTCTTTTTCAACATCAATTGCTAAAACCTTAACATTAATCTTTTGATCTTTCTGATATTGTTTTAACTTATCAATGCTGTCTTCTTCCCATGAAAGGTCAGATAGATGCACCAAGCCATCAATATCATTGTTAAAGCCAACAAACAGACCAAAATCAACGATATTTTTCACTTCTCCTTCTAGCACAGATCCAACAGGATGTTTTGCAGCGAATTCAGCCCAAGGATTATTAATGCATTGTTTCATGCCTAATGAAATGCGATGTTTAGCTGCATCGATATCAAGAATAATAAATTCCACTTCTTGGCCAAGATTAACTAACTTCTTAGGGTGAACATTGCTTTTTGTCCAGCTAACTTCTGATACATGAACTAATCCTTCAATGCTCGGTTCAAGCTCAATAAATACACCATAATCAGTGATATTAGTGATTTTACCGGTCATTCTTGAACCCCTAGGATATTTACTTTCAATGCTCTGCCATGGGTTGCTTTCTAATTGCTTCATACCTAAAGAAATACGCTTACTATCTTCGTTAAATTTAATTACTTGAACTTTAACTACTTGTCCTAATGTTAAAACTTCTGAAGGATGGTTAATTCTTCCCCATGAAATATCAGTAACATGCAATAATCCATCAACACTTCCTAGATCAATAAACGCACCATAATCTGTGATATTTTTTACAACACCTTCAAGAATCTGATTTTCTTTAATGTTAGCAAGTAATTCATGACGAGCTTCTTCTCTAGAACCTTCTAGGATCGCTCTACGAGAAACTACAACATTTCCTTGCTCGCGATCAATTTTTAGAATTATAAATGGCTGAACAATTCCCATTAAAGGAGTGATGTCTTTAATTGGTCTGATATCAACTTGGCTACCAGGTAAGAATGCAACGATACCATTAAGATCAACAGTATATCCACCTTTTACTTTGCCAAAAATTGTGGCATTAACAGTTTCGCCTTTTTCTAGAGCTTGCTCAAGAACAATCCAATATTTTTCACGAATTGCTTTTTCCCTGCTTAAGATGGTTTTGCCACCTCTACTTTCCATTTTTTCTACAAAAACTTCAACTTTGTCACCTATTTTTAATTCAGGCATTACTCCGTCGAATATAAATTCTCTTAAGGGAACCTGCCCTTCATTTTTAGCGCCAACATCTATAGTTGCGCATTCATTATCTAAACGAATTATTTCACCAAAAACTAAACTACCTTCTTTTATGCCATGATGAACTGCGCTTGCAAATAAATCAGCGAACACTTCATTAGTTTTAAAATTTTCAATGATATCCGAATTAGATCTGAATCTTTCTTTTGATAATCTGGCCATGTTTTAATGTACCTATAAAGAATAGAAATTCTTTTTACTAGAGTTGAACAACGCTTGAAGCCTTAATATAAGACAACAAACAACAAATAAATATCTTAGAGTTTTAAAAACCTATAAGAGGGTGAATTGTAATATTTATTATTGAATTAGTAAAGGAAATAGTTATATGATAAAAACTGAAAAGGTACAAAATCTTAAATCCCTTGATCTATAGATTTAATCAAGGGAATACTTGAATATTATGCTTGCTTAGTGGGTATAGAAAAAATACCACCGAATTTCTTGTTGAAATCTGCTACTTGGCTTGACTTTGCATTAACAGTTGCAACTCCGCCCTTCCATGCTGGATGTTCACGAAAATCTACGTCAAGTAACACGCTTTCTCCACTATACGTAGAGCTGGTGGTAAAAGTGTCACCATTAGCCATAATAATTTTTAATTCTTTGTAACTAGGGTGTATATCTTTTTTCATATTATGCAACATTCTCTTGAGTTGACTTCGCAGCATGCGCAAGTTTAATTTTCTTTTTCATTTGAGTAGCCTTAAGTGACAATACTTCATCCGGTTGAGACACGAGGAAGCTATCTAATCCTCCATAAAGATCTACAGATCTTAGAGCATTAGATGAAATTCTCATTTTAACTGCACCTAAAACGTCGCTTATTAAAGTAAGTCTATGCAAATTAGGTAAGTAACGTCTACGACTTTTACGATTAGAGTGTGATACATTATTGCCAGTTAATACCGCTTTTCCGGTAAGTTCACATTTACGAGACATAATTTCTGTCCTTTTTAATTTTATATTTAGAAATAAAGTAAATAACGCAAATAATGCTCCAAGTCAAACAATTTTTGTGATATACATAAAAATAAATTTATAGCATAAAGCTTATTATACCTAAAATTATGATCAAAAAAGTTGAATTTTTTATTGCTTGGCGATATTTAAAATCTAAAAAGCAAGAAAGTTTTATTTCGGTAGTGGCATTGTTTTCTCTAATTGGCACCGCATTAGGAGTGGCTGCTTTAATTGCAGTAATGTCTGTGATGTCAGGAGTGCGCGCTGAATGGACCAATAAGCTTATTGGAGCCGTAGGAGACATTAATATTTACCCTAAATTATCATTAGAAATAGATAATTATCAAGATGTTATAAAAACAATCACCCAGAATCCACATGTTATCCATGCAGTTCCTGTCATTGAGAAACAGGTATTGATTGCTGCTAATCAAAATAATTCAGGAGTTCAAATACGTGGTATAGAGGTGCAAGATCTAGAGAAAAAATCCCTAGTAGCTGATAATATAATTTCTGGATCCTTGAATAATATGACTGATGATGGTATAGTTATTGGATCAGCTTTAGCTGCCAATTTACGAGTAAATATAGGTGATTCCGTTAAAATAATATCCCCTCAAACCAATGACGTTTTTATTTCTAATATTCCAAGATTTAAAACTTGCAAGGTTGCAGCTATATTCAATGCTGGTATGCATGATTTTGATTCATCGGTGGTTTTCATTAATATGGAATTAGCACAAGTATATTTCAAAATGCCTAATCAGGTCAATTTAATTGAAATAACTATGTTGAATGCTGAAGATTCTGATTTGCTGCGTGATGTATTAAATAAAAGACTGAATTATCAGTATACTATAATTGATTGGAAGCAAAGAAATTCAGCAATTATCGGCGCCCTACAAACTGAAAAAGTAGCAATGTTCATGATTTTAACGTTAATCATGATAGTAGCTGCTTTTAATATTATCTCAAGTTTAATTATGCTGGTTAAAGATAAGACCTCTGATATTGCAATTTTGCGTACAATGGGTGCTAGCAAAAATTCAGTAATGCGAATATTTTTTATTTGCGGAGCTTCAATAGGGGTTGTGGGCACAGTAATTGGCGTCATTTTAGGTGTAAGCTTTGCAAAAAACGTTGAAAATATTAGATTGTTTCTACAGAATATCACTGGAACTGCTATCTTCGATCCGTTAGTTTATTTCCTTTCATACCTACCGGCGCAGGTAAGTATAAGTGATGTATTAACAATAGCAGGAATGTCTTTAACCTTATCATTCTTGGCAACAATTTATCCAGCTTATAGAGCGGCCAAATTGAATCCTGCAACAGCTTTGAAGTATAAATAAATGAACCCATTAGAAGTAAGAAACATTTATAAAAGCTTTTCTCAAGGAGATCATTATTTAATGGTGCTAAAGGGCGCCAGTTATGTTCTAGAATCTGGAATGGTGGCCGCCCTAATTGGTCCTTCAGGCTCTGGAAAAAGTACTTTTCTAGAAGTTATAGGACTGCTTGATAAACCAGATTCTGGAGACGTTCTTATTAGAGGTGTTAATATAAGCAAAGCTAATGATGAGAGGTTAACCAGGATACGTGGTCGCCATATTGGCTTTGTTTATCAGTTTCATCATTTATTACCAGAATTTACAGCCCTTGAGAATGTTATGCTCCAAGATTTAATTAATGGGATGAGCAAAAAGAAAGCTCTAGAAAGAGCTGAGCATATTTTAAAATTACTAAAAATGGATGCAAGACTAAATCATTTACCATCTGAATTATCTGGTGGTGAGCAGCAAAGGGTTGCAATAGCTAGAGCATTAGTAAAATCTCCATCTATTATTCTTGCTGACGAACCAACAGGTAATTTAGATCCGTATAATGCTGAATTAGTTTTAGAGATTTTTATTTCAGCAGTGAAAGAATTAAAACTTGCTGCATTAGTAGTAACTCATAATGAACAACTAGCTCGTAGAATGGATGCGATTGTTACACTTAAGGACGGTAAAATTACTAGCTTGTAGTGTTTGTTTATTAAATAACAATGTTTCATTTGCTGGCGCATGGCTTCAACCAAAAGGTGCATTAGAGCTTATTTTTCAAGCCGAAGATAAAGAGCTTTTTACTTTCTATAAAAACGCTATTGACCATGAAAATACAGATTCCAGCGTATATGTATTTAAATACTATGATTTATTTTTCCAACATGGCGTAAAAGAAAATCTAACTATTGGCTTCAATGCTAAATGGTATGACTATAAAAGTAGGTTAAAAGATTACTCCAGTTTTGATGATAGCATCTTACTAAAAAATAAAAATTCTCAGCAGATCGTCTTCCAGATAGAGCAACAAGCTTACATCGATTCTCATTATAAATTATATGAAAATAGCTTAGCAGAGTATAAATTTTTTGTTCAAAAGGAATTATGGTCTGGTGACACTTCAGTCATATCGGTAAAACCAAGCATAGGAGGATTTGCTTCAGATAAAATAAACATGGCAGGTTTAGCTTTTTTATACGGACATAATTTTAAATTGGGTTCAGTGGAAAGCTATATAAACATTGAAGCTGGAGTTGATAATATTTTTGATAGCCCTCTTGTTGACGCAAGCAGTGTAGACTCAATGAGAACCATTATAGACCTTACGTTAGGATTATCTTTTACTACAAAGCAAACTCTTCTCATTCAATCTTTTAATAGTACTAACCCTCTACAATCATACGGTAATTCTTACGATTCTTCAACTAATAGAGAGTTTGCTAATATTGGTAAAATCTCGTGGGTATATTCATATAATAAGCATGTTTCATGGCAAACTGGCGTTTCTACCAATCTAACAAATCGGGATAAATATATCGCCAATTCACTAATTACTGGCTTATGGCTGAGGTTTTAATATGACATCGCATAAAGCTATATATAATTTAGAAGAGAAATTCCCTCAATATTCAATGCGTCTATGGATGGAGAAAACAAGCAATATCAATCTTTATACAAGAACTTTATTGCTTGCGCTGGTTACCATGCTTTATCCACAAGAAGTTTGTTTTGGTATATTTTTTCTTTTAAATATTTTATATCTTATATCACAGATATTTAAACTGCTTTTACTGGTAATTGGTAAATATTATAGCCATAAAGAACACTTAAAAATCCCTGAAGAACTACCAATCTATAGCATTCTTCTTCCATTATATAGGGAAGATAAAGTGTTAAAAAATTTGATCAAAGCTATTAAAAAAATAGATTACCCACAGCATCTACTAGATGCAAAATTATTGGTTGAAGAAGATGACGACAAAACCTTAAATGCTCTTAAAAAAATTATTTTGCCGGAGTTTTTTGAAATTATCATAGTACCAGTTTCTTATCCAAGGACTAAACCTAAGGCTTGTAATTATGGATTAATTTCAGCAAGAGGAAAATATGTGGTAGTTTATGATGCAGAAGATCGTCCGCACCCACAGCAACTCAAACAAGTTATTGCTAAATTTAATATAAGTTCTCCTGAGATTATTTGCATTCAAGCTAGATTAAATTTTTATAATAAAAAAGAAAATATTCTAACCAAATTTTTCTCTCTAGAATATAGTTTATTATTTGATTATATATTACTTGGTTTAAAGAAGCTTGATATGCCAATTCCTCTTGGCGGAACTAGCAACCACTTCATTAAAACAAAATTGGAAGAAATTGGTGCTTGGGATGCTTTTAACGTAACAGAGGATGCTGATATAGGTATCAGATTACATCATGAAGGATATCGAGTAGACTTAATAAACAATACCACTTTAGAAGAAGCTCCTATTGATTTGAGAGCATGGTTGGTACAAAGATCTAGATGGATAAGAGGACATTTATTAAGCTCTCTACTCCATCTTCAAGTGTCTCATAAGCTAACAATTAGAGAAAAAATAGGTTTATATTTCTGTCTTTATATGCCAAATTTGATTTACTTATTATTGCCTGTTTATCTTTTTCTTCGTTGTTTTATAGAAGAATCGTATAAGTTAGATTTACTATGGCAATTTAATTTATTATTAGGAATTATTTTGCCAATAAGTTATGCTATATTTATTATGATAACTAAAAAATGGTATGGATTATTTTCATCAATAATCTTAACAATATTCTACTATTGGTTATCTCCTATTGCTGGTATGAGAGCTTGTTGGCAAATTTTTAAGAATCCCTTTTATTGGGATAAAACAGAACATGGCGTGAGTATAAAATATGAAGAATAGATTTTCTTTGACTACGATGATTGCCACCTGTTGTGGCTTAGGGCTCTTCCCTATAGCACCAGGTACAATAGGCTCAATGATAGCTTTCCCATTATATTTCATTTTGGCCTTTTTATTTATTTCTGCAAAGGGAGGTGTAGCAAGCTTAGCTTCTCCTGATTTAACTAATAGCCTATTAGTATTTTTTACTGGATTATTTTTTGTTGGTGCCTGGGCTGCAGAGCAATATAGCTTGCAAGCTGGAAAGAAAGATCCTAAAGAAATTATTATTGATGAAGTGGTTGGGCAATCTTTAACTATATGCATTATTATTTTCTTCTTACCATATATTGGAATGGATTATTTGAAAAAATTTATAGATATAGGTATTAGTGAACCCAATTTTGTCTATCTTAATTTACTCTCAGCTTTTATTCTATTTAGATTATTTGATATCATCAAGCCCTGGCCGATTAACTATATTGACAAGACTTATAAAAGTGGCTTAGGAGTAATGTTAGACGACGCTGTGGCTGCTGTTTTTGCTAGCATAATGCATTATTTTATTCTTTATGCAATTATTGATAGATTATAGATTTTAAAAAAGAATAATGATATTGCTTTTATTGCTATATGGTAGATTTAAATGCCAAGGGTGGCCATAACTTAGGGGCTTAAATTTTAAAAGTCAAGCTTATTATTTTCTATATATAGTATTAAAATCATTTATTTTTCTGTAAATTTATGTTATCCTGGCCCAAATATAATTGGTAACAGTTGATAGATAAAGATCATTATTTTTAGTAGTTTTAAAATTGAGACTTTAAACATGGAGACATTTATGTTAGCAAGCAGCATTCAGATAAAAGAGAGTTCGTTGGACCAAGATTTTGAAGAGATAGAAAAGCTAGAAGGTTTGATAGATGAGTCTTTAGTCAAGATTCAGATGCTTCAAGACGAACTAAAAGATCTAGAAAAAGATTTAAATCACTTTCTTGATCATTATTATGGCTCGGGAGCGGTGTTTTTTAAAAACAATGGCGCCGATCAGCAAGCTGATAATGATAATAATGGCAATAAGATTCTCGATCTAAATCAGGCAAAGAAAGATCTCTATAACAAAATAGCAAAAATTTGCTCAAGAGATAGCCTCTATTTTGTGGACAACAACGCTCATGACGATTTGCTTAAAATAGAAGGATATTTAAGTGATGGCACAGACCAATCGCAATCTCCTCAAGACTTATTATCTAATCTTGCTTTTGAGTATTATAGATTAATTCAGCAAATGCGAGAATTAAAAAACAAGAAACAAAATCTTCTTGAAAGCCCAGCTTATGAATTAAAACAGGAAGTTATGTGGGCTAATATTAAAACTTCAGAAACGATTTCAAAAATTAAAGACGATATAACTCATCAAGTTAATAGGCCGAGTTAACTTAAAATTCTAATGAGGTGGTTTATTGCGCCTCATTAAAAAAAAGCTATTCTTACCAAGTATAAATTGTAAATTGGATAACATTCAATCGCAGGAGAGGAAAACATTATAAAGTTATTCAGCCCTACAAAATCCTCATGATTTCTCTATACAATTATTGAATCTTGTCCCATTAAATCATCTAATACCTGAATATAACAAGTGGTTTGATTATAACTCCCTATATATTCTTGTACAGAAAGTGCAGAACCATCATTTTTTTGAAGCATCGTTGATAATTCTTTTTTGATATCAAGCCTTTCAACATAGCTTTGATTTGATAACCTTTCTAATAAATTGCTAGCAAGGTAAGATTCTGTAGGATATTTATGAGGGTTGGTGGTAACAGAAGTATATATGTATATAGCATAGAAATCTGCCAATTTTGTTTGGCTATCATGATTTAAGCTTACAAAGCTATCTATGTTACATATAGTAACTTTGCAGCTAAAGCTTTTTGATAACTCATGAAGATCTATCTCTTTTTTGTGAGAGTCATCAATAATACCAGATTCTTTAATTCCATAAGCTGCAGATACTACAACTTTAGTAACGTCTATAATATCAAATAATATAGGCATACGTCTATCTAAAAACTTAAGCAGTAAACTAGTACTAGCTCCAACCCCTGTGCCAGCTACCTTTATATGCTTCATGTTCTTATCGCTGAATATCTGCTCCAGTACACTCGGCGTAAACAATCTTAATAATTTTTGTTCTATACCACCCTGCATCTCCTCAACAAACGGCCTAATCATATTATTTTTTTGGTAAAGATATTGGCTACATTTATCTGAGGTATCAAAAACTTTTTCAATATTATCATATTTTTTATAATATGAGATTTCTTTTATATATTCTGGATTAAATTGACTTATAAGATCTTTTACTTGCTGCGTTACAATGTCTGTGGTTATTTTTTTAAATTCTAAATGCTTTTCTTCATGACTTAGTTCTATATAATATTCTTTATAAAGATCCATTTCTGATCTTGGTTGATGCAGCTCTACGCAGTCTGTACTATCAGCGCTATAAGTTACGCATAATTCACATTCATTTACGTTATTTATATGTTTGGGTAAATCATCATCCATATCACTGGGATCTGACCAAGAGGCCATTCTTAAGCTTATATCTTGCTTCCACGTTGGAAGGGTTTTATCCATCATATGTTCAGTCATATGCGATAAAGCTGATTCTAGAACTCCAACAGCCTCAGCCGATATACTTAAATAAACATTAGTAAGATAAGAAATAACTTGTATACCATTAGAAACAATCCTAAGAACTTGCTGAGTCTCTCCTTGTGGAACTTCTCTATATTCATATTCTGCTTGGAATAAACTTAATACCTTATTAATTGCAAAAAGATTTGGTATATTTCTAAACTCTAAAGAAACTATTTGTTTATTCACTTTGTCTAAAACAATAGAATAAATTTTAGGCCATTGTACATATATTTCTGGAGGGATTTTATAATTAGTTTTATGTGTAAATCTTATACTACCGTCTGCTAGCTTCGATATTATTAATTCATTTTGATCAATGGTATTCCTAGCAAAAGGAGATCTCACTGAATTACTTGATTCAGACATTATTCTTTACCTTTGAAAAATTTTTTATTAACGTAGGTTAATTCAATTGACTAATTAGTCAATCATTTTTTAGAGCATTTATGTAATTTATCCAACAATGTTCTTGGCCATTTTCCAGTATTTCATCATTTCATTCATATCTTTTCCATGTAGATTCTGAAGACCTTCTTCTGCTGCAAAAATCTTAGTTAAGTTAAAGCGCTTCTCAAACTTATTCAATGCGCGCTCTAAAGTCATTTCTGTATTATATCCACAATAAAAACATAGAGAAATAACTGCATGAAGCAAATCTCCTATTTCTTCTTCTAATCTTTTAGATTCCTTTTTATCTAGTAATTCTTCTACTTCTAGAAGCTCACTGCGAATCTGTTGCATTACTGCATCATAATTAGGCCAGTAAAATCCATATTCCTTAGCTTGTTGTTCTAAAATTTCTACCTTCTTAAGAATATCACTCATTTTTTATATGCCTCACAAGCAAGTCTTGCCAATTCATCAACAAGCTCATTCTCTGGATGTCCATTATGTGCTTTAACCCAATGAAATTCTATTTTATGCTTTTGAAGCTCAGTATCTAAATCCTGCCATAAATCAAGATTCTTGATTAT
>CAZJZY010000021.1:0-5692 GCA_964550685.1 uncultured Rickettsiales bacterium | reverse complement strand
TATAGTTTTTCCACTACCACGCCAGTTGTTTAACTTCCATTTAAACATCCACTGGCTAACTCCTTGCTGAAGATATTTACTATCCGTATATAATTTGCCTATACAAGGAGATTTTAACTCCTTAAGAGCTTTTACAGCAGCCATAACTTCCATACGATTATTAGTGGTAGCCTCCTCACCCCCACTGATAGTTTTACGAGTGTTATTATATATTAATAACGCTCCCCATCCTCCAGGTCCTGGATTTCCTGAGCATGCACCATCAGTATATATAATTATTTCTTTCATTTTATTGCCACTTATTTAAAACTCGTTATAAATATACATGAATATTAATAATATTGCATGAGAAAACATTTACAGAGTGAAGTACATGATGTTATGATATTTAAAGTGAAGAACCTTTAAAATAACAGAAATTATTATGAAAAAATGCGTATTGTTTTTAATTTTATTTTGCTCATATAGCGCACTAGCTACTATACCAATTGATCAAATGGTTGCCATTTGCAGCCCATACCCTACAATAAAAACAGCAGCAACTCCTTTGGAATTTAATGGCACTAATAATCTTGCTCGCCCCAAAGATAGCGCCTTTTATCAAGCAGATGGAGAAAAAATTGTTATTTATGGACGCCTTATGGGCAAAGATTGTGTACCTATTAATGATGGAAAAATATATATCTGGCAAAATAATAGTAAGGGCTACGCCCAGTATCCAACAAATTCTGCTGGGAAAGCCAAATGGATAGATCCAAATTTTACTGGCACTGGAATCACCAATAGTGATAATTTAGGTAGATTTAATTTTATAACTATAAAACCTGGTAGCGCCAATAAAATTACGCCATATATCAATATAAAAATAGAACATCCTAGGTTAAAAACTTTCTCAAGCAAAATATACTTTCCGCCAGAGGGCGCTTATATCCATGATGACGTGGTTATCAGAAAGCAAACTAAAGTGGCGCAAGTTTCTGCTGTTCCTGGAGATAGAGATGCTAATGGTAATATAACTACATATTTTATTGATATTACTTTAGACCAAGCGATAAACGGTAAGGAATATTAGCAGAATGCTACATAGAGTGATTCCTTCTTCTTTATTCATGCGTTTTATTTTAATAATAATTCTGCCAATTATTTTTGCACAATTAATCGCTACCTATATTTTCTATAATCGACATTGGGAGAGTGTCAGCAAGAATATGTCACTTTCTCTTTCAAATGATATTCAAACAGTGTTTGAAATAGAAAAGCAAAAAATCTCCCCAGAAGAAAGATATAAAATATATACCAAACTTGGTATTAGATTTGATATTAAGCCTTATCAAAGTAACAATAAGATTATTGATTTATATGAGCCCGAAGCAGAGTTTCTTTACAATCAGCTGAAAGAAAATTTTGCACTTCCTATTCAAATTCGCTTTACTGACAAACAAAACAACATCACTGTAGATATATTTAAGAATCAGCAAATTTTTCGCTTTATTACAAACAGTAAAAGAATAGACAACCCAACTACGTATATTTTTATATTATGGATGACTGGCACTAGTCTTATTTTTATTTTTCTATCAATTATTTTTGCGCGCAATCAGATTAGACCAATCATAAAGCTTGCTAGGGCTGCTGATAAATTTGGTAAAGGGCAACAGAGCTTATTACTAAGACCTGAGGGAGCTGCTGAAATAAGAAAGGCTGCTGTTGCATTCTTAAAAATGAAAGAAAGAATAGAGAGGCAAATAAGCTATCGTACTGAAATGTTAGCTGGAGTTTCTCATGACCTTAGAACTCCCTTAACTAGGATGAAGCTTCAATTAGCCATAAGTAAAGATAAAGAAAATAAAACTATGTTAGAAGATGTGCAAGATATGGAAAATATGATTAATATTTATCTTGATTTTGCACGAGGAGATGCAAAAGAACTGACTAAAGTTATTGTATTTAATAAATTCTTAGAGAAAGTTATAGCTCCTTATCTTAAACAGAATTTAGATTTGATTATTAAAGACTGCCCTAAGATTAAAATACCTCTAAAAATGGATGCTATTAAGCGTTGTTTTCAAAATTTATTAGATAATTCTTTTAAATATGGTAATAAAGTTATAATACATAATTATATTATCGATGATTTATTATGTATTGAAATTCATGATAACGGACCTGGAATTCCAGAAGAAAAACGTGAAGATGTTTTTAAGCCATTTTTTCGTTTAGAAGAATCCAGAAACAGAGAAACTGGAGGGGTGGGTCTAGGTTTAGCTATAACCCGTGATATTATTAGCAATCATGGTGGACAAATTCACTTTGAATCAAGCGAGATTTTGTCCGGGTTGAAAGCAGTAATTAATTTGCCAATTTAGATCAAAATAATTGGAAATACTTGATCTCTAAACCAATACTTGACATTATTTTAGTTGACCATTTAATGAATAGATATGTTACTATTAGTGTAAACTCTTAAAACTTAATTTTAGATGTGTAGATTTATTTTTCTAGCAATCATATTCTTTATTCCTTATTCTGTCTTTGGTATTAGTTATCAAGAATATATCTACATGCATAATTCTAATCAATGCAGTAATTATTTTGAATATGCAGAAGATAAACATAATCTACCTAAGAATTTATTGCGCTCTATTTCTGCTGTTGAAACTGGGCGTTGGCATAGTCAATCTCAGTTATATTTTTTCTGGCCATGGGCAGTTAATCAAGGGGGGAAAGCTTATTATTATGCCAATAAAGAGCAAGCTATTATAGGAGTAAAAAAAATGCTGGAAAAAGGCCTAACCAGCATAGATATAGGCTGCATGCAAATCAATTTACATCACCACCCAGATGCCTTTTTAAATTTAGACCAGGCCTTTGACCCAAAAGATAATATAGAATACGCAGCCTCTTTCTTAAAGCGCAATTATCAATTAACAAAAGACTGGTATAAAGCTGTTGCCTCATATCATTCTCAAGCAGATATAGGGAAAGATTATGCAGAAAAAGTATTAAAAATATGTTCTAATTATAATAGCCAGACTTTATCCTATAATCCATGCATGTCTAATACTGGTGAAATAATTTCATGCAACAGTAACCAAGAAATATCTAGCTCTCTTAAGAAAGAAAAATTGCCTTTCTCTATAGCAACTGTTAATAATATTACTGCGCCCAAACTAAAACCGCGCAAAGATCCAAAGCGACTGAAGAGTAATATGATCCCTTATTCAATAACTAATGAGACCAATTAATTATATGAAAAAGAACCCTAAGAAAAAGCTATTATCACATAAAATTATTAGAGAAACCTTCTCTGGCTCAAATAAATACCCTGGATTCCAGGCAAGAATGATGGCCACCTTAATTGATTTAACCTTAATTGGCCTGTTATTTACTCCATTATTTTCCCTTATTGGAAATATTATTTATGGTGATGTTCCTCCATCAGAAATGATTAACGAAGCAACTGCAGAAATGGTTGAGCTTTATAATACAACAGGAAAGAAATTAGACTTTATGGATTTTATAAATAATACGCCAGAATATAACAACTATTTCTTTAAAGAATATGGCTTGCTCAAATTAGCAATTTATCAAATAGCTCAATTTCTAGCTTTAGCAACTATTGTAATAGTATTTTGGATAAAAAAACAAGCCACACCAGGTAAAATGTTCTTATCAATAAAAATTGTAGATGCAACCAGTCTAGAAAAACCAAGCAATAGACAATTGATTATTCGTTTGCTTAGTTATATAATATCCATATTACCAGCATTCTTAGGGATAATCTGGATGGTATTCGATAGCAAAAAACAAGCTTGGCATGATAAAATTTCGAATACTCTGGTTATTAAGGTATAAAAGAAATAATGCAGAGAATATTTATCTTAATAGCTTGTTTCCTCAGTAGTTTCTTAATAATCTATTTAGGGTATAATTTTATATATCAAAACAAGGTTTTAATGCAAAATTTCTCTAAATCTCCCTTAAGTCATGGCCTCAAACAAGATATGATTAAGCATAATATCTGGTCAGCAAACTGTCCTGTTTCCTTAGATCGCTTAAATCTCCTTAGAATATCTTATATAGATTTCGAAGGTAATGAGCATGAAGATGGTAATCTTGTAGTGCATGACGTGGTAGCAGATCATGTGTTAGCAATCTTTAGAAATCTCTACGAAAATAAATTTCCAATATCTAGTCTTAAGTTAATTAATGAATATAACGGCAATGATGAAAGGTCAATGATCGATAATAATAGCTCTGCTTTTAATTGTCGTAATATTGCTAATGGTAAAGCTTTATCTATTCATGCTTATGGATTAGCCATCGATATCAATCCTGTGCAAAATCCATATTTAATTACTGCTTACGAACCTGGTAAAACTAGTATTGCTATTGCTCCACCTCAAGGGATGGAATATGTTAACAGAAGAAATATTCGAGCTGGAATGGTTGAATCTGTATTGAGCTCTATTAGCCAAACTAATGTCGTTGACATCTTTCATCAAAACGGCTTCGCAATTTGGGGAGGAATCTGGAATGACCCAATAGATTGGCAGCATTTTCAAGTTACACGTGAACAAGCAGAAACAATTGCCAGACTGCCATATGAGCAGGGTGTAGAATTCTTCAATAGTTTAGTAAATGGACAAGACGCTTCGAAGTAATGTTCATAAAATTTATCAAGGCTGTATTTTTTATTCTTGAGAGCCATTCTAATTTTCCTTAAAGTGCACCTACTAACGCGAATTCGGGATTAGATTGAGATTTTCAAAAGAGATTGAGAGCTTATTCTTTTTAAACTGATATGCAATTACCGTTGATAAAATATGAATCAAGAAATTTACAGGAGATCTGTATCTTGTATGTTGAAGATTGAATTTATTTTTTAGATAATCAAAAACAGTTTCGATGAGAGATCTTTTTCTAAGCATGATTTTATCATGGAGATCCATTAGCTTGTTTTTCATAGTTTTTTTGATACCAGTAATGAGCTGTAACCCCCTGCTAAACAAGCGTTCAAATAGTTTTGCAGAAATGTATCCCTTATCTCCATAAACCTTACCAACTAGACTTTTAACAAGCGTCTCTACCATACTCACATCAGTGGTGTTGCCTTTTGTAATAGCTAAATTCATGATTTCTCCTTTTTGATTAATTGCTAAATGTAGTTTAAATCCATAAAACCACCCCATTGTAGATTTTCCCATTTTTGCGATGTCTTTAAAAACTCTATGCTGAGAGGTACGTTTATTATGAGAAACGGCAAGAGTGGTAGCATCAAGAAAATAGCTACCGGTTTCTTCACCTTTGCAAGAATTAGCTAAAGCGGCTATAACGGCGAACGCCCTGGGTTGTAACTTTATGAAGCGATTATAGCTTACTAGGCTTGGAAAATCTGACTTCTTAATGCAAGTATTGTAATAGAATTTGAAATTTTTGCATGGTGAAAAAGAATACATAATTATGATGGTAACGATTTCTGCAATAGACAAACTTGGAGTTCTTGTGGGATTGCGTTGAGATTTAGTGGAGGATAATAAGCTTTTTTGGATATCTTGTTCGAAAATTTTGCAAAATTCGTCGACAAAACAGAAAACTTCAGTCATTATCTTGTGCATGGTATGTATCCTTTAGTTGTGATTGACTATGAGTACATACCTTATATTTGTAATCTTGCAAAGATTTTATATCG
>CAZJZY010000020.1:8687-25386 GCA_964550685.1 uncultured Rickettsiales bacterium | reverse complement strand
ATTCAACGTGAGCTGTAGCAATTGTTATACCACGTGCTTTTTCTTCAGGAGCTTTATCAATTTGATCATAATCAATCGATGCACCACTACCATTAGCTTCAGCTAACACTTTTGTTATCGCTGCTGTTAATGTTGTCTTACCATGATCAACGTGACCAATTGTACCAATGTTACAATGTGGCTTATTTCTTTCAAATTTCTGCTTTGCCATTTTAATTAACTCTCTCTTTTGTTTCTGGTCATTAAAAAACACAACCTCTTCTTTAGGAGAGGTTTAAAAAATTTGGAGCGGGTGATGGGAATCGAACCCACACAGCCAGCTTGGAAGGCTGGAACTCTACCATTGAGCTACACCCGCATATTTAACTATGGTGGAGAGAGAAGGATTCGAACCTTCGTACGCATTACACGGACAGATTTACAGTCTGTTGCCTTTAACCACTCGGCCATCTCTCCTACATTCATATAGATATATTTAAATATCTATAGGATTGCTATTTTTAATATATCTTGTATGATCTGTCAATCATTTTAACATATGTTTCTAACAAAAGATTAAAAAAATGTTTCATAAAAAACAAAATAACAGTCAAGATTTACTGATTTACGGAAAGCATCCTGTTATATCCGCATTAAACAATCCAAAGCGTAAATGTAGAAATTTATATACCACTAAAGCCATCTGGCAAGAGTTACAGCCTTTATTCCCTCAATTACGAGCCAAATTACATATTATGGAAAGCTACGAAATAGATGGCAGGTTACCAGCAGGAGCGAATCACCAAAATATTATTCTAGAAGTAGCTCCGCTACAGACAGTTGACATTGAGGATATCATTGAAAAAACTTCATCTCAAACTACTTCCTGCTTAATAATTCTTGATCAAGTAACTGACCCTCACAATATAGGAGCGATAATAAGATCAGCTGCCGCTTTTTCTGCAGATGCCGTAATTCTCACAGAGCATCACAGTCCAAAAGAAAATAATACCATTATTAAGTGCGCTGCCGGCGCTTGCGAAACTGTCCCCATGGTAAAAGTTACTAATTTAGCAAATTGCATTAAAACTCTAAAAAAAGAAGGATATTGGATTATTGGCCTTGATGGACATACTAACGCCGAATTAAATCCTTCAATTTTCTCTAATAAAATAGTAATAGTTTTAGGATCTGAAGATAACGGCATGCGTAAACTTACTAAAGAAAATTGTGATTATATTGCTAAAATAAAGATCTCAAGCAATTTGGAAAGCTTAAATGTCTCCAATGCTGCAGCGATTGCTTTATATGAGTTTTCACGTTTTTCTCAATAATTTTGTTAACTTTATCTTAATCTTTTTTTATTACTCTATTTAGATCAAATTAAAATAGAGTAAAGCTGATGCCCAATGATGATTTTATAATCACTGAAATAGGTGCGCATTCTACATCCCCTGATAAATGGGCTAAAAAAAATGAATTTTTAAATATTTGCCAAAAATCTGAATGGAATGAACAAGACTTTATTAGGTTAAAAGAATTAGCTAGTATTTCCGGAGTAATCCCCACTAATAACTTAGCAGTTCATAAATTTAGTTATTATGCCATTAATCAAGCAATTAGGTCTGGAAACGATAACTCTATTCAGATCGCACTGTCTTTAACAGATAAAATATTCTCTGAAGACTATAATAGCCAAATTTATCGTCCCGACGAAAATTCTCCAATTGGAATAAATAAATACAAATCAGCAGTGGATGATCTTTTATATGCTCATTTTATTAACGCAGAAAAATTAAACCCTACGAAATATATTACACTATATCCTCAAGCTAATATAAAGTCAGCAGCATTTTTATTATTAAAAGATCAACCAAAATGCCTTGCCTTAGAACATGCTACTGAAGTAAAAATTATTGATCAAACTTCCCCCAATCAAAAACAATTAGAAAGCATAATAAGAGATTTAAAAGGTCTTGGGCCAGCAAGAAAAATATCTAGCATCATCAGAAAAATGAGCGACGAAGACCAGATAGCTGAACAACCTATATCAACACCTGACATTTCATATGAAACCGACTTATCAAAATACCCAGGACGCAGCAATGCCGAGATTGCAATAAGGTTTTCAAATCGTTATCAATTGACAGCACTGGCAATGAATTTACCTCCAGAAGAGTCATTAAAACAGAATCAACACAATATTGTAATGTCCTTACACACTCATAAAAAAGCTGTGGACCCTACATATAGGGCAATCCCTGACTCTCCAAAAGAAGCTATAATCAAGATTCAATCTCGAGCACTTGGAGCCCTCGCTGGACTGTTAACACATAAGAAAAAACCTACAAAATTATTGCCAACTTCAAAAAGTTATGTTGAAAGAATATTAAGCGAAAAGCAACAAACTTCTAATAACGAAGCAATAAAAACAAGAAATTAATGCTCTTGATTTTTTTTATTAAAATCAACTTTATCAACTAGAGGCATTAACAATATACTTGCAAAAAATAAGAAGGATATAGCAACAAACACTTGATTAAAAGTTATAACATAAGCTTCTCTCTGGGCAAGATGATATAATGTTTTTATGGCTCCAGATAAGGAATCCGCATAATCAAAGCTATATAAATTATCTTCTATTAGTTTAAGAGCATTATTGGCTGAATCATGGGCTTCATCTATTGTGTCTCTAAAGTTCAAATAACTTCTTTTAGTCCAATTTTGTAATAAAGTATTAGTTACAGCAAGACCTATTGCCCCACCTAAATTACGCATAAGATTATATAAACCACTAGCCGTTTGAATGTTTTCAGTATTCAAAGTAGCAAAAGTTAAACTAGTGATAGGAAGGAAACAAAACATTAAAGAAAATCCTCGTATTGCTTGCGGCCAGAAAAACTCATTAAATCCTGCCTCACTATTTATAGTGGCATCAGTAATACATCCTAAACCAAACAAGCACATCCCGATAGCAAGCTGCAATTGGAGCTGATATAAATTGGAAAATACCTGTAACAAATAGATACTCACCTATCTGAAGACTATTAAGCCCCTTAATCGCCCCTAAATAAACCGGCATAATAAACACCGCCGTATAAAGCCCCCATCCTAAAATAAAGCTATATATACAACCACAAGTAAAATTTCTATCACGAAAAGCATGAAGATTAATCACCGGATGTTTTATTGTCCATTCTCTATAAATTAACAAAATCCCCGTAACTAATGAAATAAATGATAGAGTACAAATTAATTTACTATCAAACCACCCCTCTTTACTACCTTCTTCTAGAACATATTGAAGATTACCTAAGAAAATTATAATTAAAATAATACCTATAAAATCTATTTCTTTTAGCAATTCATATTTTGGTTGATCAAAATTGACTAATTTCAATACACATATAGTTACAACGATTCCAGGAATTATATTTAATAAAAATAAATAATGCCAAGATAAGTAATTAGTTATATAACCACCTATAATTGGTCCAGTGATGGGAGCCATAGTTACCACCAGTCCAATTACCACCGTAACACTTGGCCTCATCTTTAAAGGAAAGATCATAAATATAGTAGCAAAAACCGTAGGAATCATTGCCCCACCAAAAAATCCTTGCAAAAAACGGAATACTATCATTGAATTAAGACTCCAAGATGCAGCGCAAGCAAAGCTCATTATGGTGAACCCAGCGCAAGAGATGCTGAATATTACCCTAGTGGAAAATGCTCTGCATAACCACCCACAGAGTGGAATAATCATTACCTCAGCAATTAAATACGAAGATTGCACCCAATTTATTTCATCTTGAGTAGCAGAAAGCCCAGCTTGTATTTCTTTAAGAGAACTAGCAACAATTTGAATATCTAAAACTGCCATAAACATGCCAAAAACCATGCTTATAAAAGCAATCCATGTTTTTAAACTTACCGATTCTTCATTCAAGCTCAACTTTTACCTCACAAGATAAACCAGACTTTAATAGAGATAAATCTTGATTATCATCAAAAATAATTTTTACCGGCACTCTCTGTACTATTTTAGTAAAATTCCCTGTAGCATTCTCTGGAGGAAGAATACTAAATTCTGATCCAGTAGCCGGAGATAAACTATCTACTTTTGCTTTAAACTTAATACCACTTATACTATCTACGCTAACTTCAGCATGTTGACCAGTCTTCATTTTTCCTATCTGCGTTTCTTTAAAATTCGCTAAAACCCAAACATCACCTTGCACTAAATAGGCCAGGGCCAGCTGTGGAGAAGCAAGCTGCCCTATCTGTAGAGACCGACGACTTACAACTCCGTTTTCAGAGGCTTTGATAGTGGTATTTTCTAAATCTAATTTTGCTAATTCTAAACTGGCCTGAGCATTCTTAAGCAAAGCATTTGCTTCATTTAGCTCTGACAAAGTAATTTCCTTATCTAAAAAAGCAGACTTATAATTAGAATCTGCAGATCCATATTCATTTCTAAGACTATTTTGTAAATCTCGTTTTTTTTCTAAATCCTGCTGTGAGATAGCTTTATCCTTAATTAAAGCCTTTGCTCTTTTTAAATCATTATCCGCAACTTCAAAACTAACTCTAGCAGAATCCTTCTTTAAACTGGCCTTACTAATTTCAAGATCTTTTATATTGAGTTGTTGAGTTATCGTGTTAATTTTAGCTCTTGTAGCATCAACTTTTGCTTCCTCGAGCATAACTTTAAGCTTATAATCTCGATCATCAATCTTTGCTATTATCTGCCCCTGCTTAATAGCCTGATTATCACTTACTAAAATATCTGTTATATATCCAGTAACCTTTGGCCTTATAATAGTTATATTTGCTTTTAAATATGCGTTATCAGTAAAAACTTTATCTTTTTTAAAGAGAAATATTATCCCTAATATTATTATAAGTATTATTCCACCACTTATAATGATATTTTTGTTATTTATGTTGTTAATCATGGTATATTTCCTATATAATATTTGAATAAATTATATGTGAGTTATATTATTAAAGCTACAAAATATGGAAAACGATCACATATATAGAAAAAAACTTATTTATAAAAGCGCTAATCGTGGATGGAAAGAAACCGATCTTTTATTAGGCGAATTTACTAAAAAACACATCAATGATCTAAATCATCAAGAACTAAAAATGCTTGACGCTATTCTTGATGAACCTGATGGAGATATTTTTAACTGGATCACAAAAAAAATAACTACACCAACAAAGCACGTAAATAGAATTATGGATCTACTACAAAATTTTAAATATTTTAGTCTTTAAAAGAGGTTATATGAATCACTTATGCAATAACCATCATAAATGTATAGATTCAGCTCTCAAAAATGCTGAAAAAATTTGTGCAGATAAAAAATTACAGTTCACTCCTATACGTAAGACTGTGTTCAAATTAATTTGGCAAAGTCACTCACCATTAAAAGCTTATGATATTCTTGAAGAACTCCAAAAGGAAGATCCTTCAGAAAAACCCATTACAATTTATAGAGCTTTAGACTTTTTACTTAACAATAGAATGATTCATAAAATAGAGAGTCAAAATACTTATTTAGGTTGCACCCACCCTGGAGAATTGCATAATTGCTATTTTACTATCTGCAAAAAATGTAACGTAGTCCATGAAGGATGTGAAAGCAATTTCCTCGGTAGTATTTATGACAATCTTAAGAAGGAAGACTTCTTAGTAAATCATATAACTCTTGAAATACAAGGAATCTGTAAAAATTGTCGCTAAGCTATTTTATTATTTAGCTCTTATATAGCCCTCTTGTTGATTCTCTTTCAAATAATTACTCAGGAAACCGTATTCTTTATTTTTACTTAGATCTACTATTTGAGCCCCTTTCTCTAATTGCCGTTTTATTTTACCTAACTGAGATTCAATTATTTTATGACGAGGAGTAAATGGCTTTTGCTCTAAAATAACTTTTTGATATCCCTTGCAGTGGTTACTAAATTTATTTATCATCACTTCAGAATTATGATAAAGCTCAGTAACTCCATAAAATTCAATACTCAACTTATTCATATCATATTCAGTATTATTAATAATTTTTTGTTTTAAATCATGAAGAATATTATTAGCTGATATTAGCATCATGGTTAAATCTCTACTGACAAATTTTTCATATTTTTCTAACAAGATAGAGATATAACTAATCGAATCTTTAGCATAAGCTTTCTGCTCATCTAATTGTTCTTTAGATTTTTCAACAGCTATTTTCTTTTTATGTTTTTGCTTTAAAATTACTTTGGTTTTAGTTTTAATAATATGATTCAGTATCGTTAAAGATTTTTGTAATAATCTATTGAACCATTTAGCTTTAGCGTTTTTGATTTTAATGTTACCATTTTCATCTCTCTCTATATCCACTAAACTTGCTTGAATATAACGACGCGCATCAAAGGCTAGTCTTAATGAAATTATGAGAATCAAAGCACTAAACATTACAATACCTAAGTTACTCTATTATTTCATTAACATATGACTCTATATAACTTATAACCACAGCTTTAATTTTATTCATCTGATTAACCACTTTTTCAGCATTATCTTGATAAAGATAAAATTCTTTAGGATCAAGTATATAGCTTTTTATTATCTTTTCAATTTCTAGAACATTATTTGCAGTAATAGCAGCTTTTTTATCTAAAAATAAATCTGATACCTCTCTAGAATTATACATATTTGGTCCAAAAATAATCAAATTTTTTAACTTGGCAGGCTCTATAAAATTATGGCCTATTTTTTTCCAAGAACCACCTATACAAACAATATCACTTAAACGATAAAATAAGCCAAACTCACCTAAAGTATCAACTAATAGCACATTAGTGTCCTTGGTAATCTTATCCTTACTTGAACGAGTTATAAAATTCATCTTAGATGATTTGAGCAAATCTACCACTTCTTCCTTGCGATCTGGATGACGCGGAGCAATTACAGTCAGTAGATTATATTTCTTTAGGTTTTTCTGAATTTGAATAAATATATCCTCTTCCCCTGGGTGAGTACTGGCCGCCATCACCACCACTCGATTTTGAATCTCATTTTTTAACTGCATCACTTCTTGTTTATCAAAAGTAAAATTTTCTGCAATAAATTTTAAATTCCCTGATTCTAATACATTCTTTACCCCTAGTTTTTCAATAAAGATTTTGCTTTCTTTGTTCTGAGTTAAAATTAAACTAAAATTGTTAAGTATAAATCTAGCTAAAGGCTTAGCAAAACGCCATCTTGAAAATGATTTTTTTGATAGCCTAGCATTAATAAGCAATAGCTTTGCATGTTTTTTAGCTAGCACTAGCATATTCGGCCAAAACTCAGACTCAGTCCAAATAACTAAATCAGGCTGCCAATAGCCAATAAATTTTTTAACTATATTATAGCAATCAAGAGGAGCAAATTGATGAATAGCATTACTTGGTAAATTATTTTTGGCTATTTGAGCAGCAGTTATAGTAACCGTAGTCACCAATATATTCACCTTAGGTAGCGATCTAATAATAGGCAATATAGCATTAAATTCACCAATACTTGCTGCATGAAACCATACCAGCCTTCCTTGAGGCCTTAGAATTTTGTAACAACCTAATTTCTCTTGATATCTCTTAGGGTCCTCTTTCCTATTATATAATCTTTTTAAGAGAAGCAATCTAACTAAAGGATATATCAATATAGAAAGAAATTTATATAATTGATACATATTATCCTCTAACTTGTTTATCTGCCAAATCAGTGATTTGATTTAAACTATCACGCAATAATCTAGTATAGTCATTCTTTTCTTCAGCATTTATTACCTTAGGAATATTTATTGGTTTAGAAAAAATAATAGAAATTTCTGTAAAAGGATATGGAAGCATAAACTTATCCCAACTATTAAATATTTTAGCAGATTTAGCTGAACATATAGCCGGAATAATAGGTAAACCAGTATTACTAGCAATATTAATAATCGCACCATTTATTTCTCTAGCAGGGCCTCTTGGACCATCTGGCGTAATTAAGAAATTAAATCCTTTTTTTATATACATAAGTATTTCTTTAAGCGAAGATAATCTTCTTCTATTGCTTGAACCAAATATTAATTTAACTCCAGCTTGCTCTATTACACCGCCTATTAATCTACCATCATTATGATCAGAAACTATTGCAGAAGCAGGAAGATTGAACGGATTTATAATTGGCATAATCATCACTCTGCCATGCCAAGTTGCTAAAATACATTGCGTATTTTTATAATCTTCAAAATTAAACCCTTGGTAAGTTATTTTAATCTTGCTAGTTAATAAAACAAATTTGATATATAAATACACAAATTTACACAGCAAGTTCTTAACAAACTGACTTTTTATAATTTTTTTTATTAACTGCATAAATTCTCTAAGATTAGATACTAGTCTCTCTTAAGTAACATAATCAGTTAAGATTGTCAGTATTAAACACGATAGCCATACTTTAAGTGTATTACTTTATATATAGCTGTTACTGAAATGTTGAAGACATCTTACGGTAAGATCTTATGCTAAAAGGAATGGATAATAAATACAGCCCCCCTAAAATTGGAAGAATAACCCATTGCTTAATAATAACGGCGCCAACTAATAACCCAACTAATACCAATACCAAAGAAATATTTTCTTTTTTAATAATCAATTTTTTAGTGGCAAAAGTAGGAATTCTACTGGCCATCATTACTCCTACTACAACTAGATATAGCCCCACTGTCAAAGGAGTAACATGATCCATAATTTTGGTTTCAAAACTTAGCATTATTGGCATCATAGCCAAATAAGCACCTGCAGGGGAAGGAATTCCTATAAAAAATCCATTTTTCCAATCTGGCCTATTTTCATCGACTAAATCTGAGTTAAATCTTGCTAATCTGATCGTAGTACAAACAACATATGATAAAGACAACGCCCATCCAAGACCTTTAATCTCAATTTGGTCTAAGTTCCATAAATATAATATTAAAGCCGGAGCAATTCCAAAATTAACAAAATCTGCTAAAGAATCAAGCTGCGCACCAAAATTACTAGTAGCTTTCAAAAATCTTGCCAATCTTCCATCAACAACATCTAAAAATCCAGCAACAATAATAAAGTTAGCTGCTATATCCCATTGTTGACTTAATGCATAACGGATAGAAGTAAAGCCAAAACATATTGCAATAATAGTGATTATATTAGGAAATAAACGACTAATTGGTAATTCAACAATTTTTTTATTATTTGTAAGAGCAGATTTTTGCTTCATTAACGCAATTCTCCTAAACGCCCTTCTTTAGCATCTAGATCAGCAATGATACTTTCTCCACCTATCATTGTTTGACCAACAGACACTAAGGGACTCACTCCTTTTGGTAAATACACATCCATTCTGCTACCAAATCTTATAATTCCAAATCTTTCCCCAGATTCTACAACCTGACCTTCTTCTAAGGAACAAACTATACGACGAGCAATTAAGCCAGCTATTTGAGAAAAAGCTACTTCTTTTCCATTATTCATAACCATTAACACTTCTTGCCTTTCATTAAATTCGCTTGCTTTATCAAGAGAAGCGTTAAAAAATTTTCCTGGATGATAGTATAATTTCTTAATAGTTCCACCAGCTGGCACCCGATTGACATGCACATTGAAAACATTTAGAAATATACTAACTCTAGTTAAAGGCTCTTTCTTCATGCCAAGATTACTTGGCGGGGATACTTCCTCTATTTTCTGTACTACTCCATCTGCTGGACTAATAATTAAATTATCACCAACTGGAACCACTCTAGAAGGATCACGGAAGAAAAAGAAACACCAAATACTGGCGATTAATCCTAATGTACCTAAGAAATTAGAAAAATATGATAGAATTATAGTAACCACAAGAAAAAGAATTATAAATATAAATCCTTCCTTATGAATAGGCGGTATAAAGTTTTTAATTAAATCCATTTTAGTCCTCGTTTTATCTGAATTGAAACATTAGTTATAAGATAAAACTTATACAAAGACAAATATTATTTGGAATTTTCCAAATAATTTAATAAAATGCCACTTTAAAATTTAAGCGGCGTATTCCTTTTCTTGTAGTGAGTTAGTAACTATATTGATGGCTTTCTCTATTGAAATTCCTTCAACAGCTGCAAATTCACCTGCCAAGCGGTTTAAAGCTGATTCATAAATAATTCTTTCACTATATGACCTATCGGGATCATCAGAGTTTTTATGCAAATCTCTAACAACTTCGGCAAGAGAATGCACATCACCTGAATTTATTTTAAGCTCATATTCTTGCGCTCTTTTGCTCCACATACCTTTGGAAGATTTAGATTTTTTTTGTAATATAACGAATGCACTTTGCAATTTATCTGCAGAACATAAAAGCCTAAGGCCCGCAACAGACGCCCTCTTCACTGGCACTCTTAGAGTCATTTTCTCTTTTAACATTGAAATAATATATACGCGGAATTCCATCCCACTGACTATTTGCACTTCTTCACCAATAATCTCTCCCACTCCATGAGAAGGATATACCACTTGATCACCTATTTTAAAACCTTCAGAACTTGACATAGATTCACCTTTAAACTTTAGAATGAATAACGTAAACACTGCCCATCATGTAAATGGAACAACATCTTATATGAAATAAATTTTAGAAAATAGCTTTCAAAATATTTTTGATATTTAACTAAATTGGCCGACTATTCAATAACCTTCCATAACTTATAGTTTAAGCTTATTAACAGGTAATTATAACAAAAATGAAATAAAAAGCAAGAACAAAGTTAATATTTATATTTATTAGCAATTTCTAGGGCTTAATGCCGCCCCATGGTAAATTTATTAATTTAAATTAATAGTTGTGCGAATTATGTTCATATAGCCTAATTTAGAAACTTTGCTCTTCCGCAATCTCTGCATCAGGGTCAAACTCTAGATAAAATCTTTTTTGTATCTCTGGATCATTATGATCTACAGGCTTTACATCTAAAATAGGAGCAATTCTACTGATAACTCTCCCTGTTAATGGAGCCGCCGTCCAAGCCCCACCAGTAAAAGGGACCCCCTCCTTTGGCCTAGGGTCATCAAGCACTATTAATGTTACATATCGCGGATTATTAGTTGGGAAAGACCCAAAGAAAACAGAATATTTTGCAGTTTTACTATATCCACCACGAATAGCTTTTTCCGCAGAGCCAGTTTTTCCACCCACAAAATACCCTTGAGCATCAGCCTTTTTCCCACTCCCATGCTCAACAGTTAATCTCATTAACTTACGCATAGTTTCTGAGGTTTCTTCAGATATCACTCTGGTCAACATAACATCTTCTTGATTTTCTTTTTTTAATAAACTTGGCTCTAGAATATATCCTCCATTTACCAAAGATACAGCAGCACGCATAAAATGAAGAGGCGTTACAGCGATCCCGTGACCAAATGAAATAGTCATAGTACTGATCTCGTTCCAATTTTTCTCGCTCGGATACATTGGTAGACCTTTCTCTGGCAATTCTATTTTTATAGGATCAAACATACCCCATTGCTTTAAAAATTTACGCTGTCTTGCACCACCAACTTCTATACTTATCATCGCCGTTCCTATGTTAGAAGAATGCATAAAAACTTGAGGAACGGATAAATAGCTGCGCTTGGGACGATAATCATGAATTGTGAATCTTGCAGCTTTGATGGGAGCTTTTACATGATAAACGTCATTTAAAGATACCGCTTTAGTTTCAAGTCCCATAGCAACAGTAAGCCCCTTCATAATTGACCCAACTTCATACACTCCCAATGAAAATTGATTAAATAGCATTTCAGGAGTTGCACCCCCTGGATGGTGAGGGTCAAAATCTGGCAAACTAACTGCTGAGATAATCTCTCCATTATTAGCATCCATCACTATCCCAACTCCCCCTTTTGCTTTAAATTCATTGATTGACTTCAATAGCTCATCATGAACAATATTTTGAACCCTAATGTCGACAGTTAGTTCTAATTTACCATTTTTTGGATTACGCAAAAGCTTATCAAATTGTTTCTCAATTCCTGCAATTCCATATCCATCAGTATCAACATAGCCTAAAATATGAGAAAATAAATTTCCTTGAGTGTAAATTCTTTTAGTACCTTTCTCAAACTCTAAACCAGGTATACCAAGGTTATTAACTTGATATTGCTGTTTTGGAGTAATATTTCTTTTTATCCAAGAAAATTTTTTCTTATTATCAAGCAACTTTATCAAATCTTTTTTCTTCAATTCAGGAAAAATTTCTATCAATTTATCAGCTGCATAACCTGGATCTAAAATCAATTTAGGCTGCGCATAAAGAGAAACTATAGCTAAATCTACCGCCAACAAAGCGCCATTTCTATCAACTATCTCATTACGACTAACCATTTCTGGTTCAAACTGATTCTTAAGAACAGCATTGTCACCGACGCTAACAATAACCAATTTTGAAGCTACCAGACTAAAAACAACAGAAAAAATAATAATTACCATATAGAGCCGTTGATATAAAATTGCTGAATCAAGGCGTAATGAATTCTTAGTTTTTTTTTCTAAAAAAAGCTTATAAAATATTTTTTGATAAAATTGAGATTTTTTTATATCTTTTAGTATCTTAAATAAATGATTTCTCATTTTTTCGGTCTCGTTTTTAAAACCGGACGTTCTCTATAATTCCATTTAGCAGCTTTTTTTACTGGTTTTTGACTACGATAGGAGACTTTTACTAAATTTTTATTTTCTTGTACTGCAGGAACTTTATCATTAACAGCCACGGTTATTATAGAACCTGACTTAGCTGGCAATACTTTATCTGATTTTATCTCAGATAAATCAAGAAATTTTTTACTTAATCTCTGTAAGCGATCTGGTTGATTTAAATATGCCCATTCTGCTTTTAAAACATGAATACTATCTTTCTCATGTGCTAGCTGAGATTTTAATATCAATGCGTCACGATGCAATTGTTGTACTTTAAATTTTATTTGAAACAAACCAAAAACAGAAAATGATAATAAACTAAAGACTAATATATAACGAAGCTTTATCATAGATCCCCTTCCATTGGCAAAATAGAAGCGTCATTTTTAGTAATGACTCTAAGTTTAGCGGATCTTGATCGTGGATTAGATTTAATTTCCATAGGGCTAGCTTTAAAAGCTTTAATATGCTTATTTAAAAGCCTTTGAGCAAAGTTCTTAATAATCCTATCTTCTAAGCCTTGAAAAGATACAATCACTAACTTTCCATCAAGTTTTAATAAATTATACGAATCAACAAGAGCTTTTTTAAGCACTTTCAATTCATCATTAACATAAACCCTAATTGCTTGAAATGTTTTAGTTGCTGGATCTATTTTACCTTGGCGCTTGACTGAGTTCTTTACAATATGAGCTAATTGCAATGTGGTATCAATTGAATTAATTTTACGATGCTTAACTATGTTATGGGCAATATGACGCGAGAAATGCTCCTCACCATAATAGTAAATAATATCAGCTAAATCTTCTTCGCTATATTTATTCACCACTTCCCAAGCATCAATTCCTTGACCACTCATTCGCATATCTAATCTGGCTTCTTTATTAAAAGAAAATCCACGCTCAGCTTGATCAACTTGCATCGAAGAAATACCTAAATCAAAGACAATTCCATCAACATTACAAATATTATATTCTTTAGCTATTTCTGATAATTGGCTAAAATTTTTATTTATGAAGGTAAAGCGATCACTTAAATATTCTTGACTCAATTTTTTAGCAAAACCAATTACATTCGGGTCTTGATCTATTGAATATAATTTACAATTAGCTTGTGATAGTATTTTTTTACTATAACCACCTGCACCAAAAGTGCAGTCAATATATATCTCGCCATTTTTTGGTGACAGTTGCTTTATCACTTCATTTAACATAACTGGAATATGAGGCATAGACTCTTTGCTCATCTATTATCCCCTGGTAACTAATTGAGGCTTCTGAGAGAATTGCAAACTATGTCGACCATTCTTAGCAATCTCTCTAGCATTAGCAGCATATTCTTCAAAAATGGATGGATGCCAAATCTCAAAAGTTGCGCCCTTACCAACAAAACAAGCTTGTTCATCAAGCTTGGCAAAAGCAATTAAGCTTTCTTGCAATATCACCCTGCCCTCGCTGTCAAAAGCCAGCTGGAGACACCCCCCTAAAATCGTAGTAGCAAATGCATCCCTTGCTTCAGAATATGGATCTAAACTATCAATAGTTTGATTAAGAATTTCAATACGATTGATTCCACAAGCTTCAATGCAAGGATTAATGAAAGAACTATAAGCTATGATTCCTGGGAAGTTTTGTTCACTTAAAGAAGCACGAAAAGATGCTGGCACCGATACTCGGCCTTTTTTATCAATTTTATTAATATACGTCGATAAAAATAGCATTACATTCCTTGTAAATTGAAAGCTCTCTTATTCCAAATTGATTTAATTATATAACCCAAATGGTAAATAATGGGTTAATTTGGGATTTTATGGTTATATATGGAAATTTACACCTTTATTTAGATATGGTCAAGGGAGCAAATTAGTAAATATTAATTTACTTGTAGTATTTTATAGCAATAACATCATGATGTAATCGCTAATTGAGCAAGGGATAGAGAGTAAAACGAGAGATATATAACAAAGCAATTTTTGATGTGCTAAAAATACATCATTAAAAAAAATATTTTTTAATTTGTAAAAAAAATACTGATTTTTCTTAGATTTTGTAATAAAGACAAAGCTTTCTAGAGCCTAGAGCCATCCCGAAGCTACTAACTTATCCTCAAGATCCCATTTCCATTTTAAATAACGATCTTTTATTAATTTGATAAGTACATGAAATAAGGTTGATAATGACATCATTTTATCGAATGAAGGCAAGCTGGGGACAAGCTTCTTGCCTTGATGAAATTTATGATATTGATTAAGTACCATAACCATATGAGCCTCGATATGTTCAGGCATCAAATTATTGACAGCAAAATCTCTAGCATTTTCTGAAATTTGTTTTAGCTCTTTATCATGAGATTTTAGCCATTCTAACTGAGCAAATATATTAGTTAATCTTTCATTAATTGGCACATAATGTATATATGGCTTCATTGCTGGATAAAACCATTCTATATTATCCGTTTCTTGCTTTACTAAAACAGAGTTAGATAACATAATCCAAGGCACTCTAGACCAAGCGCAAGTATTGCCATCTATAGATATTAAATATTTATATTTCAAATGATCAACTTCTTTAACCACTTGCGGCTCTTCTTTCCACAAAGTTTTCAAGAATCTTTTCATTTTTTTACCACTTAAATCATCAGAAAATTGCTGGCTATATTTTGAAAATTGGGCGTCTATTAAATCTGGATAAAGCTTTGATAACATTACTAATGTTAAGCGAGGTAATTTATCAAAATTATCTATATTATATGTTCCATTACTAGTGGCCCCGCGCCAAAAAATTTTTTCTATTTTTTTATCCCAAGGATTATTAGCATTTTCTTGAATGATGCTTTGCGCCAATTTTCTCCACCATCTATTGGCAACAAAATTATCTGGTATTAGTATTTTGTCTTTTTCATAAATATAATTTGTATTCTTAGACATTCTAATAGCAGGAAACTCTGCAGCCTCTTTTTCTATCTCGTCATTTATATTAATTGGCATTCTATCCCGTCTATAAATAATAAAATCTACATCTTGAATTTTATAATGCTGAGTTAGATTTTGAAAATATTTCAGAGTAGCCCTAAAATCTTCATAAGCTAGATCATAACTATCTGCGTATAATTTCTGATCTATAATTTGAAACCTATACATTGAAAATTTACGACGATTTTTTTTATTAGCCCATATATGGTCCAATTGCTCTTGCGTAATGCTCACTGTTTGCTTATCATCAAATTGGTGAATAATAAAGTCTATGATTTCTTTACGTTCAGGTGAAGGATTTTGAGCGAAAAATTTTTCAGCAGAAACCATCTTTAATTCCTGCCCATAAAGCCTAAAACTCAGCATTAAAATAAATAAAATAACTCTTAACAAAACTTTAGTTTGTCTCCATCTATTTTAATAGATACTGTATCTCCATCCTTAAATTCTCCAGCTATCAACATTTTTGCTAAAGGATTCTGTATTTCTCTTTGAATTAAACGCTTAAGAGGCCTTGCCCCATAAATAGGATCATATCCATTGTTACTCAACCATTGCTTAGCTGAAGCATCAAGCACTAGGTGGATATTATGTTTTGCCAATGTTTTCTCTAAATTATTAACTTGAATTTCTACAATCTGCGCAATATGAGAAAGTGCTAATTTATGAAACACAATAATTTCATCAAGACGATTTAAAAATTCAGGTCTAAAAGTTTTTTTGATAAACTCCATCACTTCAAGCTTTGCTTCATTAAAATTTTCTTCGGTTGCTAAGGTTAAAACCTCAGAACCTAAATTTGAGGTTAAAATAATTACTGTATTTTTGAAATCAACCACCACTCCACGGCTATCTGTTAATCTCCCCTCGTCTAAAACTTGCAACAAGATATTAAACACATCGGGATGAGCTTTCTCAATTTCATCAAATAATATAACTTGATATGGACGACGGCGTATAGCTTCAGTTAAGGTTCCACCTTCTTCATAACCAACATAACCAGGAGGAGCCCC
>CAZJZY010000020.1:2647-8677 GCA_964550685.1 uncultured Rickettsiales bacterium | reverse complement strand
ATGACTATCATCAAATAAAAATCTAGTTAGAGCCTTAGTAAGCTCTGTTTTTCCAACACCTGTGGGCCCCAAAAATAAGAAAGAACCCAATGGACGATTGCCATCTTGAATACCAGCCCTAGCTCGTCTAATGGCATCACTTACGGCATTTAAAGCTTCTTCCTGACCAATAACTAATTTAGCTAAGTCTTTTTCCATATGAAGCAACTTTTCTCTTTCGCTACCCATAATTTTATCAACTGGAATGCCAGTGCTGCGAGCCACTATTTGTGCAATATCTTGCTCAGTTATTTCCTCTTTTACAATCCGATTATGCTTGCTAGATTCACTTTCTTCAAGTTTTTGGGTTAGATCAGGAATAGTACTATAAGTTAATTGCCCAGCTTTAGCTAAATCACCAGATCTTTTAGCAATCTCTAAATCTTGTTTAGCTTGTTCTAATTGCTCTTTCACTTTTTGAGCATTAGTTATTTTTAATTTCTCTGCACTCCATTGACTAGTTAGATCAAGAGATTGTTCTTCCAATGTCGCCAATTGATCTTTTATTTTGCCTAATCGATCTTGAGCAGCTTTATTATCTTCTTTTTTTAAAGCTTCCGCTTCTATTTTTAAGATAATAATTTCACGATCTAGCTTATCTATAGCTTCTGGCTTGCTATCTACTTCCATTCTTAATTTACTGGCTGCTTCATCTATAAGATCGATGGCTTTATCTGGTAAAAATCTATCAGTGATATAACGATCCGATAAAGTGGCCGCTGCAACAATAGCACTATCAGTGATTCTTATCCCATGGTGAACTTCGTATTTTTCTTTGATTCCACGAAGAATGGCAATTGTATCTTCGGTATTTGGTTCAGAAATATAAACCGCTTGAAAACGCCTTGCTAAGGCTGCATCTTTTTCTATATGTTTTCGGTATTCATCCAAAGTGGTGGCGCCAACACAATGTAATTCTCCCCTTGATAGGGCCGGTTTAAGCAAGTTAGAGGCATCCATAGAACCTTCACTGGCTCCAGCTCCAACTAGCATATGTAACTCATCAATAAATAGAATTATATCTCCTGAAGCTGCAGAAACTTCAGTTAAGACCGATTTTAATCGCTCTTCAAATTCTCCACGAAATTTAGCTCCAGCAATTAAAGCTCCTAAATCTAGACTGATTAATCTGCAGTTTCTTAAACTTTCTGGAACATCTCCTTCTACCATTCTCTGAGCAATACCTTCAATTATTGCAGTTTTACCTACCCCAGGCTCACCTATTAACACTGGATTATTTTTTATTCTTCTCGATAGCACTTGAATGGTCCGACGAATTTCTTCATCTCTGCCAATTATTGGATCTAGTTTTCCTTGCTTAGCAAGCTCAGTGATGTCTTTTGCATATTTCTTTAGAGCTTCATAATTGGCCTCAGCATTACTGCTATCTACATTGCGTCCTTGCCTTAATTTAGCAATTGCTGTTTTTATACTGTCTTTATAAATTTTGGCATTATGTAAAATTTTTCCAGCTGGAATGTCTTTAAGATTAGATATTGATAATAACAGCACTTCAGTAGAGATAAACTGATCTTGCATTTCTTTTGCCAGTGAATGCGCTTCTTCGACAATCTTTGCACTATCTGGACCTAAATATAGTTGATCAGAAGCTGCAGAGGTTTGTACTTTCGGTAATTTATTCAGTTCTGTTGTTAACTCTTTTGTAATGGAAGGCACGTCCCCATTACAGCTCTGAATTAAACGTAGCGATAATCCCTCTTCATCCTCAAGCAAGGCTCTTAATACGTGCAAGCTTGATAATTGTTGATTATTATTACTCAAAGCTAAACTTTGAGCTTTAAGTAATATAGATTTTGCTCTTTCTGTAAATTTATCTAGATTCATGATCTCACCTCCTAAAAATAACGCTATGTGAGATATAATTCTTTTGCTTTTAATACCTTTTGCCACATATCGATAAAAAACTTTACGCTTTAAATATGGGGAGGTCCAGTATAATTTTCAACTGCTTAATTTATATATTCTTATCATTTTAAACAATTACTAAAACTATCTGCTAGTGAGTCCATCATGACAAAATAAGCATCTTGGGTTGAAGCATTGTCATCTCCCCATTCAGCATCTAATTTTCCTATTTTAATCGACGATTCTTTTTGTAATTTGCTAATAATCTTAGACTCAAATTGGGGCTCTTCAAAAATACAATGAACTTTATTTTCTATAATTAATTTTTGTATATCAAGAACACTACGTGCACCTATATTATGATCGTGATCAATTGTCATGACAAATGGTTCATGCAAATTATAACGCTTTATAAAATAGGCGTAAGCGTTATGAGTCACTATAAAATCTTTACTACCTATATTCGCTAATTTAGCTTTTATTTTTGTATCCAAAGCATTTAACCTAAGATTAAATTGCGCCAAATTTTGTTCGTATCTAACTTGGTGGTCAGGATATTTTTTAGATAATATATCCACTATTCCCCTAGCAATATTCTTAACTACATCAATATCTAACCATAAATGGTAATCATATTCAGCATGATGTTCATGTTCATGTTCGTGTTCATGTTCGTGTTTATGACAAGATTCTTCGGAGTGTATTAATTCAATATTAGGAAGCTTAGCAACCTCAATAACTTGATGATTTGAGTCTAAACTATCTAGAATTTTATTCATAAATACTTCAAAATTCCTGTCAACCATTATAATGATATTGCTATTATGTATATTACGAATTTTTGTTGGCTTTAATTGATAATTATGCAAAGATTCATTATGGTCTATTATCAAATCAACCTCTTCTGTACCATCTATAATATTGGCTACAATTGATTGTAGAGGGCGAATTGAGGCAATAATTTCTTTATCTTTAGCAAATACATTGCTAGATGATAGACAAAGCACAAATATGACAATACGAAACATGATAGAAGATCCTAAAATATATAATATTTCAGCAAATGAAAATTTTTTTCAAATACTAGCTTTTTGGATGATAGATAGATTTCCAGCAGATATCAAGACAAAAAATGTAATAATATTACTTCCTACAAAATATGCCTGTTTTAGTTTAAATAAAATTCTCTTAGAAAAAGGCTATAAAAATATTATTACTAATTCAATAAGTGAATTAGGCAATATAGCCACTATAACAACACAATACACCGTATTAAATAGAATCAGCTTGGTAAGCAAAATAAGTCAAACCATTCTTGGAATGGAATTACCTAAATTTAAAGATCTTTCCTCTATTGCACCTCTAGCTGAGAATTTTGCAAATTTTATTCATAATATTGAACTATATAAAATCAACCCAGATCATATTATTAAAATAATTGATGAAGATTTAAGCATCCATAAACAAGAATTGAGTCTTATTTTTAAACAGTTTATAGAGCTATGGCAAAAAACTTCATACATAACTAAAGTTGGTTATAACAATCTCCTAATGCAAAAATTAAGTGAAGCTCCTCATAACAAAATTTTTATAATGGCTGGTATTTCTTATGATACCCCCAACATAATTCAATTAATGAAAAGAAGCTATGTTATACTTTATGGGCTAGATACCAATTTAACCACAAATGATTGGAGCAACGTAGACGCCACTCATAATCAATATAATTTCAAACAGATTCTCAATAAACTGGGCGTCACTTATAAAATACCCAATCTTTCGACTCCTAGATTTAAGTCAAATTTTATCTCTAATGCTCTTAAACCAGCTAAATCCTGTACAAATTGGCATCTTTCTAATCATGCAGAGAATGCAGACAATATCAAATATCTTAAATGTTACGATTTGCATCATGAAGCAGTATCAATTATCGATTTATTACAAAATAACCCTTATAAAACTGCGATGGTTATAACTCAAGACGACTCCTTAATAGGAAAGCTTATTTTTAATCTTAAAAAAACTAATTTATTAGATGTTAACATCATCAGAGATTACCCCTTAAAACAAAGCAATGCAGGAATATTATTACAGCTTTGTTTAAATTTAATTTCAGATAAATTCTCGCCTATTTCAAGTTTAGCCTTATTCAAACATAATTTAGTTAATATTCAAGAGGATCTAATTCTTCAAATAGAAATGCTAATGAGAGATAAAAATTTTCATGGTAATAGCATTTTTGATATCACATTAGAAGATGAAAACTTTAATCTTATATTGAATGCTTTTAAAGGATTCAAAGAAATATTTAACTACAAACCTATAAGTATAAAACAAGCTTTTCAAACACATATAGACTTTGTTCAGAAAATTTCTAAATCATCATTATGGGAAGAGGCTGAAGGAGAAGAACTGAAGTTATATCTAGATCAAATTCAAGATAATGCTGATGTTTTAGGCTATATTTTACCTAAAAATTATCCTCAGATATTTAACCATTTTATTCAATCTGCATATTATCGACCAGCCTCTTCTAATAATATGCATTCTATTACCATATCCAAACCTATAGATGCTCGTTTACATACAGCAGATCTAATAATTTTGGCAGGTCTCAATGAAGGATCATGGCCATCTAAATCAGCTATTGATCCTTGCTTAAACCACAATTTTATTAAAAAAACTGGCTTACCAAGTCTAGAACATGTAATAGGTGAAGAAGCTTATGACTTTCAATGCTTCGCTCAAGGAAAAACAGTCATACTCACTAGATCTGAAAAAAATTTTGGTACCATAACTACCCCTTCGCGTTGGCTATTAAGAATATTAACTATGGCAAAAATAGAGCATATTACCTTTAAACAAAATATTTTTGACATTGAAAAACAATCTACTCAAGAAATATGCCCAAGACCTCCACTAACATTCCGCCCAACTAAGCTTTCAGTCACCCAAATTGATAAACTTATTTATAATCCTTATCATATATATGTTGATTTTATTCTTAAGCTAAAAAAGCTCCCCCCTCTAATAAAGAAATTATCAGCATTAGATTTTGGTGTCTTTGTTCATAAAGCATTAGAGATTTATCACCATAAAAATAAAAACCCAGATTTAGAAAAATTACTTAATTCTGGAAAGCAAGCCTTACAAGAATTAAATCTTAATAGCTCAAAATTACAATTACTCTATTGGCAAAGATTTACCCGTATCGCCAAATGGTTTATTGCAAACGAGAACCCGTTGAATAAAGTTTATCTAGAAGCATTTGGAATAATAAACATAGGAGAAAATTTTACTTTAACTGCTATAGCCGATAGAATAGAAATCACTGCAGATAATTCATTACGTATTCTTGATTATAAAACAGGTATTATGCCAAGCAATAAGGCAATCTTAACAGGTAATCACTTGCAATTACTCTTAGAAGGCTTGCTTGGCGAGAAAGGAAAGTTTTACTTTCAAAAAACTCCTCAAAAATTAGATTCACTAACTTATATCCAATTATCTGGTGGAGAAGAGCCCGTCAAAATTCTAGAAATTGATCTATCTAATACAAAAATTATTGAACAAACTGAAAAATATATTCATGAATTAATTTCTCAATATCAAAATCCATCAGTTCCATATTATTATACTAAAAAGAAAAAATTGGGATATTGTGAATATGCTCATCTAGCCAGGGTCTTTTAGGAGTATTTTATGCAAAAAATAACTTCAATCAAATGGATTTACTTAGCTATATTTTTACTTATCTTTTTAGGACTATTAAAATATTATTATTACGGAGCTGATATTTCTCTATACCCTGTTAAAAATACTGAGCGCAAATATAATTCGCAAAAGATATGGTTAATCTCATATGCGGATAAAGGAATTTACATTCAAAATCAAACAAATTTGATCTCTTCTGCCGCTATGTACCAAGCTTTCGATATTATTATTCCTTATCAAAGCCATCATATTGAACCAGAATATTATGAAAAACATAAGAAAATTTTATCGCAAAAAAGAGGTGCAGGATATTGGCTATGGAAGCCTTATTTTATACTAAAAACTTTAAATCAAATGTCTGAAAATGATATTTTGCTTTACGTAGATGGCTCAGGAGTTTTTAGGGATGGT
>CAZJZY010000020.1:0-2637 GCA_964550685.1 uncultured Rickettsiales bacterium | reverse complement strand
ATTAAATTTAGCACAAGAGCATGATATCATATTATTTCCTAATCCTATTTCTAAAAATCGTCAATGGATCAAAAAAATGGTTATTGATAAAATGGTAGATGGAGATGCTTCCTATCTTGATAAACAATCATTAAATGCCGGAATAATATTATTACGCAACACAAAAAACTCTAGAGATTTCATAGAAGAATGGCTTAAAAATTGTGAAGATCCAGAACTATTAACAGATATACCCAGTCCTGAAGAATATCCAGATTTTAGAGACCATCGCCATGATCAATCTATTTTAAGTATTCTATATAATAAGAATCCCCAGAAATATCATTTATATGATCCTTATCCTACAATAATGAAATCATTTATAGTAACTAGAAGACGGGACCAATGTAGCTTATTGCACATAACTTTTAATAATGATACCAAATTTAGCTGGCTTGACCTAAGATATAGATTTATGGGATGGTTTCTTGGTTGCCAGCACATTAAAATGGATTAATACTCTATAGGCAACAGAAAACTATCTTCTAGTAATATAGGTGCACTGTATAACTCTAAATGCTTACATTCTGTAGTATAATCAAAAGCAGTTTTTCCTAACCAATTTGTGGATTTAGGATTAACACCATAATCTATTAACATTTTCATAATTGTACATTCATTATTTCTAGCAGCAGAATATAACGGGTTCTCTCTTAACACATCTGTTATAATATCTACATTTCTCTCCAAAAGAAACTTAACTATATCTTTGTGACCTTTTTTTACCGCCATATCTAAAGCATTATAATTATAATAAGCTACATAATTAATATCAGTCCCTTTTTTTAGTAATTCTCTTACTACAGAAATTTTGCCGTTAGCAACTGCGGAGATCAATTTAGTTTCATTAGAATTTATAATATTCCACAATCCATAAAAAGTATTGTTTTTCGCTAAATAAGCTGCTGTATGGCCATCAATATTTTTAATGGTTACATCAATCCCAGCGGACAAGAGTAAATGAACAGTTTTTATATGCCCATTCATCGCCGCTGCATGCAAAGCACTGACTTTAGATTCATAATAAACTTCATTAATATTATCTATGTATTTCAATACTAGATTTACAATTTCATCTTTCCCTCTATGTGAGATTTTATAAAGGAAAGTAAAATCCATTTTGCTAGTTAAATTAGGATCTGCGTTTTTTTGAATTAATAGCTTAATAGTGAAATCAAAACGTGCCCCCTCATTCATTGTTGCATAATGAAGTGGAGTCAACTCATTAGAATCCAATGCGTTTATATTTGCTCCTTTTTCAATAAGGTATCCGGCTACTTCTACATGTCCATACAAACAAGCCATATGAAGAGGAGTAATTTTTTTTATATCTACAATATTGAAGTTAGAACCTTGCTCGACAAGATATTTTACAACATCTAATACACCTGAGGTTGCAGCCATATGTAGAGGCGTAACGCCATTAGCGTTGCATGTATTGGCATCTGCTTTATTTTTTATACTATCTTTTACTTTATCAAAATATCCTAGTCTTGCCGCAAGAAGAAGATCCCGATCTTGCTGCACAGAGGAAGCATATCTTGTCGCTATGTCTAGAACATGTATTATATCAACATTACCTTTTTGCTTAGCTATATCTAAGGCTGTATGATTATTTTTGTTTAATATAGTTACATTTGCTTTCTTCTCTATTAATAAATTAAAAAGATTGCTTCTATTTATAGAAATAGCCCTATGCAGAGCTGTATTACCTTCTTCATCGTAAGCATTAATATCAGCTCCGTCTCTTAAGAGGCTTTTTAGATATTCAGGACTAGTATTAAGATCACCCGCAGCATAAACAAATCTGTTACTTATTGGATTAAGTAATGCTCTTTTAGACATAAACAATTAACTCAGATTAAACTTACGCTCTTATATAGAGGGATGTTTCGTATGTCATTTACTTAGAGAAATCTCTTGAGACTTAGTTCTGTTTATTTTTTCTTCAAAAGATCCAAGTCTTTCAATAGATTTTTTGCTTTTTAAAGAATCAAAAGCAATATCTAGTTCTTTAGTTAGTGCATTCCCTTTGGCTAATAAAGTAGTAAATTGATTTTTTAAGCTTTCTGCGTTTTGATTATCTTTAATCATGTGTTTTTAACTAATAATTGAATCAATTGGTAAAAAAAAGTCCTCAAGAAGTATAATCTTGAAGACTTTGTAACTTAAAAATAATCTAATATTATTGATTAGCTTTTACAAAATTCACTGCGTCAGAAACTCTAACAATTTTTTCTGCAGCTTCATCTGGAATTTCAATATCAAACTCTTCTTCAAATGCCATAACCAATTCAACTTGATCTAAGCTATCAGCGCCTAAATCATCAACAAAGCTTGATTCCAAAGTTATTTTATCTTCTTCAGCACCTAAATGCGATGCAACAATTTTTTTTACTTTTGTTTCTACGTCACTCATAGTTTTATCTTTCCTTAGTATTTTAAAAATTAAATTAATAAAAATCATGTATGATTTTTAAAACAATCTTACCCAATATATAGGTAATTTATAGAATTCGCAATATCTAAATAATAAAAATTAGGGGAGTGTTTATTATAGATAGACACTGTACGCAATTTGCTTATTAAAGAACATTA
>CAZJZY010000019.1:11290-29720 GCA_964550685.1 uncultured Rickettsiales bacterium | reverse complement strand
GAAATATAATTATGGCTCTGGGCATGAAGATTAGTGAAATTACATCTTCCTCCACCAGAGATTCTAATTTTTTCACCGATTTTAGATGTGGCCTCTAAAAGTAATGTTTTTCTACCACGTTTAGCAGAAGTGGCAGCTGCCATAAGGCCCGCAGCTCCAGCGCCAATTATAATTACATCATATGTTTTATTAGGCATTATGTTAAATAATGATTGGAAGATTGTGGTCGGGGCAGAGAGATTCGAACTCCCGACCCCCTGGTCCCAAACCAGGTGCGCTACCGGACTGCGCTATGCCCCGACAAATTTAGTCTTTAGATGAGTTCATTTATATACAATTTACCGTATAAAGCAATAGTTTTTTATCAAATCATTGATCATTTATGTAATATTACATATAAATCTCTTCTGCATTAACATGTTCTGCTCCAGCAAATTTTATAGAAGTATCAAAAAATGGTGATTTAGGCAGTATGTTATTATCTTGAGATATTGATACATATGTATAGTTTTGTAATTTTTGCTCAAATTGATGTAAGTGATCTAACTTCACATGTGGTTTATAATCCTCCATGCGTTTCTTTATAGCTTCTATAGATTCTTGATATTGCTTCGCCTCTATGGAGATGATTTTATCTTTGGTTAGTGTGGTGAGGGAGATAATCACCTCATCTTTATTTTTTATTGATATAGTTATCAATCCATCGGGATCTTTTTGTGTTTCCTCTGCTAAAGTATCTATGTGCTTCTTTTTACCATAGTTTTTAGCTGAATGTTTTTTAGTAGAAGAAGATTTTACAGCTCCTCCACTTCCCCCTCCGGTATAATTACCCCCTCCATAGTAACCTGTCATATAAGTATAGTAAACTGGCATAGCAAATTGATTACCAAATTGATCTAAACAATTTCCAAGTGGATCCATATAAAAATTTATTTGATTGCCAAATTGGTCCAGGTAAAATGCATTGCAAGCAACTTGTACGCTGGGAACTGAGTAGTATACTGATCCACCATATGCTACTACTGGAGGTGCTAAATATTCAGGAAGAGAAGTTGTTTTAGTTTCTGTTACGCTTTCTTTTCTATCGCTGGCCGTTGCCTCAGCCATAAAATTCAATACAGGAATCTCTTCCTCGTTCATTTGCTTTGGTAGAATAACAGTTGCGGTATTTTGTTGTGGAGCTTCTTGGTGCTCTATCTGGATTTCTTGAGCTTTTGACTTTATTGTTGTTGTGGGTAAAGGAGGAAAATCATCTGTATTTATCTTTTTAAGAGTTTTAACTTCTGCTTTTATTACAGGTTTAACTTTAGATTTTGTAGCTTGTGTTGCTTTTTCTTTAGATCCTGCCACAAGCCATTCTCCTTGTGAATCTTCATCCGGATATTCTGGAGCACCAGAATTATATTGCGATACTTTATCAGTTGGTTTCTCAGCCTCAGAATCTTTTTGCTTTGTTATGGAAATAGATTTGGTAACTTTCTTTTTAGGTTTAGGTTCTATTTTTTTGCTAACTAAAGCAATTTCATTAGACAATGTGCTTGCAAAAAAATCAGCAACCTTACTTCTTAGAGGAGTTGTTTCAGAGCTATCAATTGCTTTCTTTGAGAGAAGAAGATCTATTTTATCTACTATAATTTTTATGGCAGATATTTTTTCTTCTTCTTTTAGGCTTGTATCATCTATAATATGCTGTGTTTTTTTAGTTTCATCTTGAATAAATATTCGTTTAGTTTCTAAATTAAGAGATTTAAAGGCTGCTGCATATTCGTCAAGAGAATATCCTTCTCCAGTTATAGTATCATCTCTTTCTTGAGTTAATACTTCTATATATGGAGCAAATAACTTTTCTACTTTGGCTTTTCTTTCGGGCGTGTCTGATTGATCAAGGACATCCCTATAGATAGCAAAGCTTAATAGTCCATCTCCATGTAAATATTTTAATATGGCGTTTTCTTCTTCCGCTCTAGATAAATTTATTAAGCTATGAATTGTGCCAACTTGATAGTCATATTCATAATGGAACCAGGCATCTGCAATTTTTTTTGCAATAAATGGAGATATAGCCCGATTAACTTTTGCGTAATCATCTTCTTTTACATGCTCTAATAGTTCTTGATATAATCCTAAGGTTAGCGATCTGTCTGCATATAGTTCATTTAGTAGAATCTTGGTAGTTTGTGATCCCGATCTTAAAATTATAAATTTTACAATTTTAGCTTGTTCGTGTTCGCTGTAATTTTCCCATATACTAGGTTTAATAAATTCTAAGCAAACAGCAAGATTTCCTCTTATAACCGCAGAAAAAGTACTATATACTAGATTAGGGTGGTAAGAATTAATAACTTCAAAATATTCCTCTAAGAGATATTTAATGATTTGATGTCGGTCGAATTTTACAGCGGTTTCTAAAATTCCAGAGATATATTGGGCAAGATTTCCCTCTTTCTGTTCTTGAGGTAAAGAATCTGCGAGTCTCTCTTTGTTGCCTCTCATGATATAAATCATTATTTCGAATGCTCTAGGAGATATTCCTGTAAAATGCCCTGATTGTAAATTAGTTAAAATTCCATCCCAATCTTCATCTGCAATATCTTGAGTTGCTATACGTAATTGATCATTGTTAAGGTAATCGCCAGCTGAACTTAGTATGATAGCTATAGGGTTTATTCCTATAGATAGAATTTTAGTACAAATTTCAAATAACAAGATACTGGTAGGGTATTTTAGGATGCTATCAATATTTTCCGGTGTTGTTGTAAAACGCTCTTTTGCAAAATTATATATATTTTGAGAAAGATTAGCTATATATTGAGATATTATGTTAATAGTTTCTAGATCGGCGGCTATTTCATTAGGGTAAGAAATTGTGGTCGTTGCATCACTCATCAATTGCTGAAGTATGCTGATATTATTTGCTCGTGCTAATATGGCAGTTTCTTCTCTAATCGTCATCATTTGCTCATCACTTGAGCTTAATAGTATTTTTATCAATTTATATAGATAGGATGTATCATTTTTTCTCATAGTGGTTTCGTTCATTTCCAGAACTAATTCTTTAAGTATATTATATTGCTCTCTGGAGATTCCAGAATTTGCTAAGATATCATCTTGAGTAATGCTATTATCTTGGGGAGTGATCAGTTTGTAATCAAAGATAGCTGTATTAAAATCAGAATATATTGGTCTTTTGAATGGTTTTCTACCTTTCATAATTGTTACCTTTTGAAGCTTAGTAATTTACAGAGTATTAAAACAGATTTTATATATCATAAAAAATAATTAAAAACTAGCGCTTCTTTTTAGTGTTTTTCTTGATTAATATAGGGCATTCTTGCTAAATTGTATGAGCTGATATATTATGTTTTTGCTTAAGCATTTAGGAAGGAAACATTGAATAATAAAACAAATAGTAGCAAGATAGCTTATTCTATAATATTATTGGTTATAGGTATGACTATGCTTACATTTGCTTCGGTGCCAATTTATAATTTATTTTGTAAGGTTACTGGTTACGGAGGGACAACAAAATATACTGCTATTGCTTCTGAGAGAGTTGGAAGTAAAATAATGAAAATTCGTTTTGATGCTAATGTAGACAGTAATCTACCTTGGAGCTTTAAGAGTGAGCAGAATGAAGCTATTATTAAAGTTGGTGAGAATAATTTAGTGTTTTATAGCGCTGAAAATAACACGGATGAGCCAATAATAGGGACGGCCGTTTATAATGTTACGCCGCATAAAGCAGGAATTTATTTTAATAAAATACAATGTTTTTGTTTTGAAGAGCAATTATTAAAGCCAAATCAAAAAATGATAATGCCGGTATCTTTTTTTATAGATCCGGAAATTGAAAATGACCCTAATTTACAGGATGTGGATACTATAACCTTATCCTATACTTTTTACCCAGTTAAGAGAGAAATAAATGAGTAATAATCATCAAAGTCATCCATATCACCTAGTTGATCCTAGTCCATTGCCAATTTTTACAGCTTTTTCAATGCTGATTTTAGCTATTGGCGCTGTGATGTTTATGCATGATGTATTCCTTGGTAAAATAATATTGCCTTTAGGCTTTGTATTGGTGTTGTCATGTATGTTCTCTTGGTGGTCTGATGTAATAAAAGAAGGTGGGCAAAACCACCATAGCAAAGAAGTACAGAGAGGCCTTTCTATAGGTATGTTACTATTTATTCTTTCGGAGGTAATGTTTTTTGCTGCATTTTTTTGGTCATTCTTTCATGCTAGAATTTTTCCGCATGAGATGGTTGCGGGTGAGCCATGGTCAGTGCTATCATCTGTATGGCCGCCAAAAGGAATTATTCCTTTAGACCCTTGGAATCTGCCTTTAATAAATACATTAATTTTATTGCTATCTGGTACTACGGTCACTTGGGCTCATTACGCTCTCCATCATAATTTGCGGGAAGAAGCTTTTAAGGCTTTAAGAATAACTATATTGTTAGGTATTTCATTTACTATATTACAGGCCTATGAATATCATCATGCTAGTTTCAATTTTACTGAGGGAATTTATCCAGCCAATTTCTTTATGGCAACAGGGTTTCATGGATTTCACGTGATTGTTGGAACTATATTTTTATCAGTTTGTTATTTTAGAACCAAAAAAGGACATTTTGATGCCGGGAATAATATGCTTGGATTTGAATTCGCTGCTTGGTATTGGCATTTTGTTGACGTAGTCTGGATTTTCTTATTTATTTTTGTGTATGTATTAGGATAAAGCAATTTTTAGGAGTAAAAAATGACTAATTTAAAAATTCTTGCTTTTGCTGGAAGCTTAAGCAAAAACTCTATTAATAAAAAGCTTACAAGATGGGCATGTAAGCAGTTAGAAAATGAAGGAATTGAGGTTACTTTTATTGATTTAGCTGATTACCCATTACCAGTTTATAATCAAGATATATTGGGAGAAGAGTTTCCTAAGGAAGCTGATGAACTGGCGAAATTAACAAACAACCATAATGTCTGGTTAATATCTTCTCCTGAGAATAATTATACTATAACTACTTGTATGAAAAATTTTATTGATTGGACTTCTAGAACTCCAAATAATCAACATAATCCTAAAGTATTCTCTAATAAAATTATAGGATTGATGTCGACTTCTCCCTCGCCATATGGAGGCTTAAAAAGCACTAATAATTTAAGGAATGTATTTTTAGATTTAGGGTGTTTTGTAATTCCTCGTCAGGCTAATGTAGCTAATGAATTTACAGCTTTCGATGATAATGGAGATTTAATATCCGATGCTCATCAGAAGCTAGTTAAATCAATGCTTGAGCAGTTGGTGACCGTTGCTAGGTTGCTAGTAAGTTAAAAGCTCCTTCCTTTAGTAATTAAGTGGCTGTAACCTTGACTATGTATTGATGTTTAATTATACTCTAATTATCGCTATACTCTATTTTAATAATAGGTCATCATGTCAAAAGTTACAGAAGATTTTTATTTATCTGAGGGAGCATGTAGACGTATTGCTTTCCTCATCCAAAAAAGAAATGATCCTCAAATTAAACTTCGTATTTCAATAGAAGGAGGGGGCTGCTCTGGATTCCAATATCGTTATAACTTTGTTGATGAAGATATTGGGAGTGATGATTTATATATAGAAAAAGATGGAGCAAAAGTTCTCATTGATAAGATATCTCTTGAATTAGTAAAAGGAAGCATGCTTGATTTTAAAGAAGACCTAAATGGAGCTTATTTTCAAATTAAAAATCCTATGGCTGCAAGTGGCTGTGGGTGCGGTAATTCCTTTAGTATATAATTAATTTACTCAACTTAGGCGAGTATAAAGTAAAATAAAATTGCATTTTATTCAATTACTACGATAATATCTATTTACATTCCATTCAAAATCTCCTACTAATATTATAAGGTGGGTAATTTTCAACTATAACGAGAAAATGACCGCTTGTTTAGTAGCTTAAGGAGGCATCATGAATAAAGAAAAAAGCGAACATTACTCTCTTATTAGTAGATTTGTTAGTTTGGTAATTTTAGCTTTCTTTAGCATGGTTTTTTGTTTTATATGGAAAATTGAACATACGCGCAGTAAAGTGATAAATGAGAGTTTAAAAGAAGTTGCTTCTGACATCCATCAAAGTATTAGCAATGATTTCTATCATATAGGCAAAAAAATGCATCTATTGGCTAGCCAAATTGCTAGTGATGAGTTTGCTATAGATAATAAAAAAGTTTTAATGCTATCGAAGTTATTTTCTATTGAATATAAAATGAATGAATGCTTCCCTATAGTTTGCTTTGATAAGAATCATTTCTTGAAGAGATCTGGTTTTGGTGTAATTAAACAGAGTAAAGATATTAATTTTTTAATGAACTTTCCTCTTAAGTTATATACTGTATCTGAAGATCAAAATATTTTAGAATTAGATAAAGAGTCTGGTTTTATTTATCTTTCGATGGGAGTGAAGCGTAAAAAAGATGGTGCATATCTTGGTCAGCTAAGAACAGGAATATCGTTAGAAGATTTCCGTAAGAAATTTTTTTCTAATATTAATATCAAAGATAACTATATTCATTATATTCTTCTAAATACTCAGAATAATATGACTATTTTTTCCTCTGCAAATACTGATCGTAATACTAAGAAGAAATTATTTAATGGTATTACTAACTCTATTAATAATAAGGAAAATAAGATTTTCAACATGAAGAAAGGTGAAAATTATGTAATATCAAAAATTCCTCATTCCCCATTTGTTTTAATTGTTGCGGCAACCTCATCAAAAAGCTATGAAGAGTATTTTTATAGTATTTTAGAATATAAATTGGAGTTATTAATCCTAATAATAATTAGCTGCAGCTTTATTTACTTATTATACATCTCTATTTTACATCCATTTTTAAAGCTTTCAGAAGCTGTGTTTGCTATTTCAGATGGAGATCTAGAAGTGGAAATTCCAATTGTTTTTAGTAAGGAAGGAATATTGATAGCTGATTCTCTAAGAAAAATAAAAATGTCTTTAAAAGAGGAGCGAAATTTAATTCAAGAAGTTACTCAAGCAAGAAATGCTTTGTCTTTAACTAATTTAAGACTTGAAAATAAAGTAACAGATCGAACAGAGGAATTAAAAAAAGCTTTAGCTGAGAAAACATTGTTTATCAATAATTTAAGCCATGAAATAAAAACTCCGTTGCAAGCGGTGTCTAATATATTAGAAAATTTAGTTTCTTATTGGTCTGAGGTTTCGGAAGAAAATAAATTTAAATTTGTTAATCAGGCATCATATAGTGTTCAATATTTAGCATCCATAGTTGAGAATTTACTAGATATAGCAAAATTCTCTGGAGGAAAGATTATCCTGAATTTAAAAAATACTAATATTACAGAGTTAGCTAAAGAGGTAATTGAAGAATGTAAAATTTTATATACAAACAATAAACAAGTTAGAATTACGTTCCTGGATGAGCAGTCTATATACGCTAATGTAGATAAAAGTCGTATTGGGCAAGTTTTGCGTAATTTAATTCTTAATGCCATTAAATTTAGCAATATCAATGGTTTGATTTCAGTAAAAATCTCGTTAGCAAAAATATTTATTCAAGAAGGTTTTAAACTTGATGCTGTGCAGATTTCTATTAATGATCAAGGTGTGGGCATTCCAGAAGATGAGTTAGCTAATATTTTTTCTCCTTTTGTACAAGGAAGTAATGTTAAAAATAAATCTTTGGGGACTGGTTTAGGGTTAACAATTTGTCATGAAATTATTAATGCGCATTGTGGTAAAATATGGGCTGAGAATAATAAAGATGAAGGAGCAAGTTTTAATTTTATACTTCCAATAACTCAGCCAATAGAATTAGTAAATAATATCCATTCTTCAATTAGTTTAAATAATTCCAGATATAATATACTAATGATAGATGATGAAGAAGTTTGTCTAAATAGCATGGAGATGCTTTTATATGGTAGCGAATATAACTTAATCAAAATAAGTTCAGCTCAATTTGCTTTACAATATTTAAAAGAAAATTCTCAATATATCTCTGTTATTTTTATTGATCTGATGATGCCTGATATATATGGCTTGAATTTATTATCTACAATTAAAGAAGATCCAGATTTTTCATCAATTCCTATTATTCTTCAAACAAGCAGTAGCGATGAAAGTGAAATATTAAAAGCTTTTGAAAAAGGAATTTTTAGTTTTATAACTAAGCCATATCAAAAAAATAAATTATTAGATGAAATAAGAAGAGCAATTTTAGCTAGCAGAAAGATAAATGACGCTCACTTGTTATAAGTTAGAAAAGCTATCTTAAAAAGTGGCTTTATAGTTGTTTATTTAGTTTTTTGTCTCATTCTTTCGAAAGTTAAGTAAATGACAGGTGTGGTATATAAGGTGATCATTTGGCTTAAGATTAATCCACCAATGATTGAAACCCCTAGAGGTTTCTGTAGTTCCGATCCTAAGCCATTTCCTAAGGCCATTGGCACTGCCCCAAGCAAAGCTGCCATGGTGGTCATCATAATGGGTCTAAATCTTAAAACGGCGGCCTGAAATATTGCATCTCTTGGTGATATGTTTTGTTGATGTTTTTCTATTTCTAAAACGAAATCGATCATCATAATGGCATTTTTCTTAACGATTCCTATTAGAAGAATAATGCCTATTACAGCTATTATGGTTAAGTCCATTTTAGTAAAAATTAAGGCTAGTAATGCTCCAACCCCTGCTGATGGAAGGGTGGAAAGTATGGTTACGGGATGAAGCAAGCTTTCATAAAGCATTCCTAATACTATATATACAGCTACAAGGGCTGCTAAAATTAAATAAGGTTGACTGTCTAAAGAAGATTGAAAGGCTTGAGCAGTTCCTTTAAATGACCCTTGTACAGTTATGGGCAGTTGTAAGGTTGATAGTTCCTTATTTACCATATTAACGGCATCACCTAAATAAATATTAGGTAGTAAATTAAAAGATAAAGTGGCAGCTGGAGTTAGGCCTTGATGGGCCACTGATAATAAAGCGGATGAATTGGAGAAACTGGCAAATGAGGAAAGTGGTACCAATTGTCCGTCATTATTAGAAACATAAATCAATTTTAGAGCATTGGGGTCTTGAGAATATTCTGGAGCTAAGCCCATTATTACATAATATTGATTATTGCTGCCATACATAGTGGAGATAGATTTTTGGCCAAAAGCGGAATATAAAGCTTTATCAACATTATTTGCAGTTATTCCAAATGGTATTGCTTTATCATAATCAATTTTAACAAAGCTTTGTAGTCCATGGTCGCCTTGATCACTATTAACATCAATGATGCCATTAATTTTTTCTATTTTATCTTTAATCATAGGGGCATATTTATTTGCATCAGCCAAGTTATCTGCGGAGATGGTATATTGAAACTGAGCATTGCTTTGTCTGCCCCCGATAACCAAATCTTGTGCTGCCTGCATATATATAGTGGCTCCGGAAATATCTCCCAAAGTTTGTCTTATCCTATTAACAACTAAATCTGCAGAAAGTTTTCTTATTTTTAAATCCTTTAACACCACAAATATGGTTCCAGTATTAACACTCCCGCTGCTAATATAGCCCACTACATTTTCAACGGCGGGATCTTTCTTAATAATATTTACTAAATCTGCGAATTTTCCATTTAATCTTTGAAAAGAGCTATTTTGATCAGTGATAACTGTAGTAATAATTCGTCCTGTATCTTGCTGTGGAAAAAATCCTTTTGGTACTATAACGTAAAGATAGACATTTAAAATAATGGTTGCTAAAAATATAAAAAGTACAAGTTTTTCATGATTAAGGGCCCAAGCTAGGCTTACTTCATATCCATTTTTCATTTTTGTAATCATTTTATGAAAAATAGACTTATGTTCATCTTTGTTCAAGTTTGCGCTTAATGTATAGGCGCACATCATTGGGCTAAGTGATAATGAAATAAGCAATGAAATTAATATAGACACTGATAAAGTTACGGCAAATTCTCTAAATAGCCTACCAACTAATCCTCCCATTAATAATAAAGGAATGAAGACAGCAATAAGAGAAATGCTGATTGAGGTAACCGTAAAGCTTATTTCAGCAGATCCTTTGAAGGCGGCTTCCATGGGTTTTAAGCCCTCTTCAATATAACGCGAGATATTTTCTAGCACCACGATGGCATCGTCAACTACAAAACCAGTTGCAATAATTATAGCCATTAAAGATAATGAATTAAGGCTATATCCTAATAACCACATAACTCCAAAAGTTCCTAATATAGACAAAATAAGCGCCAAGCCTGGAACAATCGTTGAGCGTACATTACCCAAAAATATAAATACCACTAATATTACGAATACTACTGAATGAACTAAAGTTTTTTTCACGTCATCTAAAGAGGCTTTAATGGTAATAGATCTATCCATTACTTTGGTGATCTCAACTCCAGATGGAACTAATTTCTGAAATTCTGGAATGTCTCTATTGATTGTGCTATTGATTGTGACAACATTTGCACTGGGCTGTTTAAAGATAACCAATAATACTGCTGGTTCTCCATTTAGCGTTCCACTATTGCGTAAATCTTGCACGGATTCCCTTACATCTGCTATATCTGATAATCTAACAAGATTATTATTTTTATTGCTAATTACCAATTTTGCATAGTCTTCGGCCTTAAAAATTTCATCGTTAGTTACTAGTTCATAAGTATAATTTCCTTCGGTTAATTGACCTTTAGGAGAGCTCATATTATGAGCGTCCACTAAGGTGCTCACTTGGTTAAAGCTAATACCATATTGAGCCATTTTGGTAGGATTTAAATCTATCCTAACGGCTGGTAGGGAGCTTCCGGCGGCAATTACTTGCCCAACTCCGTCAGTTCTTAATAGTTTCTGCTGCAGAACGGATGAAGCCATATCAAATAAATCTTCAATTTTATGAGTTTTAGAAGTTAGAGATAAAATCATTATTGGTGCGTCAGCTGGATTCACTTTTTTATAAATTGGCCTAGATGGCATGTTGCTTGGTAAATTACTAATCGATGAATCAATAGCAGCTTGAATTTCTCTAGCAGCTCCATCACTATTTTTTTCTATATTGAATTGGATAACTATCTTCGTGTTTCCTAGAGTGCTACTGGAGGTCATATCTGCAATACCAGAGATTCTACTAAATGCTTTTTCCAAGGGAGTGGCAACAGAGGAAGCCATAATTTCAGGGCTAGCGCCAGGAAGGGTTGCTTGTACCATGATAATAGGAAATTCAACTTGGGGAAGTGAAGCCACTGGCAGCATATTAAATGCTAAAATCCCTCCTAAGGCTATGCCTATGGAAAGAAGAATGGTGGCAACGGGTCGCTTGATAAAAATAGCTGAGATATTCATATTACTTATTCTTAAATTTTCTACTATTGATTATACATGCTTATAGCTTTAGGAACAAATAATATTTAAAGCGTTATTATAAAATAGATTGACAATAAATCATTAATATGTTAATTATATTTTTCGATATAAAGTTAAATTAAATTAGGAGATAGTGGATGAGAGGATATGGTCAATTCGACGAAGAGATTTTTGTCCAGGAAGGGTTGAATTCAAGATCTGAATATGAAAACTGGAAAAAAGATACTAAGGAAAAACTACTTAAGCTTGATGAATTGGTGGGCAATGAATATAAAATCCCTCCTATTACTCATGTAGTTTATTTTACTTTTGATAAAACGCCACAATCTATGAAACCACTATATATAAAGAAGTATATGGATAGTTCTACTAGGCTAAATCTTGAAGACTCAAATTTTAAGCATATTTTATGGACTAATAATTTTGATGCGATACCAGAAGAAGTAAAACAGCTTCCTGGAGTTGAAGTAAGATTATGTAAAGAATTTAAAGACCATCCTCTTTATTCAAATCTTAATAATTTCATAGAGCAAGGACAGAACGACTCAAGAAAATTTGTTGAAGCAAGTGATGTTGCTAGAGTAATTGCAATACAACAATATGGTGGAATTTATCATGATTTAGATTATGAAGTTTATGATGCTAAGGCAATGATATCATTCATGAAAGCATTTGAACATTTTAATGCTAAAGAAGCAGAACGTTGGGATGCTTCAATTGGTAATGCTTTTATTGCCAATGCTCCAAATCATCCTGTTATTAATAAAACAGCTGAAATATTAAAAAGAAACTTAAACCAAGATGAAGCAACACCTGATTATATAAAATATCCAAAAAATAAATTTGATGGAGTGATCATGCGCACAGGGCCTGTTGCAATCACAATGGCTAATTATTTAGTTGGCAGCAAGGACGGAATAATTTTTCCAGATAAGATTATTTATAATGCAGATTATGCTAGAAATCCTTCTTCTTTAGAGCTTCCAAAATTCTGGTTTGAAGGAATTGAAATTAAAACTGTTGGTGGAGATATGTTTTCTGGCAGTTGGGGCACATCTGATTATCTTCACGATATTAATTATGATGATGTCCCTGGCCGCAAGCTAAATGATATAGAAATATATAAAAAAATTCAAAAGATTATCACAAATAATCAACAAGAAAAACTTAGTCAATTATTATTGAATATAGATGATGCATGGATAATAAATCATGCCTTGTATACAGCTGTTAATAATAATAATACAGAGGCCTTTCATATAATTTTAAGCAAAGTAAATTATAACGTTTCTTCTGATGTCTTAAGAGAGGCGGTTGTAGTAAATAATCTGGAAATGCTGAATGCTTTATTAGAGAGAATTACAGATGAAGAAGTTATTTATGAAGGATTAGGTTCAGCTATCGATTCTGGTAATAAAGAAATATTTGATATTTTATTGCCCAAAACAAGCAAAATAGCTTTATTAAGCAAAGCGCTTTATAGGGCAATTAATAAAGATCAGATAGAAATGCTCAAGGAATTATTATTTAAAATACCAGAGGAATACAGCTTGAATGATGCTCTATTAGAAGTGGTCTCACAGAATAAGAAAGAAATATTTGAAATCATATTACCTAAAGTTAGTGACCCTAAAACTATGCAATCAGCGCTCAATGAGATGATACGTAGTTACAAAGATAATGATGAGATATTTGATAGCCTTTTATTAATATTTTCAGACCAAGAAATATTAGGCCAAGCTTTGTGCAACACGGCAAGCAGCTCAAGCAGCTATAGTGACAAGAAATTTGGTCGATTACTTTCTAAAGTTACTGATCAAGAATGGCTTGGCAAGGCGTTAAAATTATCTACAGAGCGTTATTCACAAAACAAATTTGCTGAAATACTGCCAAAAATTACTGATCAAGAAGTTTTAGCTGAGGTTTTTAGAGTGACTCTAAGTCAATATTTTAATGAAAATTTTTATGAAATCTTACCTAGAATTACTGATCAAGAAGTTTTGGCTGATGCTTTAAAAATACAAGCGAGTAGTTCAAAGTATCAAGCAAAATTTGATAGAATATTACCTAAAATCACAGATAAAAAAGTTTTAACTGAAGCTCTGGAGATAGCTGTTGAAAATGGTTGTGATGTATACGTCGTTCAAATCTTAGAAAGATTGCCTGAGGTTACTCAAGAAAAAATAGAGCAAATTTTTGATCAAGGGATTGTAAAGGGTTATTATAATATCGCGAAGCAGTTATTACCACAGATAACTGATCAGAAAAGATTTGAACAAATATTGCCTTTAGCAATAAAATATCAAGATTTTGCTGTAACCGCTAGCTTAATAGATAAGGTCAATCAAGAAGGAGCATTTGATGAAGCTTTGATGTTTCCCTTATTGCGAAATTATAAGAATTATCAGGAAAACTATAATAGAAAAATCGGAAATACTAAGTGGGATTTTAAATTTGATTTAGAGGTTGAAGAGTTTATTCTTAAAATTATTCCTAGAATTAATAGTAATGATAAATTAGAAGAAATTCTTAATTATGTAATATCACTATCTCAATGCAATTTTACTCAAGCTTTAGTGGATAAGATTAATAAGCAAGAAGCATTGGAGATAACTTTTAAGAACTTTATAGATAAATATATCGATAAATATAATTTAATGACTGGAATATCTGAGTTTCAGAAGAAGATATATAATATATTTTTACCAAAAATTATAAGTCAAGAAGTTTTAGGTTATGCCTTATATTATATAACTAGTCATGACGGTGAGTTAATGGATGAGTTGTTATTTAAAGTCACTGATCAAATTTTACTTGGTGAAGCTTTAGGTAGAGCGATATATGATGAAATAAAATTTAATAAGTTGATTCTTAAAGTTACAGATCAAGGTCAATTAACAGATGTTTTATCTTGTGTAGCAAGGTCTGGTCGGTGGGAATTATTTGATAAAGTTCTACCAAAAATAACAGAACAAAAATATTTAGCAGAAATAGTTATAATCGCCATTATACATAATAAGAAAGATTTATCTGATAGCTACTTAGATATGATTATGGAGGAGAATTATATTGCAGAAATTTTAAAAACAGCGATAAAATATAACAAAGGGAAATGGGTTGGCAAATATTTCAATCAAGTAATCAGACAAGAACTATTGGATGATATTTTTATTTGTGCTGTTAAAAATAATAATCAAGAGATTTCTGCTAAATTATTACCAAATCTAGAAAATGAAAAAATTTTAAAAGAAGCATTAGATCATTCAATAAGAAATAATAAGCAAGAGCTTACTAAGCTTATATTAGAAAATATAAATGAACAAGAACTACTGAAATGGAGTTTAGAAAAGTCTGTTGAGTATAATGATTTTGAGATATTAAAAAAACTATTAACAAAAATTACTGATCATAAATTTATAGATGAAACTTTAAAAGCTAAGATAATACATCTTGAGCAGAATTTAGAATCTTTTACGAAAGAAAATAAATATTGGAAGTTTAAGGAAGAAAAAGAGCAATTAGAGGAATTTAAGATGATGCTCGCGATTGCTAATTCCAATCAAGATTCCTTAGAGAGTATATTTGTAAATTGTGTAGAATCTGATAATAAAAAACTTATTTCTATATTATTACCCACTGTAAAGAATCAAGAAGTGCTTGGAAAGGCCTTAGAGAAATCTATGCATCATCGTTCTTTGGATTTATTTAAAGATATTTTAGTAAAAATAACTGACCAAAGTTTTATTGATAATATATTTATTAAAGCCGTCGAGGAAAAAAATAATGATGTTATTTCTATATTATTGCCCACTATAAAGAATCAAGAAGTGCTTGGAAAGGCCTTAGAGGAATCTACGCATCATCGTTCTTTGAATTTGTTTAAAGATATTTTAGTAAAAATAACTGACCAAAGTTTTATTGATAATATATTTATTAAAGCCGTGGAGGAAAACAATAAGAATGTTATCTCTATATTATTACCAAGTATAGTAAATCAAGATGTACTAAAAGCTGCATTAGAAGAAACAATAACTCAATCGACAAATTTAGAGACGATTAGATATGATAGACTTTCAATTTTCCAACATAAAAAAAATGGCGAGCCTGATTACACCTCTTTTGGTTTATTTAAAGTTTTATTATCAAAAATTGATGACTATCAAGGTTTGAATGAAAAAATCGAATTTGTGAGTGAATTTGCAAGTAAAGAAAAATTAGCTTCAAAGAATTGGGACCTTAGCTTAGTAGGTAGAAGATTTTATGAAATTAAAACTTTGATCCAAAATAAAATAACCAGTTTAGAGAATAGGCATTTTGAAGAATTAGATGTGCCAATATTAATGACAGAAGTTATTGAAGATAGAGATTATGACCAACAATTTATGGGTGTTTTAGAACAAGATTTTTTTGATTATAATTAGGAGTGATAGTAACTTATCACTCCTTGCTAATCTCGCTAAAGCCCATTTTGTTTGAAAGTCTATCAAACCACAAATAAATCACTGGAGTGGTATAAAGAGTTAGCACTTGGCTCACTATCAATCCTCCAATGATTGAAATACCCAAAGGCTGTCTAAGCTCAGAGCCCATTCCAGTGCCTATCATCAGAGGAATTGCTCCTAGAAGTGCAGCCATAGTGGTCATTAAAATTGGTCTGAATCTTAGCATACATGCTTCAAATATTGCGTCATCTGCAGATTTACCAAAATGACGCTGTTGTTCTAAAGCAAAATCTATCATCATGATGGCGTTCTTTTTTACGATACCTATTAGAAGAATTATTCCTATTAGTCCAATAACATCCATGCCTTTGCCAGAGATCCATAAAAATATTAAAGCTCCCATACAAGCAGAAGGTAGGGTAGATAAAATGGTTATTGGATGAATATAGCTTTCATAAAGCACACCAAGCACTATATACACCACCACCACGGCGGCTAAAACAAGCCAGCCTTCATTGCTAAGTGAGCTTTTAAATACTCTAGATGCTCCTTGGAAATCTGCTTGAATATGAGTCGGCACATTAAGACTTTCTTTCGCAGTTTCAATTATGCTATTGGCCTCTCCCAGTGACACTCCTTTTGCTAAATCATAGGAAATAGTATTAGAAGCAAATTGATTTTGGCGGGTTATAACTAAAGGGGCAAAACCTTGTGATATTTTAGCGAAAGCTTTTAGTGGGACAGAAACTCCAGAACTTGAGCTTAAATACACGCTATCCAATCCCTCTATACCTTTTTGCATATTAGGTAATCCTTCTAAGATAACTTTATATTGATTGCGTTGAGTATAAATAGTTGAGATTTGTCTTTGGCCAAATATATTGTATAGGGCGCTGTCTACCATTTGCATGGTAATGCCAAATTTAGCTGCCACATCACGATCTACTTCTATAAAATTTTGTAGGCCACTATTCTGTTGGTCAGTGCTGACATTTTTAAGTTCAGGGAAACTCTTAAGCTTTGCAATAAGTTTATTACTCCACATAGATAATTCATCTGGATCTTGAGCGGACATCGTATATTGATATTTTCCAAAGCTAACTTTGTCATTTAGGGATAAATCTTCAACAGCCTGTAGGTAAATATGCGCTCCTGTGATTTTATTTAATTGGGGCTGCAATCTTTCAATAACCTCGCTTGCATTAACCCGTTGTTTTGCATCTTTTAGTGTGATTAACATTCTTCCAGTGTTAAGGCTGCTATTGGTTCCATCAATACCAATAAATGAGGATAGATCTTGCACTGCTTTGTCTTCTAGAATGATTTCGGCAAATTTTTGTTGTTTTTGTGCCATGTGTTCAAAAGAAATGTTATCTTTTGCTTCAACAATGCCTTGAATTATTCCTGTATCTTGTTGAGGGAAGAAACCCTTTGGAATATAGTAAAATAATATACCAGTGAGAATACAGGTTGCTATAGCAGAAGCCATGGTTAGGCTCTGATGTCTTAGGATAACATGCAAAGATTTTCCGTAAACTTCTATCATTTTATCTAGCGCGCTTTCAGCCATTATAGAAAATTTGCTTTGCTCTTCAGCCTTATGATCTTTTAGCATTCTAGCGCACATCATGGGTATTAAAGTTAAAGCAACAAAAGCTGAAATAATTATAGTTATAGTTAGAGTTATGGCAAATTCTCTAAAAAGCTTGCCAATAACATCTTGCATAAAGAATAATGGAATAAGTACGGCAATTAGGGATATAGTTAGAGACATAATGGTGAATCCAATTTGTGCTGCTCCCTTAAAAGCTGCTTCTAAAGGCTTCATACCTTCTTCTATATAACGAGCAATATTTTCTATCATCACGATGGCATCATCAACCACAAAGCCAGTAGCGATGGTTAAAGACATTAGCGTCAGATTATTTAAGCTAAAATCCATTAAATACATCACGCCCAAACTACCAATTAATGATAGAGGAACAGCTATGCTTGGAATAATTGTGGCAGAGAAAGTTCTTAAAAATACAAATATTACCAATATCACTAATAATATAGCCAGCACTAGCTCATGGCTAACTGATTCAACTGATGCACGGATGGTGATAGTTCTATCACTAAGTATTTGCACATCTATTGAACTTGGCAAAGTGGCGCTAAGTTTAGGAAGTAATTCTTTTATTTGATCGGCCACTTTAATTACGTTAGCTCCAGGTTGGCGTTGGATGTTTACAATAATGGCTGGAGTTTTATTAACCCATGCAGCTTGCTTATTATTTTCAACATCATCAATGACGTTAGCCACATCTGATAGACGAATGGGAGCATTGTTTTTGTAAGCTATAATTAAATTGGCATAATCTTTAGCATTAAATAATTGATCGTTTGCGTTAATTACATATGCCACTTCTTCTCCATCAAAGCTACCTTTTGCATCATTGACGTTTCCAGAGGATATGGCAGAACTAACGTCATCCATAGAAATTCCGTATGAGGCAATTTGTTTAGGGTTAACTTGAACTCTCACCGCGGGCCTATTGCCTCCACTAACGCTCACTAACCCCACGCCCAATATCTGGGAAAGTTTTTG
>CAZJZY010000019.1:3865-11245 GCA_964550685.1 uncultured Rickettsiales bacterium | reverse complement strand
ACTGTAGATAAAGGCAATATGTTTGATGATAAAGCCAAGGTAATTATAGGGGTGTCTGCAGGGTTAACTTTGCTATAAATTGGAGGATTTGGCAGGCCTGTGGGTAAATATCCAGAGGCAGCATTTATAGCAGCTTGTACACTTTGTTCAGCTATGTCTAATTTAACGTCTCCACTAAATTGTAAAGTGATTATAGAGGCTCCACTTGAGCTATTTGAGGTCATTTGATTTAATCCAGACATCTGACCGAATTGTCTTTCAAGGGTGGAGGTTACAGAAGATGCCATCACTTTTGGATCAGCACCAGGATAAAATGTAGAAACTTGAATAGTTGGATAATCTACTTCTGGAAGTGATGCAATAGGCAATAGTTTAGCTGCTATTATTCCTGTTAATAGAACAGCCACCATTAACAATGAAGTTGCAATAGGTCTGATTATAAAGGGGCTAGAAATACTCATAAGTTAGAACCTGATACAAATACTGCTGCTTCGTCTTTTAATTTATCTACTCCGGTTACTGCAACTGCGTCATTTTCAGATAAGCCTGATTTGATCATAGTAAAAGAACCGTCAGTTACATCTATTTCAACTGGCTGTATTTTTACATTTTTATGATCTTTGCTTAAAAGATATACAAATGTACCATTTGGGCCATATTGAATTGCTGGAGTTGGCACTACTAAGGAATTGGTAACAGTTCTAACTAACAATTTTATATTTACAAACTGATTAGGAAATAAATTATAGTCGCTATTTTTAAATTCTGCTTTTAATTTTATAGTGCCTGTAGATGTGTCTATTTGATTATCTATAGCAGTTAATTCTCCTGTATTTAGAAGAGTTTTTAAGAATTGATCATATGCTTCAACTTTTAAAGGCTGCTTATTATGTTCAGTAATAATTTTAGATAGTTCAATTTCTGGCACTGAAAATATAACTGAAATTGGATCAAGAGAATTAATTACTACAATGCCATTAGTGTCAGTAGTTTGTACTATATTTCCTACGGTTACTGCGCTTATCCCAGCTTGTCCGTCGAATGGAGCTAAAATGCTGCAATAGGAGAGATTAACCTTTGCATTATCAACTAGGCCTTGGTCTAATTGTACTATTCCCTCATTTTGCTTAACTAAAGCTATTTGAGTGTCTAATATTTGCTTTGAAATGGCGTTTTGTTTCCACAGATCTTTATAGCGTTTAAGGTCTATTAATGAATTATCAAGTGAAGCTTGGTCTTTCAGCAATTGCCCTTCATATTGATTAAGTTGTGCTTGATAGCTTCTAGGATCAATTTGAGCTAATAAATCTCCTTTTCTTACTTTTTGGCCATCATCAAATCCTAATTTTATTAATTGACCATTGACCTGAGTTTTAATGGTGGCTACATTATTTGGGGTTACTGTGCCTAAAGCCGAAAGATATACAGAGAGGCTGCTTATTTTCGCAGTTGCTATTTCTATAGGAATAGAATTAGATAATGTTAAATCTGAATCATCAGATTTTTTCTTATAGATTAAAATTATTGCTATAACTAATAGTGTAGCAATAATTGGTTTAGCATATCGTTTATCTTCTAATGTTTTTTTAATTCTATAGAGCATTTTTAAAGTTCTCCTTTTTACTTATTATGAATAATATTACTGCATAGATGTTAATAAATAATTAATTACACAGGTTGTGTTTTTTATTGGTTATTAAGGATTTATTAACTTTATTAGCTTAAATTTAAAAGCTTATTATTATATGAGAAATTATAAAATTATGCTTAAGCTATATGGCAGAATGGTTACTTTGTGTTTGTTTGCGGCAATATTTATATTACCGGGATGTTCTATGTTTGTGGATGAAACAGGAATTAGCGGTAGTAGCGATATAAAAATACTTGGAGCAAAAGAAAATCGCAGAATTCCAGAGAAAAATCCAACAATGGAAGATATAGTGGCTTCTCCTGAAATTCAAAAAATTTCTGAAAGTCCTTATGATGATAATCAAGATGCATATCAAAATTATAAAGCTAATGATAATCCTAGTGATTTTAGAATGCCTACAGGAGGCAAAAGAAAACCTAAATTAAATGTGGTTGAGCTAAACAAATCTATGGATAAGGTTGTTGAAAATGAAAAAGCTCAACAAGCAATCTCTAAGCCTGCTGAAGTGACTGGGCAATCAAATCTAAATGAAATAATTAGCTATAATAAGCAGCAAAAAGCAAGACTTAGCAATGTTAAAGCATCTGGGGCAATAATTTCTTCTTCTAAAACTACTAACTCTAATGAAAAGTCAGTAACCGTTGTTTCTATTAAGCCACCTATAGAATTACAAACACCTAAAAAAGAAGAAAAAACGGTTAAGGTTCAGCCGACAAAAAAGAAGGTGAGTAAAACTGGTGGGCCTGTTGTGAAGGCGCAAGCTACATCCTCCGTTAAGCAGTCAGAACCGGTGGAAAATGTAGTGGTTGCAGCTCCTATTACTAAGGCAGAAGAGAAGGTAGATCCATTTGCTATGCCAGCTGAAGAAAAGCCTTTACTAGTTAAGCAGCCAGAGCCTGTCAAGAATGTAGTGGTTGCAGCTCCTATTTCTAAGGTAGAAGAGAAAGTAGAGCCAGTTGCTGTGCCAGTTAAGCAGCAGCCAGAGCCCGTGAAGAATGTAGCGGTTGCAGCTCCTATTTCTAAGGTAGAAGAGAAGGTAAAGCCAGTTGCTGTGCCAGTTAAGCAGCAGCCAGAGCCAGTCAAAAAATTAACGCAAGTGCCAGAATCTGAAGAGGATATTCGTAATTTAAGTCATGATGAATTTAAACGGGCATTGAAAGAAAAATTTAAGGCAGATAAAGCCACTGAAGGTTCTCAAAAAGAAAATAAATTAGGTGGTGATATCTAAGAGCGATCAAGCTAAGTAAATTATAGCATTTCTTCGGGCCTTACTTTAGCTGCCATAGTATCAATAACTTTATTAATGAAGCCAGCTTCGTTGTTTTCGTAAAAGCTTTTGGTAAGGCTAACGTATTCATCAATAATAATTTTGGCTGCAATTTCTCCATGATATAGCAATTCTAGTGATGCTAGTTTTAATATTGCTTGAATAACCTTATCTAATTTATCAAAATTCCATTTCTCAATTAAATTAGATCTAATTAATTCTTCAATCTCAGTTTTATTTTTTTCGCTTATCGTCATAAGCTCATTTAGAAAATCTTCGTCTGGAGAGTGAAGTTCTATAGTGTCTAGTTGTTCGTCGGTTATTTCTAAATCAAAAATATCTTTAGAGCGATAAGATTTTTTCATTTTTTCTGATATTTTAACTAGATTAGCTGATGTATCATCACTCATGATATAGGAATATAATGTTAATATAGCAATAAATCTTGCTGCATGTCTGGTATGGCGGGTTGTGTCTGGTTCGTTATTTATCATCTAAAATTTCCTGAAATTGTTCTATTATTTGTTGTTGCTTTAACTTAGTATATTCAAGTTTTTCTTTTCCAAAAACTGGGTTTGGCCAAGCTTGATCATGTTTGTATCTAGCAATAATATGAATATGTAATTGTTCAACTATATTTCCTAAGGCTGCGATATTGAGTTTATCTGGAGCAAAAATTTGTTGCATAATATTGCTTACCAAGCTCAATTCACTCATTAGCATTATACGTTCTTCTTCATTTAAATCTATTATTTCTTTTAGGTTGTTTTTCTTTGGAACTAAAATGACCCAAGGGAATAGGGCGTTATTTACTAATAGTAACTTTGATAAATTTAAATCTATGCTCCAACAAGCGTCATTATTTAGTCTAGGATCAAGGCGGAAAATATCATCCATTTTTGTCTCATTATAATAATATTGATATTCTATATATAAACCTGCCAATATCATTTGACAAATAGAATTTTTTTGTTAGGTTATAAGCATTGACTTTTTAAACCTTAAGAGAAAAACAATGACTAAAATAGTGAAATCTAAGTATAAATTAAGCCGTCGTCTGGGTGTTAGCGTGTGGGGAGATGGAAAAGACCCATTTTCACGTAATCGTAATTTTCGTCCTGGTCAGCACGGAGCCGCTGGTCACCGTACTGTTTCAGTACATGGTCGTCAGTTAAATGCTAAACAATTATTAAAAGGCCATTATGGAAGAATAGGGGAGCGTCAGTTCCGTAAAACTTTTGATAGAGCTTCCAGAATGGTTGGTGATACAGCTGAAAACTTCATCGGTCTTTTAGAAAGAAGGTTGGATGCAGTGATTTATCGTTTAAATATCGCTAAATCTGTATTTGCTGCGCGTCAAATTGTTAGTCATAAACATGTTATGGTGAAGAGAAAAAATCGTGACAATTGGGAAGTGGTGAATTGTCCTGCTTATTCAGTATGTGAAGGTGATCAAATAAAATTAACAGATAGTGCAAAAAATATTGCACCAATCATGGCTTCAGTTCAGGCTATGGAAAGAGGTGTGCCAGAATATTTAAAATTTGATCCAGCTCAATTTGAAGGTGAGTTTATTCGCGTTCCTAAATTAGCTGACGTTCCTTATGCTGCAAAAATGGAACCACAATTGGTGGTTGAGTTCTACAGTAAAAACTAATTTTAAAAAATAATAGAATCTACTCCCTGAGTAATTTAGGGAGTAGCAAAAAGGTCTAAACTAAATGACCTCTCAAATCGACAAACTTATTTATCTTCTTGCAAAAGTTCCTGGTGTTGGGCCCCGTTCGGCAAAAAGGGCTATTCTTCATCTTCTTAAATATCGTGACCAATTAATGATACCTCTTTCAGAGGAGTTAAATAAAGCTGCGCAAGTGATTAAAAATTGCCAAATTTGTGGCAATATAGATGAGCATTCTCCATGTTCTATATGTCTTGACCAAAAGCGTAATCAAAAAAGTATTTGTGTAGTTGAAAGTATAAGCGATTTATGGGCTATTGAGAGGGGTAACATCTTTAATGGAACATATCATGTGTTGGGGGGTACTTTATCTGCCTCTCATGGAAGAACCCCGGATGATCTAAGTTTGTCCACTTTGGCTGCCAGAGTTAAAACTGACCAAGTGGAAGAAGTGATTATTGCCACTAATGCCACTCTTGATGGGCAAACTACTGCATTTTATATTACGGATTTTTTAAGTAAAGAAACCAAAGTTCATGTAACTCGTCTTGCTTATGGGATTCCAGTGGGTGGTGAGTTAGATTATCTTGATGACTCTACGCTGGAGGCCGCGTTAATGTCTAGAAAAGCTTTCTAGAGAGTGCTCATTAAAGAGCATAACTGGAGTTAATCTAAGCATTTTGAGGCATTCACTAAATGTGTTTGTTGATTATCGCTATATTTAAGACACTCCATTTGAATACACGCTCCTACAATATCGCTATATATTCTTGATCTATTGTCTTAGAGCTTTTCATAAAAAGAACTCATTTATAATTAATATAAATAAAAATTATATACACCTATTTCTTAAGAAGAGGTTAATGCCATAGATTGTTTTAAAATTAAATAACTGACTTATATCCCATAATATTGACAATCTCCTAATCATCCCATAGAATATATCGTCTTATTCATATTATTAAATGGAAAATTATGAGCGGAATAATGTTTGAGAAAGTTTTAGTTGCTAATAGAGGGGAAATAGCCCTGCGCATTATGCGTACTCGAAAAAATATGGGAATTAAAACAGTGGCCGTTTATTCTGAGGCAGATACTAATTCTTTGCATGTGCAATTCGCTGATGAAGCAATGTATATTGGACCATCTCCTGCCACTGAAAGTTATTTATCAATTCCAAATATTATTTCTGCAGTACAAAAATCTGGCGCTCAAGCCGTCCATCCTGGTTATGGGTTTTTATCAGAAAATGCTGACTTTGCTAAGGCTTTGGATAAAGAGGGAGTGAAATTAATTGGCCCTTCAGCTAAAGTTATTAAAATGATGGGTGATAAAATTGAAGCAAAAAAAATGGCGCAGGCTGCAAAGGTAAGTACTGTTCCAGGATTTTTAGGAGAGATTAGTGATTTAGACCACGCAAAAGTTTTAGCAACAGAGATAGGTTTTCCAGTAATCATTAAAGCAGCTGCTGGTGGTGGTGGGCGCGGTATGAGAGTGGTTTACAATATTGATGGATTGGGAGAGGCTTTAAATTCTGCAAAACGTGAAGCAGCAAGTAGCTTTAGTGATAATAGAATATTTATTGAGCGTTTTGTTGAAGATCCAAGGCATATTGAAATACAGGTATTGGCTGATGAATTTGGTAATGTTGTCTGTCTTGGAGAGAGAGAATGTTCTATTCAGCGGCACCATCAGAAAGTTATTGAAGAAGCTCCTAGTGCTTTTATTAGTGAAAAAACTAGACAAAAAATGTATGAAGAATCTAAAAGATTATGTGAATTGGTTCAATATTCTTCAGCTGGGACGGTTGAATTTATTATGGATCAGGAGCAGAATTTTTTCTTTTTAGAAATGAATACTCGTCTTCAAGTGGAGCATTGTGTAACTGAATTAGTTACAGGAATTGATATAGTAGAGCAAATGGTGAATATTGCTTGTGGTAGGAAACTACCATTCGTTCAAGAAGATATTAAACTTGTGGGTGCAGCTATTGAATCAAGAATTTGTTCAGAGGACCCAACTCGTGGTTTTCTTCCATCTAGCGGTAGAATTATTGAGTATAAAGAACCAGTTAAATCTAATAAAATAAGAGTAGATAGCGGCGTTAAAGCTGGTCATGAAGTTAGTATGTTTTATGACTCCATGATTGCCAAGCTCTGTACTTATGCGCCAACGCGCATGGAGGCCATTGAACAAATGAGATCTGCTTTGGGTAGCTTTGTGATAAAAGGTGTTTCTCATAATATAAGTTTCTTAGAGGCAATTATGGCTAATCCAAGCTTTGTTGCTTGCGATATTTCTACTAGCTTTATTGACAAACAATATCCAGGAGGGTTTTTAGGAGCAGACTTAACTTCAGAAATAACTCAAGTGTTTTTGGCTACTGTAGTTCATATTCATATGACAAAAACTATAAGAGAAGCCGCAGTGGCTGGCCAGGTTCGTGGTAAAGATAAGCAGATTAGTACTCGTTGGGTGGTTAATATTGATGATAAATTATACCCAATATTTATTAAACCAATTGATCAAGGATATCTTGTTCGTTTTGAGAATACCAAAATTATAGTGCGTAGCACTTGGCAATTAGGAAATAATTTATTCCATGGTATTGTTAATGACCGGGCAATTAATGTGAAAATAGCTAACAATTACGCTGGATATCGTTTAAGTCATGCTGGGGTTGCGGTGCAAGCTAAAGTTAGGCTGCCTAGAGTGGCTGAGCTTGAGCAATATATGCAAGTGAAGAATAATGTATGGTGGGCTATAGATGATGTATATACCGGA
>CAZJZY010000019.1:0-3855 GCA_964550685.1 uncultured Rickettsiales bacterium | reverse complement strand
ACCTATTTCTGGTAAAGTGGTTGATATTAGAGTTGCTTTAGGAGATGAAGTAAAACAGGGGCAAGAATTAATGCTGGTTGAAGCAATGAAAATGGAAAATGTTATTTATGCTAGCAAAAAAGCAAAAGTTGCTAAAATTCATTTCAAGATAGGCGATTTAGTAAATGTTGGGCAGGATTTAATAGAATTGGAGTAATTTTTCATAAGAGAATAATTACTCCCTATTGTGGGGCAGGTCATTTATAAGAGAATTTTATCTAGCTCTCCTTTGTCATTAAGAGCGTAAAGATCGTCGCAGCCTCCAACATGAAAATCATCAATAAAAATTTGAGGTACTGTTTTTCTACCAGATGATTTTAAAAGCATCTCTTCAATAAGAGCTTGATTATTTGTAATGTCTATTTCGGTTATATCAATGTTTTTAATTTTCATTAGTTGTTTAGCCTTGACGCAATAAGGACAATGAGACTTGGTATAAATTATAACTTTTTTATTACTGGTCATTTTATTTCTTTTATTAGTTGTTATTTTATAGTATTCAACGATACTATAACTTTATGGGCTGTCAACACTTTTCCAGACAAATAGTCACTCATATTTTTGGTCTGCTTCATAGTTGCTGGTGATAATAATCATTAGCAGAATTACCCCTAATCCGGTTATAAAATACTTCTTCAAATATTGCCTTCTCTCTGGTATTAAATTTTTGTTGGTAAGCTAACTCATTTTTTAACGTTGCTGAGAGTTATGTGGATCCCACGGATATGAGCTTTAATGATTCATGTCCTCTAGATGAATACCTCATTTGGCATTAGAAATTAACGATTCATGCGACTACTCTGATTAAAAATTGTCCTTTTTAGAATATAATGATATTATCTTAACTATTGATTGATCTTAGATGGGAGGTCTTGCTTATGAAGTTTCAAGATTTTATTGAGCAGTTAGAAAAAAATAATAACATTAGAGAGTTAGGGGAATTAAGGCTAGAACAGCTAATAGCAATAGATTTAGATGAGTTGAGATTAATTGGAGAGCAAAATTTAGCGGATCAGATAATTATATGCATAGAAGAGCTAAGAACTACAATTGCTAGAAGTGAGGAATCAGTATTAAACTTGTTTACAAGTTTTGTTGATGTTTTTCAATTAGAGTTTGATTACTTAAGAGCTGTTGCGTTAGAAGAGTCTAGCCATCTAGGTGGAAATTACTGGATTTTCCCTATGTTAACTTTTTCTTGATAGGTGAAAATTTATGGCAAAAAACAAAAGCTCTGGAGAGTCAATTGAAATTGAGGAGTTAAATTAACAAATCACAGCTTTTTGCATTTAGCTATATTGTTCATCGCAATAAAATCATAGCAAAGGAGGGTTTTTTAGAATTTATTGAAAATTTAAAAGATATAGATAGCCTTAATTCAGGAGTTGTAAATATTTCTAAATGATCCTGCTATCAATGGTGGACGGCCAAGCAAATCCAAAAATGCTTTTTAAGGTGATTTCTAGCAATAATGAAGCAGCAAATATTTTAATAGCTAAAATGAGTAAGGAAATTAAAAAAAACCTATTCGAGGTAGAAGGGGATGACTTTATTAATTAAACGAGGATATTTATAATTCAGATATTGTTTTGTTGTATTTCTTGGGCACCCCCTAATAAAAGCTTGACTTTTTAACCAATACCTACTAGAATCAATACAGGTTTTTATTTAATGCTCTTCGGTTATCAAGTTAGTCTTGGCATCTTAAGTGATGTATTTCCCTGAATATGAAGCATTTCTCTCCAGCGTTAATTTTAGACGATGTGGACTTAAGAGTATATAATAAATAAGGGCTTTTGCGTGGCCGTTGTGGTTACGTAATTTTTAATCGTAAGTTATCAAGGAGACGAAATGTCAACAGGTGTCGTAAAATGGTTTAATGCTACAAAAGGATATGGTTTTATTCAGCCAGATCAAGGAACTAGCGATGTTTTTGTTCATATCAGCGCTTTAGAGCAAGCTGGTATTTCTTCATTGAAAGAAGGACAAAAATTAGGCTATGAAGTTGCTACTAATAAAGGTAAAGCTTCTGCAGTTGATTTAAAACTAATGTAATTTAGTTTTTTAGATTTAAGGGTTATTTTTAACCCTTAAATTTATCAATATATATATAACTAGAGACGAAATTTTCTAAATTTATTAGTATTACTTTCCTCTCTAAAATCTTAAGGAAAGAATATTATGGAAAATTTCCAATCGCTTGGTTTACCTGAGCAGTTGTTTAATGCACTCACGGCAATGCAATATGCAGTGCCAACTCCAATTCAAGCTCAAACTATACCCCATGCTTTACAAGGCCTAGACGTTCTTGGTACTGCCCAAACAGGAACCGGTAAAACCGCAGCTTATGGAATACCTTTAATTGCTCATCTATTAAATTCAGAAAATTCAACGGCTTTGGTGTTAACTCCAACAAGAGAATTAGCTACTCAGGTTTTGAGTTTGCTCGAGCAAATGCTTGGCGGGCGTAAGAGTAATATTAGAACCGCTCTAATAATAGGTGGTGATTCAATGGGCAAGCAGCTTAATCAATTGGCTGGAAAACCAAGAATAATTGTTGGTACTCCTGGCAGAATGAATGACCATTTAGATCGTGGAACTTTAAAATTAGATAAAACTAGTTTTCTAGTATTAGACGAAACTGATCGTATGTTGGATATGGGATTTGGTATTCAGTTAGATGAAATAGCAAAATTCTTGCCAGAAAAGCGTCAAACATTAATGTTTTCAGCCACTCTTCCAAGTAATATCACTAATGTTTCATCAAAATATTTAAAGAATGCAGTTAGAGTGTCGGTTGGGTCAACTGTAGCAGCTGCAGATACAATAAAACAAGAAATCATACGCACTTCTGAAGCTGAAAAATATGGTGTATTATTAGGTCAATTAGAATTGAGAGAAGGTGCAATAATAGTTTTTGTTAAAAAAAAAATGGGTACAGAAAGATTAGCAGATAAATTACGTGATCATGGTCATAGTGTTGTTGCTATTCATGGTGATCTTCGTCAAAGAAATCGTGAAAGTGTTATTCGTGGTTTTAGAAATCGCAAGCATCGTATTCTTGTGGCAACTGATGTTGCAGCGCGCGGTTTAGATATTTCTCATGTGGAATGTGTTATTAACCATGATTTGCCTCAATGTGAAGAAGACTTCATTCACCGTATTGGCCGTACTGGTCGTGCTGGATTAGAAGGAATTGCTGTAAGTTTAATTACTCCTCAAGACCACTCTAAATGGAGAGATATTTCTAAAATGATGAATCCTGGTGTTAAGCTAGATTCTAGTTTTGATGATCCAAGAGGAGCTATAAAATCAAGAAATAGTAGAAATTCTGGTGGACTTAAGAGATCTGGTGGTTTTGGTGGTGAAAGATCTGAAAGAAGAAGATCTGAAAATGTTGGAAGACCAAGCTTTGGTAGTAGATCTGAAGGTAGAAGTTTTGAAAGAAGAAGACCTGAAGGAGAAAAGTCAGAAGCTGGTTCATATAGTTCAAGACCAGCCTTTAATGATAGATCTGAAAGAAGGAGTTTTGAAGGCAGAAGGCCTGAAGGTTTAAACTCAAGACCAAGTTTTGGTAGCAGACCAGAGGGTAGAAGTTTTGAAGGCAGAAGGCCTGAAGGATCAAACTCAAGACCAAGTTTTGGTAGCAGACCAGAGGGTAGAAGTTTTGAAGGCAGAAGGCCTGAAGGATCAAACTCAAGACCAAGTTTTGGTAGCAGACCAGAGGGTAGAAGTTTTGAAGGCAGAAGGCCTGAAGGATCAAACTCAAGACCAAGTTTTGGTAGCAGACCAGAGGGTAGAAGTTTTGAAGGCAGA
>CAZJZY010000018.1:0-34053 GCA_964550685.1 uncultured Rickettsiales bacterium | reverse complement strand
CAATTCGTAAAACTGGGAGTTACAATAAACAGCTTGATTTAAATGACCCAAAACAATTGCGTATATTATTACTTGATTACGCTGCAAAAATAGAAAAAGATCAGCCTAAGGTCCAGTTTTATGATAATTTCATAAATGCTGAAGGCTTGTATAATTTACAAAACGCTGCCCGCGCACTTAACAAGAACCCTAATATATTTATCGATTCCCTAAAAAACACCTACCTGTTTTATCAAGGCACAGCTTTGGTTCCGTATCAAAGATATAGAGACTCAGGATGGTTTGAAGTAAAATCCACTATAGTAGATAATAAAGCGCGCTATCAAACATATATGACGCCAAAGGGATTGCAATATTTCTCTACGCATAATTATGGCTTTATAAACATAGATGAGGCTAAATAAAATGAGTCAATTACCATTATCACTAGAAAATAGCGATATATCGTTATCAAGCCCTCCAGAGAAAATGCTCAACAGAAGAGAAGCGGCAGAATTTTTAGGTTATAAGGAGAATACTTTGGCGATATGGGCTTGTACGAATCGACAAATAATACCAATGTATAAAGTAGGTAAGTGCATTAAATATAAACTAGCTGATTTACAGAAATTTCAAGAAGCTAATCCTGTGTCTTACGCTGCCAAGACTGAAGCTAGTATAAAACCTAGAAAGCCTAGAAACATAAAAAAGAAAGAAGATAAAATACTCGGCTTTGCATGGCTTTATGAATTATTTAAAAAATAGATTTTGCTTTAAGTGAAATTATTTCTTAAATATGCTTATGTATACTAAAACCTATAATGACCTCAAATTAAATTCATCAATCATCATCTTAAGAAAAATAGCTAATAACTGATACTGCAGAGATAAGTAGTAATAGACTATTTTTAGATACAAAAACATGGTTTTTGCCTGAGTTAATATTCTATATTATTTGATATTCTTTTATCCGAAGTGTAGAAAATATGTAGAAAATGCATTTTTTCTAAAAATCTCAAATCTCTAAATCCCGCGGATTTCCTGGTGGAGCCAGGCGGAATCGAACCGCCGACCTTTAGAATGCCATCCTAACGCTCTACCAATTGAGCTATGACCCCCAGAATCATCCTGATAGTATTTGGGAAAATTACTGTTGTCAATAATTAGATGTTTATTTGTTACTAACAATATAAATGTCCGCCTTCTACTAACAAGGTAAATGTCCGTTTATACTAGAATCTTTATAAATTAAACTATGAGGACTCATGAATTACCAATCAACATTGCCTTTCAAGGAAAGAATGACAGATTTTCAGAGCGTATACACAAAATATCAAACTAAATTAGTTTAAATTATTTAATAAAAGTTAATGAAGCCAGAAATTAATTATTCTTGCTTTATATGGTTGAAGTTCATATATTTGAGGAATTAATAACACCAATCATACTCTATACATAACGGTATCTACACATGTTTGAATCATTATCTAACAACTTGAATAAAATAATTAGTAAAATAACTTCGCGTGGGTTCTTAAGTGAAGATGATATAGATAACGCAATGCGTGAGATTAGAATAGCGTTGCTTGAAGCTGATGTATCTCTTAGTGTTGTGAAAGAGCTAATTAATAAAATTAAAGAACAGGCCAAAGGTGAGAAGGTAATTAAAAGCATTTCTCCTGGTCAAATGGTTGTTAAAATTGTTCATGATGAATTAGTGAGAGTGCTTGGCGATAAAATTAGCCCAATAAATTTATCCACTAAGCCGCCTGCAATTATAATGTTAGTTGGGCTTCAAGGTTCTGGAAAAACCACTTCATCTGCTAAGCTAGCATTATGGCTTAAACAAAAAATGCATAAAAATGTATTGCTAGCATCACTTGATACGCAACGACCAGCGGCGAAAGAACAATTACAAAGCCTTGCCAAACAAATTAATATTTCATCATTGCCAATTAAAGATAATGAATCTGCTATTAATATAGCGAAACGCGCTTTATCCGCTGCTAAAGATTCAATTAATGATGTGTTGATATTAGATACAGCAGGAAGGCTACACATTAATGAAGAATTAATGCAAGAATTAGAAGAGATTAAAAAGCTTACTAATCCTATTGAAATTATTTTTGTAGCAGATGCTTTAACAGGTCAAGATGCTGTGAATGTTGCACAGAAATTTCATCAAGCATTAGATTTAACCAGCATAATTTTAACTAGGATCGATGGAGACAGTAGAGGAGGAGCTGCTTTAAGCATATCTCATGCCACTCAAAGACCAATAAAATATGTTGGTGTTGGTGAGAAAATGAATGAATTTCAGGAGTTTTATCCAGACAGAATTGCTTCACGTATTTTAGGAATGGGAGATGTGGTTTCGCTTGTGGAGCATGCAAGCCAGCATATAGATAAGGCTGAAGCTGAGAAAATATCAGCTAGAGTGCAAAAGGGAATATTTGATCTTAATGATTTATTAGGACAGTTACGTAGCCTAAAGAAAATGGGTGGCATCGGTTCAATGCTGGGGATGCTACCTGGAATGAGCAAGTTAAAATCAGCTATCGGTGGAGCTAATATAGATGAAAATATGCTAAAACGTCAGGAAGCTATTATTTTATCTATGACCCTCAAAGAAAGAAAGAATTATAAAATTATCAATGGCTCAAGGCGTAAAAGAATAGCTAATGGCGCTGGAGTAACCGTACAAGAAATTAATCGTCTGCTCAATCAATTTCAAGAAATGAGCAATATGATGAGAAAATTTGGTAAGATGGATCAGAAATCGATGATGCGCTCAGGAATAGGTAAGCTTCTTGGATAGAATATATCTTTTTCATTAAAAAACTTAGTTTCTTTTTTTATCTATTTCGATAATAAGAGCGTTCCTTATTTTTACTTAAGCAAGAAAATTGCTCCTATCTCCAATTTTATACTTAAGTGTTTTTTTGAAGCTACAAGGGAAGAGTATTATGCTCAGTTATACAAGCAACAAAGGACCTTGGCACGAAGTGGCTCGCCTATTTCTTAAATGATATCTCAGTGCAATCATTGGATGCACTGTTAGAGCAGAGCGAATTAATACGTTCGCTGATTGGTAAATTAAAATTGGCTTGAGATCTAAAAAAAAACGCTAAAGAAGCAGCATTCACTACAGCTCCAAGAATTATAGATAACCTTGAAAAGCTAGGCATAATTTTGCAAATTTCACAAGGAAAACGAGATCGAGTTTATTGCTATATTTATATTTTACCTATTTTAGAAGAGTCAACAAAGATTACAACATGGCGTTGCGCTAGATTGTTGAATTAATTATTTCTTAACCTTTTTTAGATATTATTTAAGTTAAAAAATATACAAAACAATAAAAGGAGAGTTAGTTATGTCAAAGGTTGCTCAACAAATTATAAAAAGCACTATTTTATCTAGAAATATGATAGATCCAGGTGAAACATATTTATGCGCATTTTTACGTAAAGTTACCGATTATGCCGGCGAAAAACCAAAAGCAGTCTATGAGCATCTGCAACCAACAATCCATTTACTAGGAAAAGCAGGAGATGCGGTGGCCATATCAACAGCTATTAGAATGGGAATTCCTCAGGCAATTGGTAAGGCAAGTGAATATGTGGCGCCAATCAATAATGCTATTTTTGATAGAATAAGTTCAAGCGTTCAATATGTAAGTGGTGGGATACTTACAGGTGTTGGTAAGTTAATGACGGGTGAATCTGATGTAAAAACTCTTTTACAAGGCGGATTTTCTGCAGTAAAAAGTGATGTTTATAATAAAGTTTCTTCTTTAACAGGCGGAGCTGTTGTTGATACTGTAAAAGCAGCAGAGAGCAGCATTGCTAGCCCTGGTCTTTATGAACAAGCTTATAAAGCTGTGGTTGATAATCTTGACTTAGTTCAAAGAAATGCCAACGATTTAGTTAAAGGAGCAGTTGAGTTAAAAGACCAAGCTTCCCAAACAATTATCGGTAATCTTGACTTAGTTCAAAGAAATGTTACTGACTTGATTAAAGGAGCTGCTGCTGTAAAAGAACAAGCTTCTCAAACAATTGCTGATAATCTTGATTTAGTTCAAAGAAATGTTACTGATTTAGTTCAAGGAGCAGCCGGTATCAAAGATCAGGCCTATAAAGGAATAGTAGATGCTATTCCAGTTATTAAACAAAATGCTGAAGTTTTAAGAGATGAAGCTATTGCATTTGCGAAAGAAAATCAAACAGCTCTTACTATTGTAGCGGGAGTGGCTGCAGTGGCAGCTGTTGGCTACGTTGGTTATACAATGTATAATAATAGCAGCACTACCTCTACTGAAAAAGTTGAAATCAATCCAAAAGAAATGGCTGCAAGGCTCAGTGAAGAATTTACACAAATAAAAGCTAGCAGAGAATCAGCTTTGAATGAAGAGAGAGCTAAGTTAGAGTCTAAATTTAAAGAAGTAAAAGGATATCTTAAAGATAGCGATAATTTTAGCTTGAGGGTTTTAGATAGCTTCTGCGAAGAGATTGTTGCTCAATATAATAAAGATCAAACAATTAATCCTAATGATATAAAACGAGTCGAGGGGATAGTTAGAGACGGCCTTACAGGATCTGGGTTATCAAAACAAGATATTGAAAAAATACAAAAAACTAGTATAGAATTAATTGCTTCAGTGATGACTTGTGATGAATTAAGGCAAGATATCAGCAAGTTTAGAATGTCTCCTTCATTTGTAGAGAGAGAGGTGGCAAAGAAAGCTGGAAAATCTGAAGGCAGAAATAAAACAGAATAATTAGAAGCAATATATCATCCTTAAGGTTTTAGCGGCTATCTTCCATGAAGCCTTAAGGTTACACAAGTTCACTAACTTAATTACAAAATTTTCAGATTAAACTTGTTTTTCCCATCCTCCATCAATATTTTGCTGCCAATATGTTAAGGAATGTCCACTGCCTTGGTAAAACTTCCACTTTTTTCTAGCAAATTCTAATTGCGCTGGAACATTTCCATCAAACATATAGAGTAATTTAGAAGCACTCACTTGATCAAGATTAACTTTACCAAGGGCCATAAAAATACTGGCCTCATTGGGATTTTCAAGTTTTGTAGTTAAATATACTGGTTGATCTTCAGGGTGATCATCAGTAATGGTAGCATGAGGAATAAAGTGCTTAGTGCTGTAAACCCACAGCCCATCATCAACTGATTTCATTAGTTCTTCATTTTCAGCTATAATTACTAAACGCTGATTAGAGTAATAAATTTTTTCAATTAATTTCGGCGCCGCCTTAATAATAGGCAGAGTCGTTAGTTTATAGAAGCTAACTTCTAAAGCTCTATTATTCATATTTTCTAGTAAATTCGTTTAATAACCTAATGCCGAATCCGGTAGCTCCAGCCGGATGAAGCTCTGTATCTTTATCGGCCCAAGAAACTCCTGCAATATCCAGATGTGCCCAAGTTACTCCATTAACAAAGCGTTTTAAAAATTGAGCAGCTGTTATACTGCCTGCCCCTTTGCCATTACCAGTATTACGTACATCTGCGATTACTGAGTCAATCATCTTAGTCATTGCTAAGGGGCATTGGCCATAATTTTTCGTCGGTAGTTTTTCCTGCGTCAATTAAGTTTTGCGTGAGTATGCTATCATTAGAGAATAGTCCTGCGTGATGAGTGCCAAGGCTAATAATAATAGCGCCGGTAAGAGTGGCCAGATCTATCATCAATTTTGGGTTAAAGCGATTTTGGCAATACCATAAAGCGTCAGCTAGAACCAATCTTCCTTCAGCGTCAGTATTTAAAATTTCAATTGTTTGTCCAGACATCGTTTTTACTACATCTGCTGGACGTTGAGCATTCCCATCTGGCATATTCTCAGTAAGACCAGCTATTGCTACTACATTAACTTTTGCTTTACGGGCTGCTAAAGTTCTAATTAGACCAGTTACAATTGCGGCTCCAGACATATCATATTTCATATCTTCCATATTTGCGGATGGTTTTATTGAAATACCTCCTGTATCAAAAGTTACTCCCTTACCAACAAAGGCAAGTGGCGCATCATTTTTGTTGCCACCATTATATTGCATAACTAAAAGCTTTGATTCTTTGGAGCTTCCTTGGCCCACCCCGAGCAGGGCATTCATACCAAGATTGTACATATCTGCTTCGCCAAGAATTTCTACCTCTATACCAAATTGTTCTAATTCTTTTTTAGCTTGATCTGAAAAACTTTCCGGATATATAACATTTGGTGGTTCAGAAATTAAATTTCGACTAAAATTTATTGATTCTGCTGTTGGTTCTAATTCTTTTTTAAAGATATCTTCTGCTTTTTTTGAGAGGGGAGTTATCAACTCAATTTTAGATAAAATTACCTTATCTTTTAATTTTTCAGCTGATTTATATTTATCAAAGCTATAATTGCGCAAAGAAATGCCATAAGCAATATTTGCGTATATTTCTGATTCATTAGATTTTGTTAGCCTATCTTCTAACATAATTGCTGCTTGTTCTATTTTGGCACATTTAAGACTTGCAACAACTTGGCCACCGAATTTGCTAGCATTAAGAGGGTTGAACTCAGCATGCTTTCCTAAACCAATTAGAATAATGCATTTAGTGTGAATATGATGTGGAGTGGCAATACTAACTTTTTGACCAGCTTTTCCTTCGAATTTTCTTAGTTCTATTATTTGTGAAATAAGAGTTTTTAGATCTATATCAAGGCGCAAATCACTTTGTAAATCGAGCTCTTCTGCTAAGCCTAATACTAAGGTATTGACCGATGTTTTATTAGTAAAAATGATGTTCATATTTTTCTCCATATTATATTAGGACTTATTTTTACATAGAATAGATTTTGATTGTCTTTCGCTTGCTGTTTTTAATTGTCCGCAAGCAGCCAGAATATCCTGTCCTCTAGGTGTTCTAATTAAAGCTTGATATCCAGCTTCCCTAATTTCTTTTGCGAAAGCTAAGATTCTTTCTTTGCTGGAGCACAAATAAACGCTGCCCGGCCATGGATTAAAGGGTATAAGATTTATTTTTGCAGGAATGCCTTTAATAAGATTCACTAGTTCTCTAGCATGTTCAACGGAATCATTAAGCTGGTCTAGCATCACATATTCAAAAGTAATTTTATGATGTCTGTTAGAAGGGTAGTTTCTACAAGCATTAAGCAACATCTCTAGATTATATTTTTTATTTAATGGCACTAAAATATTGCGTAATTTATCATTAACTGCGTGAAGAGATATCGCTAGATGAACTTGCAGGTCATTACCGCATTGTTCTATCATTGGAACAACACCAGAAGTTGACAATGTGATGCGACTACGAGCAAAATTTATACCTTTTTGATCCATAGTAATTTGAAGGGCTTTAGCAACATTTTCATAATTATATAACGGCTCACCCATGCCCATCATCACAATATTGGTGATTCTAGGCGCGTCGTGCCAATCATTTAATTCATCTTTTGCTAATAATAATTGCCCTAAAACCTCACTGGCTGTTAAATTTCTAACAAATTTTTGAGTTCCAGTGTGGCAAAAACTGCAAGTTAGGGTGCAGCCAACTTGAGAAGATACGCATAGCGTGCCGCGCGTTTTTTCTGGGATAAAAACCGCTTCAACTTTGCTTCCATCACCCAGCTTTAAGAGCCATTTTATGGTTCCATCAGTAGATTCTTGTTTCACAGCTATTTCAAGGCGAGGAATGGTAAAATAATCTTCCAATTTTTGTTGCAAATTGGGCGAAAGATTATTCATTTGACTGAATTGCTTTGTGCCTTGAACATAAAGCCAATGCCAAATTTGTTCGGAACGGTATTGTTTTTCTCCAAGAGCAACTAGTTCTGCGGTTAATTCTGCTTTAGTTAAATTATAGATATCTATCATGGCTTTTTATATTTAGTAACTTGACATTCTTGTTTAAGTAGGGGGCTTAAGGTTGGTTTGGTATAAACTTTTAAATCTCCCTTTTTATATCTTGTGAATAAATTTGCCATTTCTAACCTACCAGTTTCAGACAAGTTACAGTATATGTAAGATTCGGCGGGGGGATAGGCTTTATTGAGCATTAGAAACTTTATATTATGTACACATTTATTGTCTTGATATCCAATAGTTTCCATTTGTCTATAGATTTCTTGGTTCCCAATTTGTAAGCGACATTTAAATGGCATGCATTGGTAAATAAAATAATCTGTATATTCATCGCAACTTCCTAAAGATGGTAATGGAATTTCTGGCGTTTGTGCTTTAGAAGCTGAAATGGTAGGAACTTGTTGAGCAGGAGTTAGAGACGATTGTTCTGCAGCATAAGAAATTATTCCTAATAGTGATAATAGAAAGATAATACTATATTTCATAATTTAATATTCTCCAATTTATCTAAAACAGTTTGCAAAATATAAGTGGCTGAGGCAACATCATTTCTGTCAGCTTGTTGTTTTCTAGTTAATTCCATCTCTTTAAAAAACCTTCCTACTGCAGCTGTGGAAAGTCTTTCATCCTGCATAAAAATTGGCTGTTTTAGTGGTAATAAATATTTTGTAATAAATTTATCTACCATCAGACAAGATAATCCAGCCTCTCCATCCATTTGTAAAGGATAGCCAACAACGATTCCATAAATTTTTTCTTTTTCTATAATAGAGAGCAAATTTGATAAAGTAAACTTCTGCTTTTTCAAATTATATAAAATATACCCACTAGCCAAAATTTTATTTACATCGCTTAAAGCGCAACCAATTCTAACTTGTCCAATATCTAGCCCTAAGAGTCTATACCCATCTTTTATACAATTTTTAAACTGATTTATATCAAATATAATCATTGGTTATTGACAATCCTTAAATGAATCATTATACATAATAGCTTAAGTAAATATGGCTGGGTAGCTCAGTTGGTTAGAGCACGGGAATCATAATCCTGGGGTCGGGGGTTCAAATCCCTCTCCAGCTACCATATTAAACTGATTTATTTTTTCCGCCGCAAATTTCACGCCATTAAACAGTAATATAACATATAGCAGATAAAAAACTATAGTTTTTATAATTGCATTTTTAGCTCTATTTCTCTATTTTTAGTAAATTGTTAAATTAATAATAGGCTTGTAAAATGAATATATTTGATGCGGCAAGGCAAGGAAATGAAGAATACATTAAAGCTAGAATAAGAGAAGCAACTGATATTAATACTCGGGAAGCAGATTTTCTTGGCGAGCATACGGTTTTAGAAATTGCTTGTGAAGCTTTACAGCTAAATATTATTAGGCTGCTAATTGAAAATGGCGCTGGTTTCAGATCTGGCTACAATTATGATGTTATCATGAGGTTAATATTTCAGCTAGAATCTCCCGATGAACAAGTTATTAAACTTGAGATTATTAAAATAATGATAGAAAATGGCGTGAGTATCGCTGAATTTAACAGCGTTTTTGATCTAAATACTGGTGAAATATATACTTATGCCGAATATTTGCCATATTTGCTTTCTCTTCCTTCTTTCAGTTCTGTTTCTTCAGCTGAAGAATCCATTCCTTTGATTACAAATTATGATAACAATGTTGTACCTATAGCTGGATTGTCTAATGATACTGGGTTCGTTTCAGATAGTGTTGACTGGAGGGTTTTTGGTGAAACATTTTCCTTATAGTTAATATTTATCTTTTAGATATTGTTTAAAAATATCGCTTCTAAGGGGGTGTCCAGTAGCGTTGCTGATTATCTCATTGGGAGTGCATAGAGATCCATATGAATGAATGTTTTGCTCTAGCCACTTTATAATTGGCTTAAAATCTCCTTTAGCAATTAAATCTTTTTTATTGATAGATTTTTCCATTGAATAGCTAATCTGCGCTGCAAACATTGCTCCTAAAGTATAGGTAGGGAAATATCCTATTGCTCCGCAAGCCCAATGAATATCTTGCAGGCAGCCCTCAGCAAAATTCTTAGGTTTTATTTGAAGTAATTTATATATTTCTTCATCCCATGCTGAAGGTAATTCTTCTATTGGAAGATTACCGGATAAAAGATTTTTTTCTATTTTATAACGCATCATTATATGAGCAGGATAAGTCACTTCATCTGCATCAACTCTTATAAAACTTGGGCTAACTTTACTAGTAAGGTTAAATAAATTATCTGCTGTAAGAGCCGGATGCTCACCAAAATTATTAATAATATGTGGAATCAGCCAGATAAAAAACTCTTTGCTATTACTTATTTGATTTTCAATAAATAAAGACTGACTTTCATGGATAGTCATTCCACAATGTTCTGAAACTGGTTGTAACTCATGCTTTTTAGGTAAATTCTGTTCATATAGAGCATGGCCTGTTTCATGTAGTATGCCATATAGACCAGAGATAAAGTTAGTTTCATCATAACGAGTTGTTATTCTTACATTGTCAGGAGAAATTCCAGTAGAGAATGGATGAGTGCTTACATCAAGCCTACCACAATTGAAATCAAATCCTAAAGCATTCATACAGAATATTCCTAAGTTTTTCTGTTTTGCTTGTAAAAATTTTCCATTAAGCGGAGTAATGTTTCTAGATCTTTGCTTTTCCTGAACATCAGCAATAAAATTAGGGAGGAATTGTTCTAAATCTGCAAATATAACATCAATTTCTTCAGATCTACGCCCTCTATCATAATTATCTAGCATCGCATTATAGGGACTAAGATTTAGTAATTCTCCCTTACGATTTGCTTCCTCTTGGGTTAGTTTTAATAATGGTTTGAAATGCTGAGAAAATAATTTAAAATCATTGTTTTTTCTTGCTTCCCGCCAATTAAGCTCGCAAGTTAATACTGCATTGGTTTTAGCCTTTACTAATTTTTCATCAACCGCTTGATTGCATAGATGTTGATATTTGATATGCCTAAGATTAATTAGCTGCTCTTCATCCAAGGTATTGGCTTCGGATTCTGCAATTAAATCTGGAAGTATCGGATCATTTAGGTGTTTATATATTTCGCTAGATAAATAGGTCATCTGCATAGAGCATAATTTCGCTCCTTCTTTGGGTAACATAACATTGTTATCCCAGCTAACCAAAGCTTGGATGCTTTTTAATATACCTATTTTTTTAAAATGCTCATTTAGTTTAGTATAAGCTAGCAATTTTACCCCTTATAAGGAGGTTTTGTATAGCCCTTTGGCGATAAAGTAAAAATTTCATAGCCAGTTTCAGTAACAGCTATTGTATGTTCAATTTGAGCAGAAAGTTCACGATCTTTAGTGGTGACTGTCCAATTATCTACGGGACTCAATCTAGTATGGTATGTTCCGGCATTGATCATTGGTTCAACTGTAAAAAACATCCCTGTTTCTAAAACTGGCCCAGTACCAGCTTGGCCAAAATGCATTACGCTTGGTTCAGTATGAAAAATTTTGCCAATCCCATGGCCACAATATTCTCTAACTGAAGAATAGCCAAACTGCTTAATATAAGTTTCAATAGCATGGCCAATACTGCCCAAATGTGCTCCAGGCTTCACTTGTTCAATTCCAAGCATCATAGCTTCATAAGTTACATCCACCAAGCGCTTTGCTTTAATGGGAGGATTGCCAACATAATAAGTTCTGCTGGTGTCTCCATGCCAGCCATCAACAATAACAGTGACGTCTATATTGATAATGTCGCCATCTTTAAGCTTACGGTCTTCAGGAATGCCATGGCATACTACATGATTGATAGAAGTACAAATTGATTTAGGAAATCCACGATAATTTAATGGAGCAGGGATGCCTCCATTTTTTATAATCATATCATGACATAAATTATTAAGCTCAAGCGTTGTGACCCCTGGCTTTACATAGTCCGTTATAAAATCTAAAACTTCTGCAGCGAGTTTCCCGCTTACGCGCATTTTAGCAAAATCTTCGGGCTTATGTATTGTGATTCTTGACATAATATATTTTTTTCTAAACAAAATAGACAGATAATTTAGCATCAGTCACGCAAAAATGCAAATAAAACATTTATTTAATGATCTAATCCATACATATAATATGCAAATGCAGGACCTGGTCCATCATCACAGGAGGGTACATCAAAACGATCCTATATTCCTTTATCAAGCCCTGTAAAAACTGCATTAATTAGAGCAGTACCTAAACTCTCAAAGTTTTCTATGTCTTTTGTTGTAATTTATCCCTAGATTTTTGGTCCAATTCAACAATGATTGTATTATGTTTGTATTCCTTTATGCCGTAGGTAATTGATTCACTCATAACTAACTCTCTCCCTAAATAATTAAACACTCCTTTGGTGAAATAATTTCTTTAGCAAGTAATTTAATTAGAAAAATCTTTTAAAAAATGATATATTAAAGCAGCTGAAAAATATAAAACTGCAATATAAATTGTAGGTTTAAACCATTCCCAAGATCTATGTAACTCTTTTTTTATTATTTTTTTAGCAGTATCTTTTTTATTTACTGAAAAAAAGTAATCTTCTTTATTTTTTTGTTCTGTCATAAATTGCTCCCTCAGTATTCCATTAATAACCTGACACAAAATCATTATCGAATCAGGCTTGTTACGTCGAACTTCGTTTAAATTTTTACCCCATGCCATAGTTTATAATTGGACAATAAAAGTGATCATCTGATCAAGCACCGAGGTATTTATTTTTTAGAAAAGCTTCAATTGCTGCTTGTGTAATGTTTGATATTCCTTTTCTTTACCTTGGTTCTTTACATAATTAGCTATGCTTTTCTTTTTACCATGCTGGCCTACAGTATTTATAAAGAATCCCTTACTCCAAAACTCTCCGCCCCATAATTGCTTTTTAACCTCAGGAATCAACCTAAAAACCTCTCTCACCGTATACTTTTGATAGTAGTTAGTACCTTTGTAAGGCTGCTGACTGTATTAGAAAGTGAACATAGTCCTTGTCTGTACCTATTTCTAAAAAATTTATTTTATATCTTTTGGATATCTCTAAACAAACTTCCTTCGGTACCTCATCTCCCTTAGTACCAAACACTAAACTGCGGTATTTAGCAGGACATACTAAGTGATACAGCAATACTGATACAGTATAGCTTTTATGTTTATACTCACTCTTTGGCATTCCATAATTCTAGAGCATCTATAGTTTTACGAGGCAAGCCTCGAGAAAATAAACCTGAGAAAGATTAAATGCATAAAGTTGCATATTTATCTTGATTTATACAAATATACGCATTATTATTCAGTAATATGCAATTTTATGCAGAGCGTGAATAATGCTTAAAAAAATTATTTTATGTTTATTGTTATTTTTTATAGTAGCTTGTGAGAAAAAAAATGAAGAGTCAGTTATAAAGCTTGGCACTTCTCCCGATTATCCTCCTTTTGAAACTAAAAAAAATGGAAAAGTTATTGGTTTTGATATCGATCTTGTTAAAGCGATAGAATTAAATATGAAATTAGAGATCTGTGAGCTGGATTTTAATAGTCTAATCCCAGCTTTACAATCTGGGAAAGTGGATTTTATAGCGTCTGGATTAACTTTAACTCCTGAAAGATTAGCTAATGTTGATTTCTCTCATGTTTATTATCAGACATCGATTGCTGGAATAGCTAAAGATGGTACTAATATTAAAAATTTAAGCGATAAAAAAATTGGTGCTCAATTAGGTAGCATTATGGAAAGCTTCGCCAAAGAGCAGCAAAACCAATTGCCGAATATATCTGTAATATCTTTAGCAAATAATTTACATCTTCTTCAGGAATTAAAATTAGGTCGTATAGATATATTATTACTAGAAGAGGGACAAGTGAAAGAAATTTTATGGGCTAACCCAGGTCTTATAGCTCATATTTTTCCTAAATCTGGTGATGGATATGCAATAGCTTTTAAAAAGGAATCAGGATTAAAATCTCAATTCAATCAAGTGATTGATGAATTACAAAAAAATGGTTCTATTGATAAAATAGCAAAAAAATGGTTTAACCAGGATCAAACTAAAGAAAATAATTTATGGAAGGCGTTGACTTATATACCAGCAGGAATATTTATAACTCTCCAATATGCTTTGATTTCGGTGTTTTTTGGCCTAATCATTGGGACCATTCTATCTTTGTTTAGATTGAGTTCAAGCAGAATATTAAGAGCCATAGCTATTTGTTATTTATCTATATTTAGAGGAACTCCATTATTGCTCCAATTATTCATCATGTATTTTGCAATGCCATCCTTGCTTGGCATTGAGATCTCAGCCTTTGCTGCAGGAATTATTGCCTTTTCTATGAATTCAGGAGCATATGTTTCTGAAAATATTAGAGCTGGTATTGAATCTGTTGATAAGGGACAATTTGAAGCTGCCAAATCTTTAGGTATGTCTTATAGATTAATGATGCAGAATATTATTATACCGCAAGCAATTAGAAATATTCTCCCTTCTCTGGTAAATGAAGCGATTAATATGGTTAAGGAGTCATCAATTATTTCGGTAATAGGTGAAGCTGATATTATGAGGAGAGCTAATGTGGTTTCAGCTGAGCAATATAGTTACTTAGAGCCATTGATTGTAGCTGCTATCTGTTATTATATTTTGGTAACTATTTTAAGCTCATTTGCAAAAATATTAGAGAAAAGGTTAAAGAAAAAATGATCTTAGAAATAAAAAATATCAGCAAAAAATTTGATGAACATCTGGTGTTAGAGGACGTTAGTTTCAGCGTTAAGTCTGGAGAAGTTATAGCTTTAATTGGCCCATCTGGTGGTGGCAAATCAACAATACTTAGGTCAATAAATTTTTTAGAAGAAGTTGATCAAGGGCAGATTTTATTTAATTCTATTCTCTTAACCCATGATAATATAAATAATTACAGACCAAAAATAGGTATGGTATTTCAGCATTTCAATTTGTTTCCTCATATGAATGTGTTGGATAATATGATTTTTGCTCCTTGTAAGGTATTGGGGATATCTAAAAAAGAAGCTAAAAAAACGGCAATGAACTTGCTTGGCAAAATTGGTTTAAAAGACAAAGCGTATCAATTGCCAGATTCATTATCTGGCGGTCAGAAACAGCGGGTGGCAATAGCTAGAAGTTTATGTATGAATCCTGATATTTTATTGCTTGATGAGCCAACTTCAGCCCTTGACCCAGAAATGGTCCAGGACGTACTTTCGGTGATTAAATCTTTTGTTCATACCGGCATCACCATCATAATGGCCACTCATGAAATGAATTTTGCTAAAAACTTTGCTGATAAGATTATCTTCTTATCCGAAGGAAAAGTGGTTGAAGAATCTTCTCCTGATAAATTTTTTAAAGCGCCTAGAACAAAAAGAGCGAAGGAATTTTTAGATAAGATATTGTTATGAGCTCTATATTAGCTGTATAAAAGATAAATCTATGAATATAATTTTTAAGACATTAATTCTATGATATCTCGGTCTTTATTTAGAAAATTTTCTTGACACTAATAGCGCTATTTAAAGCCCTGATAGACGCTGTCTCTGATGTAAAAATTAAGACTGCGGATGACGCATCTGGAAATACACAGGATATAATAGATTATATGCCGGTGAATGGTATAATATTTTTCATGAAGGTTAGGGATTGTTATGCTAGAAAATAAGGTTACTTTATAATATTAGCTAGCATTAGTATTTTTGCAGCGGCTAAGTGACTTGGAATCTGTTCGCCAACTTGTAATTTGGCTAGTTGAGCTTTTAATTCTTTGCTCCATTTGCTTTTATTTTTAGGTGAAATAGCTTTATATAATTCTTCTCCTATCACAATAGGATTACATTTGTCTTGCAATAATTCAGGAACTAATTCTTTATCAGCCAATAAATTAACAATGGTAGCATATTTAGCAATAATCATTCTTTTTAATAGCCAATGAGAAATAGGATTGAGTTTATAGCCTACCACCATTGGCATTTGATAAAATGCAAGCTCAGTAGTGATCGTTCCACTTTTAGCTAAAGCAAGATCACTAGAGCTAAAGAGTGTTTGTTTATCTGTATCATCTACTAATATGATATCTAAGGAGCGGTGGCGCGTAACTTCTTCCTTTATTGTTTTTTTTAGATAATTTCGTGTAGGAATGGCTATGGTAATTTTCTGTTTTATTTTTTTACTTAAATATGCAACTCCATCTAAAAAAACAGGCAGTAATCTTTTTATTTCTTGCTTGCGGCTGCCTGGAGCTAAGCAAAGTAATAAGTTAGTTTCAGGAATATTGTATTTTTCTCTAAATAGTTTTGTATCCTGTATTTTTAGGTCTTCGATAGCAGGGTGACCAACATAGCTTGTAGGTAAGCCTTCTTTTAGAAAATATTCTGGCTCAAACGGTAAAATTACTAATAAATGATCGTAAATTTGAGCTATTTTTTTTGCTCTTTCAGGTTTATATGCCCATACAGTTGGAGCAACATAATGGATAAGTTTCCCTATAATTTTCGACTTTATTGCTTTAGCTACCCGAAAACAAAATCCTGGAGAATCAATAGTAATTACTAAATCTGGCTGAATTCTAATAATATCTTCAATAGTTTGCTTAATTAATTTTATAAACTTAAAGATATGAGGAATGATTTCTAGAAATCCCATGACTGATAATTCTTGAGCAGGAAAAAGCAAATTCATTTTCTGTTCTTGCATTTTTTCTCCGCCAATACCATAAAACTCTACGTTAGGGTTTTGGATCTTGAGAGCTTTCATTAGCTTAGCGCCAATGTTATCACCAGAAGCTTCACCTGCAATTAAATATATTTTTAGCATGATCAGTACGTTTTAGTAATTAGTTTATTTGTTTTAATTATAGCAGATAAATTAATACAAGGAAGAGCTACGGCGCCTAAAGCACGACGCCGTTAATAATAGCCTTCACTATTTCTCTTTGAAAGCGTGGTCAAGAGTCATAGTGATAGGATCCATTAGGTATTTTAGCATTGTTCTAGTACCAACTACAATCATCACGTCCACTCCCATACCTGGATATAGAACAACACCTTTAAGATCAGAGATCTTTTTCAAATTATCTTTGTCGATTTCAATGCGCGCTTTGTAATATAGAGGAGGAGTTCCAGTTTGCAGCTCTAGCCCTTCAGCTACCACTGCGTCAGCAGATAAGCTAACAACCTTACCTTCTAAGACAGGCACAACTCTTGCTCTATAAGCAGTTAAGCGTACTCTAGAAAGTTGACCAACTCTTACAACCGAAATATCATCAGCTCTAATTTTTGCTTCAATGATTAATTTATCATCTTGTGGGATGATTTCCATAAGCGGAAATTGTTGCGGTACTGTACCGTGAGGGGTTAGTTTTTCATAAATATTGGAAACAACACCATCTTCTGGGGCAGTTATAACTGTACGCTTCAGACGTTCAGAAATGTCCTTAAGTGCCTCATTATCCTTAGAAAGTTCAGCTTGAGCTGCTTTCAATTCACTAATGGTTTGTTCGAATTGCTTGTCTTCATCGTTTTGTAAAGCTATACGGCTTTGAAGAATTTGCTGCTCTGTTTCAGCAAGCTTAGCTAATAAATCTCCTTTTCTTCCTTCATATTCAGCTTTTCTTCCTTCTGCATTTTGCAAATCAGCTTTATTTAAATTGCCTTTAGCAAATAATTTCTTATAAGTGGCAACTTGATCTGTACTGATCTGAATTAATTTGTCCGTTGCTTCAATTTGAGGAAGAATAGAATTTTTCCTTTCAAGATATTGAGCAGTGTTTTTTTCTGCAAGAGCTTTTCTTGAAGCTATATTATCTCTTTTTGCTTCGAATACTTTTTTCTGATTTTCTACAGCTTTCAATACTTCTGGGTCATCAAGATCATTTAATAACTCAGGTGGAAAAACTATCTCTTTAAGTTCATCCCATTCAGCCATAAGCCTGGTTACTTCTGCAAGAGAGGTAATATACTTATACTTATACATATTTTTTTGCGCTTGAAGTTGGGTGTCATCTAAGAGTATCAGAGTTTGTCCTTTGGTGACTATATCACCATCACGAACTAATATAGATTTAATAATCCCGCCTTCAGGATGTTGGATGATTCTTTTTTTAGATTCAAGGATAATTTTTCCTTGAGCATGTGAAGCGCTGTCTAGTGGCGCTAGAGTTGCCCACATCCCAAAAAAACCGAAAGTAACAATTAATACCCAAATGCCGAATACTGATGGGGCTCTAGTTTCTTGAACTACTTCACTTCTACCCTCCATTGCTTGAGGAGTTGATAGATAGGTTATAGAAGTATCCATGGTCGTAACGAACTTATCAACATATGGAGAAAGTCCTCTAGCTTTTGTTATTGCTTCTTTAGCAAGGAGCTTATGTTTTTCAATAAATGGCTTGCCTTGTTCAACTAGTTCTTTTTTCATATCTTTTGCTAGTTTTTTTACCTGATGAAACTTTCCCTGAGGAACTTCTTCATAAAGCAGATCTGAGACTTCAGCTATAGAGACTAAATTTTCTTGCTCTTGCTTTTCTTCTTGTTCAGATATAATTTTTGAGGTACCTGTAATTTTCATATGTCGTCATCACTTAAATTATTATGGTTGAGTCCCTGGATTGGCAATAGCAGTATTAGCAGGTTTTGCAAATTTTGCCATAATTTCCTCTTTAGTTCCGAAAGCCGCGACGGCCCCATCTTGCAAGATTAGTATTTTATCAACACAAGATAGAATAGATGGACGGTGAGAGATAATTACAGTGGTGATTTTCTTAGCTCTGGCATGGTTGATAGCGCCCACTAAAGCTTGTTCACCGAGTTCATCTAAATTAGCGTTAGGTTCATCTAGTACTACAAATTTTGGGTCTCCAAAAAATGCGCGGGCTAGACCTATTCTTTGTCTTTGTCCACCAGATAAATTAGCTCCACCAATTCCTATATCTGTTTCGTAACCATTTTTTAAACGAAGAATTAATTCATGCGCTCCAGTCATTTGGGCAGCTTCAACGATGGCCTGCGGATCTGCATCCTCTCTGAGTCTAGCAATATTGCTTTTAATAGTTCCGCCAAATAGTTCTACGTCTTGGGGTAAGTAACCTACATGATTACCGAAATCTTCACGATTCCAGGTGTAAACATCCGCCCCATCAAGTCTTATAGAGCCTTGCATTGCTTTCCATACACCAACCATTAGTTTGGCCAAACTTGATTTACCAGCGGCGCTAGGTCCAATGATAGCTAGAATATCTCCAGCTTCTAAGGTAAAGTTCACACCTTTTAGAGTATATGCTACAGGTCCTGCTGCACCGGGGATGGTTGGATCATAAAAGATATTTTCTACAGATAGCTTTCCAGTCGGCGTTGGAAGCTTCATGGACTCTTGGCGTTCTGATAATTTAACATAAGCAGCTTTAAGGCGATCATAAGCTTTCATAGCTCCGCTTATTTGTTTCCAAATTTCAATTGCATTGTCGAATGGGGTTAAGGCTCTACCCATAATGATCGAGCTACCAATCATTGCGCCCATAGACATATTCATTGGTTCAACCAGAACAAGATAAGCTCCTATCCCAGTCACTAGCATCTGCAGAATCATTCTAATAAAACGAGCAATATTAGAAATAATACCATTTCTATAACTTGCTATTGAAATAGAATTTAAAGAATTTTGTTGGTATTTTTGCCAGTTTTTTTGCACGGCACCCATCATTCCCATAGCTTCAATTACTTCTGCATTACGAGTTGCAATATCCGATTGATTCATACTGCGCATTGATTGTTCGTTAGCTTCGTTAAGCTTTGCGGTTGTAGCATAAGAATTTAAGAAAGCGCAAGCTAAAAGCAGTAGCGCTCCGATGACAGAGAGCCACCCCATCCAAGAGTGAATTAAAAACAAAACTATAATATAAATTATAGACCATGGGGCATCAAAAAGAGTGTTTATGCCAACGCTAGTTAAGAATGTTTTTACTGTTTGTAAATCACGAAGATTTTGCGCGCCACCAACAGAAGCTTTCATTGCGGCACTTCTTATTGAATTAGCAAATAAATCTGGTGATAGTTGCTTATCTAGCCATTCGCCTAATTTTATTAAAGTAAAAGATCGAGCCACCTGAATCATATGCAAAGCTATGTACAAAGCTACCATCAATAAACTTAGCATTAGCAAAGTGTTTTGATTTTGACTTGATAAAACCCTATCCAAAACTTGTAGTGAATATAGTGGAGTTACTAGCATCAATAAATTTACTGCAAAAGCAAAGGCAAATACTATCCAAAAAACAGGACGACATTGATCTAAAACTTTAATTAACGTGTTTTGTGAACCCTTACTCACTGAATTACCCTCAATTATTTAATTAATATTAACTAAATGTATTGCAAAAAAGTTAATAAATATTCAATTAGTATATAATATATTTACATAACATTCAACTGTTATATAATAGATAGCAAATATTTTTTCAATACCAGTCTTAATTTAATAAGCTAAATATACATTATTATAGCAGAATTTTACTGAGAATCCACCTTTTAACAAATCTATAAATATAGGCTAGCCTGAGGTTGCTGATTAATAATTTTTGTTAATCATAGGAATTTGACTATCAATTCATATAATTGTAAATTATATTGTATAAATTAATATTGTTTTAGAGAGAAAAATGTTTCTTAATCCAAATAGTACTTGTTTTTTTAGTAATAACGACTGGACAAAAGATAATTGCAAGAAATTAGTCACTAAAATTCTTGATGGCTTTGATGATGGAGAATTATACTTACAGGAGTCTCATTCAGAAATGTTAGTATTTGATGATCAAAAAGTTAGTAATGCTAGTTTTAATATTTCTAGAGGTTTTGGTATGAGAGGAGTATTGGGGGAAGTAGCTTCTTTTGCTCATGCAACAGATTTTTCTGAAAGGGCTCTTAACAAAGCTGGAGAAGTTGTTCGCTCAATTAAGAATTTTACTCAGCCTGTTCATTTGTCAATAGACTCTGAGCATAAAAAGCATAATCTTTATCAAAGTTTAGATCCTATAAAAGAATTGGCATTTCAAGAAAAGATCCATGTAGCAAAGTCTATAGATGAATATATTCGTAGTAAAAACTCTTTAGTTAAACAAGTGACAATTCGTATTGCTGGTGGGTGGTCTAATATTTCTATATTAAAAGCTTTAGATGAAGAATATGCGGATGTTAGACCAATAACCCAGCTCTCAATTTCTGTTGTTATAGCTAAAGATGGTAAATTAGAAGTTGGAGGAGATAGCGCTGGAGCTAGAAAATCTTACCATGATTTGTTTCTGTCAGAGAATTGGCAGGCGATGGCGAATCGTGCTATAGATATGGCGATGATCAATTTACAAGCAGACCCGGCACCAGCCGGAGAATTTATGGTGGTGCTTGGCGCAGGAGACCCTGGGGTATTGCTTCATGAAGCTGTCGGCCATGGATTAGAAGGAGATTTTAATCGGAAAAAAACTTCTGCATTCTCTGGGCTTATGGGTAAACGCGTTGCTTCTAAAGGAGTTACTATTGTTGATGATGGAACGATTCCTGACCGTAGGGGGAGCTTAAATTTTGATGATGAAGGAACCTCAACGCAAAGAAATATTTTAATCGAAGATGGCATTTTAGTTGGTTATATGCAAGATAGGATGAATGCTAGATTAATGGGAATGAAGCCAACTGGTAATGGCAGAAGAGAGAATTTTGCGCATCAACCGATGCCAAGAATGACTAATACCTTTATGTTGCCAGGAGGTATCTCTCAAGAAGATATGATAGCTTCAGTGAAAAATGGCATATATTTTCCAAAATTTAATGGTGGACAAGTTGATATTACTTCAGGAAAATTTGTTTTTGAGTCAGCTAATGCTTTTTTAATTGAAAATGGCAAAGTTACTAAACCTATAAAAGGAGCCAGCCTAATTGGGAATGGTCCAGATGTTATGAAAAAAATTAAAGCGATAGGCAATGATCTAATTTTAGATAGAGGCGCTGGAATGTGTGGTAAGAATGGGCAGTCAGTACCAGTGGGTATTGGACAACCTAGTTTATTGATAGAGAAAATTACTGTTGGTGGAACAAAACTATAATATGTCGTTTAGCAGAATTTTTCTTATTATATATATTATATTTTTTAGTTTTAGTTCTTTTGCTAAAGCGGAATTATTACAAATTCATCACGCTATAATTGGCGACAATAAATACAGAGTAACTTTCGTTCTAGATCAGCAAGTTAGTTATCAGGTTATACCAAATAATAATAAGGTTAACATAGACTTTATCAATGCTGAATTTGCTGTAAAAACTATTCCTCATGGACTAGCTGGCAAGTTTCTTAAAGCCATTCTAAAATCCAATAGAGGCTCTAATGACTTAAGAATGATTCTAGAATTAGCTGAGAATAGTAAATTTGATAAAACTTATTCACTATCTCAGAATGGACAATTATTTGTAACTATAGAGATTAGTAATGATAAAATTATTGCTCCTTTAAAAAAAGAAGTAAAGAAGGCCATTATTCTTAAAAAAGTTATTGTTATGATTGATCCTGGACATGGTGGAATAGACAAAGGAGCCATAGGGTCAAGTTTAAATACATTTGAGAAAGATTTAGTTTTGTCTTATGCAAAAGAATTGCGCAGAGAGCTTAAGAAATATCCCAAATATGAAATTATGATGACTAGAGATTCTGATATATCTATGCCTTCCGAACAACGTAGAGAAAAAGTTACAGAAATGAAGGCAGATTTATTTATTTCCTTACATGCAGATTCTAATAGCGATCCTACATTAGTTGGCGCATCTGTTTATACTTTATCGCAAGAAGGCATCGAAAAAGAAACGGCTAATTTATCAGAAAAAGCAAGCAAATCAGATATTCTAAAAAATGATAAGCTATTAAAGCAAAATAAGAATATCGCCAATGTACTGATTAATATGGTATATCAAGACACTCAGAATGCTTCGGTAAAATTAGCAAAATTAGTCACAGCTGCTTTAAGTAAAGAAATTGAAATGTTACAAATTCCTCATCGCTCTGCAGAACTTAAAGTTTTAAAAGGAGTTGACACTCCAGCAATTTTAATTGAGCTAGGGTACTTATCAAATAAAACAGAAGAAAAACTACTTAATTCAACAAAGCACAAAAAATTATTTATACGTGCATTGGTTCAGGGAATTAATAAATATACAAGCGATAGTAAGTAGTTAGGGAAAGTATCGTTGTTAATGTTAATGGTGGGGCTGGCGAGATTCGAACTCACGGCCTCAAGATTAGGAGTCCTGCGCTCTATCCTGCTGAGCTACAGCCCCAATATAAAAATATGATAGATGAAAGGTTTTACAAGAAAAGGTCTCCAATTAGAGACCTTATAATTTAGTATTAAGATTTTTTAGTGGCTGGAGGAGTTAAGAAGGCTTTCTTAGCCTCTTCTGCTTCGCTGGTTGTGCGAGCTACATTAACGTAAATCATAGCATGTAAGTCAGCGTGTAATGCAATATTCACTTCATAAATACCAACATATTTAATTGCTTTATCTAGCACTATATCAGCGCTATCAATGCTTTGAGAAAAAATTTCTGATGCATTAACTGCAATATCTCTTGGCGAAACTGAACCGAATAACTTTCCGTCTTCGCCTGCTTGACGAATAATAGTAATAAAATTCTTGTCAATTATTGCATAAATTCCTTGAGCTTTGTCAAGTTTGTCAGCACTTTGAGCCTGAAGCTCCGCTTTACGATCTGCAAAATATTTCTGATTTGCTTCGGTAGCTCTCAAAGCTTTTTTTCCAGGAATTAAAAAATTACGCGCATAACCAGGCTTAACCGAAACTATAGCGCCCATTTCTCCTAAATGTTTGATTCTCTCTAATAAAATAACTTCCATTTCTGTCCTCTAATTTCAAGTCTTATAAATTACACGTCAGAGAAAGGCAACAAAGCCAAAACTCTAGCAGTTTTAATCGCTTGAACCAATTTTCTATGTTTAGATGCGCAAACGCCAGTAATTCTTCTTGGCAAAATTCTGCCACGAGCAGAAATAAATCTAAGCATCAATTTTACATCTTTATAATCGATCTCAGGTGCTGCGCTTCCTGTTAAAGGACAGCCCTTATTAAATCTTCTAAAAAATACTTTCTTTTTTAAATCAGGTGCACTTGCTTTCATTAAATTATTCCTCCCCACCAATTTCTACTTCTTCAATTGCAGCTACAGCATCATCACTGCCTGAAGACTTTGCTATTGGAGCAGATGGATTCTTGCTAATTTTTTCAACTTTCACTGTAATATGCCTTAAAACATCTTCACTCAAAGCTAATCTACGCTCCATTTCTTTAACGGCAGTATAAGGAGAATCTATAGCTAACATAGTATAGTAAGCTTTGTTAGACTTTTTTATAGGGTAAGCTAAATCTCTTAGGCCCCATTGTTCTGTTTTTACAATGCTTCCACCATTATCAGTCAAAATTTTGGCGAAGTTGGTTGTAAATTTTTCCACATCGTTTAAAGACACTTCCTGTCTTGTAATAAAAATTGTCTCATAAAGAGGCATAGAGAAATACTCCAAATGTTAATTCTAAAAAATAGACAATACATTTTTTGAAAAAATTTGCAAGTAAAGATTTGCTACTTAAGGTATTTTTTTTTAAATATAATATATTATGCTTTAGAAAACTTTATAATTTCATGATTTTTAATTGCATGAAACAAAATAATAACCTCCACAAAAGCTACAATAGAAATAATTATTCCTATTGAGATAAGTAATGCTCCTTTCATTACAACTGAAACTCTTGTTTTAGCTTGTGGTCTGCGTACTAAAGTCATGCTTCTGATGATGTTGGCGCAGCTGCATCCCATACTTTAAAAGAATCTGCTGTGTAAGACTGATTTTCAATATATTGTTTTATATTATCTTCAATCACAGCTCCAACCGTAGCACAAAAATAACCTCTGGACCATATGTGCCAGCCCTAGTATCTTTTTCTTAGCTCTGGAAAATTCTAAGCTAAAGCAATTCCGCCTGAAGGCGAAGGTTTATAAGCGGCAATTGGAAAATTAATGAGTGGTGGGCGATGACAGATTCGAACTGCCGACCGCCTCGGTGTAAACGAGATGCTCTACCAGCTGAGCTAATCGCCCCCCTCTTAAAAGCTTAAGAGAATTCCTTTATATACTAAATATATTAAGCCTGCAACAAATTATATTCAAATTATAAAAAATATTATTTCTTCTGAACGCAAACTAAATCTTTTTCAATTAACTACTTAAAATTCTCATCGGACATATTCCAATCCACCACATCGACATTAAATGGCAAATAAGATTCTTCAAAGTCTTCGTCTATATAAAAACGTATATTTCAAGAAATATTATCAAAAGAACATAGAGCCAAATCATAAAACTTTTTATTATTTCTTTTCACTCTAGATCCAAAAGCATAGAAACTATAAGGATATCTAGATAGAAGATCTTTAACAATCTTTTTATGCCGCTCGTCTACAAAAATTATTTAAGCTCCTCTATTTTTGTAATAAGAGAAATTAACTCTGATAAAAAAAACATCACATAGGTTAAATATTTTTGATTTCATAGGTATGCACCGTGAGATTACGTTTTTTTGAAATGCAACCCATAACTCTGGGTCATTAATAATTTTTTCTTTTTCCACTTTGCGCTTTCTTTAGTTTATCCAAATTTATCATGTATAAACGTCCTAATTTACAGTTACTTCTAATTTCCCATCATAGAATTCTGCTATTAATTGATCGCCTGATTTTGCCTGTCCAGCCGCAGTAACCGCATTGTTATCCTTATTAATTATAATTGCAAAGCCACGACTTAAGGTTTTTTTATAGCTATAGCTATTTAATAAAGAGCTTACTAGTTTTAGCTTTTGTTGACTATTATCATAATAAATATCTCCAGCACGCTGCAGGCGATTAGTTGTATGGACTAATTTTTCTTCAGCTAATTTCATTATATCTCTAGGATGCTTCAAACGCAAATTAGCAGTATTAAGTCGATTAAGACGAATCTCTAAATATCTATCCTTAGCATTAACAAACCTAAATGATAAATCATCAAGTTTTTGAACGAAGTAATTCAAAATACTTTCATAATTGGGTAGAGATTTTTTTAACATCAATAATTTATTTTTACGAAACTCAAAATATTTAATTAGAGCATATTCAGCTCTATTAATAATCCCGCGGATATTTATGGCAATTGAACTGAGCACTGGTATTGCCATCTCAGCTGCCGCTGTAGGAGTCGGGGCTCTTAAATCTGATACAAAGTCCAATAAAGTGAAATCTGTTTCATGGCCGATAGCTGAAATGAGAGGAATATTTGAAGCATAGGCAGCCCTAACAACAATTTCTTCATTAAATGGCCATAAATCTTCAACTGAACCGCCACCTCTAGCTACTATAATAACATCAGGCTTATCTCCAAAATTATTAAAACCAATAATAGCTTCACTAACCTGTTGAGCTGCCTTTTCTCCTTGCACCAATACTGGCCAAAGCAAAACATGACTAGGAAATCTATCTTTAATTCGATGAATCATATCTTGAATAACCGCTCCTGTTGGCGAAGTTATGATACCAATCTTCTGAGGCAAATACGGAATTTTTTTCTTTCTTTCAGAATCAAATAATCCCTCTTTAGCAAATTCAGCTTTTCTTTTTTCTAGCATTGCCATCAAAGCGCCAATACCAGCATGCTCTACTTTTTCTACAACTAACTGGTATTTAGACTGACCTGGGTAAGTAGTGATATTACCAATACAAATCAGCTCCATTCCTTCCTGAGGTTTCACAGCTAAATTACTAAAAACTCCCTTCCAACAAACAGCAGACAATATAGCATTATCATCTTTTAAAGAAAAATATGCATGACCCGAAGGAGCAAGCTTAAAACCAGAAACTTCCCCGCGTATTTTTACGTAAGAAAATTCATTTTCCACAACTGACTTTAAACGATAAGAAATTTGACTCACTGTATATTCAGGTGGAAGCATTACGGCTATAGCTTTGATTGGCTCTGCAAATCCTTTCATTTTTTAGCTAAATTTAATCCTTCTTGAATTATAGCTTTGGCAGATATTTCATCTTCCCAGCCGCCAACTTTAACCCATTTACCTTTTTCTAAAGCTTTATAATTCTCAAAAAAATGCTTAATTCTATCGATCAAAACTTCCGGCAAATCTTTATATGATTTTATAGTAGAAAAATAAGGATCAAGCTTAGTTGTTGGCACCGCCAGCACTTTTTCATCCATGCCTGATTCATCTTCCATCATTAGCACTCCAATCGGCCTAGCCTTAATCACTGCGCCAGGAATAATTGGATAATTAGCTATAACTAATACATCAACTGGATCACCATCCTTAGATAAAGTACATGGCACAAATCCATAATTACAAGGATAAAACATTGCTGTTTGAACGAAACGGTCAACCACAATAGCTCCCGCTTCTTTATCGAATTCATATTTAACCGGGTCACTACCCATGGGAACTTCAATAATTACGTTAACTTCTTCGGGAGCATTTTTACCTGCACCAATTTTCTCAATATTCATAATTTTTCTCCAAATTTAAAGTTTAATTATAACATATTTGAGTAAAAAACATCTATAGCAAAAGGTCAAGTTTATAATACATTAAGTCTACTATATTCTATCTGTAAACCAAGTTTACTCGTAATATTATATAAAACTAAATTTACAGAAGACTTATATTCCAACTTTAGTTTATTGTTATCATCAGGATAAGGAAGTGCTGCATTATTAAAATATAACTTCATTAAACTATGAGTGCCCTCATGTAAAAAAAAACAGAAAGATCATTAAATTGAATAGTATTATTTATATAATTATAGCATTACTTATTAAAGACATAAATAAGCATTAACCCACGAGCTACAGAAATACTAATTGAAATCATCAAATCAAAGTAAATAGGATAATATTGATCTAATTTGCTATATAAATCTTTATATAGCAACTGAGACTCTAGTGGATCATCAGCTATAGTCTTACTAACTAAAAAATCAATAATGCTAGAAGTTCCCTGACCATTAAAGATCATCCAGAAACTTCCCAGCTTCTAAAGCTGCCATACAGCCTGTGCCTGCTGCAGTCACAGCTTGACGGTAAATTTTATCCTGCACATCTCCACACGCAAATACGCCAGGAATATTAGTTTGAGTGCTATTTGGCTTAGTAATTATATATCCTTCATGATCTAGATCAATTTGTTCTTTAACTATTCCAGTATTAGGACTATGACCAATAGCAATAAATACACCGTCCACTGCCATTTCATATATTTCTTCTGTGAGCGTGTTTTTGAGCTTAACTCCTGTGACATTTTTAGGAGTATCGGTACCAAGCACTTCTTCTAAAACATGATTCCAAAGCACTTTAACTTTAGGATTTTTAAACAATCTATCTTGAAGAATTTTTTCAGCTCTTAACTCATCTCTACGATGCACTAAAATAACTTCACTAGCATGATGAGTAAGGTGCAATGCCTCCTCAACAGCAGTATTACCACCGCCAATAACTATCACCTTCTTATTACGAAAGAAAAATCCATCACAAGTAGCACATCCAGAAACACCAAATCCTTGAAATTTAGATTCACTTGGTAATCCCATCCATTTTGCTTGAGCTCCAGTTGCCAAAATTACACTATCATCCGTATAAATAGATCCAAATTCAGTTGTTATAGTGAAATGTCTATTTTTTAAATCAAGATTCGTTACGTAATCATTCACAATTTTTGTACCAACATGAGCAGCTTGTGCCTCCATCTGCTCCATAAGCCAAGGTCCCTGAATGGTGCTAGCAAACCCTGGATAATTTTCTACATCAGTGGTGATAGATAATTGCCCACCAGGCTGACTACCACTAATTAACAAAGGATTTAGGCTGGCTCTGGCAGTGTAAATTGCAGCAGTATATCCAGCAGGACCAGAACCAATAATGACTACTTTATAATGATTAACTTCAACCATAATTTACAATTTATCAGCGTTAGAAGTTAGATAATCAGAAACGCCTTCAGCGTTAGGATTCATAGCTTCTTCACCTTTTCTCCAACCAGCTGGACAAACTTCACCAAATTCTTCATGGTGACTAAGCGCATCAACCATACGTAACATCTCATCAACATTACGACCAAGGGGAAAATCATTAACTACCTGATGTCTTACAACGCCATTTTTATCAATAAGAAAAGAACCTCTTAACGCAATTCTATCATTAAATAACACACCATAATCTCTAGCAATAGACTTATCTAGATCTGAAACCATTGGCATTTGAATATTACCAATACCACCCTGATTTACAGGTGTTTCTTTCCATGCATAATGTGAATAATGTGAATCAACACTTATAGCAATAACCTTTACGCCCCTTGAAGAAAACTCTCCTAAACGATGATTAAAAGCTATAATTTCTGTTGGACATACAAAGGTAAAATCTAAGGGATAGAAAAACACCACTCCAACACTACCATTTAAGTATTTAGTTAAATCAAAATTATTATTGATATCGTTATTAGGCATAACTGCGGTTGAAGTAAAATTAGGCGCCGCTTTTCCTACTAAAATAGACATAAGTAACCTCTTATTATTGAATAATTAAACTAGATTCCACATTCTAGCCCCAAGAATGCTAGATATCAAGATAAATATATTTAGAATTTATCGTAAAAAATATCTTTGATGACACTACTATAGAAGCCATCGAAGAAATAGAAAATGAGAAAAATGGATTAAATCTCAGAGGCGTGATATTATTTCGTATTCAACTCACTAGTCAAATTTGGTATAACATTATCTTCAAGTTCCTTTCTATCTAGAACGCCTACATAATGAAATATAACCATTCCTTGAGGATTTATTATCAAAGTTTCAGGGATGCTTTGGCTTTTTAGCATCCTAGGAATAACCAAATCTTTATCTATAGCTAGATAATCATATATAAGATTTTCTTTAGGCTTATTATCTCTAACTGCTATTCCTATAATAACCGCATTAGTTTCTTTCTTAATTTTTTCTAACAGCGGATAATTTTCTTTACATGAACCACACCAAGAAGCAAATAGATGAAGAACGTAAAACTTACCTTTCAAATGTTTTAAATCCAGATGATCACCAGAAACAAGATCTAATTTGGTTTCAGAAATCTTATATACATACTCTTTTGGATTATAAGCCATGCTCATACTATAGTATAAAGTGAGAATTAAGATAACAAAACCAAGCAAGGGAATATAATTAAGTGAGCGCATTTGTTTTCTTCTTTGGAGCTAAAAGTAATAAAATTCCACAAGTAAAAATTATAGCGCAAATCATCCATAACCAGCTAATTAATGGTTTAAAATATAATTTAACTACAATATCTGCATCTTTAGTTACTTCACTTATAACTGCATATAAATCATAAAATAAAGCATGATAGATACTCGCTTCAGAGGTTTGCGTCTTTTCAACTGGATAATATCGTATTTCAGGTTTAAGAGTTACTACCCCATCCACATCTAAAATAACTCTACCAGCTAAATAATTATCCACAGCAATATTTTCTTTTTTTAAATAATGAATATTAAAATTAGCGAATTCTATTGTGTTACCATCTTTCATGTTAACTAATAACTCTTGAGAATTAGTTTCCATAAAAGCTATATTCATAACAAATAATCCCACAGCTAAATGCACTAAAAATATTAGATAAAATTTAAATGTTATTGGAGAGCTAAGTCTCTGATAAAACCAAAAACACATTCTACTCACCACCAAGGCTCCACCCAAAAAAGAGAGCATAGAAATAAGACTGGGCTGTTTAATAGAACAATAATAAAAGCAAATCGATATTAAAACAGCTGGAACTAAAGAATAAATAAAATAAAGATAATGGATAGGTAATATTTTTTGCCAAGAAGCCGGTAGTGTTAACGCTAATAAGAATAAAATAGGTAGTAAGATTGGAATAAATGAGTTCTCAAAGAAACTACGATCAATACTAATTTTCTCTCCAGTATAAGCTTCTATGAGTAAAGGATAGATAAGAGATAATAATATAATAGAAGTGGCAATGACCCAAAAAATATTAGCGACATTAACTCCACCAAAACGAGACAGCCAATTATTTTCTCCTTTGAAGTGAAGGTGATGGGCATTGATAGCAAATAATCCTAGGGCGCAAAAAGAATAGCAGAATAATAATCCTAAAATAAATACGCCGCGGTTAATATCGCTGGCAAAGGAATGAACAGAAGTTATAATTCCTGAGCGCACTAAAAAAGTGGTCAATATTGATAATAGGAAAGTAAATAAAGCTAACAGAATCGTACATTTATAATTAGTATCCAATTTTTTGGTAGTATATATAGAATGTATCAAGGCCATTGAAGTAAGCCATGGTAAAATGGAAGCGTTTTCTACTGGATCCCAAAACCAATAACCTCCCCAACCTAACTCTCTGTAAGCCCACCAAGCTCCTAAAGCTACTCCAAGAGTTAAGAAGCTCCAGGAAAATAATGCCCATTTCTGCATAATTTCTAACATATCAGAAGATAATTTTTTACGAATTAATGCAGCTATGCTAATGGCAAAAGCAATAATAGTGGTTACATATCCTAAATATAAAATAGGTGGATGAATTGCAAGCCCTATATCTTGAAGTAATGGATTAAACCCTCCGCCTTGCAATGGCACTGGGGATATTTTAACAAATGGATTTGACTTTAAAATAGCGTAGCATAACAAGCTGCTGGTAATTATTATCTGTGTAGAGTAAATCCATATTTTATCTATATCTGATAATTTATGCTGAGTGAAAATAAAATTTACTAAACTAAGAAGAAATAACCACAATAACATTGAGCCTTCGTGATTGCTCCATACCCCCGAAAATTTATAAATTAATGGCACCGCTTGATGAGAATTACGAAACACATTATATAGTGAAAAATCTGAGTTTACATAGGCATAAATTAAAGCTATGAATCCAAAGCTAATAAATATAAATTGCGCTAAAATTATATTACCTAAGATTTGTTTAAAGTAAGTCTTTCCAATAGGCTTTAACCAAATCAAACCCAATGGCACTAACATTCCTAATAATATTGCTAGAACGAGTCCTAACTGAGCTAAAGAGCTATACATATTTTCATTATATTTTAATCATTATATAAGTGAGACTAACAGTCTAGTCTTATTTTAACAAGAATATTATCCAAAATATATTCACTAAAGTTCTTGATTTATTGATTTATAGTGCAAAAAAATATACTTACAATAATAACACGAAGGGGTTTAACTTAATGATAAAGATACTATTTAGTATTCATGTCGGCGATATAAGCCAAGATGATTCAGTATTAGTGGCAAAAGATATTTTAGCGGATATTCGGAAAAATTTAAGTAGAAAGATTGCTAATATATTCTGTAGATATTTTTTTGACCATTGCTATAGATTCTATAACTTCTTCTAGAGTATTTAAAGTTCTGAATGCTATTTTTTCTAATGCAAATTCAATAGCTTGAGTAATCTGAATAAAGCTAATTTTATCTTGTAAGAAGGCCTCAACTGCCGCTTCATTAGCAACATTGAATATTAAAGAAGCATTGCTATCGATGTTATCAAGCACTATATTTAAAAGCTGAAGAGATTTAAATTTTTCTAGTTCTGGCTTATAAAAACATAAATTTCCTATTTGAGTTAAGTCTAGTTGGTTAAACTCATTTAATGTAGCTCTTTCCGGATAAAATAATGCATAGGAAATTGCTACTTGCATATTATGAGCACTAATTTGCGCAAGCATTGATCCATCTTGATAATTAGCTATTGCATGGATAATAGATTCAGGATGAACTATGATTTTTATTTGATCAGCTCTAAGAGGAAATAGATGGTAAGCCTCAATAACCTCTAAGCATTTATTCACTAAAGTTGCACTATCAATGGTGATTTTAGCCCCCATTGACCAATTAGGATGCTTTAGGGCTTGAGCCTTGGTAACATTATTCATCTGTTCCAATGTATATTCACGAAAAGGGCCACCAGAAGCAGTTAAAAGGATATCTTTAATTAAGTAAGGCTTTTGATGATCAAAAACTTGGAATAATCCACTATGTTCTGAATCTATCGGAATTATTTTAACATTATGTTTTTTTGCAAGATTTGTAATTATATTTCCAGCACAAACTAAACATTCCTTATTAGCTAAAGCTATATTGTTTCTAGATGTTATTGCATTAATTGTTGGCAATATAGCAGCTGATCCAACAATAGCCATCACAATTAAATTAACTTTAATTTTAGCAACTTCAGCTATAGAATCAGTAATAATTTCAATTCCACTACCACGCAAGTTTGATTTTAGTTGAGCTATTTTACTGCTATCTCCAAGATGAACATATTGCGGCTTAAATTCTAAGGCTTGCTTACTTAGAAGCTCTACATTGCCATGAGCAGTTAGAACTATAACCTGAAATTTCTCAGCATTTTCTTTAAGTATTTTAAGTGTATTTACACCTATAGAGCCGGTACTTCCAAAAACAGCAATAGTTTTTTTAACCATTAATAAATTCCATCATCTTGAATTTCATCCAAACTAAACACTTCTGTTTCTGACTCTCCTTTTTTCTTTGGCTCTTCTATTGCTAAACTTGAATCAACCACCACTGCTTTCTCAATAGCCATTGGACTTTGATAATTCTTTCTTTTAAATACTTCATATATTGTTCCACCATATTTCATCGAAGGCTCACCGGTCATGTAATCCACTCGAACTAGTTTTAATCCATCTGGCATTTTAAAAGGCTTGTCTGGTTGGTCAACTAGAGCTTCTTTCATAAATTCTACAAAAATTGGCTGAGCAACCATGGCTCCTGATTCGCGCGCACCCATCACAGTTGCATCATCATAACCAACGAATACTCCCACCACTAAATCAGGAGTAAAGCCAACAAACCAAGTGTCTTTAGGTCCATTAGAGGTACCTGTTTTCCCTGCAATAGTACGTCCTAGCTGTCTTACAGGCAGTCCAGTTTTAGTGTGTAGCACTACTCCTTCTAGTATAGATGTTAACTGATATGCAGACCTTGGATCAGTTACATAAGGATTATTATTTT
>CAZJZY010000017.1:31949-35591 GCA_964550685.1 uncultured Rickettsiales bacterium | reverse complement strand
GAACTAAAGTAATCACTGTTGCTCATGTAGAATTTTTAAACGCATTAGAAGCAGCGATAAGATCACTAGCCACAGATGAACCTTACAAAAGAAAGGGCCATGGTAGTTATCTAATGCACTTGTTAGAAAAATGGATCAAATCTAGAGGAAGTAATATTATAAAACTTCATGCCAATCCAAATGCTGAAGATTTTTATCGTAAGCTTGGATATAGTGATATGGAATTTGATGACGTATCGATTTCAAAAGATACTATCGATTTAGGGAAGATATTATGAAAGAAAAATTATTTATTATCATTTTGAAATATGTTGTTGAAGTAGAAAAGATTACTGATCTTAGGAAAGCGCATTTAAAATATTTAGATAAATATTATGCTACAGGAGTATTTTTAGCATCAGGAAGACAAAATCCAAGATCTGGTGGAGTGATAATTGCTAAATCTACAAGCCGAGAAAAACTATATGAAATTTTAAGCGAAGATCCATTTCATCAGCATTTATGTGCAGAATATCAAACAATTGAGTTTGAGCCGAACAAAGCTACAAAAGCTTTTCGCTCTTTTCTCCAAGAAGTGGATCTAAATTTATTTGAGGTATAAATAAAAAATGACCAAAATTGAATTAATAGATGCGCTACCTGACAATATTGAACAACAAATGAGAGAGGATTTAATAAAATATGAAACGTCTCATAGAGTTGATGTTAATTACAAGCCTTTTAATTTAGTCTTGTTCGAAGGAGATAAAACTATAGGTGTTTTATCTGCTTACACAGCTTTTGCAGAAATTTATATTGATGATTTATGGGTTGACTCTGCTTATAGAAATAAAGGTTATGGTAGAAAATTACTTCAAGCGTTAGAAAGTCGTTTTGAAGATAAAGGTTTTAATAATATCAATCTTGTTACAAGTGCTTTCCAAGCTCCTGAATTTTATAAGAAATGTGGTTATGAGATAGAATTTGTAAGAAAAAATATCCAAAACCCCAAGTTAACTAAAACAGGTTTTATTAAATATTTTAAGAATAAAAATCAAACGCAAGGTGTTTTACAAAAAGATAAAGTCTATCAATCTTATGATAAAATGTTTAAATGGTTTGACGAAGCAAGATCACGCGAGTTATTCGAAAAACCGTATTTAGACCTAGCCATCAGCTATTTAAAACCTGGTGCTAAAATTCTTGATTTAGGTTGTGGGATGGGAGAACCAATTGGCAAATATTTCATCGATCAAGGTTTTGACTTAACTGGCATTGATGGGAGCGCTGAATTAATAAATCTAGCAAGTTCAAGATTTTCCCAAGCTAAATTCATGATCCAAGACATGAGAACAATAAATTTAAAAGAAAAATTTGATCTTATAATTGCTTGGAATAGCTTTTTTCATTTGTCTAGAGATGATCAACGCTCAATGTTTAAAATATTTGAAGCTCATATCAACAAACAAGGAATTTTAATGTTTACTTCAGGCCCTAGGACGAGCGAAGTATGGAGCGATAATGGCGGAGAAATGCTATATCATGCATCACTAGATCTTGAGGAATATAAGAAATTACTGCTTGAACATAATTTTGAAATAATCAAATATGCGATAGAGGATGAATCTTGTGGCGGCGCGTGCATTTGGGTGGCTAGGTATGCTAAATAAAGTTATTCTAATTACCGGTGCTTCAGGAGTTGGAAAAACTACAATTCTAAAAGCTATAGAGCAAAACTTACCAAATTCTTCAATTCATTATTTTGATGATATTGGCGTGCCAAGCTTTGAAGATATGATCAAAGAATATGGCTCATGCGAAAAATGGCAAGAAACAATGACGCATAGATGGACTGATAAATTAGAAAAAATTAAAGATAAAGAATTTATCTTTTTAGAAGGTTCATTTAATCCTGAATTCATCAAGCTTAGAAGAAATTATCTGATGATCTGCATTCATGCTGATAGATCTGTTCGTGAGCAACGGTTACTAAATAGAAAACAACCAGAGCTGGCGAGCCAAGATATGGAAAATTTTGCTCAAATGCTAAAAGATAAAACTCTTGAGCTAGGTGGAATAGTAATCGATTCTTCAATAGAAAAAACAGAAGATATTGCTAAACTAATTATAAACAAACTTGAAGTGGTAAAATTATGAAAAAACTTGTTTTATTATTTTGTATTCTTATTGCAAATATAGCCCAAGCTGATTGTTTTATAGCTCAAGAAAAAGATAAAATCCTTGTGCAGGAAGGAGAATGTGAAACAGCTCATCCTCCTGCATGTTCATTTAATTTTGCTTTAAGTTTTATGGGTTATGATTCTGGTGTTTTGCTTGATGAGAATAGTCCAAATTGGTCTAATGAAGATTTAAATATTTTTCCAAATTCTTGTAAGGGTACGCAGACTCCTAGAAGTTGGATAATAAATTCTTGCGTTTGGTACTCAAAAGAATTAACCACCAAACTTGGTATGAAAAAATTTCAAGAATATGTGAGCAAATTTAATTATGGAAATATGGATTTATCTGGTGGCTTAACGGAGGCTTGGATTTCTAGTTCGCTCAAAATTTCTCCGATCGAACAAATTGGGTTTTTACAAAAAATTGAAGGGCAAAAATTACCTGTTAGTAAAAAAGCTTACGAAAATACAAAAAAGATCATGTTTGTTCAAGAAATGCCTGGTGGCTGGAAACTATATGGCAAAACCGGTCTAAGCACTTTAAGAGATAATAATGGTAATTTAACTGATTTATATAATGGATGGTTTGTGGGGTATATTGAAAAAGACGGTCGCACTATTGAATTTGTCAAGCTAATTGTAGATACGAAAAAACAAGATGTTTTTGCCTCGATTAGAGCAAAGAATGAAGCATTAACTAAGCTTTGGCATTTTATAGATAGTTTAGAGTAATTTTCTTATCTCAGAGCTTCTAATTATCATAAATAATGTAATCACTCCAATCATAATAAAAAAGCTTAAGATAATCCCTAGAGTTTGAAACGAGCCTTGATAGCAGAAGCCTGCAAGCTCCACTCCAATAGTGGTTAAGATGAGCATCACTGCTTTTATTACGGCTGCAATCTTTCCTTTGGCTGTTGGAATAAAATTTAAAGCTATCGGATAAATAATTATAAATGGAATAATACCACCTATATTAAAAGGCATGAGGCTTAATGCAATAATTAATGGATCTTTGATATCTAATATAGCTACTAACATAATTGTAAACAAACCCATTAGACAAATATAAGCTGAATACTCAAGCATTTTTCTTGCATCAAATTTCTCAATTAGAGATCCAAACAATATGCTGCCCAATGCAAATATTAAAGCCCATACTCCTTGATAGTAGCCATAAATAGCTAAGCTTACGCCTAAGTCTTTCATATATAATATCGGTGATAGCCCTAAAAATATCCAATATGGCACAAACATAAAAACACTATTTATAATTAGCAACATCAGAGGCTTGGACTTAAATATTGGTAGATATCCGTCTAAAGAAAGAGTTTTTTTATTTTCGGGTAATTTAGCATGCGGAACAAAAGCTATAGTCATAATGCTTACCAAAATGCCAAAAAGCAATAATGCTACAAAACCACCACGAAAGTGAAAATACATAGCAATGTAGCTTCCCACAACTGGAGCTCCAGCTACAGCG
>CAZJZY010000017.1:12701-31939 GCA_964550685.1 uncultured Rickettsiales bacterium | reverse complement strand
AAACAAGAATATAAATAAGAAACCAAGAAATTGCAAATATTGTTGTTTTTTTAGAGAATAAAGATCTGCGATAATTAGAAAACATAGAACGGCTGGGGCAGAAATACCTAATCCTTGCAGAAAGCGCCCTATAAGTAAAAAATTATAGTTAGAGCCAAATGAACAAAAACTGCTACCAATAATAAAAATAGCTAGACCAATCAAAATAATTGGTTTTCGTCCATATTTATCGCTAAGATCTCCAACAAAAAATAGGCTTAAACAAGAACCTATAAAATTAGCTGATAATAAAGCTTCCAGCCAAACCGTGGATACATTAAAGTGTGTTTTGATTTCTGGGAAACTTGGAATAAATAAATCAATTTCAGCTCCTCCTAATATATCCATTAGAATAACCGTAACTAAAACCATTGTCCTAGCAAATGCTTGATTCATCTATTTCTCCTTAACTCTAAGTTATTATAGCTGGTTAATATTCCATTCTCAATTTTGTAATAATCGTCTATTCCAATCTCTTTTAGAAAGTCTTCGTCATGAGAAATAACTATCATAGCACCTGGATAGCCTTTCAAAACTTCAATCACATGCTGACGAGTTTCAAGATCCAAATTATTAGTAATCTCATCTAGTATCAACAATCTAGGAGTAATAGCTGCAATTTGAGCCAAACTTAACCTTGCTTTTTCACCACCTGATAAAGTCGATACTTTAGCATTTACTTCCTCATTTTTGCGAAATAGAAAGTCATTCAAATGACGACGCTTGTCTGGCATATCTATAGTTTCTAGCACCGTGAGATCTGGCCCAAGTGTAGAATAATGTTGATCAAGATAACCAATATCTTTGGTAACATACCAATTACCGGTTTTATTAATACTAGCCGTCTTTAGAATGGCTTTAATTAATGTTGTTTTACCGCTACCATTATTACCCATAATCGCTACTCGATCTTTTGATCCTAGCTCTAAATTAATATTCTGCATAATTTGATCAGTAAACCCGATAGAAGCATCTTGAATTGATAAAACAGACCTATCACCAATATCAGCACTACTTAATGAAAACTTAGGAATAATAACTTCAGGTAATCTTAAATCTGCAAGTTTACCCAGCAAGTCTTGCTTTTTATGATCAATAGCTGATTTCTTGCGCCCTGAAGTTTCCTGAGCATTTAGTGCTTTAGATTTGCTAACGATAGTCGGCCATTTTCTAGAAGCTATTGATTTCTCACCTTTTTGCCTGCTCTTAGCTGCCCGCAGCTGCTCTTGCATCAAATTTTGATGCATATCTTTTTTTTGGCCCTCTAACCTAGATAACTCAGCTTCTATTGCATGGCGCTTAGACCCAATCTCATGCATATAATCATCATAATTTCCTAAGAATATAGTGATCTTGCTATTATCGATATGCCAGAATCTATCAATAGAATTTCGTAAAACCTCAACATCATGAGAAACGATAATCAACGTTCCAGGAAAGAACTTTAGGATTCGCATTAATGACTTACGATTTTTAAAGTCTAAATGATTAGTCGGTTCATCAAGCAGTAAAATATCAGGTGAATCTTTTAGGGCCTCTGTCAAAGCTTGGTTAAATCTTTGCCCGCCGCTTAAATTATCAAATTCTTCAATTATTTGTGGTATATATCCAATTGTTACACCTTCAGCAATAGCTTTTATCATTTTAAGCAATTTAGATTTCCCACTACCATTTCTGCCGATAATGGCAACATGATTACCATAATTGATGGTAACGTTGAAATCGGCAAAGCAAATTTTATGGGGAAATTCTAAGGTAAGGTTATTTAGGAATATTGGCTTATGAGTCATAATTATCTCTTATATCTATTTTTAAGGACTAGAGCCCTAAAGGGGCATTTTAAGAGATAATTTTCATTGGCTTTCCAAATTAGGTTGATCCTTGAACCATACCAAATATTAATGTATAATGCAACCAAAAGTTCAAGGTTTAATTTATCTTAAGGTAATCATGATAAAAGATATTGGTATAGTTTTTTGCCATCAATGGATTGTAAGAATTTTGCTTTGCAAATGCTGCTTAAAGCAGCTGCAGCTTTACCTGAGTTTAAACAATCTCCAAATAATCCGCATATCACAGCATCCATATTGCTAATTTAAATGAAAGCCCTATAAACCTATTTGCAAAATACTGAATATAATGTACAATCAGACTACAATAAATGAAATTCTATAATTAGTTTTATTATAAAAATCATGGAATATTTAAGGTCGCAGCATGGATGTAATTTTTTTCTTTTAGAAGCCTCTAAAAGAATGAGCTATGTTATTGCCTTAACTTCATCTCTTGTTACACCTGTCGTAGTCGTGGCCAACGCGGCCATATAATTTATTCATCCAATCATTTTTATTATTTTTATATAAATCCAACTTTTGGAGAATTTAAGACTATGCGACAATATAAATCTACTTTAATTTACGGCTTTGCCATATTTGCAATGTTTTTTGGTTCTGGTAACTTAGTATTTCCTATTCAAACCGGCTTCTTAACTGGTTCAAATTGGTTTCTTGGTTTCATGGGGCTATTTCTAACCGGTATTTTATTACCATTTTTAGGATTATTAGTGATCAAGTTACATAAAGGTAGCTATAATGCTTTTTTTAATGAAGCAGGTAGTTTAGCTGGAATTCTCATTCCATTATTTACCTTATCTTTACTAGGTTCATTCGCAGTGGTACCAAGATGTATCATAGTTGCTTATGGGAGCATCGCTTCTATTTATCCAGAAATGTCACTCACTGTTTTTAGTCTTATTTTTTGTGTGATCACTTTTCTTTTTTGCATGAAAGATAAAATAATGATGAGTATTTTAGGAAAATGGATGAGTCCTATCCTATTAATAGCTCTATTTATTCTAATCATAGTTGGATTTAATAAAGCAACTTTGCCAGAAATTGGTTCAGATAAACCTTTTACAGAAGGTTTTTTAATTGGTTATCAAACCATGGATTTATTCGCAGCTTTCTTTTTTTCTGCTTTGGTATTTGGTCAAATTCAGAATAGTTTACCTAGCTCAACTAGTCATAAAGAGATTATTCGTATGGCTATTAAACCAAGTATTCTAGGTGCAGTTTTACTTGGTTTAATTTATCTAGGTTTTGTTTTTTTGGGTTCACATTATTCTACTATACTAAATAATGTTGCTCCTGAGTCTATGTTGCCAACTATAGCAAATCATATTATAGGTAATAGCGCAGCATTATTTCTTGCCGTTGCAATGCTGTTTTCCTGCCTTACAACAGCGGTAGCACTGAATAATATTTATAGTCGATATATTTACTCTAGCTTAAGACTGAAAGACGATAGTTTCTGGATAATTTTATTATTTACCACCACAGTAGCATTTCTTGTGTCATTATTAGATTTCAAAGGAATTGCAAATTTTCTTGCTCCTATTTTAGAAGCATCTTATCCAGGCTTAATCGCCTTAACTATTTTAAGTATATTTTTAAAAGACTACAAAAAACTCAAAATCTTCGCTTTTTATGGAATATCAATTCTTATGACAATTAAAATATTTCTAAATTAGTCGACCGATTATAAAGTAGCCTCTATCATCGACTAATTTTGACTTTATCCTTGTTTTGAACGAAACTCAAAAACGAGGGGCCATTTATAATTATAAACACGTGGATTCATAATTTTTTCCCTTTATTAATGAATCCATCTATTTGATAATACAATATTAATACCACTAATCAAAGTATAATTAATTATTAAGGCAACATATGCAAACACTAGAACTAAACTTATTTGATAAAGCTAGGAATAGGAAAGTTCCTATACTTATTTATACTCCTGATAAGCTTTCAAAAAATATACCTATAGTTATCTTCAATCCTGGGTATCAGGAGCAGAAAGATCTAATCAAGCCAGGTAATATTATGGCTTATAGAAAATGGAAATATTTAGCTGAATATTTTGTAAGTATTGGGTACGCTTTGATTAGCATTCAGCATGATTTGCCTGGCGATACAGAGAATCTAGAAACGATTGATCCTAAATTACCAGCAATAGAGGCCAGAAAGCATTTATGGGTTCGAGGTGAGCAAAGTATTTTATTTGTAATACAAGAACTCAAACAAAAATATCACAATTTCAATTTTAATAAATTTATTATCGCTGGTCATTCAAATGGTGGCGATATAGCTAAGTTCTTTGCTAATAGTCATGAAGATATGGTGTCTTCAAATATTATTTTTGATGGAAGAAGATGTCCTATTAAGCCTGGCAGTAAGCAAAGATTATTAATTTTCGAAGCTACTGATACTTCAAGTGAATTTGGCGTTTTGCCAGATGAAGGCAGTCAAGACAATCCAAAGCGCATGAATCTAGAATGGATCATTATAAAACATAAAGATGCTTTTCATACTAGCTATCGCGATGATATGATTACAGAAGAACTGAAAGCAAAAGTGTTTAAAGCAATAGATTTTTTCTTATATGAATAACAAATTTGAAAATAATATCATAAGTATTTATGGAGATAAGGGCAAACAGTGGCTTGTAGACTTACCTAATATTGTTGCAAATATTGCTAAAGAATGGAATTTGAGCAATTTAAAACCGGTTGATAATTTATCGATAAATTATGTTCTAAGTGGCAAGCAAGCTACCCAAGAAATAATCTTAAAGTTAAGCTTAAGTGAAGATCTAATTTTTCATGAAAAAACTGCATTAACTGCGTTAGCGGATTTTGGCGCAGTAGAAGTTTTAGCATATTCCCCAAGAACTTTATTGCTCAAAAAATTATCTCCAGCTACTTCACTTAAGACTTATTTACCCGATAGAAGAATTGAGGCTCTAAAAATAGCATGCGAGATCACTAAACAATTACATCAAGCTCCATTACTTGAGCGTATCAAGCTTCCTACTATTGAAGAAAGATTATTATTACTAGATAATGATTGGCCTATACCAAATTATTACCTAACAAAAGCCAGAACTTTTAGAGATAAAATATTAAATAACTTTTCTCCAAGAGTAATTCTTCATGGTGATTTGCACCATGATAATATTTTATCTGATGGTAATAGATGGAAAGTCATTGATCCACATGGAGTAATTGGTTTGTCCTTAAATGAAGTTTGGGCTTTTGTACAAGATGTGCGCGAAGATCTTCCATTTATTGCTAAGTATTTTAATTTTAATCTAGCTGATTTAAAAAAATGCTACTTTATGCATGCTGTATTATCCGCAGTTTGGTCGATAGAAGATAATATGGATCCAAAGCCTTGGTTAATAAAAGCTGAAAGACTAGAGTTTTAATCATTATTCTCACATGTTGTTGCATCAACTCCAACTGTAGATAAATGCATTGCCTCTGAAAATTGAACAAACGATAAAGCATTATTTGCAGTTTCGTTAACTACAAATACTTTCGAAGGGTGAATATTAAACTAATTTCCATCTTGTAAATAACTCTTTGAGACAGCAAAGCCATCGTAATTTTTATAAGAATTTTCTAGACCTTCTCTTGCATCACGTTTATCACTAAAAGACACTCTCTTATTTACAGTATCATAAGTAGCGCTTGTTGGAAATAAGTTTTGACTAACCAGCAAGTATGAATGTTGATTTGAATTGGCATTATGATCACCAAATCTTATCTTTATTTCACTTTCTTGAGTAGACATAAGTTCATGAATCTTATCAAGAGTTGAGTTCAAAATATTATCATCGTAAACTATTTCATAAGAAACATGAATATTAAAAAGATAAGAGTTAACTCCTTGATCTAAATGCTCATTAACCTCTAAAATTTATCCGATAGCAGATTCATCATAAATAAACATTAGAGCTTGTTCATATATATTACCAGTATTTCTCACCTCATATTTCCATGACGATCTAAGTTGTAAACTTTGAAATAAGTCCTCTGCTATTGGTTCTCTTGGCGCTTCTTGTAGAGCAATAATATTGGTGCCATTCTGGATGTCTTCCTGATACTCTGAGCTAAGAACATTAAGTCGTACTTGATATTGCTGGTCAGTTTCAGTAATAATTCCAAGCATTATCAGGATATGTACCAGCATGACATTTATTTAGCATGTTATGGCTAACAATTCTGATTGTTTGGTTATGAATTTTAAAATCGGCAATTTGTTTAATATGATCAGAAAGCGTAGAATTGCTAAAAATTGGATGTAATTCTGCATTTGTCATTGTTGTAGATATATCTTTCAAATTTTTAGATTTTATAGCAAATTTTGATAATTTAGTCAAATAAGTTGTCTATGATATTTTTATCTCATTTCCTTATCATAAATTATTTCATAAGTTTTAATTGCTGCTATATTATTTGCTAAAGTATGAATTCTGATTCTACCTTTGAATTTATTGGCTTTCAAATCTTCATATACTTTATTTAACAAATTGCCCGCAATTCCATTATTTTGAAATTTCTTTAGCACACAAATATCGCTAATATATGCATATTTGTTTGAATCTTCTGTTTCAAAAATAGTATTATCTTGTTCAATATAATAGCTGATAAAACCAGTAAATGTTTCATCAATTAACAATAGAAAAATGGTTGCATTTTCTAACACTCTTAAAAAATATTCTTCACAAAGCTCGATTGAAGCAGGTTTTCTTGTATTGCTTAAATTATGTTCATGAGCTTGCAATTCCATTAGAGCTCTGATGATATCCGGTTTATACTCTGATTTATATTCAATGATTTTGTAATTACTATTGGTCATAATTTTCTACATTTCTCTCTTCTAATCAATCAGACCAACCAATCTTATTGGGGCTTCAGTACCATCTTTCACCTTAATTGGCAAAGCTAAAATAAAACCACCACTTGCGGGCATATTAGCAAGATTCGCAGCATTTTCTACCAAATATTTACCATTCCCTAGAAACAATTTATGAATGGGGAAATTATCTTCAGATCGATCAGGAGAAAGGGTATCAATACCAAGACCAACTACTTCACGCTGTATAAGAAGCTCAGCAGCTTGCGTTGAAACAAATGGATAAACAAGATTATTGCGATATTTTTCTGGTGAGCCCCAAAATCTCTCCCACCCAGTTCTGATCATAACAAAGCTACCAGGATCAATCATACCATGAGTTTTCTCATAATGCTCGACATCTTGAAGAGAAACGCTATAGCTCTCATGAGCAGCCTCAGATACATCAATCAATACGCATGGCGCAATTAAATTTGCTAAATCCAGCTGATCAATTGTTTTTCTACCAGGAATGCAATGCGCTGGCGCATCTATATGCGTTCCAATTCCAGCTTTCTTAATATTCATTGAAGTAATTCTAAATTGGCACTTATCATCTGGGTTATAGTCATAGGTAATATGATGATCAAAACCGCATGAACCATCCCAGGTTGGCACCTCCGCTGATAGAGTGTGAGTTAAATCAATAATTTTATAAGGAAATTTATTATTCATATTACTTTTTAACTCCTGCAACCTTCAAGCTCTTATTAAACCAATCTTCTAATAAATCTTGTTCTTTCGCCACTTTCAAAGCATATTGCTCATCTGTTGGCATACGGATTAGCATCTCATCACCTAAGCGAAAGGTTCTATTGTCATGACCTTGTCTTTCAACGGAAGTAATCGCTAAGTGTCCAAATTCGGGGAATTGTTCAGCTATTAGCTTGTGAGCAAGATTCAAAGTTATTTCAAATGGTTGATGAATGCTAGTCATATATTTTTATCTATTTTTACATACTAATTTCATTTTTTATAAGATTGCATTTATAGTTCACTGCTTCTACAAAATCTTCAAAATCTTTCTTAGTTTTTAATTCATATTTACCATGTTTGCTATATTCCCATACGGTTTCAAAATATGGTAAATCAGAGCATACTCTTTCATCAGACACTGTAGCTGGCTTATATTGCTGTAAATCTGCTTCTGAACTTATTGGATAGATTTCTACTTTTTCAGGTATAATAATAGGAAGATAATTTTTTGGATCATTAAGATCCTCAGATAATTTGTCTACCCGATAAAATACTGTTCCATCGTGTTCTTTAGGAGATGCTACAGGCATTTCTAAAATTCTATTACCCCAACCTCTATATTTTGTTCCGCCAGTTCCATTTAAAATAGCTACCCATAATATTTGGCTACTTACATCTTCAGTAAAATATAATGTATTATTCTTGATATAAGGAGCACTTACATATTGTTCAGTGTCAGTGTTAAGTTTTTTAACAATCAGTTCATTTCCAATGCGCTCAAATGATAATATCTCTGACGTATATGTATTTGATCCAGCATAATAATTTAATCGGACAAACATTAGCATATGTCCATCTATTTCACCTAGATACTCTATACTATGCTCTTGTTGTGCATTATGAGTAGATAATTGAAGGTCTGGATAATGATCTTCAAACCATAGGGTAGTTTTATTGTCTGTTGAAGTAATATTATAGGTTTGATAATAATTTGCGTTTGGAATAATATTATGCTCTTTATTCTTATTATTCTCGAATTCAGAAACGCACTTATCAAGATCAATTACACTACCATTGCGCTCTGTAATGCAATAAGGAGGAATAATTTTATTTTTATAATAAAGTTCTTTAGGTATAGTTACTGCTTCAACATTGTCAGCAAAAACATCAAAAGAAAAAGCTAGAATGAAAGAAAGTATCTTAAATTTAAGTATCCTATTTAATTCTATCACAATTTAACTCCGTGCTTTGTTAATTCATCTTCACAAGCTTTGCTATCTGTAAATAAAATTCCTTTCATTCCAGTTTCTCTAGCACCTTCAATATTAACCGCTAAATCATCAATAAAAATATATTCACTTGGAATTAGTTTATGCTTCTCGATTAAATGCATAAAAATTCGTTAGTCGGGCTTCAAAATTCCTACATCGCTTAAAACGATAATATCTTCAAAATACTCTAGAACCTTATGATATTCAATAATTTCTTTGATATTATCAGTTATTGAATAAAGCGGATAATTTTGCTTTCTTAAATTCTGTAATAATTCTCAGGTTCCAGGTATAGGGTCTTGCGTGGCTTTAAATTGATCCATTAAGCTAACGAGTTTCTCTTTAGAAATGCTTAATTGCTGGTGCAGTAAATCTATCGCTTCTATTTCAGTATATTTTCCTAAGTTTAAATCAAGCCAAACTGGTTTTATATTTTCTAAAAATTCTTGCGGATCAACTTCAGGCAATACTGATTTAAGAGCACTTATAGGATCCAAACGAACTATTACATTACCAATATCAAAAATTATATTTTTTATCATATTGCATATTCCTTATTTTTATAAATTTCTTTAAAACCAATCTTTGAATATAATGGCAATCCTTCATCTGAAGATTCAAGACAAACCATTTTACAGCCAAATTTCTTAGCCTCTATCATAGCAAATATAGTTACAGCTTTTGCAAAACCTTTGCGTAAAAAATCATTGCAGGTGGCAACATTATCAATTCTAGCACCATATTTACTAAATGATAATGTAGCGCAAGAAACAGGTTTTTTGTCGTAATATGCTACATAATGATGGAAAGCTTCGGTCTTGCCATAAAGAATGTTTTTGATTTTATAAAAATAGCCAGATTGCTCATTCTTGTCAGTTTTAAATCCTTCATCTAACGGAATTTTCCAATCTCTTAGATCTTTTTCGTCAACTACTTCTTGAATATGGCATTTATTCAAGTTTAATTTTGGTAATTCTTTAGTTAAATCATAGAACATTACTGAATAACTACCAATTTCTTTAAAACCCGAGATAAGCAATAATTCCGCTGTATTTTCAGGAGCCAAAAGAGGATTTAAATTCCATAGAAATGGTACATTTTTAGTTTTAAAAAAATGCATAACTTCTTTAATATCTTCTTCTGTTATTTTTGCTTTTCTACTAGTAACACCATTTAAATAGTTATAATTCAGATTAGTTGCCCAAGCAAATAAACCATTTTTATGGTAAACTTCCACAGCCATAGACCGCCAAAAAAACTCATTTACTGAGAGAATATTGTTAATTAATTGGTTATTATTTTTCATCTTTCTATTTGCATTTAAAATTAAATATTATCCGTTTAGGCTGCACTTTATCATAATATATTATTTTTGTTTCTTCTAAGTAATTACCATTAGTTATACTAGAAATATTTTTACGCCAAAAAGCTAAAGCGGGTGTATTTTCAGGAATAACTGAAACTTCCCATTTACCAGAATGTATTTCCCAAATCCTTTTTACAACTTCACTTGCTATGCCTTTGCCTTGAAATTTAGCAAGAATAAAAAATTGCCCCATATTCCAATCAATATTACTAGATGTTGCATGTTTATCTAATAAAACAAAACCAACTAATTCACTGTTTCCAAACTTTATCAGATACGGCTTCTTATCAGCATCTTCAAAATATTTCTTTAAATCAAAGCATTCATATAAACCATCTTTAGGCATAGCCCAATCTTTTGAAATAAAGCCACAATAGCGAGAGATATCATAAACATAAAACCTAGATATGTTTTGGATAATAGGATAATCAGCGATAGTGGCTGGGATGATATTTATTTTATAGTTATAATTCATCATTCTGAATGGCAACCCACAATAATGTATTGTTAGTTGCAATATTAGCTTCCTCTAATGCTATTGAAGGAGTAGCAACTTTATTCATATTTTGGCTAATCATCACTAATTCAGATTGATCTTCTCCATAATGCTCTATTTGGCTTAAATTCAAAAATTCTGGTATTTTTGTCTGATAAAATAATGGACCAAAAACTAAATATTCTGCAGAAATATTTTTATTTTCTGAAATAGATTCTATATTTTTAGTTTTCCAATCCTGCCAATATGTTTTCACAAAGTCATATAATTTAATATCAAATTGATTTTTTTGAGCTAACTTTTCGCATAGATCAGTATTATTACGAGTTAAAATCCTCATTCCGGAGATTTGTCCCTTTGAATAAGCAATATTTTGGTAATCAAAATGCTTTGCCAAAATACTCATCAGCACTTCAACCTCTTCGGTTGGAATTGTTAAGGTAATGCGGTTCAATATATTTTGCTTTGCCGCATTGAGTGTCGCTTCATTACATTCTCCTACCATATATTCTTCACCGGCTAAGAATCTAGTTTGGATATTATCAATAGTTTGCTTCAGAAGAAAAGCTCCCGCTTCTTCTTGTTTGATATAATTACGTTGATAAAGATAATTAGCTAATGATAATTCTCTATCAATTGGATCTCTTACCAGAGTTACATAATTAACTGTAGTTTTAAAATAATCAATTTCATGTTGAATAGTAGGCAATGGCATATGGCCACTAATAAATTTTATATCCCTATTGCCGCAATCAAATCTCTCTGGATCTGCATAAATAGCGCTTAATCCACCGATTGATCCTTCAACAAATAAATTAGGTGAAACACCTTCTTTTGCTGGCACTCTAGCCCTTTCTTCAATAAAATCAGAAACCACAGCTAACGCCTTGATCAAATAATCAACATTAGTACCTGCAGTTTTAGATTGATGAAGAAAAACTATAGGTGTTTGTTTTGGTAATATTTCATATTTCAAGCTAACTTTAGGTAATATTTGTAATTTTGTACTAGAAAAAGATAAATCCTTTTGTCTTGTAATAGTTAAGTCTGTCATTTTAATATCTTTAAATTAAATACTTCCAACATACCATCTAGATGATGTGCATTCAAGTTCAAAACCTTCTAAAAAACTGCATTTAACATTATCATGAGCACCTGCAACTATGCAAAATTGTGCAGCGCCTTTTGTCTTAGCCCCTAATTTAGGTTAAAAATCTATAATACTCAAATTCATTACATCAAAAAAAGAACTTGCTTTGTCTATTAACTTGTGCTAATTAAACTGCTTAACTTAATTTAACTAAATAATATCACGCCATGCTTAACATCCTCTTTCATATAATCGAATTAATAACAGCACCTATAGAAGCTGTCATAGCTCTTATATTAAGAAATTATTGTATAGAGAACATATATACTTTACAAATTCTTACATTCATTGGAGTAAATGTTCATCAACCCATGCCTAATTGTTTGTCACCCATGATTTATGCCTCATATAGTGGAAAAAAAGAACTAGTTTCGGCCCTTATAAAAAATGGAGCAGATGTTAATCAAGATGATGAGATGGGTTATACGCCCTTGATATTAGCATCACAGCAAGGACATAAAGATATAGCTTTGCTCCTTATAGCAAATGAAGCCAAAGTTGATCATTTAGATCTTATGGGTTCTACAGCCTTGATGTACGCCTCAAGTGCAGGACATAAAGATATAGCTTTGCTCCTTATAGAAAAGGGAGCTGATGTTAATCGCGCCGATTCTTTCGGTTGTACAGCCTTGATGTGCGCCTCAAGTGCAGGACATAAAGATATAGCTTTGCTCCTTATAGAAAAGGGAGCAAGTGTTAATCAAAGAGAGAGTAATGGTTGGACAGCCTTGATGTACGCCTCAAGTCAAGGACACAAAGATATAGCTTTGCTCCTTATGGAAAATGGGGCCGATGCTACCCTAATAAACTTTGAAGGAGATACTGCTTCTGCATTAGCACAAAATGAGGATTGTCGCAAGATAATTATAACCGCACAAATGGTTCTAAAGAAAATTTTTAAGGAGAATTTATCCGAAGATGAAATAGCTTTTTTAAATGATAAAAATAACGCTGAACTTATAGATAAATATCTAAAAGATCGTAATTCATTTATCTTACGGAAAATATTCGCTAATAAAGAACTGGCAGAACAGGAAAAGAAGTTTATCGCACATTCTGATTATTTACAAAAGAAACTTCATGAAACTTCTGAAGCTGCAGTCGATTCGGTTTATCCTAAGCTAAGCAAAGATTTAATGTTTGAAGTTCTAAAGTTTATTCCCACAGAAGAAGCTCTAAGAATAGGACCAAATCTGATAGCGTATAGTAATCAAAAACAGATAGCTAAATCTGCTGAATTTTCTGCTATCAATCCTCAAAAACAGTTTGTTAGTGGAGCTTTGGTTGGTACATTTATTATAAACCCAACCATTCGCTGCGGGAGAGATAAAGTTAACGCTGTTGATAATGACAAAGCTTTAATCGAATATTATCAAGAAATTCTAACTTTGGATAATTTAAGCGATACTATTACTGCCTTTATTATTCCCACTGTCACGCAAATGATAACTTACAGCCTTGGCATCTCAACCGTGGTTCATACTAATCCATTTGCAGAGATAGCAGCGCAAATCACTGATTCTCCATTCGCTCAAGGACTTATACAAAGCACCCTTATTGAAGGCGCAAGATTCACCATGGATGTTCTTGAAGTGCTTGGGCATATTGCATATTGCAAAGTTTACGAATGCGAGCAATAAAAAGGAAATATAGATGATGGATATAGTTTTGTTTATTAGAATTATATTCTTGATAGGTTGTAAAGTGAGTAATCCAGCTGATTAACCCATCAAAACAAGAAGTTTAGCTTTGCTTGATCTTGCATTTGCAGAAACAATAGGATATTCTCTTGATGATAAAAATTAAATTTAGGGAAATGTTATGTCAGTAATGCAAGATAGCTGGATCAGAAAAATGGCTCTTGAGAAAAAGATGATTGAACCATTTATAGACCGTCAAGTTCGCGATGATAGTTCAAATGGTAAAATTATTTCCTATGGGCTAACCTCTTATGGTTACGATGCTAGGGTTTCAGATGAATTTAAAATTTTTACTAACGTAAATTCAGCGATAGTTGACCCCAAGAATTTTGTTGATACCAGCTTTGTAGATCGAAAAACCCCTATTTGTACCATTCCACCAAATAGCTTTGCTTTGGCAAGAACTGTTGAATATTTTCGCATTCCTAGAGATGTCTTAGTAATCTGCGTAGGTAAATCCACTTATGCACGCTGTGGAATTATCGTGAACGTAACTCCACTAGAACCAGAATGGGAAGGGCATGTTACTTTAGAATTTTCAAATACCACTCCCCTTCCAGCTAATATTTATGCTGGCGAAGGAGCTTGCCAATTTATATTCTTAAAAGCTAACGAAGTATGTGAAGTTTCTTATGCAGATCGCCAAGGAAAATACATGGGACAAACCGGCGTAACTTTACCTAGAACATAAACATGCTTAGCAAGCTTAATAAATATGGCGGTTTTAATAGTTATGATTTTCTAAAATCTATAGCTATTATTACTATGATTATTGATCATCTTGGTTTATTTTTCTACCCAGAGGTTGATTTTTTAAGACTGATAGGTAGAATCTCTTATCCTCTATTTGCATTTTGTATTGGTTATAATAAAAAATATCATCTTGATTCCACTTTAATTGTTTTGGCAATCATAATGTGTTTAAGCCACCTTGTTCTTTGGCCTGATTTAAAATCAATGATACGAGGCTCTATTCTAAAAGCATCTATTTTACCTTCCATCATTATCTTGCGCTTCTCTATGCAATATATTACGAAGTACTTAAACTCTAAAAACATGTATCTCTGGGCTTTTGTACTCTGGCTGTTTGCTTCATATACAACTTCCTTTTTTCAATATGGCACTTCAGGAATAATATTAGCTATTTGTGGATACCTAAGCATTTCTTTAAAAAACAACCAAGATTATAAAATATTCCTTTATATCAACCTAATTTTATATGCAGGATTTCAAGCTATATTATTTAAAGCTAGCTTATCTAGTCTTTGTGTATTAATTTTTGAATTTTTAATTATGGCAAAAATACTAAAAGATTTTTCTATAAAACCTATTTCAATTATTCCACCACTTGCAACAATTTTACTGCCAGCATCAAGATATGCTCTGATAATCTATTTTGTTCATAGCGAGATTTTTAAATTAATCAGTGTAATTTCTTGACAATACCTCAATATCTTATAACTTGAATATAGCTTCGGAGCGTAGCGCAGCACGGTAGCGCACTAGACTGGGGGTCTAGGGGTCGCTGGTTCAAATCCAGTCGTTCCGACCAGAATCTACAAATTATTTAAGGCCATCTTATGACACTTAATTTTAAAAGAATTATTTCATTCGCTAGAAAGCGTAGCAATAATCCTAAAAAAGAAGCAGATATTCTTGCAAAACTATTGCCACAATTTGCAGCCATTATTCCCGAAGATGGTGGAGGTCTTGAAAAATTATCTAATGTTTTTGGGGATAACTATGAATATTATGCGATGGAAATAGGCTTTGGCTCAGGTGAAAATATCTTACATGACGCCAAAACTCATTCTAACATAGGCTATATCGGCTGCGAAGTATTCACTGGCGGAGTAGTTAAGTTACTAGGCAATATAGAAAATAATAATATAAAAAATATTAGAATTTGGCATGATGATGCAATTGAATTAATTGCTCGTTTACCACTAAATGCATTAAACTTTGTATATATCTTATATCCAGATCCATGGCCTAAACAAAAGCATAAAAAACGTCGCTTAATTAATGCTGAATTCTTAAAGATTATCGCAGATAAAATGGCACCTCAAGCTGAATTACTTATGGTAACAGACCATAAAGATTATGCTAAACATATAGCCGAAAACCTACCAGAAGTAACCAATATATTTGAACAAAAATTTGATAATTATCCAGAAATAACCAAAACTAAATATCGCCTAAAAGCTGAAGCAAAAGGTATTGAGTCCAATTATTTTTACCTGGTTAAAAAATGAAAATTTTAGGAATAGAAAGCAGCTGTGATGAAACTGCAGCAAGTATTGTAACATCTGAACGAAAAATTTTGTCTAATGTTATAGTAAGCCAAATTGCAGAACATCAAAGATTTGGTGGAGTTGTGCCAGAAATTGCTTCACGCGCTCACTTAACTCACGTACAAGAAGTAGTAGATAAAGCTCTAAAAGACGCCTCTTTAGAATTTTCTGACTTAGATGCAATTGCAGTGACCGCCGGCCCAGGATTAATTGGTGGATTATTAGTTGGCGTAATGTTTGCCAAAGGCTTGAGTTTTGCAATAAATAAACCATTATTAGCGATTAACCATCTAGAAGGACATGCATTAACAGCAAGACTTACTAACGAAGTAGAATTTCCTTATCTAATGCTACTAGTATCAGGAGGACATTGCCAAATATTAATGGTAGAAGAAGTAGGAATTTATCATAAACTTGGCGGCACGTTAGATGACGCAGTAGGAGAATCTTTTGATAAAGTAGCAAAAATGCTAAAATTAGATTATCCAGGAGGACCAATAATAGAAAAATTAGCTCTGAGAGGCGACGCATCAGCTTATAGCTTTCCTCAACCAATGAAAGGACGAGCAGGCTGTGATTTTTCATTTTCAGGACTAAAAACTGCAGTTAGACTAATCATAGAAAAAACAGAATTAAATCAAAATAATATCGCTAATATTTGCGCATCATTCCAAAAAACCATTTCTGACACATTATTAGAACGCTTAGATAATGCTATAAAAATAACCAAAGTTTCACATCCTAAAATCAAGCAATTAATCATTGCTGGAGGAGTTGCAGCTAATCAATATCTTTTAAAAACAATTCACTACCAAATGTTAAAGCATAATTTAGAGACAATTGCTCCACCAATAAAATTATGTACTGATAATGCAGCGATGATAGCCTGGGCTGGCATAGAACGTTTTCAACGCGGTCTTATAGATGCAAATATTATCACTCGTTCAAGATGGCCACTTGGAGATAAGTAATGATAAATAAATCTATTTTTCTATGGTTGTTATCTTGTATTGCTCTGATCTACGCTATGATCGTAATTGGAGGATATACGCGTTTAAGTCATTCTGGGTTATCCATAGTTGAATGGGCACCAATTAGTGGAACCATCCCACCAATAGGTGAAACTGCGTGGAATATAGAATTTGATAAATATAAACAATCTCCTGAGTATCAAAAGATCAATTATGGTATGAATATTGATGAATTCAAACAAATTTTCTTAGTGGAATATACGCATCGATTACTAGGCAGAATTATTGGAATAGTATTTTTACTACCATTTTTATATTTTTCTTTTGTTAAAAAACTTAACGCTAAGGAAATAAAATATTTTACTATAATAGCAGCATTAATTGGATTACAAGGTGGAATTGGCTGGTTAATGGTTAAAAGCGGGCTTGTGAACACCCCCCACGTTAGCCAATATAGACTAGCATTGCACTTAATTATGGCATGCATTATTTTGATTATGTTAGTATGGAAAACCATTCCTAAAGAATCTACAAAATCTAAATATGGATATTTTTCTTTATTTTTATTATTGCTACAAATCGTCTCTGGAGCTTTTGTTGCTGGCTTGAAAGCTGGACTTGTATATAATAGCTTTCCTTTAATGGACGGACAGCTTATACCAAATGGGCTATTAATTATGCGGCCGTGGTATCTCAATGTTTTTGAGAATGTTACGACGGTTCAATTTATTCATCGTCTTTTAGGCGTAGCTAATTTGATTAATCTTCTTGTATATTGCTATAAAATATTTAATCTGGATCATAACAAAAAAATTGCTATACTACTTGCGAGCATTATTATAATGCAATTTACATTAGGAATATTGACCTTAGTATTACAGACTCCATTAATATTGGCGCTGCTTCACCAAGCTTTAGCAATTATCTTAATGATAACTATGGTTGTTTCACTAAAACTAACTGGAAAATAGATGTTTAAAACTTATGATCAATATTTTACTGATGCCATTAATTCCTTAAAATCAGAAGGAAGATATCGAGTTTTTAGTGATATCGAAAGATGCGTTAACAGACGCCCAGTTGCTTATGATCATAAAAGACAAAAGGAAGTGACCATTTGGTGTATTAATGACTATTTGGGTATGAGCCAACATCCAGAAATAATAGAAATTGCTAATATGGTTAATAGTAAAATGGGTGTTGGCTCTGGAGGAACTCGTAATATTGGAGGAACTCACCATCCCATCGTTGAATTAGAAGCTGAACTTGCAGATTTGCACCAAAAAGAAGCGGGCCTAGTATTTACTTCCGGATATGTTTCTAACGAGGCTTCAATATCCACTTTAACTAAATTACTACCTAATTTAGTATTATTTTCTGATCAAGATAATCATGCTTCCATAATTGAAGGAATAAAGCATGGTGGGGCTGAGAAATTTATTTATAAACATCTAGATACTAATGATTTAGAAAAGAAACTTAAGTCTATTGATATAAATCGTCCTAAATTAATTATTTTTGAATCTGTATATTCGATGGATGGATGCATTTCACCAATTGAAAAAATTTGTGATTTAGCTGATAAATACAATGCTCTTACTTATATTGATGAAGTTCATGCTGTAGGTCTCTATGGAAGAAAAGGTGGCGGCATTTGTGAACAATTAGAACTAATGAACCGTATATCAATTATCGAAGGAACTTTAGCCAAGGGCTTTGGAGTGATGGGAGGATATATTACTGGATCTAAGCTAATAATCGATGCTATCAGAAGCTATGCCGCCGGCTTTATATTTACCACTTCCATTCCTCCAGCATTAGCCGCCGCTGCTACCGCTAGCATTCGCTATTTAAAATCCAGCAATAAAGAACGTGAGGCTTTGCACAGCAATGCCAAACGATTAAAACAAAACCTTAGAGAAGCAAATATTCCATTTATAGAGAACGAAAGTCATATGGTACCAGTAATGGTGAATGACCCTAATTTAAGCCGAATGATTTCAGAAATATTGCTTGATGAATTCAGCATTTTTGTTCAACATATTAACTATCCTACTGTACAAAAAGGCACTGAAAGACTGCGCATCACTCCAACTCCATTCCATACCGATAAAATGATTGAAGAACTAACATCCGCTCTCAAAACAATTTTTTCTAAATTAAACTTAATTTAGCAGAAAACATTAGATATTTTCTTAGAAGGGTAACAACCCTGTTATATCCCTTCTAATAAATTAGTATAAAATATTATAAACTAAGTTTAGTTCTGATTCTTATATCGAGCAGAAGATTTTACAGGCTTAGGTCTTCTAGCTTTAGTAGAACTATCATAACTTTCAGAGGTAAATGACTTAGTTTCACCATTGGCAGTATTGACAGTTACATTTGCCCCACCACCTTTTATCGTATCAACCTTAGCACTTCCTCCTCTTGAATTACTTGCTTCTATATCTCCAGATGAAGAATCTTTAGTTGCATAGCTAGTGGTGCCTGTGGCAGCATTATATGCTTCAAC
>CAZJZY010000017.1:3184-12601 GCA_964550685.1 uncultured Rickettsiales bacterium | reverse complement strand
CTATCTCCATTCTCATAATTTTTTGTATCTCCTTTCTCTAAAGGTATAGAGTTACTATCTGCTACAGCTATACTTGAGATAATGGTTAAGCCACATAAAACCGTGGTAATTTTTAAAATATTTTTATCCATAAATTTATCCTCCTTCTTAAATTAAGAATTAAATATTACAAATATTAAATATTAAATACAATATTTAATTTTTAAAATTATACTTGACTAGCCTATGTAATATATAGTAATCATTATCTACATACTTCAGGGGTGGGTGAAATTCCCCATCGGCGGTAAGAGGTAACAAGAGCCTTTAAGCCCGCGAGCGCTTGTTTTAATTTTTAAAACAAGGTCAGCAGATCTGGTTAGACTCCAGAGCCGACGGTTATAGTCCGGATGGAAGAAGAGATTATTATAAAAGATGTCGTTTTAACGCAGCACCTTATCCATGGATCTTTTTTAATTAATAACCATTGATGTTGCCTAATGTTTAAGCTATTTTCTTTGTATTTCCTCCTGAATAATTTTAACTTAAAGCTTAAAAATGAATTCAGGAAAATTAGCTCTAAATAGAACTATTGATCAACCCATGAAGCTTGCCATAGAGCTTGCCAAATATGGAAAATATAGCGTTTCACCTAATCCAATGGTTGGCGCTGTAATTCTACAGAATAACAAACTTGTAGGTTATGGATATCACCTTTATAAAGGAGATGCTCATGCTGAAAGCAAGGCCATCGATATGGCAGGTAATAATGCTGAAGGTGCTATATTATATCTCAATTTAGAACCATGTTGCCATTATGGCTTAACACCTCCATGCGTTGATAAAGTAATTGCCTCCGGAATATCTGAAGTTCATTTTTCTTGCATTGATCCAAATCCATTAGTTCAAGGTAAATCAGTAAAAAAATTAGAACAAGCAGGAATTAAAGTTGTTATTGGAGAATTAGAACAAGAAGCCGCAGAATTAAATGAAGCATTTTTTTACTACATGAAAAATAAACTTCCTTTTGTAATTGCTAAATGGGCAATGACCATGGACGGTAAGATGGGAACAACTATAGATTCGCAATGGATTACCAACGAAGAAGCCCGTAAACATGCTCATCATTTACGAAACTCAGTTGATGCTATATTAATAGGTAGCAATACTGCTATTAAAGATAATCCAACTTTAAATATACGAGATATTAATTTAGTAAAAATTAGACAGCCACTTAAATTTATTTTAGGAAAAAGCTCTGATGAATTACCACTTGATTGCAATCTATTCACTGTTAATCCAGAAAAAACTTATCTGGTAAACAGCTCAGCTAATAAAGAAACTCTTCAGAAAATAGGTGTTAATTTTATTGAGGCTATCGATTTACATGATTTACTTAGGCAAATGTATGACTTATCAATAACCAGCCTATTAGTGGAAGGAGGCGGATATACTTTAGCTAAATTTCTAGAAAATAATCTGATCAATAAATTTTATTGCTATCTAGCCCCTAAATTTATTGGCGGCAAGAAATCAATAATTCCTTTTAGTGAAGATATAGGAATTAATTATATGAAAAATGCAAAGAAAGCTTCATTCAGCAATATAGAATTGATTGGTAGTGATATTTTAATAGAAGGAAAATTCTAATGTTTACAGGAATAGTTGAAGAAATAGGAAGCATTATTTTAATAGATAGAAAAGAATATGATAAAGATTTTTTGATTCATTCATCAATGACTTTTAACATAGGAGATAGCGTTAGTGTTAACGGAGTCTGCTTAACAATTAGGAAGCAAAAATCTGACCATTTTATGGTATCAGCCGCATACGAAACCTTAAAACTTACTAATTTATCACTTTTAGAGAAAGGTGATCCTGTTAATTTAGAAAGATCTTTAACCTTAAACAAGGCATTGGGTGGACATTTAGTTCAAGGGCATGTTGCTGATACTAGCGCTATTATAGAAAAGAGAATTAATGGAGAATCTATATATTTTAGATTTTCTAAACCTGCCCATCTTAATAATTACATTGTCAAAAAAGGCTATATTGCTATTGACGGGATGAGCCTAACTATTTGTGATGAAGGAAAAGACTGGTTCGAAGTGATGTTAATTCCTCACACGCTGAATGTAACAATCGCTAAAAATTATAGCATCGGAAGCAAAGTTAATGTGGAAGTAGATATTTTTGCTCGTTACATAGAAAAACTACATGGAGAGAAATAATGAACAACAATATTACAAAAGCTATCGAAGATTTAAAACAAGGCAAAATGATTATCATTGCTGATGATGTTAATCGTGAGAATGAAGGTGACATAGTGATTGCCGCAGAAAAAGTAAGCGAAAGCTCAATAGCTTTTATGGCTAAAAAAGCTTCTGGCTTAATATGTCTTTCAATTACAAAAGCACTAGCAGAAAAATTAAACTTACATACTTCTGTAAATGAAAATCAGACTTCAATAAGAGCAGCCTTTACAGAAAGTATCGATGCCAAATATGGAATTACTACAGGCGTTTCTGCCTCAGATAGAACAAAAACTATTTTAGATGCTATTAAAGGATCGCCTGATAATTTAGTTAGCCCAGGTCATATGTTTCCTTTAATTAGTAGAGATGGTGGCGTTCTTGAAAGAAGAGGACACACTGAGGCCAGCGTGGAATTAACAAAAATAGCTGGACTAATACCAGCAGCAGTTATCTGCGAAATATTAGGAGATGATGGCAAAATGCTTCGCGGAAAAGACTTGGAGACATTTGCAAAAGAACATCAATTACAATTAGTGCATATTGAAGAAATAGTTGAATATGTTGAAGGAAATCATGCTGTCTAACCTAATAAAATTAGATACAGAATTTGGTATCTTTGATTGTTTTTCTGTAAAAGAAAACCATAAAGAACATTTGGTATTATGCAAAGGAGCGATAGAAAAGCAAGAATGCTTAGTAAGAATACATTCTGAATGCTTAACTGGAGATTTATTTAAATCCAAAAGATGTGATTGTGGAGCCCAGTTAAATATAGCTTTGGAAAGCATCGCTAAAAGAAATGGCGTTCTAATTTATTTACGTCAAGAAGGAAGAGACATAGGTCTGTTTAATAAAATCAACGCCTATAAATTGCAAGATCAAGGCTTTGATACAATTGAAGCTAATCTAGAATTAGGCTTGCCTATTGATAATCGCAAATATGATATAGCTGCTAAAATCCTGAAGAATCTTGCTCCAAGTAAAATTATGCTAATGACTAATAATCCACAAAAAATAAACGCACTAAAAGAAATGATCGATATTCCCATTAAGAGAATTTCTATATCAAGCTCTCCTAATGCATCAAATGCACATTATTTAAATACAAAAATATTAAAAATGAATCACCTAATGGAGCAACCAATATGTCCTATAATATAGCCGTAGTAATAAGCGAATTTAATAAAAATGTAACTTCACTTATGGAAGAATTTGTAAAAAAACGATTAAATGAATTAAATATTGAAGAAAATATTTATAAAGTTCCTGGCGCTGTAGAACTGCCTATTATCGCAAAAAAATTAGCTTTAAAGAAATGCTTTGATGCATTAATCATTTTAGGTGCAGTGATAAGAGGAGAAACCACTCATTATGATTATGTATGTCAGCAAGCAAGCTATGGCTGCCAAAAAATTGCTTTAGAGCAAATGATTCCCGTGCTTTTTGGAGTATTAACTTGTGAAAATGAAGCACAAGCTTTAGACCGCTTAGGCGGAAAAATGGGTAATAAATCTATAGAAATGGTAGATGGAGCAATTCAAATGATTGATTTAATAAGGAAAATAGATGAGTAGCATAGAGGGAATGGTAATTGAAGGAAAGAAAATCTCTAAAAACATTGGCTTTCCAACCTTAAATCTAGAATTAGATAAAACCTGTCCATTTAATTATGGTGTTTACGCAGGAATAATGGAACATAATGGAAAAGTTTATTACGGAGCAATTAATATTGGCGTAACACCATATTTTGGTATCAATAAACCAAAGCTTGAGATTCATGTATTTGATTTTAATCAAAATTTATATGGCCAAAAAATCAAAGTCACCCCCCTTCATTTTATTAGGGAAGAGATGACATTTAATAACATAGACGAATTAACGCAACAGATAAGCAATGATTGCGATCTGGCCAAAAAATTACTAGATATTTAGCTAATTATCGTAAGGATTGTCAGTTCGCTTAGTATGAAGGCGCACTGGCACTCCCTTTAAACCAAAATCTTCTTTCAAATTATTAGCTAAATAACGCATATAAGAATCACTGATATCATCCGGTAAATTGCTAAACAAAACAAAAGCTGGTGGACGGGTATTGTGCTGAGTCATATATTTGATTCGAACTCTACGACCATTAGAACCCAAAGGAATTGGATGCACAGAAACTTTTTCAGAAAGCCAGGCATTAAGTTTACGAGTTGGAATACGAATATTCCAATTAGCATAACAATCTAAAGCAGCTTGCATCATGATATTAATGTTATGACCATTAAGAGCTGAAATATAGATAATTGGCACGTCCTTAATTTCAGGAAGTAATTTGGTAATTTCATCTACAAGAGCATTGTTATATCTACTTTTATCTTCAATTTTATCCCATTTATTAATGGCAATCACTATTGGACGACCTTCAGCAATAGCCATGTTAGCTATAGCAATATCCTGCGATTCAAAAGCATTAGTGGCATCCATAGTTAAAATAACTGTATGAGCGAAGCGTATAGCTCGCTTACTATCCTCATAAGTCATCTCTTCTAAATCATTCTTGATACTATTTTTCTTCTTTATTCCAGCAGTATCAATTAATTTAATCGCTTGTCCTTGGAATTCATATTCTATTGAAATGGAATCTCTTGTGATTCCTGGCATTGCACCAGTCACCATTCTTTCTTCTTTCAAGAGCTGATTAACCAAAGTTGATTTACCAGCATTAGGACGACCAATAATAGCCACAGAAATAGCTTCTCTTTTTTCACCTGATTGTTTGATTTCATTCTGGCTTTTAACAAACTCTTCCATTTCTTGGTTAATAGCGTCAAATAAATCTATCATTCCAAGACCATGTTCAGCAGAAATAAACACTGGCTCACCAAGACCTAATTTATAATAATCTTTTACAAAAACCGCAGTATTAGCGCTTTCACATTTATTACCTAACACTATAGTTTTAGTAGGATTTCTGCGAAGCCAACGAGCAAATAATAAATCTTCACTAGTTACACCAGCCTTTGCATCTGTAACAAAAAGAATCAAATGAGCATTATCCAGAGCGTTAATAGTAACCTGTTTTATCTTTTGCCCCATTTCATCTTTTGCATCTTCTTCAAGACCTGCAGTGTCAATAACTTTAAAGCTTAAAGGGCCAATTTTGGCCACTCCATCGCGCCAATCACGAGTTACTCCTGGAAAATCATCAACAATGGCATGTTTTTTGCCAACTAAACGATTAAATAGAGTGGATTTACCTACGTTAGGACGCCCAACTACAGCTACTGTAAATTCTTTCATATTTATTGCCAAACAGATATAGTACCATTATTACCAATGAAATATGCTTTTTCATTAATAATAATCGGTATTTGATTAGTAGGTGCTTTATTTTTGAAATGAGATATTTCATGACCATCTTTAGGCGAGAGGAAGAAAATATCCCCTTCCTTAGCAGTTATAATTAGTTGATCTCCAGCTAAAATTGGACCGTAGAATTCTGTGTTATCTTTTTTATGCAGATCTTTGACTAAATCAACAATCCAAACCATTTTTCCGTTATTGTTATCAACAGCCAATAACTGATTATCCTCTGTAATTAGATAAGTGGCATTATCAGAGATCCATATAGATGTAGCACCAGGAAAATTTTCTCTCCATAAAATCTGAGGATTAGCTAAGTCAATTTTTATTAAATCGCTTTCTCCAGTTAATACATAAAGATAATCACCTATCAAAACTGGAGAGGCAATTGGCCCTTTAGCTAAACTACCATCACCTATAATAGAAGTTGTAGCTAATCCCACCTCTGAGAATGAAGCCCCATCATGACGACTTAAAACCTCCAAGTCACCCGCAGTAGTAAAATTGATAATTTTATCTTGATATATAACATTAGGGACATAGATACGACTGGTGATTAGTGAATAAATTGGAGCATCATAACGCCAAATAAGATTACCATCTAAATCCAGGCAAGATAAAGTATTATCAGTGCTTGATAGATAAATACGCCCATTATAAACCAATGGCATATAGCGCACAACATTTGGCGAAGTATAACGCCATAATTCTTTACCATTATAAGCATTATACGCCACCAGATCCCGAGTTCCAGTAGCTAAATAAATTACATCGCCGCTATGAGTGATGCTGCCACCGATAATATCATCTTTTTCTTTACCTACAACTGCATTAACTGACCAAATAGTTTTTTTGAAGGAAATTTTATATGCTGATAAAGTTCCATTAAGATAACTATAAATTATATCTTCAACTATAGTGATGCAAGACCCAGGTGTGCCCTTAAAATTATTTACATTCATATTATATTGAAAGACTAAATCTTTACCTAATTTTATATTAGACGGTAACCCTGTATATTGTCCAATATCACTAAATTCCCATGTCCCAATTTCTTTTTGAGCAGGAATGATAATTTCTTCTTTGGTAAGAGTTTTATCCTTTAATAGATCATAATGAAGAACATTTAGTCTTTTTCCTGGCAATGGAGGTTTTTTAGGACCAAAAAATTCTCCCTCAGCACATGAAGTTAATAACAACAAAAGCATTAACTTACTTAATAATTTTGAGTAAAAATTCATTATAAATGCCTATTATTTAGATCTGGATATAACTGATAATATACTTGAAGCAGTATCTTGGCTATATTTACTTGCTTGCTCAGAATGAATAATTTCATTTAAAGTTATTTTCGCATCGTCTATTTTATTTTCTCTCAAATTATACAATGCTTTTAGCTGTAATGCAGATAATTGCCATGGATTATCAGAACTAAGCAATTTTGCAAACATCTCTTGTGGATTTTCACTGCCATTTATTTGCAACTGATTTCCTAAGAACACCACCTGGGCTAAGTCTCTAAAAACTATATCAAAATCTGTATTCTTAGACATCTCAAGTAATATCTTTTGCGCTTGCTCATATTTATTTTGTTTAACTAATATTGCCGCTTTTTGAAGATAAGCTAAGGCTACATATTGCTGATGAGATTGTTCAATAACTTGATCAAAATAAGTAATAGATTCATCTAAATTCCCAGCTTCAGCGGAGAGCAAAGCTTTATTGAATAAAACACCTAATTTATACTGCAACTTATTGTTAGTATTTTCTTTCCATACATACACGGCGGTAAATAGCAAAGCAATAACTGCTACACTTATAAAGACACGAGAAACTTTGTGAATGATACGACCATATCTCTCTTCTTTTAGGTCTTCTTGAACTTCATCTAATAAATCAGTCATAATTTCCAATCAAAATTATTTTGATCGAATTGTTACATATATATGGTATTTTGTAAAGCTTAATTAGTGTATATTTAAGAGACATGTAGTTTAAGGTTTTATTATTTATAGGATTGCTCTAAAAATTTAATTATAAGCAAAACAAGATAATAAATCAGTAGAAAATAGGCAAGTTTCTAGAACTTATTATGCTTTGGTCATTAAGACCTAATCTTCATTAAATAAAAGTGCTACTCCGACTAAATCATCCTCATATCTAGAAGAGCTTTTTTCTGCTAGTGAACGTATTACTGGCCCCACGTCCGGAGACCAACCAATGTGGTTATTAGAGTTATAAGCAACCGGAGAATGAAATGGCGCTTCAATAGGCTCTGGCGGACTAATAAAATAACCAATAAACTCAAGAACAGCGCCAATAATACTATATGCTATGGTAATAATCTGAAGCATTATTCTTGACTGCTCGCCATTTTCTCCAGCCATAAATCTCCTTTATTTTATGATGCAATGGGGCAAAAGCCCAGATATCGAATTTAAATTCTGGCCTAAGCTTAAGGATCCGATTTACCTTAAACAGTTCTACCTTTATCCCTCTTGGAACCGAAATTTCCAGTCAACACATTCGCCACAGAAGAGCTTAAACTTCCGCTTTCTCTGAGCGCCTTACCAATTGCTTTTTGTTTTTCTCTTAGCTTATCTCTAGTCGTTTCTTCTACACCCACTCCCACTGCCTTTTTAAACATATGAACTGCATCGTCCAACAAGGCTTTATACCCTCCCCTTTCCGCACGATCTGCTATGATTTGCGCTTTTAGCATAGCCTGCCCTTCCCTTAAAGCATCTTTTATTTGATCAAAATCTTGCTTGGCTTCCTTTTTTTTCTCCGGAGTTTCTTGAAAATCAATATTGTCTTTGAGTATATCCAACATGTTCCCATTACGTGAGTAGTATTGGCCCTTACTATCATAAAGATGTTTAGTGAATTCTTTTACTTCAGCTCCATTTGCAACAAGATTTTTAGCTATAGCCACATGAGTACTTGTATCTTTACCATTACTCCTAGCAATCGCCATTTGAACAGCAAGTTCTGCTAGAAGCGTCCAATTACTTACTGAAGCAACTTTACTAATAGTTACCGATTCTTTATCACTCTCCACAGTTTTTCGATTATAAACTTCACCTAAATTACTAAAGACTTTTTGTTCTATATCATTAGGCGTCTTATTCTTATTTTTAAACTTTGAGCTAGTGTTATCTAACTCTCCTATCTCCATCTCCTGGGCAGCGCCTGCAGCTATTAAGACTGGTGCTAATTCTGGATAGCCATTTTGCATGGCCCTTATAACCAACTCACCTGTTTTTGCATCGTCTCGAGCCGCTATCTTCTCATTTAATTTTTGCTTGTTTTCATCTAATAATTCAGCTCTTTTTTCTACCAATAGATCTACTATTTTTAAATATGATATAATTTTATCGGCAGATAACTGGTCTTCTTGAATTTTTCTTAGAATATAATCTAATGGCAACTCGTTACCTTCAACAGCATCGGATTTTGTGAATTTGTTACTTAGCGCATTTATCACTCCTACTGCTTTAGATCCAGTACCAGTAACAACTTTTGTAGTAGCTAGCCCTAGATTTCCTTCCAGCAGTGTTATTACTTCCTGTACATTTCCCTTATCCAGTGCTTCTTTCATATTTTTTACTCCTTATAATATTTTTAACCCACCTATCCTACCCCTAAAAAATTAAGAAATAATTAACTTAAACTATAACTTAAAAAACTTATTTATATCTTCCATTACAGAAATTCAACGCTAACATGGAGCATTTTAAAAAGTTACTTGAGCTATAACAAGACTTTGCTATAATGGCCTTATAAAAAATAAATCAATTCTAACTAACTAAAGGCTTCAAGATGAATAAATTCA
>CAZJZY010000017.1:0-3122 GCA_964550685.1 uncultured Rickettsiales bacterium | reverse complement strand
GCAACTTATGGCGTTATTATGTTTAGTTTCAGGCTGCGCCGCTCCCGTCATGTTATTTGGTGGAGTAGTTGGCGCTGGAGCCACTTTATCTAAAGAAAAAACAGTAGGTAGCAGCATTGATGATCGTAATATATGGACCAAAATTAAAGCCGGTTTTCTTGAACATAACAAGGAAGTTGAAGGTATTTTAACTAAAATATCCGTTGAAGTTTCTGAAGGTAGAGTGCTCCTCACAGGAACTCTAAACACCCCTGAAGAACGTCTAATTGTTCTAAAAATTGTATGGGAGCAAGCTGGTGTTAGAGAAGTTATCAATGAAATTAAATTGCCAGAAGAAACCACTCCATCAGGCGTGAAGCAATATACTACTGACACTTGGATTACCACTCAAGTTAAATCTAAAATGCTCATGAATAATCACGTCCGTTCTATTAATTTTAGTATAGAAACTATCGATGGTGTAGTTTATGCTTTAGGCATCGCCAGAACTGAGGAAGAACTAAGCGCCATAAGAAGCATTGCTGAAAACGTGAATGGAGTCACTAGATTTGTTAGTTATATTCGGGTGAATAGCAAACCAACAGTAAAAGAACAGGAGAATACTCAAGTTGTAAAAACCAGCGAAGAAGAGAAAGTTTATCCAAAAGAAATTAAAGAAGAATCTGCTCCAGCACATAAAGAGCAAAACACAGAACCAGAGCATGAAGAAGAAATTGAAATAGAATATTTAGATTCTGATGACTAATTCTTACAATTCACTTATTGAAAAAACTATTGAATTAGTTGATCAACAAATTGCTGCGCTTTTGCCAAAGGGACAAGATAGACTTCTGCAGGCCATGCGTTATAGCGCTTTGTCTTCTGGAAAAAGACTAAGGCCTTTTATTCTAATAAGAACCGCAGAAATTTTTAATGTAAAACCTGAATATTCATTACGTGTGGCTGCCGCATTAGAAATTACACATAGCTATTCTCTTATTCATGATGACTTGCCCGCAATGGACAATGACGACTTACGCAGAGGCCTGCCAAGCTGCCATAAAAAATTTGATGAAGCCACTGCCATTTTAGCTGGAGACGCCTTGCTTACTTTAGCCTTTGAAATTATAGCAGATAAATCCACCCATCCAGATGCAGCAATACGTTGTGAATTGATAAAAATACTAACCTCAAGCATTGGATCAGATGGAATGGCAGGTGGCCAAATGCTGGATTTAATTTATGAGAAAGAGGTTAATGCAGATTATTTACAAATTGTTAATGCTCAATATATGAAAACAGCAAGACTTTTTATGGCCTGCTGTGAAATAGGAGCCACTCTTGGATATGCATCTTCGAAGGAAAAAGAACATTTATCAGAATATGGCAGAAATTTTGGCCTAGCTTTTCAATTCATTGATGATTTAGAAGACATAGAAAAAGCAAAACCATTGAGCAATAATAATATTGTCAAACTGATTGGCAAAGAAAAAACATTATTAGAAGCGCAAGATTTTATTGCTAAAGCACGTAAAAAAATAGAAATTTTTGCTGACAAAAATTTTTTCTTAGATAAACTTGCATCACAATTATTAACTTTCTAGAAAATAAACTGTAATGTATGAATCTAACGCACACACTTTAAAAGAAATATTTGATGAGCATTCTACAGAAGATAAAATCTCTATATTTAATCAAATATTGAATAGCATAATTAGTGCAATTGATAATGGCTCACTTGCCTTACTAGACACAGAATTAGCAACGCAACAAATAAACTATTTTCTTAATATTATCTCTGATATAGATAGAACTTCCCCAGAAGTAATTGAAATTATTGACCAAACCCGAGAGCAATTAATGTTAATGCTCATGGAAGAAACAGATCAACAAACATTATATATAAATATGGTGTTAAATCTCTTAGATCCTCCACATCAAGAATCTGACAGTTCTCTCTCACCATCACCGAATATAACAGAACACCACGAAGAAGATTTGGGAGCCAGGATGAGAAGCGCCACATTTGATAGCAATGTTCGCTTTTATGCAGATAATAATATAATGAGCTGCAGCTATGACTCTTGCGATTTTTTGATGGCGGCTTTCAGGATGAAAAATCAAGATGATGACCCTACTATATAAAGCCTAGAATTAGAGTTAGGGTTTTCACTCTGCTAATAATTATTTATCACCAGCTGACCATAAAGATAACCAAAATATGCATAACTATTTGTCCGAAAAAATGTTAACAGTCCATTTTATCTATAATTACTCTTAAAACTTAATATAACATATTTTAGACCTACAATCCCACGCTCCATTTGCTTGCGCTGCTGGAGCTCTGGATGACTCTAATTCTTTGAATTGGCATAAAATTAGCAATTCATGCGATTGTCTTGCTCCCTAAGACTATCTTAGCCAAGGCCTTCACTTAAGGTCGCTAATTGTGGTATGATTAAATATTAAAATTTTATCTATCACTATTATTTTTGTGAATAATGCTAGCTTTGTGGTTAACAGAAAACCATAAAAAAAAGCCGCCTTAAATTAATTAAAACGGCTTTTTTATCTTGTATGTTATAAGAAGAAATGTAGATGGTGGATGTAGTTTTGTTCATTGACTATATCTTAGACTTACATCTAGATATGTTTTTTGTCTTTGAAAGGAGGTAATCCAGCCGCAGGTTCCCCTACGGCTACCTTGTTACGACTTCACCCCAGTCGCTAACCCGACCGTGGTAGGCTGCCTCCTTGCGGTTAGCACACCTACTTAAGGTCGAACCAACTCCCATGGTGTGACGGGCGGTGTGTACAAGGCCCGGGAACGTATTCACCGCAGCGTGCTGATCTGCGATTACTAGCGATTCCAGCTTCATGCACCCGAGTTGCAGAGTGCAATCTGAACTGAGATGACTTTTTGGGATTAGCTTGCGCTCGCACGCTCGCTGCCCTCTGTAGTCACCATTGTAGCACGTGTGTAGCCCGGCCCGTAAGGGCCATGATGACTTGACGTCATCCCCACCTTCCTCCGATTTATCATCGGCAGTTTCTCTAGAGTACCCAGCATAACCTGATGGTAACTAAAAATGAGGGTTGCGCTCGTTGCGGGACTTAACCCAACATCTCACGACACGAGCTGA
>CAZJZY010000016.1:35463-42424 GCA_964550685.1 uncultured Rickettsiales bacterium | reverse complement strand
TGCAATTAAATTATATGATTGTAATGTTTTATTAGGATACGCATAATGCACCATTCTTTCTAACATAGCTATGGGTAGTTGATGCGTTACATCAGTTTTTTCCCAATCTAATTTAAAGATCATAATTCTTTTTCTGAAAATTCATTATTATTGACCTCCCCAAGTTAATCCACCATCTATGGTAATACTAGCGCCAGTCATATACGAGGAAGCTTTATTAGAGGCTAAGAATAAAAGAGCTCCATCTAAATCATGTGGCTCACCCACAAAGCCAAGTGGAATTTTTTTCGCATGTTCATTTCTACCTTCTTCAGTTCCAACTCTGTAAGCAGTCATTGGAGTTATAATTGTCCCTGGCAATATAGCATTAATTCTAATTTTATGAGGTGATAATTCACCAACTAAGCATTTAGTTATTTGTATGACTGCAGCTTTAGAGGCGCAATAACCTGAAAGTCCGCTTCTTGAATAATTTGCTCCACCAACGCTTGCAATATTAATTATAGAACCAGCAACCCCATGCTCTTTCATATGGCCCGCAATTGCCTTAGTAACATACCACAACCCCATCACATTAGTTTGCATAATCTTCTCAAAATTATCAGCAGCATCTTCAAATATAGCAGTTCTCTTTGCTATTCCTGCAGAGTTTATACAAATATCAATTCTTTCATTCTCAAGCTCTTTAAAAGCCTCTTTTACAGCGTCTTTATTAGCAACATCCATTTTTATTGCCCTAGCCTCCTTTAACTCAAAGGTTAGCTGCTTTAATTTCTCAATATTTCTTGCAGCTAAAATAACTCTAGATCCAGCCTTTACTAAAGTATGGCTAAATCTCTCACCAATGCCACTGGAGGCTCCAGTTATGAGAACCGTTTTTCCTGATAAATCAAATAATTGCATCTCTTTATCTCTACATTATGTATAATTGATATTTATAAAATATAGCAGAAAACAGCTAAAAAGTGACAAAAATGAAAATAAAGTTTTTAAAGCTCTCAATTTCTGATTTTCCATTGTTGCTAAAATGGCTTGAAGAGCCTCATGTTAAAGCTTGGTGGGATCAGGATATCAGCTATACAGCAGATTTAGTTAAAGAAAAATATACTAGTTATATTGATGGATATAAACTAGAGAATGGAGAAAAAAAGCCTATCCATAGCTATATTATTCATGTTGATAATAACCCAATCGGGCTTATTCAAACTCATAACGCCTATGATTTTACTAGAAAAGTACCCTTGATAGACTTGCCTAAGCCACTTGCTTCAATAGATTTCTTTATTGGCAATAAAGATTATATAGGTAAAGGTTTAGGGGTAGAGATTCTTAAAGCCTTTGACTATCTTGGTTACAAGAATATTTTAGTAGATCCTGACATAAACAATATTGCCGCAATTAAAACCTACGAAAAAGCTGGATTTAAGAAGATCAAAGAGCATCCAGATAGTAATGAAATTTGGATGATTAAGGAGAAAAAATGACTAACTTAATATATTTAATTGGAAGATCTGGAACTGGTAAATATACCATTGCTAAAGAGCTTAGCACACAAGGATACATAATTGTAGATAACCAATTAATCAATAATCCTATTTTTGCTTTATTAGATACAAAAAATTTAAATAGCTCACTAACTGTACCTACTGAAGCTTGGAATGCTATTGGCAGAATAAGGAATATTGTATTTGAGTTTATGGCTTTGGGAAGAGACAATAATTATATATTAACTAATGAGTTATTTGAAACAGACGAAGGAGATCATAGACTATTTAACCAGGTAAAAGATCTAGCAGCCAAAAGAGGTTCAATTTTTCTACCAGTAAAACTGCATATTTCTTACGAAGAAAATGCCAGAAGAATTTCTTCTCCAGGGAGGCTTGAAAAATATAAAAGTACAAAAATTGATCAAAAAGATATAAATAGAGAGTTAATTAAAACCACTCATCCCCATCTACTTGAGATTGATGTGAGTGATTTGTCGGCTTATGAAGTAGCTCAAATAATTATAGATCGTATAAATAAGCTTAAGAATTAAAAATGAATAAAACTATAAAACAATAATAGATAAGCTAAAAAACGAACGTTATCCTAATGCTAAAGCAATTTTCTGGAGCAATTATAGATCTTACCTTTGGTTTACGAGCAAATGAAGGAACTCATGAGTTTGATAAGAAGTTAGGCTATAAGAATGAAGGCTTTATGGCAAAGTTATATTTACGAAAAAAGATATAGATTCGGACTCACTACTCAATCTTTTTCTTCAGAATCAATAAATAATGTTTCTTGGGTTTTAGCATAACCTAAAACTTCTTTAGCCCTTTCTTCTAATAAGTCTAAATCAAGAGAACTTGATTTTAGTAAATTAGCTTTATGCTCTAAGTTAATTCTTTCAGCTCTCACAGCCTCAAGCTCTTCTTGCAAAGAAGTAATTTCACTATTTAATTTAAAAAAGGCTAGCATACCTCTGCCTCCACTGATCATGTGGTAACAGAAATAACATATCAAGCCAATTCCACCTAGGGTTAGTAAAAATGTTCTTATTCTAAATTTAGCCAAAGCAGTCTCCAGATTAGATTATCAATATCCTAGCTATCTTCTTATGTATCTGTCAAATTAAATATTGACAATAAATTCTAGAAATGTGAATATTAATTCTAGTATTTGAAGTGATTATAAGGCACTAAAATTATGTATATTTCTTATCTTTCTAATTGCATTTCCATTAAAGAACCGTCCTGCTAGTTTAAGTCTTAGCCTTTTGTAATTTAAATTTAATTATAACTAATTAATGGGATAATGTAATGCGTATATTCTTAAAATTCTTTGCCTCACAGCCAGTGAGACTTTTACTTACTATCAGCCTAGCTTTTCTTACATATAACTTTATTCCACCTCTAGCTAAGCAACTTTTTCTGGCCATCAGTTTATCACTAAAAGAAATTCTGATATTTATGATTCCACTAATCATCTTTAGCTCTGTTTACAGTGCATTTTCTAAGATAAGAGGTAATGCTCTTTCTTTTATAATTTTATTGCTTAGTTGCGTAATATTGTCAAATTTTATTAGCGTGAGCATAGCCGGCATTTTTAGCTATTTCTTAGTCTTTACAGGAGATGTTGTTTTACATAGCCCTAAAGAAATAATAGGAATCGCTCCATTATGGGAAATATCAATCCCCAAATTAGTTCCAAATAATTTAATTTTGATCTTTTCTTTAATTTTCGCTTGCATTGATTATCCCATGATAGAGAAACCCATAAGTAAAGCAGCCAAAATCACCACAAAAATAGTTGATATATTCTTAAAGAAATTTTTTATTCCTTTGCTACCTATTTTTATTTTTGGATTTTTAGTAAAATTACTAAGCGATGATATTATCGGAGACGTCTTGGCAGTAAATCCACAAGCCTTTATATTTATGGTTCTTATACTCATCGCCTATTTAGCAATTATTTTTACAGCTGCAGTAATTTTATATAAGAATAAACCTGGTGAGATTTTACGTAATCTTGCAGCACCATCAATCACTGCTTTTACATGTATGTCTAGTGCTGCAGCTTTACCATTTTCTATTAAATCTGCTGAAGCAAACACTAGAAATAAGAACGTTTCAGATGTGGTTATGCCTGCAACGGTTAATATTCATATGATTGGTGATTCTATCTGTATTCCAATTATGGCAATGATTCTATTGATGGCTTTTGGTCATAGCATACCAAGTCTTTATACTTATTTGATATTTACTATCACTTTTGTTATAACAAAATTCTCTGGCGCAGGAGTTCCTGGTGGAAGTGTTTTGGTTATGCTTCCAGTGTTAGAAACCTGCCTTGGATTCACTCCGGAAATGTCAGCTCTGATAACTATATGTTATATGCTGTTAGATCCTATATGCACCTCTGGAAACGTTATAGGCAATAACTTATTTGTTATCCATTTTAATAAATTATACAGCTTAATTAGTAAGAAAAAGAAGAGCTATTAATATTTATTTTGCTGGAGCAAGCTTAACCATTCATCTTCTGATAAGATCTTTAAATTTAGCTCTTGAGCTTTGGTAAGCTTTCCTCCAGCATCACTACCCACCACCACATAGTCAGTGTTTTTAGAAATACTACTTAACACCTTCATGCCTAAAATCTCTGCTTTTGCTTTTGCTTCACCACGACTCATTTGATTTAATCCACCAGTAAAAATAATTGTTTTACCGGTTAAAGCAGTCTGTTTTTCATACTCAACATAAGGTGCAATTTGAACAGCCTCTTTTAATTGTTCAATAATTTTACAATTAACATTATCGCTAAAAAACTCTCCAATCATGAATATAGTTTTATTACCTACTCCATCAATATTACTTAAAAACTCTTCTTCCTCTTGATTATTATTAGCAACTTGAACCATCTTCGTATACCAATTATTAAAGCTTTGATAGTTCTTAGCTAATAATTTAGCGGTTACGCTTCCCACTGAACGAATTCCTAGGCTATATATAAACCTTGCTAAACTAATCTCCCTAGATTTTTTAATTGAAGCTAATAGATTACTAACTGATTTTTCTCCCCAACCATCATAAGCTTTAAGTTGCTCCTGATGTTCTTCCAGTTTAAATATATCAGCTGGAGATCTTATATATCCTTTATCAATTAAAAATGTTAATTGTTTTTCTCCCAGTCCATCAATGTCAAAGGCATCTTTACTAACAAAATGACATAGATGTTCTAAACTTTGCGAGGAGCACGCCAGTCCACTTGGACAACGAATCACCGCCTCCTCTTCTTCGCGGACGGTTTTGCTTCCACAGGAAGGACAATGCTCTGGTAAAGCAAATCTTACTGCTTCTTTGGGGCGGAAATCTAATTTCACCTCCACCACTTGAGGGATAACATCTCCAGCCCTTTGAACAATAACTCTATCCCCTATTCTAATATCTTTCCGGTCTATTTCATCTTGATTATGCAAACTGGCTCTAGATACTAATACCCCACCAATGTTGATTGGTTCAAGCTCAGCAACCGGAGTTAAAGCCCCTGTCCTTCCAACCTGTACGGTTATACTTAATAATCTAGTCACTGCTTGTTCAGCTGGGAATTTATAAGCTATTGCCCAGCGCGGATTTTTTCCTACAAAGCCCAAACGCTCCTGCAATCCCAAATCATTAACCTTATAAACAATACCATCAATATCAAAAGGCATTTTGCTTCTTTGTTGTTCAATTTTTTGATAAAACTCCATCATCTCTAATAATGATTCACAAAGCTTATGTTGTGGATTAACTTCTAAACCTATAGATAAAAAGTAATCAAGCAGGTCTTTTTGCGTAGTAATTTTTATATCCGATTCACCTACAGCATAAACAAAATAACGCAAATTCCTACTAGCTGTAATTCTGCTATCTAATTGGCGGAGCGATCCAGCTGCAGCATTACGTGGATTAGCAAAAGGATCCTCTCTCCTCTCTTGTTGAGTTAAATTAAGCTTATAAAAATCTTCGTGAGACATATAAATTTCTCCACGAATCTCTAGGACTCCTCTGTGTTTTAGATTAGAAGGAAAATTTAATACCTCCCTAATATTAGCAGTTATATCTTCCCCCACATAACCATCACCTCTAGTTGCCGCATGAATTATTTTTTTGGGACAAATTTTGCTGCAAAAGATAAACCATCAATTTTAGTTTCACAGCAAAATTCTGGACAATAATTTATCCCCAAGAAGCGCTGCAATTTATCTATAAAATTTTGCATATCTTCTGTATTAAAAGCATTAGCTAAAGATAGCATTGGCTTACTATGAGTTATTTTAGCAAATTTACTAACTACAGGAGAAATCACTTGACTAGGACTATTAGCCATTTTCAACTGAGGAAATTTTTCTTCAAGCCTTAGAAAGTCTTGAAACAACTTATCATATTCAGCATCACTAATTACTGGAGCATTTTTTTGATAATATAATTTATTATGATATTCTAAAGCTTTAGATAACCTTTCAATTTCAAGTTTAGCTTCACTTTCAGTTAATTGGTCGGGAGTTTTAAACATTCAAGTATCTCTAATAATTCTTTCATTGCCATCTCTATAAGCTCTGGATCATCGCCTCTTAGCACCAAGCTTGTTCCCCATCTTGCTTCTTTTCTAAATGGATAACTACCCATTTCTATGCTTGGATATTTTTTTTGTAGAGATGAAAAATCTTTAGCTATTGCCCCTTCGGATATGAATAGTTCTACAGATTTAGAAATAATTGGCTTGCCTTTTTTAAGATGTTTTTTAGCTTCTTTAAAAATGGATTGCATAATATAAGGCACTCCAGCCATAACAAAAACATTTTCTATTTTAAATCCAGGCGCTCCCGTTTCTTCATTGAGCAATAATTGAGCAGATTCTGGAATATAAGCCATTCTGATATGATCTGGTCTTATTTCTCTTTTGCATTGAATTAAATATTCTTCAATGAGTTTTTTAGCATTAAGATCAAGAGAATATCTAACTTTAAAAGCCTTAGCTATGCTTTCTGAAGTTATATCATCATGAGTTGGTCCAATTCCACCGGTTGTGAACACATAAGTATATTTATCACGCAATGCATTGACCACAGTTATTATATCTTCTTCTACATCAGGAATTACTCTAACTTCCTTTAAGCGAATTCCAAGAGCACCTAACTCAGTAGCAATAAACTGTATATTTAGATCCTGAGTTTTGCCTGATAGAATCTCATTTCCAATGATAATTATTGCTGCGTCTAGGTTTTCTAATTGCATGTAAAGCCACCTTATAAAGTATCTTCTAAAGATCTAATAAATATATTAGATTGAGCAACTAAATACAACATATAACCTTAGAAACTTCAGAAACAACTAAAATAAAAAATGTTCATTATGTTAACTAATAATTACCCCCACCCGTATTATCAACGTTTATTTAAAAACTATTGTTAGTATTATAAGGATTTACAATG
>CAZJZY010000016.1:29393-35446 GCA_964550685.1 uncultured Rickettsiales bacterium | reverse complement strand
ACCGTGTGCATGCTATTTCTCTTCTTCCACTAAGCTCCGACACTGATTACAATTATGTTGGAGTAAGAGCAAGCAGGCGGGGTTTTTCCTGGCAATACTCGAGGGAATAGTGATTTGCAAAGCATATCCGCCGACACATTATAAAATTAGATAAAAACCCCGAAATTTGATTCATGCAAGAAAGCCAAAATCCTACAGACACTGGGGTCTAGAGCGTAAAAAGAGAAATGATAAAATACGAGCGGAGATTGAAGTATAGCCATATAAAAATGGCGGACAGAGTGGGATTCGAACCCACGGTACGCGTAAACGTACGCCGGTTTTCAAGACCGGATCCTTAAACCGCTCGGACATCTGTCCGGGATAATATTTACCACACCCATAAAAAAGGTCAAGTTAATTTTTAAAAAATGCTAGAATTAATATGATTTAACTAGACAGAGATATATTTTTACTCTATACATATAATCTCAAAACTTGCCCAGATAGCTCAGTTGGTAGAGCGAAGGACTGAAAATCCTTGTGTCGTTGGTTCGATTCCAATTCTGGGCACCACCGTTTAAATTTCCTTAGTTGCTATAGATTTTAAGTAAGCCATCATAAGTTTGTCTAGATCTCCATCTAAAACAGCGGTGGTATTACTGGTTTCATAATCAGTACGCAAGTCTTTTACCATCTGATATGGATGGAGTACGTAAGAGCGGATTTGATGTCCCCAACCAATTTCTGTTTTGGTTTTATTTAATTGATCAACTTTTGCCTGTCTATTTTGTAATTCAATTTCATATAGCCTTGCTTTAAGCATTGACATAGCTTCTGCTTTGTTTTTATGTTGTGAGCGATCATTCTGGCATTGCACCGCAATCGAAGTAGGTAAATGAGTGATCCTAACAGCGCTGTCTGTGGTGTTAACATGCTGTCCTCCAGCCCCAGAAGACCTATAAGTATCTATCCTTAAGTCTTTCTCATTAATTTCAATGTTAATATCATCGGTTAAAACGGGGAAAGAAAAAACACTAGCAAAGCTAGTCTGCCTCTTTCCGGCAGCATTAAATGGGGAAAGGCGTACTAAGCGGTGTACACCATTTTCAGATTTACAATAACCATAAGCATTACGCCCATGAATTTTTAAAGTGACAGATTTGATGCCGGCTTCTTCTCCAGCCACTTGATCAATAAACTCCACTTTAAATTTATGACTTTCTGCCCATCTTAAATACATCCTCAGCAGCATTTGTGCCCAATCATGGCTTTCTGTTCCTCCAGCCCCAGCATGAATTTCAAGAAAGCATTCTTTATTATCAGCTTCACCAGAAAAAAGACATTCCACTTCTAATTTTTGAATAATTTTCGCAAGAACAAGAAGCTCTTCCTCAAATTCTTCAAGCGCAGAGATGTCTTTTTCCACTTCAGTTAGTTTAATTAACTCAACTAAATCATTAAATTTTTGCTGTAGATCTTGATATTGATCGATACTATCTGATAGAGAATTTTTTTCTTGAAGAATTTTTTGTGCTTTTTGCGGATCACTCCAAAGATTTGAATCGCTACTTAAATTTTCTAATTCTTGTAGCTTTATAAGAGCGTTTTCATAGTCAAAGAGACCTCCTAAACAGGTCTAAACTTCCAGTTATTTGAGTGATTAAATTTTCTGTTTCTGTTTTCATAAAATCTATAAATTATTTAGTTATTGTTAGATGGCTCTGCAGATCTTCTATTTTTATAATTTGCTCTATTCTGCTATCTAGATTCTTTAGTTTTACAGAGGACGTTTTAAGCTCTTCCTCGCCAATAAATATTACAAACTGACAATCATTTTTAACTGCATTTTTTAGAGCTTTATCAAATTTTATATTATGCTCAAATTGAACTGACATGCTATTATTTCGCAAATCATGGGCAATTTTCATTGCTTGTTTTTCAGCTGATTTATCTAAAATTATTATAGCGCAAGAACGTAATTTATTCTCTGGTAAATTACAAAGCAAAGCTAATCTCTCGATGCCAGCAGCGAATCCTATTCCTTCAGTTTCATCACCTCCTAATAGCTTAATTAAGCCATTATATCGCCCTCCACCAAGTACGGTTCCTTGAGCTCCTAACTCGGTAGTGGTAAATTCAAAAGCGGTATGATTATAATAATCAAGTCCACGAACTAGCTTAGGATTTACCTTATACTTTATGTCTAATAAATTTAAATATTCTTGCAATCTAGTAAAAAAATCAGCTGCTTCATTGGTGAAGTGATCGTTAATTTGAGGGGCATTAAGCACTATTTTTTTATCAACCTCATCTTTGGAATCCAAAATTCTTAAAGGATTTTTATATAGCCTAATTTTGCTATCATCAGATAGCTCGTTTTCAAATTCTTTAAAATATTCTACTAAAATATTTTGATAGTTTTTTCTAGTTTGCGTGCAGCCTAAAGAATTTAATTCTAATGTAGTATATTTTAATACCCCCATTTTTTTTAGCAAATTAGCTGCCATGGCCACCACTTCAGCATCAATTTCTGGGCTTGCAGCGCCTAAAAATTCATAATTTAATTGGTGGAACTGCCTTTGTCTTCCCTTTTGTGGGCGTTCATAGCGAAATAATGGGCCATGAGTAAATAATTTCAAAGGCAATAATTGTTTGAAACCATTAGAAATATAAGCTCTGCAAATAGCGGCTGTGAACTCAGGGCGCAGCGTAATTTCTTCTTCTCCTTTATCAAGAAAACTATACATTTCTTTCCCAACAACATCTGAAGATTCACCCAGGCTTCGTTTAAAAACGCTACTAAATTCAAAAATAGGAGTGGATATTCCCTGGTATCCATAAAGATTAGCTATATTCTTAGCGATCTCTACAATATATTCATGCTTGGCATAATTTTCTGCAAAAAGGTCTTTCGTTCCACGAACAGGCTGTAATTTTTCCATAGATGCTCTTATTGCTTTACTCTCATTGTATAATAAGTGAAGTAAAAAACAATACCTGTTCCTATCCAAATAGTTGCATATAAACCAACTTCTTTCATTGCCGCCGTTAATAAAATTAAACATAACAATACTCCAACAGCGCTAATTAAATAAGCTAAAGGGCATTTGAAAGGACGTTTAACATCGGGATATCTATAACGCAATGCTATTAAAGCTAAGCAGACAATCATAAATGAAAACAATGCTCCCACGCTTGATAAGGTGCCTATAATATTCAAAGGAATCAATCCAGAAATAAATGCTGAAATAACACCAAAAGTTATCGTAGCTATATGAGGAGTATGATATTTTTTATGAACTTTTGCTAAAAAAGAAGGTAATAATCCATCTCTTGCTGTTGCTAATATGATTCGCGATAAAGCAAAAAGCTGTACCAATATCACAGATAACATTCCAATTATTACACCTGCTGAAATTATAGATGAAGCAACATGATGCCCGTTATAACTTAAAGCACTAGCAAGTGAGCTATTAATATCAATTAAGTTAAATGGCAAGATTCCAACTAATAGCGCCGATACAAACATATATAAAACCATGCATACTAACAGCGATCCTAATATTGCAATAGTTAGATCTCGCTTAGGGTTTTTACATTCTTCAGCAGCAGAGGCTATTGCATCAAAGCCATTATAAGCAAAAAATACAAAAGCAGCTCCTGTAATCACTCCGGAAATTCCAAATGGCATAAAAGGGCTGCTTAATAACAAATCGGATTGGAAAGGATGGTTATGTTCGAACCAATGAATCGTATCAAAATGTGGAGTTGCTATATATATAAATAAACTAATGGCAATAATTTTAGTTATCACCAATATTCCATTAATAATAGCGCTTTCTTTTGTTCCTCTAACTAAGATCGCAGTAATAAATAAGCAAATAAGAGTTGCAGGTAAGTTTATTATTCCGCCGAATGCAGGAGATTGAGTTAGAGCTATCGGTAATTCTATCCCACCTTCACGGAATATGCTCACCATATAACCTGACCAGCTAACGGCCACAGTGGAGGCGGAAGTAACAAAATAAAGAATCATCATCCAAGATACTATCCAAGCCATGATTTCTCCAAAGGCTACGAAAGTATAAGAATACGCTCCTCCTGAAGTTGGAATCATCGTGGCAATTTCAGTGTATACTAGGGCTATAAAGATAGCAGTAATTCCTGCAAGAGCATAAGACGCCACAACAGCAGGGCCAGACATATGAACGGCAGCTACTCCAGTCATCCCAAATATTCCAGTGCCAATAATGGCGCCAAGACCCAATAAAAGCAAATGACCAACATTTAGACTTTTTGTTAATCCGCTGTGCTTACGAGCGCTATCTAGAACCTCAGTGATGGTTTTGCGTTTAAAAATGTCCATATTTATGCTCTCTAATATAAATAAATACAGCAGGAAGCACTGTGTATCAAGATGGGATATAGGATAGAGGAAAAGAGGATTTTGTCAACGTTTTTCTTGGTTTAATGAGGCCGATTCCTTTAGGAATCCATCATTTGTGATAAGGGTGATTTTCACTAATTGTGTAAGCTCTGTATATTTGCTCCACTAACATCACTCTGGCCATCATATGTGGCATTGTCATATTGCTTAACGAAAGAATCATGTTAGCTTTATCTCTAACTTCTGGGCTTAAGCCATAAGCTCCACCAATAACAAAGCAAATGGATTGCTGAATTTTCTCAATAGTATGGTAGAATTCTATGCTGTTAAGCTGTTTTCCACGCTCATCTAAAGCTATTATAAAACTACTTGAAGGAATAGACTTTAAGAGTAATTCGCCTTCGCAGATTTTTTGCTTATCTGGCGGAAATTTTCCTTTAATTTCAAGTTGAGAAAAAGCTAGGGACCAAGGAATACGCTTAGCATAATTAGCGATTAGCTGCCCCTCTGAAGATGAAGGCGGAATTTTATGTATTGCGCAAATATGGATCTTCAAGCTTGCCACAATTGTTCTAAAGCATAATGCTCTCTACTCTCTTTGCTAAAGATATGCACTAAAATATCCATAGTATCGATAAGTACCCAATCAGAATTTTTCATTCCTTCAATTATGCACTTATTCCCTCTGTTCTTGATTTCCGCAATCACAAATTCGGCAGTTGAGGAAACGTGCTTATTTGATCTGCCTGTAGCAATAATCATAAAATCGGCAATATCGCTTTTTCTTTTTAAATCGATAACTGTTATATTTTCCGCTTTATGTTTATCAAGAGTGGCAACAATAATATCTTTTAGTTCTATTGTAGGATTATTCATATACCCGCTTAATCTATTTTATATTTTGTGGTGGAAGAGGGATTAACTACGAAAGAAGAGCATTTTCCTCCTTCAAGCAATCTTTTAATGGGATTCTGGAAAGCTCCATTAGCAATGATTATATTGCATTTACTGTTTAAAGCTATTTTAGCTGATACAATTTTAGCAGACATGCCACCGGTTTTTTGTTGAGAATCTGTGGCCATAGCTTCAACATCAGGGCTAATTTCATAAACTTCGCTGACAAATTTACTATAATTGTCTAGTTTAGGATCGGCTGTATATAATCCATCAACAATAGAAAACATTACCAATAGATCTGCATTAGATATTTGAGCTATTCTTGCGGATAATCTATCATTATCTCCAAAGCGGATTTCTGTATTAGCAATTAAGTCATTTTCATTAACAATAGGAATAATATTTCTTTCTAACAAATAGTCTAATGTATTTTTTATAGAAACAAAACGCTTACGATTTTCTACATCTTCTATGGTTACTAAAGCCTGAGCAACATAAATGTTGTAACGAGCAAAGCTTTTCTTGTAGGCTGCCATCAGCTCATGTTGACCACAAACCGCTGCGTTTTGTTTCTCTTGTAATTTTAATTTATTTACATTGACGTTTAGCATATTGCAACCAAATGCAATCGCTCCTGAAGAAACAAGAATTACTTGCTAAATTCTCAGGAAAAACAAGAAAAATTCTTGATAAACTTTTAGGTGAAGGTACAAAAGAACAAATCATAGAAAGATTTTATGATTTAAATGAATCTTTTGAAGAGTTAAATGAAAAAAAAGACGATTTT
>CAZJZY010000016.1:20034-29383 GCA_964550685.1 uncultured Rickettsiales bacterium | reverse complement strand
GCTTAACTATATCATCTATCAAGCTATCAACCCATTCTTGATTGACTGCTCCACTTTTTGGGTCCACAATAAAAGAAGATCCCACTTTAATAACTATTTTATTAGCCTGTTGAATTAATTTTAACATTTTTTTACCTTATTCTTTACCAGATAATATTTGAATGCTATAATAATTTTGCTCTAAAATCTAGAATAATCCCTAAGTATTTTTAGATAAATGCTGTTTGCAATCAGTAATATCTATATGGAGAGCATAGTTAATTATTAGCCGCTAGATAACAAATAAAAATATCTCTATTTTAGAAAAATTAGCTATATCTATATAATTATCTAGATTTATTAACAATCAATATAACATATTTAATTGCCCACTACAAATTAAAAATAATAAGAATTTAAGGATTTTAACATGAAAAATGATATAATTTTGCAAGAAATAAATAATTTAGTAAAAAATAATAACATAATTCTTTTCATGAAAGGATCTCAAGAAATCCCATTATGTGGTTTTTCTGCTAGGGTAGTAGCTATTCTGAATCATTTAAATTTAAAATTTGTAGATATTAATATATTAGAAAGTGAAGAAATGCGACAAGGAATAAAAGATTATTCAGATTGGCCAACAATTCCACAATTATATATTAAAGGTGATTTTATAGGTGGCTGCGACATAGTTAAAGAAATGTTTGAAACCGGAGAATTGCAAAAATTATTGCAGGAAAAGGGTATTCTTCCTTAAACGCCGTTGGTTAGCACGTCCTTTACTTTAATAGATAATTGTTTAAGGCTGAACGGCTTTGCCATGAAATGAATTTTGGGATTATTTATTAGTAATTCTCCAACTAAAGTGTGTTCAGTATATCCGGAGATAAAAATAACTTTAATGTCTGGGCATAGTTTATGCACCTCCATAATCATATCTGGTCCGGTAACGCCTGGCATGATGATATCAGAAATTATAAGATCTATTTTACCATTCTGTTCTTCTATAATTTTAAGAGCTTCTAAGCCATTTTCAGCTTCTAACACAGTATATCCTTTGTTTTTTAAAGCATATACACTAACCGCCCTAACCGGCGCTTCATCTTCGACAATTAAGATAGTAGCGTTCCCACTTAAATCAACAAATTTAGAAGAAATATTATAATTATCTTTATTATCCTGCGCTGTCACTAAGGACTGATCCTCATATTCATAAGCTTTTAGTAAAATATAGAATTTAGTTCCTATATTTTCTTTTGTTTCTATAAATAAGAAGCCATCTGTTTGTTTAATTATTCCATAAACAGTAGAAAGCCCAAGTCCTGTCCCAGCTCCTATATCTTTAGTTGAGAAGAAAGGCTCAAATATTTGATTAATTATTTTTTTGGGGATGCCGCAGCCAGTATCTGCTATGCTAATTAAAACATATTCTCCATTCTCAATATTCTCTTTTATAAAAGGGGTCACTAATTTCTGATAAAATTTATTACCATCATCTATCGTGATATTTTTACTTTCTATTGTTAAGTTACCACCATCAATCATTGCATCTCTAGCGTTTACAGCTAAGTTTATTATAACTTGCTCTAATTGACCTTGATCAACTTTCACTGCTTTCAGATCTCTATCATAGGCAATATTTAACTTAATGTTTTCTCCTATTAAACGAGTGATAAGATTAGATAATTCAGCTAATATTTCATTGGCATCAGTTAATTGAATATTTAGGACTTGCTTCTTAGAAAAAGCAAGTAACTGCCTAACTAAACTTGTAGCTCTATTAACATTTTGTTTTATTTGCATAATATCAGAAAAAGATGGATCGCCAGCTGGATGGCGAATCAACAATAAATCAGAAAATCCTAGCATAGCTGTTAGTAAATTATTAAAATCATGAGCGACTCCGCCAGCCAATTGTCCTAAAGCTTGCATCTTCTGCGAATGCGCAAAATTCATTTCAAGATTTTTATGTTCAGTTATATCAATTAAATGGATAATAAGCGCTTGTTCCAGCTCATGATGCGATAATTTAGTAATAAAAAAGAAGCTAACAATTTTCTTCTCACCAATAATTTTTATTTCTAAAGGTTCAGCATTAATCTTATTGTTGACTACCGCATCTAAAATAGTTTTATTAACTAATTCTTTTTTAGTTATATCAACTATCTGACTAAATAACCAACCCGGTTCTTTATATTTTGTATCTCCAATCATTTTTATAAAGGCATTATTGCTACGAATAACCTTTCCTTGAAAATCAATAAGGACATTAGGAATTGGTGATGCATCAAAAAAAGTTAAGAGCAGTTCATCTAAATGACAATAATTACAAGCTGGCACCTGAGTATCTTCATGAGCTTTAACAATATATCCAGTTGTTTGATCATTGGAGAATATCTCTAATAATACAATTTCTTCAACTGCATTTAAGTCATTTAAAGATAAAATATTTGGAAAAGATTTTTTAAAAAAATAATTGCTATTAATAATTAGATTATCTAGTTTTGAGACTAGCAAAGAAGGATAAGATAAATTCTCTAAATTCAGAATAGGCGAAGCCTCACTAAGTTTCCATTTAAATAAAAAATCTTTGCATTTACCTAATAGCTTCTTCATGGGATATATTTAATTTAAAAGCTAATAATTATCAGGATAATAATATAGAAGGGATATTGTTGCAATCTTTAATTGAGGAGAAAGCTCCCTAAAGAGAGTGAAGTATTTAGGTTATTCTATAGATTTAGCGGCCTTTAGCGTATTTTTTAGCAAGCAAGTAATGGTCATTGGGCCAACACCATAGGGCACTGGGGAGATTGCTTGAGCTCTTAAAATTGCTTGTTCAAATTCTACATCACCTGTCACTTTACCATTCACGTCATAGCTTATGCCCACATCAATAACGATGGCTCCAGGCTTGATCCATGAACCTGGAATTATTTTTCCTTTGCCTACGGCAACAACTAAAATATTCGCATTTTTGCATAATGCTTCTAGATTTTTAGTATATGAATGGGCTAAGGTTACAGTGCAATTTTCTTGCAACAAAACAAGGGCCATAGGCTTCCCTACAATATTGGATCTGCCAATAACCACAGCATTCATCCCTTGTAAATTTTTAACCACAGTTTTAATTAGAATTAAACATCCTTGAGGGGTGCATGGAACAAAACAATCTTGTTGGGTTACTAATTTACCAAGATTAGTAGGAGTGAAGCCATCAACGTCTTTTTTAGGATCTATAGCATTAATTATGTTAGTAGAATTAATATGGTCTGGAAGCGGTAACTGTACTAAAATTCCATGTACATCAAGATTTTGATTTAACTCTTCTATTTTTTGCATTAGATCAATTTCAGAAATATCTGCGTTTAAATAAAATTCGAATAAATTTATTCCAACTTGTCTGCAAGCGGCAATTTTATTGCGCACATATAATTTACTAGCTGGATGATCACCAACTAAAATAACAGCAAGTCCAGGAATTATATTTCTCTTTAATTTAAGCTGAATAACATCTTCAGCAATTTTTTGACGCAATTGTGAAGCTATAAGTTTCCCGTCAATTATCATTAAGCTCCAATCCCTTTAGTAGTAGAATATTCAAAATGGAGCAATTCACCAGGGAATACTATTTTATATATTGAATGGCAAGCAATTGCACATTCACTAAATCCAGTTAGGATCAATTTTAACTTGCCAGGATATGAACAAATATCACCTACAGCAAATACGCCTGGAATATTAGTTTCCATGGTTGTTGGTTCAATAGCCAAATGTTTTTTATGAATATCAAGTCCCCAATGTTCTATTGGACCTATATCCATAGCCAAGCCATAAAAAGATAGTAAAACATCAGCTTTAAAGGATTTTGTATTGCCATCAAAATCTTTTAAAACAACCTCCTCCAATATTCCATTTTCACCTACTAATTGGTCTAATTGATATGGAGCAACTATTTTTATTTTTCCTTCGGAAGCTAAATGCAATACTTGGTCATGACTATTAGGTGCACAGCGGAATTTTTCTCTTCTGTGAACAAGAGTGACATCAGCAATTTCAGCTAAAGAAATTGCCCAATCAACAGCAGAATCTCCTCCTCCAGCAATCATCACTTTTTTTCCACGAAAATCTTCTTTTCGCTTAACCATATAAAAAACACTTTTATTTTCAAATTCTTCTAAACGATCAAGTGGTGGTCTATTAGGACCAAAAGCACCAGCACCAGCTGCAATAACCACAGCTTTAGCTTGAATTACTTTTCCACCACTAGTTTCTAAAATAAAATTATCATCTTGTTTGCTTAGTTGCTCAACACGTTGATTTAAATGAAATTCCGCGGCAAAAGGCTCTATTTGTTCAGACAACGCGTCAACCAAATCTTTAGCTAAAATTTTAGGGCAAGCTGGAATATCATAAATGGGCTTCTCTGGGTATAAACTAACACATTGACCGCCAATTGCATCAAGGCTATCAATGACATGACATTTCATTTTAAGCATTCCAGCTTGAAACACAGTAAATAAGCCCACAGGACCAGCGCCAATAATAGCTATATCAGTAACAATTTGATTCATCAACACTACTCTATAAATTAATGTAAAATAATTCGCTCAGCATATATTAAAGATCATTATAATACAATAGTTTTAGAAAATCATTCAATATCTAATTATATTGAAGTTATGCGATTGTCCTTAATGCGCTGTTCAGGAGAGGACAGAATTATTGGAGCAGCTTTGCTTTTTAATGCATTAGTTATGCTCTCACGGCCAATTTTTCTAAACTAGAGCGGCCACTTCCTTCGTCTTGCTTTGTATAATGCCTTTCTTTTACTATTCTGCTCCCAAGACAGACAGATAACAATATTAGCTTTACAAGATCTCTAGCAATGTTGTTGAGCTGTTCTTCATTAGCTCCTATTGGCTAAACTTTTTACAACTAGATTCACAATGTTTTTGCTAGCATTTTGTTCTAAATTTGTAAACACTGAAGAATATTCTTTTAATATGGATGAATCTTTGTCGATAGACTTTATTATCTGCAACAATTTTATTGAACTTACAGCATCTTCTTTAACTATCCAACCAGCTTTAAGGTCTTCTATTTCTTTGGCATTGTAATATTGATGATTATCAGCAGCGCTAGGATATGGGATAAAAATTCCAGGCAATTTAAAGGCAATTAATTCAGAAATAGTTGAAGCTCCAGCCCTGGCTATCACTAAATCTACTTGAGCTAATTTTTTATTCATATCATCAAAAAAGCTTTTTATTTCGCAGGCAATATTTTCTTTAGAATATCTTTCTTTTATTGATTTAATATCTTCTTCTTTTGCTTGTTGATAAACATATAATCTATCTTTTATAGTTTGAGGCAAATTTACTATCGTATCAGGAATTATTTTGCTAAAAACTTTTGCTCCTTGACTGCCACCAATAATTAAAATACTTAAACCTTTAGAGTTAGTTTTTTTCTTATTAGAGTCCAGCAAAATATCTGGACGAATAGGATTGCCAGTGTAGATAACTTTATCAAAATATTTTTGTTTAACTCCATGAATTGCTTTAAAACCTGTGGTAAGATATTTTGCTCTTGATAACAATAATTTATTTACCTTGCCAAGCACGGTATTCGCTTCATGTAAAATAATATCTTTACCAAAAATTGTGGCTGCAAGCATTACAGGATAGCTTGCATATCCACCGAAACCCACTACCATATCAGGTTTCTCTCGATAAATAATCCATAAAGATTTTATAAATCCTTTTGCTAACGTGAATATAGAGCTTAAGATTTTTATGGGCGCTCTATTAGAAAAATTAGCTGATGGAATAAAAATATGCTCTTCATCAAAAGAATGAAATTTAACAAATTTGCTGTCTGCAACAATTATTGTTTTAAAACCATGTTGATCAAGTTCATGCTTCAAAGCTAATGCTGGAAAAATATGGCCACCTGTACCACCTGTTGCAAGTAAGATTTTATTTTTTTTCATAAGCAATATCGATAAAATGCGGGTTAGATCTTACGCCATATCTCTTTCTAGTTAAAGCAAGAATGGCGCCTATAGTTAATGAAACTGATAAAATTGATGATCCGCCATAACTCATCAACGGTAAGGTCATACCTTTAGTCGGCAATAAATGCAAAGTGACGCCAATATTAATAATAGCTTGGAAACCTAATTGCATCAATAATCCAGCTACGGCTAACATTGCAAATAGATCACCAACCTTAATCACTCTAATTAACCCTCTAATAACTATGAAGGCAAAAAGAAAAATGATTAAAAGACATACTATCATTCCAAGCTCTTCTCCCACAACCGCAAAAATAAAATCAGTATGCGAATCTGGAAGATGTTGCTTTACCGTTCCTTCGCCAGGGCCAGTACCAAAAACTCCTCCATTAGTGAAAGCTTCAATAGATTTTTTAACTTGATAATTTTCGCTGGTACTGGGATCTAGAAAGCTGTTTATTCTAACCGTAACGTGAGGAAGGAAATTATAGGCTGCCAACAGACCAACGACTCCTCCAACAGTAAGAAGCACCACCCAGGCCATTGAAAGTCCAGCTAAAAACATTTGCCCTGCCCAAACAGCAGAAATAGTTATAGCCATACCAAAATCAGGCTGTAAAATGACCAATCCTATCACCATTGAATATAATATAAAGGATAGTTTGAATGCTGGAAATTTAGGATTAATATATCTCTGCATTAATATTGAAGCGGTTAATATACTAAAAAATGGTTTAATAAATTCTGAAGGCTGAATAGAAATGAATCCTAATGAAATCCAGCGTTTAGCTCCTTTTATTTCTTCACCAATAAATAATACTAAAATCATCAATATTATAAATGCTATAAAACCCATTAAAGCAAATTTTCTAACTAAATCAAAAGAAAAAAAAGAAATGCTTAGCATCACCATTAAGCCAATGAACAAGAACACCAATTGTCTTTGAATAAAATAGAAAGTCGGCAAGCCTATTCTCTCAGCCACGGCTGGACTAGCAGTGGTAACCATTATAATGCTAAAAATAATAGTGATTACAATAGCAGATAGCATATATCTATCAATCGTTGCTATCCAAGATCCAATAATACTACCACGCTTGCTTTGTTGCATTTATCTATTTTCTAATTTTTGCGGTGATACAAAGTATAAATAATTAATAAGCTAATTGCCGAAAATAACCAAGTCAAAGCATAGCCTAAATGATTGTTATACAAATTTGGTTTTATTTCTCTACCTTTCGGAAAATCTCCTCCATTATTTTCAGCTAAAATATAAAATTGTTCTACTGGCTGATTTAGGAAAGATTCAATTTCTTTTAAATTTATATAAAACCATAGATTTTTATCTGGTTGATTGTCATGAATATATACCCCTTTCTCCTCATTAGTCATGACGGCGCCTGAGATTTCAACTTTACCTTTAAGCAAACTCTCAGGTCTAGTGTTGGGAGCTTTCATTTTTTCTGGAACCCAACCACGATTAATTATAATTACCCTTCCATCTTCTGATTTAAGTGGAGTTAAAATATAATAAAAATGTTCGTTACTAGGCTTCACAGCGCCTCCATAAACATACATTTCATGTTCGTGAAGAAATTCTCCTGCTAATTTTACTTTACGATAAAGCATTTCATCCAAAATAACATTCTTTGGCAATTCAATAATAGGCATCTTCGTCTTTATGGAGATTTGCTCAATTAAAGCTTCTTTCCAGTGTAATCTTTGAAATTGCCAGATACTTAAAGATAGCAAAACTAGTAACGCTGGAATTGTAAATAAAGTAGGTATCAACTTTGGCTTAAACCTGAAAATTTTCATATTTAGCTTTGCTCAAGTTCAAGGATTGCACAAAATTCTGACCATTCACGCTTAGACATGCCGCTAGTTTCAGCAGTAATCTTGCCTCCCTTAAGCATGGACTTAATTGCTTTAACTGCGTTACCTGAGAAACTAGCAGAATTTACTTGATATTCCATAAAAGCCTCATAAGCAAGTGGCACCCATTCTTTAACGATATCGAGCATAGCTTCGGCATAAACTCTAATCTCATATTGGGCATGATGATCTGCTCTTAAAGCTAAAAAGTGAAATAAATTATGGAGATTGATTTTCCAATACCATTCAGTATAAAAATTTAAATTCAAATTCATTCTAGCAAGTTCACGAGCAAGTGATGGGCTCTCTGGATTCAAGATATTACCCTGCTCATCTTCATTAAGCATTTCTTGGTAATGGGAATAGCATTGTTCAGCATCTTGCCTTAATAAATGTAGAACTCTTTCTGATTCTTCAGGGGATAAAATATTATCACGTCCTTGTTTATTAGTTTTAGACTGCATAGCCATATGTTCTGGCTTTGGAATGTAGAACTCATTAGCAAGGATCGAATAACGGGCAGAATATTCATTAACGCTAGCTGTGCGGTGTCTGATCCATTGTCTAGCTATAAAAATAGGCAATTTTATATGAAATTTTATATCGCACATTTCAAAAGGAGTGGTATGGCGGTGACGCATTAAATATTGAATTAAACCTCGATCTTGATTAGTTTGTTTAGTGCCCTTACCATATGAAACTCTAGCCGCTTGAACTATCGCACTATCATCTCCCATATAATCAATAACTCTAACAAATCCACGATCTAGAACAGGAATCGCATCATATAGTATTTTCTCTATTCCTGGGGCAACAGCTCTCTTCGTAAGGTTTTCTTGAGTTGTTAAATTATCCATTTCTTGATTTTTTGTCATTGGTAAAGCTCTCTAAATTTTATTGATATAAATTTAGTATGAAAGCTATACATATATTTGCAAGAGTTTTCTCTTTCATATCTAAGAAAAATATTATATAATGAGGTTGTCTATTAGACTATGACAATAAACGCTATTTAGAATAGGCGTTGCGGACCCGGGGGCAGTACCCGGCGCCTCCACCATAAAATAATCTCTTATGGGGGCGATTCAGGATCGACGTGCGTAATAAAAAAATAACTTTTGTCCGGGATGATACCTACGTTGATGGATCAAAACAAGTAAATGCAAACGATAATAATCAAGCATTTGGTAGACAAGTAGCATTAGCTGCTTAATTTTACCAGCGGTTGGGGGCTTACCGGGCAACAGAGAAAGCCTCACTTATGTGTGCGCCGCCCTTAGGCAAATTTAAGACTTGGCTTTTGATCTAGAAAAAGTTAAAATATCCAGCTCTTGTGCTAGGGCATTTCCATCAGGGATGACAACAAAATAATTTAAGAGTTAAGGAAATGACAAAAAAAAACATTATTGATTATAGTGTCTTAGTTGACGACGCTATGCATTTTATTGTCAAAAAATCATTTTCTTTTATTGT
>CAZJZY010000016.1:6769-19992 GCA_964550685.1 uncultured Rickettsiales bacterium | reverse complement strand
AAATATCCTGGTGTTAGTATTTCTGAGAAACTGCATAACAAATATCCTCACGAAATGACTATAGTTTTGCAATATCAGTTTGAAGATCTATTTATTAATGATACTGGTTTTAGTGTGTCTTTAAGCTTTGATAATCAGCAAGAAAAAATAGTAATTCCATTCGCAGCTCTCACAGCTTTTGCTGACCCAAGTGTTAAATTTGGTCTACAATTTCGTCATATTGATGAGGAAGCGCAGAATGATGGTATTGATATTAGATCAGCTAATAATAGCTATTCTAAAGAACAACAAAATCTTACTTTAAATAATAAAGCTGAAACTAAAGGCAATGTTATTGCGCTAGATTTTAAAAATAAGAAATTGAAATAACTAAAGAATTTCTTTACATTCCCAATATTTAAGCTGTACAATCATCTTAATACTTCTATTAAAGAAACATAAAGATGCCATACACAAAATTACGATTAATTTTATCTATATCAATTTTATTTATTTCGTCTATAGCCCTCTCTAAAGGATATCAGTTTGAAGCGCAAATCGATCAAATTATTGAAAGTGAAGGAAATAAACAAGAAGCTAATTATGTTCAAAAAGTAATTTTATTACCTACAAAAATTATTATTGCTACTTCAAATAATGCAGAAGAAATAATATATGATTTTCATAATCTAACTACTACTTCCATTAACCATAAAAATAAAACTTTTACAAAAAATTCGATATTTGCTTTGGTTGCCTTTAAGCATTTTGAAATGCAAAATCGTCAATTTATGTTTAAATCTATGTCTGAGATAGCACCAGAAATGGCAAAAGATCCATCTTTTAAAGAGTTTTATTTAGAAAGCTTGTTTGATATGAAAATAAATAGCTCAAAACTTGCAGATATTACACAAAATATAAAAGATGGAAGCTATAAGTTTATATTTGATAAAGAAGAGGTAACTTCATTTACCTTAAGTGATAAGATAATTCCGGATGATTTAAAAGAATCTTTTGCTCATTATCTTGTATATAATCTTAATATTCACCCTGATATAAGAAATATTATCTTATTAAATAATGCATTTCCAGCTAGTATAAATTATAAATATTATCCTATAGTAAAGGAAATAAAGAATGTTAGTGTAAAGCTTGCAGAAATAAAAGAATATCTAGGAAATGATGTTTTTTTACCTAAAGATTACAAAGAAAAATATAGTGACAAAGAATGGTTAAATAGCTTAGCCGAACGGATTCACAATGGTTCATCAAAGAAGATTGAGGCTCAATATGAGCTTGAAATGCGGAAATTATTGGCTAGTGGTGATTTTCTTGATGCTTATCTTCTTTCCAATGAGCAGGTTATTCAGTCTGGAGCGCTTTTAGGAATAGAAAAAGATGGTAAAATATTAGATTCTTTAAGGGCTAATGAGCAAGTAGCAAAATTGCGTGCAGCACTAGACCCAAAATCTAAAGAAGAAACTGAAAAATCTATTGAAATTACAAAAGAATTGGCTAAGCAAAACTTAAAGCATGGTTACGTATTAGATATATACTTAGGTAATTTTTGTAAAAACTTAGGAAAGTATCAAGAAGCTCAACAATATTTTGTAGCGGCTTTAAAGAAAAACCCATTCTTAACTGGAGTATATATAGATTTGGGAAGATTATTCATGAGTGCTTATGATATGCAAGCTGCTTGGGAATGCTTTAGCATCGCCAGAACGATAACTCCTAATTATCCAATGTTAGAGGGAGTAGCATCTAATGAAGTAGGGCTAAAGAAATTATATCAAGATCATTTTTAGCTTTATACTCGTTTATCTCTTAACTATATTATAGAGTAAATTTATAATTATGGGTTTATTGTCATGCAAAACAAATATATATTTTTAATTCTAATTCTCTTTTCTTTAGTTGCTTGTGGCCCTATCTATCAGACTCATCATGATTATTATCCACCAGAAAATATGGATGGAAGATACTGTTTAAATTCATGCGATGAAATTAGGCAAAACTGCACCAGTAACTGTCATGACAGAGAACAAAATTGTGAGATCTCTGCTCAAGCTATGGATGCTGTAAAAACTTCTTCATGTTATAAAAGGAAAGAATATTGTACTGCTCACCCAGAGGCTCCCGATTGTGGTAATGATATGCATACAAATTGTAGTCATTATTCAAATAGGCATTATCAATGCTATAATGAAGCCTGTGAAAAATCTTGTACAGAATATTACAATCGTTGCTTCGTCAATTGTGGTGGGATGGTTGATAGCAAAACAGTTTGCGTGGCTAACTGTAAGTAAATGCCAATGAATTTTTTTTTATGCTTAATTTTATTAAGCTTCAGTGTTTATGGGCAAGAATTGGTAACAATTTCTGCTGAAGAATTTGTTGCAGAAAATCCTTCTCTAGAGCGTAAAGAAATAGTACGTTTTATTACTCAGCAATTTAATGGAAAACATTCTCAAGGAGTGACGCAGAAAGACCTAGATAGTCTATGGGATAATAAGGTAAATAGACGCAATCTGGAGATGATTCGATTCCAGATAATTGATCAGAAAATTTATGCTGATAGTTATGATAAAACCGCAGGTCATTCTATATTATTATTTAAATACTTTCAAAATTTTATTAGAAAATACAAGGTAAAAGATGTAGATTTTATTATTTATATTTCAGATTTAATTCATCTACAACCTGGATTGAAAGATGAGGAAATAACACCGACATTTCTTATGTCCAAAGATTTAAATTTTCCTTATGAGACAAATAAATTATTATTGCCAGATTCTTTTATGATGGGAAAAGCATGGGAAAATATAATTAAACAAGTTCAGCAAGCAAATATTGAGATAGCTTGGGCAGATAAGATTAGTAAAGTATTCTGGCGAGGGGCCACCAGTAATGGGATATATAATATAGGTAATGTTGATAAATTACCTCGTTTCAAATTAGCAATCTTATCAAAGCTTTATCCGGATTTAATAGATGCGCAATTTACGTCATATCATAATTTTCCTGAAGATGAGAAAGGAGAAAGTCTTAGAAAAATATTAGATCTATTATGGCCAGAGAAGTCTAAATATATAAATAAATTGGGGCATATAAAATATAAATATTTAGCATCAATAGATGGCAATACTTGTGCTTGGTTGAGAGTGCCCTGGATAATGCTTTCAAATTCTGTGCTCTTAAAGCAAGAAACTAGTAAAATTCAGTGGTTTTATACTGCGATGAAGCCATATATACATTATGTTCCGCTAAAAGAAGCTTTAACTGATACATTTACGCAAATAGAATGGATGAAAAATCATGATCTGGAGCTACAACAAATCTCAAAAAATGCAAATAATTTTGTTATCAATAATCTAATGCCAGAGCATATAGATGCCTATGTATCTATTATTCTTAATGAATATCATGGGCTTCAAAGGGATCAGAAAATTATTGCCACCCTCCCTTCAGAGGATCAGTTTTTATCTCATTGGACTTTAATGTGCATATTTTTTAATAGAGTAAAGGATAATTTTAGATCATGGATTGCTAATAAGTTATTTAGCAGATAAACTTGTGTTTTGAAACTTTAGGTATAATTATTATGATTCGCCCAAGAAGACTAAGATATAACCCCATACTTCGTGAGTTAGTTCGCCAGACTCATTTAGATCTTAACGACTTAGTTGCTGCTGTATTTGTAAAATATGGAAAAAATGAGAAAACGCCAATAGCTTCAATGCCAGGATTTTTTCAATATAGTGTCGATAGGTTAGAAGAAGAAATCCAAGAAATTATATCTTTAGGGCTTAAGGCGATTATTATTTTTGGTATTCCTGAAAATAAAGATGAGAATGGAAGCGATTCTTATAATGATAATGGAATTATTCAACAAGCAATTCGTAAAATCAAAGCTATAGCTCCAGATTTATTAGTTATTTCTGATCTTTGTTTTTGTCAATACACTACCTTAGGACATTGTGGAATTGTGCATGAGCATAATGGTATAACATGTGTAGAGAATGACAAAACTTTAGAATTATTAGCTAAGCAAGCGGTTAGTCATGCTAAAGCTGGAGCAGATATAGTAGCTCCTTCTGGCATGTTGGATAAAATGGTTAGAACTATACGAGTTGCTCTAGATCAGGCTGGATTCGGTAGAGTCCCTATATTAAGTTATGCTGTTAAGTATAGGTCCGCTATGTATGGGCCCTTTGGCGATGCAGTTGGTGGAGCCGCTAAAAAAGGAGATCGCAGTGGATATCAAATGGATCCAGCAAATAGCGATGAAGCGTTAAGAGAAGCTTTGCTAGATATTGAAGAAGGTGCGGATATGTTGATGATAAAGCCGGCGCATACATACCTAGATATCATTTATAAAATCAAACAAGCCTATCCATATATGCCAATAGCTGCATATCATCCAAGTGGTGAATATATGATGCTCAAAGCTGCAATAGATATTGGAGCTATAGATGAAAAAAGAAGTGTTATGGAAGTGATCACTTCTATTAAAAGAGCTGGAGCCAGCTTCATCATTACTTATTTTGCTAAAGATATTGCAAAATGGATAAAACAATAAAAGTGATCCTCGGAGCAGCCGGGAGTATTCTAGGAACTGTGTCAAATTCGAATAATAGATCTTTTTTATAAACCTATAAAAAATCTTTCTTTTGTAATTGGCTGTATTATGTGCCCTCCAGTTGAAGGCCATTATATGGAAAGATTATGGGATGAAACTTTTAGGAAAGAATGACTAAAATATTTATAAAAAAAAGTCTCCAACTCAAAAGATGGAGACTTTTTAAAGACAATTTTCTTTTTAGAAAGAAAAAATATTTATGTAGTTGCACTAACTACACAGCTGTCTGTACCAGTACCTGATAACCAGTTAATGATTTAACCAGCTGCGAAGATAAAGGTGATACCCACAGAAACACCAAGGCAAAGCTGCCATGATAACTTACCTAAGAATATACCAATACCAAGAACCACTAAAGCAATCATCGCTGTTGCTTTACCGATTGGTCCAGTTAATTTAGTTACGATATAGCATAGCACCTGGCTAATACCATCATCTGTTGTACCAGTTTCGTAAGTATCAGCTAAAGATACTGATGGAGCAACCATAACAGCCGCCGCTAAACAAAATAACAGGCAAATTTGCCAGTAATTATTTTTTGAAAGATTAAATGTTAACATTTTTTACTCCTAGTTTAATAGTAATAAATTAAAAAAATATAGTACCGAGAATTGTAGGTATTTTAATTCCTAAAATCGCTCATTAAAGAAATTCTACGCAGAAAACTCTTAATAAAAGGTTAAGACATCCATAAAATAAATAAAAACCTTATTTAGTGCAATTAGCGTAGATGTCTGTTGCTCATAAAGCACAGTATTTAAGTTACGCACTTTAGTCAGCATTTCTAAAATTACAGTTGAATAAAATCCGTAATGACCCCCGAAAAGTAGACCAGTAGTCTGTGGACGAAATATATGTTATAACTCAGGATTCTTGCAAACAAGCTAAAATTTATACATAAAACTTCTTGACTAATATTAATTTATTAAGTAATTTTAGTTAAGCACTAGGATAAATAACTTTAAAGGAGCATTATGGGTATTAGCGCGTTACCTAGATTTTATCTTAATACAATTAGAAATATAAACCACCTAGAACCCCTAATACTACATAGCACAGGTAATGCCTACACTAGTTCCATTTATCAAAAAGCTAAGCTTACAAACAAAGCTGCAGTAGAAGAATTAGTAGAACAAGGCGATGTTATAACAGGCAAAGATATTATCACTGCCCTTATAGATAATAATTTTAATGCTGCTAGAACGTTATATGAAGTAGGATGTTCAAAACAATTTGATTATACTTACACATTAGATGCTTTTACTATATTTGCATTATTTAGTGAGAATTTTTATCAAGCTGCCGAATTTTTATATGAGTTAGTTGACCTAACAGAAAAACAAATAGATTTAACTTGGTTCATTGAACAACCAGACTTTGAAGAATTCCTAAAAGAAACTCCAGAGATAAGTTTCTTTCTTTATAGAATTGGTAAGTTGGATAACAATACGCTGTTTAATTATGTTTCTATTATTGATTTACTCAAGAAAGGTAAAAATCTGGAAGTAGAATTCCTGATTTCTCTTAACTACCCTGCGAATAAAATTAAAAACGACGACTTGAAAAAATTATTTGAAGAAGAAGATTTTGCTCTTCTAGAAACCTTATGCAAGAATTTCGAAATTAAAGAAATAGGAAATTTACCTATTCCTTATGACAAGATTCTTTCTTTGATTGACAGAGGTAGATTTGATGATGCTAAGTTGCTTATTGATTTAGGAGCTACTGTAGAAAATTCTATGATATGGAATTATTTTATAGCAGGAAATATAGAAGCGGTAGAATTTTTAGCACCATATACTGAAGTATATCCAACTACCATCGCTACAATAGCAATTAGGGGTCATTATGACCTAGCAGAGCAGCTAATATCTCAAGGAGGCTGGTCACGAAATGAAATGGAGCAATCTTTTCTTAAAGTTAATTCGGGAGTAAGCCCTATAGCAGGATATATTTTTGAAAGTAACAGGGAAATTACTGAAAAATTATATAAGCTAGGAGCTCCAATTGATGATAAGATGATATCTTTACAAGCAAACTGCGGTAGAATTGAAGATGCAAAATTTTTGATGATGCTTAAAGGCTTTACTACTGAAAAACAAGACTCATTCATACCTAAAAACAATGAGCAAAAGATAGAATTATTACGATTTGAGCAAGGCGATCATGAACCATCTAAAATTTGCGAATCTTGCGTACAAGAAAATGAGATCATTGATTTAGCTAATTTTAATCACCTAAAAGTTAATCTTGCTGATCATAATATTGCTGCAACCAAAATTATAAAATCAGTAACTTACTACGAAAAATCCTTAAATGAAGGCAAAGTAGAACTAGCTATTGATAATTTAACAAAATCGACTCTTTTTAAACCTATTTTAATTTATTATGCATTGATGTGTCTAGATCAGAAAAATCCTATATATTTTTATGATATATCTTCTGAATATGGAACAAGAATGAAGGGCTTTTCAGGCTTTGCTTATTTCAATGGAAGAATAGAAATTAAAACACATCCCATTTCACAGGAGGGAGCAGAAGAAATTACCTATAATTTATTTGAGTTAATTGACGAGAGAAAAGATATTGATCCTTCTCAACTCATGGATAAAGCTGAAAAAATTATAACATCTCATCCAGAGATGAAAGATGCATCAAATCCAAAAGTAACTGTCAATAAATTTATACAATCAGGTTTACTTAACCATGATAGTGGAATTTTATTCCATGAGATAACTCATCAAGTGATGAATGAAGTATTTAAAATTCATGGCAGTTTCAATTCTTACTTAATAGAAAATTATGATTCACAAAAGGAATATCATCAAGCAATTTGTCAAACATTAACTAATATCCAAACTAAATTTTTACCACATCATCAGGTAAATCCAAATTCTTGTCAAAATTTATGGGAATTTGGCAGAGAATTAAGAACTAAGCTTTTTGGCGAAGAAATAAATGATTCTCACAGCGAGGATGGTATTATAGACTTTGAGCAAATTATGCATGGCATAGGTTATTTTAATAAATCAATGCTTGGACACTATACTCTGTTGTCAGCTTTTGACGCAAGATTATATATCGCTGATGATTTATACAACGAGTTTATTCCCAGATTGCCAGAATTAGAATTTTGTTATGGCACTAAAGATGCTATTGATCACTCTATAGATGGAAGAAAGCATTACTGCAAACATATTTTACCTCTAATATTAGATGCGATTAGCTCTCATTCATTGGCTAACAAAATAGACTTTGATTCTCTGGAAGATTTTGGCTGCGCTCAAATCCTGTAACAACAAGATATATTATATCATTTCCACTTTATAACTGGACATATAACTAAAGTTATAAATACTTACTACTTCTGCTGATGTCAATTTGTTAATAAACTCACATACATGATCTTTATAGGTGGATCCTAAATAAATAGCATTATTGGGCTGTCCATCCTCCATCAATAGAAAGAGATGCACCTTTTATTTGCGACGCAGCCTCTGAGCATAAAAACAATACAAATTCTCCTATTTGTTTTGGATCAACAAATTTTAAGGATGGCTGTTTTTCTGCAAGTAAATTATATTCTGAGGCTTCTTTCGTTATCCCTTGAGCAACGGCTCTATCATCAATTTGTTTCTGCACCAATGGGGTTAACACCCAACCAGGGCATATTGCATTACAGGTGATATTTTCTTTTGCCGTTTCAAGAGCTATAGATTTAGTAAGCCCAATAATACCATGCTTCGCAGCAACATAAGCTGATTTATTAGCTGACGCAACGAGCCCATGCGCAGAAGCAATATTAATAATTCTTCCCCAGTTATTCTTACGCATTAGAGGTAAAACATGTTTTATAGAATGAAAAGCTGAACTCAAATTAATAGCAATAATATTATCCCAATCTTCATCAGGAAAACTTTCTATCGGAGAAACTTTTTGAATTCCAGCATTATTAACTAATATATCAACGGAACCCAAATCATCATAAGCCTGTTTAATCATTGCTTGAATTTGCTCAGGTTTCTTCATATCTGCTGAAGAATAGCTCACCTTCACTCCAAACGATTTTAATTCCTGCATTATTTTTTCTAAAAGAGATTGCTCAGCAAACCCATTGAGCATTATATTACAGCCTGATTTTGCAAGCACCAAAGCTATTGAGTGCCCAATTCCACTAGTAGATCCGGTGATTATAGCGGCTTTATTTTTCAGCATAAATTTCCTCTGACATTTAACATGGTTCTATTGCAAGTATAGTATATATTTTCTAAGCTAGGAAATTTATTTTCTAAATTTTAAATCACACTGGATGCTGGCTCAAAAATGTATATACTAAGTAAGTATTATAAATTATTAGGACATGACTTTTATGAATTTAAACCCTTTTATAAATTTACTTGGTAGCGTTATTTCTCTTTATACCACAGGATTCATAATATGGATAATTTTAGGTTGGTTAATTAAATTACAGATCGTCAATGGATACCAGGAGCTTGTAAAGCAAGTAATGAAATTTTGTGATAAAGTATTTGAACCGCCATTAAGACAAATTAGAAAAATTGTTCCATCTATAGGAGGGATAGATTTATCACCAATAGTTTTGTTATTACTGCTGAATTTTGTTAAAGAATTTTTATTTACGTACATATATAAAGTATAAGTACATGCTATTATTTTTTGCCTTTTTATTTAGCTTCCTCTGTTATCATTTAGCAAAAAAAAGAATAATATTTCTCACCTATCATCATCGTGTTAAAGCGCGCTCTTTACCTGAATATTATGGCATCAACATTGCAGCCTGGAATTTATCCGCCTCAATTTTTGCAATATTATCTCTATATTTCTGCGAATATTTTGGTTATATCGTCAACGAAGCTTATAGCTATTTAGCTCTTATTAGCATATTTACTATATTGGTAATTTATATTTTTGCTTCTTTAAAAGGGCGCTTTAGAGCCCAGATGTATTTTGAGCTAACATTAGAAAAACTATTAAATGCTGCAAGTTTATTGTCTATTCTTCTTACAATTTCAATATTGCTTACTATTCTTTTTGAAGCTTTTAGATTTTTTAATATAATTCCTATTGAACAGTTTTTATTAGGACTAAAATGGTCTCCACAAGATCATATTAAAAGCTTTGGAATGATCCCAGTTCTGACAGGCACACTATTGATAACTTTAATTGCAATGTTAGTGGCCATTCCTTTAGGATTATTATCGGCTATTTATTTAACTGAATATACTAGAAAAACCACCAGAAACATCATCAAGCCTTTGCTTGAGATTTTGGCTGGCATTCCAACCATAGTATATGGGTATTTTGCAGTTCTAATAATAGGTCCATTTATTAGAATATTAGGGGAAGCTTTAGGATTGGAAGTTAGCACTGAAAGCGCCTTAGCAGCAGGGTTAGTGATGGGCATGATGATTATTCCGTTTATATTATCATTGAGTGACGATGCCATTACAGCTGTACCACAAAATCTTAGAGATGCCGCTTTAGCTTTAGGCTCCACCAGAGCTGAAATGATAATTAAGGTGGTAATCCCTGCCGCTTCTTCTGGAATAATTAGTGCTATCTTATTAGCAATTTCAAGAGCTATTGGTGAAACTATGATAGTGGTAATGGCAGCTGGAATAAATGCTAAGCTTACCTTCAACCCTCTAGAGGCCGTTACAACATTCACTGCACAAATAGTAGCTTTATTAGTGGGCGATCAAGAATTTGACAGCCCAAAAACATTATCGGCTTTTGCTCTAGCTTTAGCTTTATTTATTCTAACTCTCTTCCTAAATTTTTGGGCTTTAATTGTTATCAGAAGGAATAGAAAAAGATATGAATGAACGAAAATTTGTTAGAAATAGATATAGATTTGATAAACTCTTAAAGAACTTAGGAATGCTAGCTGTTATTATTTCTTGCTTATTTTTATCTATATTATTCGGCTCAATAATTATTAAATCTATTCCTGCATTTACAACCTATAAAATTAAAATAGATTTCTCTGAAGTTAAACATCGAGATAAATTTACCGACGAAGCAGAAGCCATTAAATTTCTACAAGAATATATAGCTCCAACTAAAAAATATTTAGATTTTTTTAGTATTGCAGCTCAAGATGAAATCGTAACTTTATCTCGTCAAGAAAATTTAAAAGGCGAAGTTTTATTGACAGCCTCACCACGAATTAATTTTGAGCAAGCCGCGTTAAAAAAATTAAAAATAGAGAAGCAATTTAATTATAACTTCTTTACGGGAAAAGAATCACGTGAACCAGAACTCGCAGGAATAGGAACGAGTATTATTGGCTCAATTTATACGATATTGATCTGTATTACAGTTGCATTTCCAATAGCGGTTTGCACCGCCATTTATCTTGAAGAATTTGCCCCCAGAAATATCATCACCTCATTAATTGAAATAAATATCAATAATTTAGCTGCTGTGCCATCAATAGTATTTGGTTTATTAGGTTTAGCTGTTTTAATTAACACTATTGGATTACCAAGATCAGCTTCAATTACTGCAGGAATTACATTGGCAATAATGATTCTACCATTAATTATTATAACCACTAGACAAGCTTTTAGCGCCATTCCAAACAGCATAAAGCAGGCTGCGTTAGCTCTAGGAGCTACAAAAGTGCAAATTATTTTACATCATTCTTTACCTCTGGCACTTCCAGGAATTATGACAGGGGTAATATTAGGTATTGCAAGGGCTATTGGCGAAACTGCTCCTTTAATTTTAATTGGGATGGTAGCTTTTATAGTTGATGTTCCACATAGTATTTTTGATCCAGCGACAGTTATGCCAGTGCAAATTTTTCTCTGGGCCAGCAGCCCTGAACATGGGTTCCAAACAAAAACGGCAGCAGCAATATTAATATTATTGAGTATCTTGGTTATTATCAATATGATAGCAGTGTATATTCGTAAAAAATATGAACATCGGTGGTAGTTAATGAATAAAGATATAAAAATATCGACCCGCAATCTAGACCTCTATTATGATGATAAGCAAGCTTTGTTTGATATAAATATCGATATCAATACCAATAAAGTTACTGCCTTTATTGGTCCATCAGGCTGTGGAAAATCTTCATTTTTACGCTGCATAAATAGAATGAACGATACTATTCCAAGCTGCAGAGTCACCGGAAGACTGCTCATTAACGGTCGAGATATAAATGATAAATCCATTGATGTTGTAAAGCTAAGAACTTCTGTTGGAATGGTATTTCAAAAACCTAATCCTTTTCCTAAATCAATCTATGATAATATCATTTATGCTCCAAAAATTCATGGCATGGTAAATAGTAAAGCGGCTCAAGATTTAATTGTTGAAGAAAGCTTAACTAAAGCTGGACTATTTGAGGAAGTAAAAGATCGCTTGGGAAGTCTAGCCACTTCTCTTTCTGGAGGACAACAACAAAGACTTTGTATAGCCAGAGCTATAGCTATCAACCCAGATGTTATCTTAATGGACGAGCCTTGCTCAGCCTTAGACCCTATAGCCACAGCAAAAATTGAACGATTAATAGATGAGTTAAAACATAATTATACCATTATAATAGTAACTCATTCTATGCAGCAGGCAGCGCGTATTTCACAATATACTGCATTCTTCCATTTAGGTAGAATAATTGAATATGGCAATACAGAACAGATTTTTACTAATCCACAATCAAAACAGACGCAAGATTATATTACTGGCAGATTTGGATAATTATTTATATATGCATAAGAACAAAGATTTCTAAAATACAAAAATTGACATCTCTGGGAAGTTTAGTTATAATTCTCCCAAGAATACTAAAAACTGAAGTATTCTTTATTTAGAATTAGAGGTAATAAAATGAATTTTACAAAATATAATACATCCGCTGAAACATCTATCAAATATGATGAAGGTTTGCGTGCTTATATGTTGCAAATTTTTAATCTTATGACAATAGCACTAGCCATCACAGGCGTGGTTTCTTATGTAGCAGGAAATTCTTCAGCTTTCATAAGCGCAATGTACACGCAAAGCGCTAATGGCATGAGTCTTTCTCCTATTGGCTGGTTGATAATGCTTGCACCTTTATTCATGGTGTTTTTTTTATCTGCTAAGATCAATAGCATGTCTGTTCAGGCTGCTCAAATGACATTCTGGGCTTACTCCACTTTGATGGGTCTTTCTTTGGCACCAATCTTTTTAGCCTATACAGGAGAAAGCATTGCTAGAACATTTTTTGTTACCGCTTCTGTTTTTGGCTCAATGAGCATTTATGGCTATACTACAAAAAAAGATTTAACCTCTTTTGGATCATTCTTAATGATGGGAGTTATAGGTATAGTAATAGCTTCTTTAGTTAATCTATTCCTGCAAAGCTCAGCTCTTGGATTCGCTGTTTCTGTAATTGGAGTATTGGTATTTACAGGACTTACTGCATATGACGTACAATCTCTAAAGAATATGTACCTACAATCAGCAAGAATGGATAGTGAAACAGCAGCAAAAATTGCTATTCATGGAGCTTTAAGGCTATATCTAGACTTCATCAATTTATTTATCAAGCTTCTTCGTCTATTTGGCGGATGAAGAGATTAATAAT
>CAZJZY010000016.1:0-6759 GCA_964550685.1 uncultured Rickettsiales bacterium | reverse complement strand
CAAGCGATGCTAAATCATAAGCACCAAAATAAACTCGCCTAATTCTTGCGTAAAAAATGGCTTGCAAACACATAGAGCAGGGCTGCAAAGTGACGTAAAGATCTAATCCGGACAAATTCTTGCTATTAAATACTTGACATGCAGCCTGAATAGCCAAAATTTCAGCATGAGAAACTGGGTCTTTTTTCTTTTCCACTAAATTATGAGCTTGCGCTATTATTTGTTTTGTTTGCGGATCAACAATGACCGCCCCCACTGGAACTTCATCAGCTAGTAATGCCTCTTCTGCCATTTTTATGGCTAGCTTCATAAATTGATTTTTAAACATATTAATCTATATATGAAACATCTTCATCAATACCCTCTGGATCTTGATGAATAATAATTTCTGCATTCGGTATTTTGTCTAGAATAGCACGCTCAATATCAATAGCTATTACATGAGCTTCTTTTAGGGTCATATTTGGGTCCAACTCTAAATGCAACTGTATAAAAGGTTTCACGCCTCCATAGCGCGTTTTTAAATCATGAAACCCATTAACTTTCTTGTGCGACCTGATTATATCTATAATTATTTGCCGCTCTTTTTCATCTAATTCATGATCCATTAAATTATTAAATGCTCGTTTAAATAGCTTGATAGCATTAAAAATGATATAGATTGAGATAGCTATAGCCGTGATACCATCGAATATTGGCATTTTCCAATATGTCGTAATAATAATACCAATAATAGCACAAACATTAGTAAGAAAATCTGTAATATAATGGATAGAATCAGCTTCAATCACATGAGATTTTGATCTCCTCATAACATAATGCTGAAATAGAACTATCATCAATGTGATAATTATAGAAAGTATTAAAATACCGATTCCTACTTTTCCTGAATTTAAAACTTGTTCATTAGGATAAAATACACGCTTAGACGCCTCAAAAACTAGAAAAAGCCCAGAAAACCCAAAGAAAACTGCTTGAGAAAAAACAGCAATATCCTCCAGCTTTCCATGACCAAAGCGATGCTGCTTATCTGCCGGCTGCAAAGCATAATGCAAGGCCAATAAATTCATAATAGAAACACAAATATCTAACAGTGAATCTACTAAACTGGCAAGAATAGTAACCGATTCAGTGGCAAACCAGCCATATGATTTAGCTAAAATTATTAATGAAACACCAGCTACCGTAATATAGGTAGAAATCTTCATTAGCTTCTGATCTTCTTTTTGCTTAAGACTTAGAGAATGATGGTCGTGATTACCCATAAGTTTGATACTATAAACCTTGTTTCAAGTAAGGATAATAATCTCACTTCACTTAAAGTTTTACAATCATTTTATTGCAATCTATGAAAAAAATGCTATAAGTTTATAGTGAAAATATAACTTTGAACCATGGGGGGTTTTAATGCGAATAATTTCATTGCTAATAGTTGCAAGCTTGCTCTCAAGCTGTGCGGACGACCCTAATAGAAAAGAAAATATGGGCACTATTTTAGGTGGCGCCACCGGAGCACTAATAGGCTCAACCCTTGGCGGAGGCGATGGTAATTTAGTGGCTATTGGAGCTGGGGCAGTTATTGGCGCATTCATTGGCAATCGAGTAGGAGCATCTATGGACGATGTTGACAAAATGAAAGCAGAACAAACTGCTCAAACCAGTTTAGAAAAATCACCTTCAGGAAAGACTTCATCTTGGAAAAATCCAGACACAGGAAATTCAGGATCTTTTACTCCAAAAAAGGTCACCGAAACAGAACGTGGTTATTGCAGAGAATTCACTCAACAAATTACTGTTGCTGGGAAAACCCAACAGGGCTATGGAACCGCATGTCGCCAGCCAGACGGTACTTGGAAAATTGTTAATTAAGGTAAGTATATGATGAATGTAGATCAAGATGTATTAGAAAATCTTCCTCAAGGGGCTTTACTTAAAGGTAAGAAAGGTTTAATTATGGGCTTAGCGAATGATAAGTCAATCGCTTGGGGTATTGCAGCGGCCTGTGCTATGCAAGGCGCTGATTTAGCCATTACTTATCAAGGCGAGATCATGCAAAAACGCGCAGCACCTCTTGCTGAATCTTTAGGTGGTAGCTTGCTTATCTCCTGTGATGTTCTAGATGATGCAAGCCTTGAAGCATTATTTAAAGAAATAGAACAAAAATGGGGAAAGCTTGATTTTCTAGTACATGCTATCGCCTTCTCAGATAAGAATGAACTAAAAGGTAAATACTGCGATACTAGCATGGATAACTTCCTCAATACTATGAATGTGTCTTGTTACTCCTTCACTAAGCTTGCAAAAATGGCAGCTCCCTTAATGAAAGAATCTGGTTCAATGCTAACCTTATCTTATTATGGCGCAGAAAAATATGTACCCCATTATAATGTGATGGGTATAGCTAAAGCAGCTTTAGAAGCTAGTGTAAAGTATTTAGCTAATGATTTAGGCAAAGATAATATTAGAGTAAATGCAATTTCAGCGGGTCCAATTAAAACTTTAGCTGCCTCAGGTATAGGAGATTTTCGTTATATCTTAAAATGGAACGAATATAATTCTCCATTAAGACGCAATACTACTATTTGGGATGTTGGCAAGGCTTCTCTCGCATTATTATCAGATCTGGGCAGTGGAATAACTGGAGAATTAATTCATGTTGATTCTGGCTATCATACTGTCGGGATGAAACAAGTTGATGCGCCAGATACCTCCACAGCTAGCTAAAAAACATCTTATAATGTTTTGTTAGCCATATACTTTAGCTATTTCTATGAATAGCATGGCACAACAAATGTATCTGATAATGATAACTATACCGACCTCAAGTAAAAATTGAGATTGATTTACAAGCAAAGCATCTCTATTATTAATAGCAGGGGTAAGTGTTATGAATTTTGGACATTTTTATCAGAGCTTTGAAAAATCAGTAACATTCGCTTTCATAGGGCTTATTATCAATACCCAATTTTCTTTAAAACAGCCTATCTTAAAAACTGCATCGATGGTTGCTGAAGCTACATGCTGCCTTTATATATTCAAGAACTACCTAAGTAACTCTCCAGATACTCATGGTGAAAATATTTTAATTACCTCAGCTATCTTTGTAGGAGGAGCATATGCAATATATGATTCTATTTATACATTAATCGGTGCAGAACGTAATTACGATGACTGATTATCTTAATCTAGATAGTATTCATAGCTTCTTAAAGGGTATAAATAGTTTTTACAATCAATTTGATCGGCGAAAAACAGATAATAATATTATCTGGCAAGATGGCTCAACTAGGGTGATTGATTATTGCAATGAACCCAAAAACAATTTACCTAGTTTAGTTTTTATTCCTTCTTTAATAAATAAATCATATATCTTAGATTTAGATGAGGGGAGCAGTTTAGTTCGTTACTTTGCTAAGCTTGGTTATAAAGTTTATTTAATTGACTTCACTGAGCCTTTAGAAAATGAATTAGATCTGGGTTTTGACAACTATAAACAAAAAATTACCAAGGCTATCCAAGACACTTGTAAGCTTAATCCTGTAATAACTATTGGATATTGCTTGGGGGGCGTTTTTTCCTGCAGCATTAATTCATTAAATAATATAATTGGGCAAATTTTAATTGCCACTCCTTGGGATTTCTCCCACCTAAACAATCCTTTGATTTTTAGTAATTTCACTTACCTACTAGAATCAATGGATAAAGTTCCTCCAGCAATGGTCCAATTATTCTTCTCATATCTAAATCCAACTAGAATCTGGGATAAATTTTGCCAATTTTCTAACTCCTCTAATCAAGAAGAAATAGATAAATTCTTAAAAGTAGAACAATGGATAAATGATGGGATTAGCCTAACTAAGAAATTCGGCCAAGAAGCTACTCATATGATCACCAATAACTCATTGGATATTCAGCTTGAAGCTTGCAAAACTCCTTGTTTAATTATAAACGGCAGCGAGGATAATATTGCTCCTATTAGCTCATCAATGCCTCTTTATGCAAGACTGGCTAATAAAGAAATTTTGGTAGAAAAAACTGGCCATATTGGTTTGATTATTAGCAAATTATCCCAAGAAAAAATATGGCCAAAAATGGAAAAATGGATAGCTAAAGAGAGCTAGTTAGTTTTCTAACAACCATATCGAATTGCTCTAGAGTTTGACAATATAATGAAATGGAACCGCCATTACCATAATGAGCAATCTTAACTGACAATCCAAGAGATTCATTTAAAGAATTTTCTACCATCATAATATCATAATTTAAAGCAACATGCCTTGGATTTACTGGAAGCTTTGGTTGTGAAGCTGGATATTTCTGCGAACTAATTAGCTTCTCAGTATCTCTAACATTCAAGTTATTCTCTATAATAATATCTGCCATTTTATCGGCATTAGGAGCATTTATTAGTAACTTAGCATGTCCTAAATTTATTAACCCATCTTTAAGATACCCCCTCACTCGATCTGACAAGCTGAATAAGCGCAATAAATTGGCCACATGGCTTCTGCTTTTACTAACGATTATGGATACTTTTTCTTGAGTATACCCATATTCATCCATCAGTCTTTTATAGCTTTCAGCTTCTTCTAATGGCATTAAATTTTCACGTTGAATATTTTCTATTAATGCTAACTCTAAAGATTCTATCTCTGTTACCTCTTTTATGATCGCAGGAATATAAGCAAGGCCTAGCATTTGTGATGCCCTCCATCTTCTCTCCCCGGCAATAATTTGATATTTATTATCACCTATCGGCTTAATCAAAATTGGCTGCAATACCCCATTATGAGCTATTGAATTTTGTAGCTCTTCAAGATCTACCAAATTAAAATTAGTTCTTGGCTGATCTGGGTTTGGTAAAACATCATTTACTAACACCTCATGCAAGCCTTCGCTTTTTTCACTCTCACCCATAAGAGATGAAAGCCCCCTTCCTAAACCTCTTGATTTCATAATACCTCCTGTTTTTCTAAGATTTCTCTAACTAATTCTATATAAGCTAAAGACCCTGAACATCTTATATCATAAATAATTGCAGGTTTTCCATGCGATGGGGCTTCAGAGACCCTAACGTTTCTAGGTATCACCGTGTTAAACACTTTTTCACCCAAATAGCTTCTTACATCATCCTCTACCTGCGTAGTTAAATTATATCTTCTATCATACATAGTTAATAAAATTCCTTCGATAACCAAACTGGGATTTAGTTTTTTTTGCACTAAATTGATAGTTTTTAACAAGTGACTTAAGCCCTCTAAAGCAAAAAATTCACACTGTAATGGAACTAAAACAGACTTAGCCATAACCAAAGCATTCACTGTTAGTAAACTTAATGATGGAGGACAATCAATAAAAACATAATCGTAATTATCAATGATTGGAGCTGTTTTATTTTTTAAAATAAACTCTCTATTTTTTTCACCCACTAATTCTATTTCAGATCCAGATAAGTCAATGCTAGATACAATAATATCTATATTAGATATATTGCTAGATTTTATAACCTTCTCTACTGGCGCATCTAATGATAATAAATCATAAATAGTTTTATATCTTTTATTTCTATCAAAGCCCATTCCTGTGCTAGCATTTCCTTGAGGATCAAGATCTATAAGTAAAACTTTTTGATCAATAGCGGCCATAGCTGTGGCTAAATTTACAGCTGTTGTTGTCTTGCCAACTCCGCCTTTTTGATTTACTATTGCAATAATTTTAGTTTCTTTTTTCATGTTTCTCTAATTCTAAGATACAACCATCTTCTGAAGTTTTACTCTTATGTAGTATATACTGAAAATTCCATTTTTCTGAAGCCTTTTTTATTTCCTTTTCGACGTTTTTTCCTTTTTGAAGAATATATTTAGTATTTTTATTAGCTATTCCTTGAGTTAAAAATAAAATATTTTCTAAGCTAGAAAAACCTCTAGCTGTAATTACATCGCAAATATCCGAACTAATTGTTTCTATTGCTTGATCATAAATATTAATTTTATTAGAAGACAAAGCAGCGGCCACAGCTAAAAAATTAGCTTTTTTACTTATTTTCTCAACAAGATTTACTTTTTTTACTCCTGCATAAGAAAGCATAAGCCCAGGAAATCCTGCACCACTCCCTATATCAAAAACAACCTGATTCTGGTCAATATAATCCACCAATTGCAGAGAGTCTAAAATATGCCGCTCTATTAACTCTTGCTTATCTTTAGCAGAAACCAAATTTATCTTTTTGTTCCAATTCCAAAGCAATTCTATATATTGATCAATTGTTCCACGTGGAACATTTTTATAGATCATATTTTTTTCTCAAATAAACAATTAAAGAAATCACAGCCGCAGGAGTTACCCCAGATATCCTACTAGCAGAGCCTATATTGAGCGGACGAACAGACTCAAGCTTTTCTTTTACCTCGCTGGACAAGCTTTCTATAGAATTATAATCCAAATCATCAGGAATTATTAGAGCCTCATATTCTTTAAAAAGCTTGATATCCTCGCTTTGCCTTAATAAATAAAATTGATATTTTGCTTCAGTGACAAGTAATTGCTGAATTTCTAAGGGTATTTCCTCAAGCTCTGGCCAGATTATAAGAATTTTATCAAATCCAATATTAGGGTAAGCTAACAACCTAAAGGCCGATTTATAAATTCCATCTTGAGCTATATTAATTCCATAATTTACTAATTTACTTGGAGTAATAGATAGTTTATGCAGCAACTCTCTTCCGCTTTCTAATAGATTTATCTTTTTCTCAAATAACC
>CAZJZY010000015.1:20860-43149 GCA_964550685.1 uncultured Rickettsiales bacterium | reverse complement strand
ATCCACATTTTATAAAATCCTCTCTAGCCAGATATAATCAACATGACTTTATAAAGCTAGTTGAAAGTTATAATATAGCTTATCATGAAAAAACTTTGGGGCAATTATTTTGCGATGGACCTTCAACACAAATTATCGATATGTTAGTGAGTGAATGTAAAAAATATGGGGTGGAAATATCTTTAGAAACTTCTATATCAAACATCACTAAGCCTGAAAAATTTAATATCCAAACGAATAAAGGGACTTTTAACAGCGAATCTTTGATTATCGCCAGTGGAGGGCTATCAATTCCCAAAATGGGTGCAACTAAGTTTGGTTATGATATAGCTAAACAATTTGGCTTAAATATTATAAACCCTAAACCAGCTTTAGTTCCACTAACTGTTTCAGCGGAGGACCTTGATTTTTTTAAGAATTTAAGCGGCGTATCAATCCATGCAATAGCTTCTTACGAAAGCACTAATTTCAAGGAAAATATTTTATTTACTCATAGGGGTTTAAGTGGACCGGCGATTTTACAAATTTCATCCTATATAAAAAATCCAGCTCATGCTCAAATTCAACTTAATCTCCTACCGCAATTAAATTTAAAAGAATTACTTTTAAACAATAGAGATAGTAAAATTTTATTGAGTAGTTTTTTAAAGGATTATTTACCCAAAAGATTTGTTGATAATTTCTGCGAAGATAATGTAGTAAAAAGACTTCTAGACTATAAAACAAAAGATCTAGAAGATATTGCACAGCAATTACATAAATTTACTGTAAAAATTAATGGCACAGAAGGCTATGCGAAAGCAGAAGTCACTGTAGGAGGAATAGACAGCAAAGAATTATCTTCAAAAACTATGTCCGCAATAAAAATACCACATTTATATTTTATTGGAGAAGTGGTGGACGTCACTGGATGGCTTGGAGGATATAACTTCCAATGGGCCTGGTCCTCTGGATATGTTGCAGGATCATATGCCTAAAGTGATAGCAAAATAATATTTATTTCATCATAATATAACAAAATCAATATCACCTGTAATTTTATATTAAAAAACTGTCAAAATTATGCATTTTATACTTGCATTATTTTCTCCCTTAGGTATATTTTCTGTTCTATCCTTTTGTATAGGAAAATATGCGGGTGTAGCTCAGTGGTAGAGCGTTACCTTGCCAAGGTAAATGTCGAGGGTTCGACTCCCTTCACCCGCTCCAAATTAAAAAATCAAGAATTGATATAAAATCGCAAGGTTGTTATTCTTTAAGTTGAGCATAAGAATCCTCAAGCCACTGCGTCATTCTTGAACAAGCTTAAGCAAAACTCAAGAATCCCCAACCCGCGACGTCATTCTTAAACTTTGCGTAAGCGAAGTTCGAGAATCCAGATAAAATCTTTACTGTTGAACAACTTTGAACACGACAAAATATTACTAGACTCTCGAATTTTACTTCCGTAAAATTCAAGAGTGACGCTTGGTTTCAAGGTCGTCATTCTTGTCTTAAGCGTTAGCGAAAGGCAAAAATTCATTTAAAATCTTTAAATAATTTCTTGGTATAAATCTTTCCAATTTGGATTAAAACTCTCTATAAGAGCCAGTTTATCTGATCGTTTTAGATGCTTTATTTTCTTCTCTTTTGCAATAGCATCGATAATTTAATGAAAACACTCATAATACACTAACTTATCAATTCCATATTTTTTAGTAAATCCGCCAGTAAGTTTATTTTTATGTTCATAAATTCTTCGAATCAGATTATTAGTAACTCCAGTATATAAAGTGCTATTTCTTTTAGAACATAAGATATAAACTGATGAAAGCTGACCTGAACGCATATGATGTTTTATTTTAAGTTATTTTTGTAATATCACCTATAAAAGAATAATTTTCAATAAATATTTAAAATTAGCTAATTTGGTCAGCTTAAAACTTAAGGAATCCAACGCCACGCGCGACGTCATTCTTAAATTTTGCCTCACAAAATTTGATAATCCAGTTGAAATCTTTACTGACAGAGCTACCTTAGAGTTAAAAGATATGACTGGACCCTCGACCCTAAAAAAGGCCAAGGGTGACGCAAAACGTTAGAGGAATCGTAAATTTATCTTGTTTTTTGAGGCGTTTTATGTAATTTTGCATTAAATACTTTACCCTCAGATATACCCTCCAAAACCTCTTTTCCTTTTGATATATTTTCAACCATATGTTTAAAGAGGTCTGCATCGGTTGCTCTACCTGTCATTGCTCTTCCTAAGACAGCCAAGCTATCGCTTTTTACAGGATTACTTTTTAAGTATGATTCAGCAAATTGTTTAATGCTCTGCTCCTGATTGCCAACATATTTTTCTAAAAATTCTTGCATGTGTATTTTTAGATTATCTCTGCCATCTAAGTTCTTATCCTTCATTATATCTTGAATATTTGCCGCTTCCCCTTCCCTCAATGAAACTTTAGAGGTAGGTCTTGGCGACAGAGCGATACCAGATATCTTCCCTACTACAGATGCTTCTTTATCCTCAGCGATTGATGCTCTTGCCTCTTGTTGAGCCTTAACTATAGCAGCTTCAATTTTTGCCTTAGTAAACATCTTTTCATCTATAATAGTTTTATCACCAACTTCCTTGCTTCTTTTATTCGCTACCGATGCTTCTGGCACAACCGCCTCAGACATTTTTTGCGATTCAAATTTAACTAAATTAGCTGCTATTTTAGCTTGACGGAATTTTTTAAGATTTTCTGCATCAGGATCTGAGTGCTTAATAGGCGATGCTTTCTTGCCTTTCTTATCTGCAGCAGGCGGTAAATCTAGCTCCCCCGAAGGATTTTTTAATTTCGCTGCTGCAAATCTTTTCGCAGTTTTGTCTTGATATCTTTTATCTTTAACTTCTTGACGTTTTTTATCTTTATCTTCTTTAGTTTTTGATGCTTCAGCTTTTCTCGCTTGTTGTTCTGCAGTGCGTGCATTATAGCCTTCTGTAGCTTCCATAAACATATCAGCTGCAAGTGACATTGCTTCTTCTTTTTCCGCAGCTCGTTGCCTGTCTTTTAACCCAGATACTGCTACCTGTGCTACTTCTTGTCGCTTAGCTTTTGCCTCAGCCTGCTTAGCATTTAACTCTGCAACTAGAGAGCGCTTATCTATTAGCGCTTTTTCCAATTGCTGCTGAGCTTTTGCTTCAGCTTGCTGGGATTTCATCATTTCCACTGCTGCTTTTTCTAAAACCTCTACATTCTTTGGAGATATTGCATCTGTTCCACTAGGAGAAACTCCATCCATCACCCTCTGAAAAGGAGTTAATTCACGAGCTTGCGCCACCTCCAATGAGGTTTGTCCCGCATGATTTTGAGAGCCAAGATCTGCCCCATTAGAAATTAAGAACTGTAACATTTCTGTGTTGTCGCCCTGAGTTTGAGCTGTAATATGAAGTGGTGTATTGCCTTCTTGATCTTGATAATTTATCAAATAAGGAGACTCAGTTAGTAATTCCAATACTTTTTCTTTATTTCCTGCTTGAGCAGCCGTAACTAGTTCCCTAAAATCTTGCTCTGTTTTTTCTAATAACTTAGTGACTGGAGTTTTTTCAGAAACAAAATCAGGAGTAAAAGGCGATACTGATTGATCGCTAAGATCAATTGCTAAATTAACAGGCCTTCTTCCATCATTAGGGTTAGCAATATGAACATTCGCTCCCTTTTGTATTAAATCTTTAACTGCTTTTTCATTTCCACCCATCACCGCATGATGAAGAGGAGTATTCCCATCTTTATCTAAGGCGTTTATATTAGCACCTTTAGAAATTAAAAAGTTTAAGGAAGCTGGTCTAAATTTATCTGCCAGAAGATGCATTGCGCATTGTCCATTTTCATTTGGAACATTAACATCAAAACCAGGATTTATTTCTAAAAACTGTTTCATGTTTTCGTTGATATATTGAACATCTTCGAATATTTTGAACCATTTTTTGCTTAATTCTAGAGTAGCCTGTTCTTCTTTACTAAGTGTTTTAGGATCAGGATTGAAATATTTATAGGCCGCATATATTCCTTTACCAACGACATATCCTGCAACTGCTGCTAAAGCTAAATTACCAATAGGATCTGGCCCCATTGCTGGTCCTTTTCCAGACTTAAAATAGTCAGAATCGGCAGGCGCAAGAGCCCTATCATTCTTCCCCCTTCCCATCGGAGTCATTCTCATTGCATCCTGTAGCATAGGGTTTCCACCTTGCATAAGCTTTGCTACATCTTCAGAGCTAGGCATTGCATTATAAAGTCTTTCTGTATTTCGCCCAACTTTTTTAACAACATCTCTAACTATCTTTCCTATATTTTTCCCCATTGTTCTTACTTTCTTAGCAGCTTCTTTGTCCACACGTCCGGGAATCGTATCTGGCCCTTTTCCTTCCATATTATCCGCCACTTGACTAGGAGTTATCCCAAGTTGGCTTGCAGCTCTCAACATAGAATTTGCTTTTTCAGTTTGCTTAAGTCCCAATGCAGTTTCAACAGCTACACTCACTTGCATTAAAGTTGGTGCTTGCGTAGGAGAAGAGGTTTTCACATACTGATCTGCTGCTTCCCAGAACTCTCTAATTGAACTATCTTTTGCCATAATTTTCTCCTGGTTTTTTATTAAATTGCTATAGCCAGATCCTGGCTTTTTTACTGTTCCATTTAACGCTATCAACTAAAAGTTAAAAAATGGTTAATAGCGTAAGGCTTTACTTAAAGATATTCATATGATCTATGAAATAGTCAAAAAAAAACATAGCTTCTCAAACATAATACTATATGTTATCAATAATATTATTGAATATTGCGCAAACTGGCTTAGGCAAAGTTAGACGTCACCCTTGAAATAAGCTCTAGCGAAGTTCAGGGGGGGAGGCAGGGGAAATCTTTACTGTTTTTGAAAACTGAAAATTATAAAGATGTAACTGGCCCCTCGGCCCTAAAAGGGCCAAGGGTGACGCAAGATGCGAGGTGGCCAAGGGTGGTGCAAGATGCGAGGTGGCCAAGAGTGACGCAAGATGCGAGGAGCCCAAGAATGACAACTCTCACATGTTTTATAAATGCTTTTAGCTCGCGCAACAGTTCTCAAATACTTATTGGAGAGATTAATGTTAGAATTACTATTACCAAAAGATAAATTAGCCCGGCATATATTTATTTTATGGTTTATTTTAGCGGTGATTGCCTTAGCCACTTCAGGCATTTACTCCTTTTTGCCTTATGCTTTACGCACTCCTTTTTTAGCTAAATTCATAGACTTGAAACATCTTTTTAATGTCTCGCTCATGGTGCATGTGAATTTAGGCGTTTTAGTTTGGTTTTTATCTTGCAGCGCCATGCTAATGATTTTAGTAACCAAGCAAGCATTCATGCCAATCTCTTTCGTGGCCTTCATCTCCGCAATGATTGGTAGCGTTTTTATAGCCGCCTCCCCCTTCATGGGGACAGCAGAAGCAATAAAAAGTGATTATGTACCCATTCTCCATAATTTTACTTTCATTTTAGGGATCTCGTTATTCATTACTGGAATTCTATTACAAGCAATTCTAACCGTCCTTAGTCATAATAAAATTAAAGGTAATGTAATTAATTTCACAATATATATGAACAGCATAATTTTCTTAATCTCCGTAATATGCTTTATTCACTCAGCTTACGAAATAAAGGAAATAGCTGAAAAGCGCTTTATAGATTTACTAGAATATTATCAACTGCTTTTCTGGGGCGCAGGTCATGTATTACAGTTTTGCTATATTCAATTAGTGATTATTGTGTGGCTAAGCATCTCAAAAAATTTAGCCATTCATCAAATGAAACTGATAGCCTTGCAATGGATTAATTTAGCTCTAGTAATTCCATGTATTATAGTTTATTGGATTTATCCGTTAGATAGCCCAGAATTATATAATTTCTTCACCTTACATATGAAATACACAGGCGGAATTTTAGCCAGTGTTATCGCTATATGGACAATATATAAATTACCCCTTCAAATAAAGTTAGAAAACATCACTCTATATGCATCAATGTTTTTAATTTTTAGCGGTGGCGTTATTGGTTATTTAATCAGCGGAGCCAATGTTACTGTGCCCGCCCATTATCATGGAGTGATTTTAGGAATCACCGCCGGATTAATGGGAATGTTTTATATTTTATTACCTAAAATGGGCTTTAAAAAAATAAATAATAAACATGCAATTTGGCAGATTATGCTTTATACTATAGGGCAGTTCATCCATATCTTGGCCTTGGCTATTTCTGGCGGATACGGCGTCTTAAGAAAAGCTCCAGGAACTGAATTAAGCGCAAAAGCAAAAATATTCATGGGAGCCATGGGCATTGGCGGATCTTTAGCATTAATTGGCGGAGTATTATTTGTGGTATTGATTTTTAAAAATATGAAGGAAGAGAAGTGACTATAAAACCCACTAGAGAACAAGCTGAAGAAGCGGTAAGAACCTTAATTGCTTGGGCTGGAGACAATCCAAATCGCAAAGAACTGCTTGAAACGCCCAGAAGAGTTGTGGATTCCTATCTTGAGCTTTTTAGTGGCTATTCTATAAATATAAATGAGCAAGAATACAAAACCTTTGATAATGATAATAATTATGATGATATGATTGTATTGCGTGAAATAGAGCTTCAATCTCATTGTGAACATCATATGGTTCCTATTATTGGAAAAGTAACAATTGCTTATATACCTGACCAAAAGATTATAGGCCTTAGCAAAATTGCCAGAATTGTTGATGTATTCGCTAAACGATTACAAATACAGGAAAGATTAGTAATGGAAATTGCTCAGTGCCTTAATCAATTACTAAAACCTAAAGGCGTAGCTGTTTTTATAGAATCATCTCATAAATGCTTAACCATGAGAGGCGCATATAAACCTGGCAGCTTAATGCAAACTTACCATATGCTTGGGTGCTTTAAGGAAGAAAATAAACGAAGAGATTTTTTTAAAAGCTTCATAAAGAAAGCTATAGACTAAGATTACTTATGTAGTATAATTTACCTATGAAATTCTCTTGCAACAAGCTAAAATGAACAGATCTGAACTTATTTCTAAAATTCACAAACTTTATCCATTTTTAAAAGCAGATCAAGTTACTCAATTGATCAACATTGTTTTTGAAGAATTAACAAAAGGATTAGCCAATGGAAAAAGAATAGAAATAAGAGGATTTGGATCTTTCTCAGTTAGAAAACGTAAAGTACAAAGTAAATTTCCTAACTCACCAGAAGAGAAAATCTCATTTGAAGAAAAAAATACGGTTTACTTCAGAATGGGAAAAGAATTCTTTAATCAATTAAACCCATCACATGAATCCTAAACTTATTCGATATTATTTTGGGCTTGCTGCTGAAATAATTTCCTCTTGGTATTTACGAATTAGTTTTTATCAAATTATTAAACATCGATTCAAAAGCCCCTTTGGGGAAATTGATCTTATAGCTAAAAAAAATAATTTAATTATATTTATTGAAATTAAGGCAAGAAAAGACACCAATTTAATGGATTTTATTAGCAAAAAACAACAACAAAGAATCAATAAAGCCGCAGAATATTTTTTAATCAAACATCCAAAATATCAAACCTACCAAATACGCTTTGATGCAATTATCATGAATAAATTCTTCTGGCCAAAACATTTTAAAAATTACTGGTGAAAAAAATTAAATATCTCTTCCGCCAGTTTTTGATTCAAGCCTTCAAGTTTTCTTAAAGACTCAATGCTAGCATCTTTTATTTCAGCAATTGAAGTAAAATGATTGATAAGAACTTTACGACGCTTTGGACCAATCCCTGGTATTTGGCTTAATACAGAAAAATTCATTGCCTGGCTACGCTTCTTTCTATGACCAGTAATGGCGAAACGATGAGCTTCATCACGAAGAATTTGCAAATATTTCATCACAGCTATAGATTTGTCTAAAGTGAATGCAGGCTTCCCGGTCTGATGAAAAACTTCCTTTCCGGCATTGCGCTCAACTCCTTTAGAAATACATACCAATGGAATGTCTAACTTCAATTCATCTAAAACACTCCTTGCTGAAGTTAGCTGCCCTTCCCCTCCGTCTATTAGTAATAAATCTGGCAAATCTTCCAGTTTTGATAGGCGCCTAATTAACACCTCCCTGAGCATCGCGTAATCATCGCCTATATCATTGCTTTTAATATTATATTTACGATATTTATTTTTACTGAATCCCTCTTCCGTTGCAACGATCATTGCGCCAATTGCAAAAGCTCCCATAATATGACTATTGTCATACACCTCTATTCGTTTTATCGGAGTGTTTATTTCAAATAATTCTTGTATTTGTTTAAACAAGATTTGTTTTTGCTGTTTATCTTGATGCTTCCTGTTTAGAGCCATTTTGGCATTATCTTGAGCGAATTGGATTGCTTTTGATTTATCGCCAGATTTTGCTATCATTATTTTTATTTTAAAGGCCTCCTCTAGAGCCTCTTTATCTTCTGGAAAGGCGCTTACAAGAGTCTCTTTCGGTTTAGAATTATGTTGATAAATTTGGGCAAGAAAAACTGCTAAGATTTTTTCTATCCCTTCGTCCAATACTCTATCAAAAAAGAAACAGCGATTACCATAATTTTGACCATTACGGAATAAAAAGAGTTGAATGCAAGCAATATCATCCTCTTTAGCAATGCCTATCACATCCGCATCTTCCAAATTAAATAAATTAGTATTTTTATTTTGAATATAATTCAAAGAACGCAATTGATCGCGATATTTAGCAGCCTTTTCATATTCCATATTGCTGCTTGCCTGCTGCATATTTTTACTTAATTCTTCCTGCAGCACCGTTGACTTGCCCTGCAAAAAAGCCAAGGCCTGTTTTACATTATCTTTATAATCTTCTTTGTTGATTTTATTAATACATGGAGCAGAACAGCGTTTAATTTGATATTGCATACATGCAGTTTTGCGACCATTAAAGAAATGATCCGAACAATTACGCAAAAGGAAGCTTCTTTCTAAAAACTCTATAGTATCATCAACAATTTTGGAGGAAGCAAATGGACCAAAATATTGCCCACTCATATCTTTCTTTCCTCTAAACTTAAGCAATTGTGGAAATTCATGGTCTTGCCTCAGTAAAATATAAGGCATTGATTTATCATCTTTAAGCAAAATATTATATTTAGGCTTCAGGCTTTTTACTAAGTTAGCCTCCAAAATTAAGGCTTGAGCTTCTGTATTTACAGTTATAATATCCAATTTAGCAGTTTGACTAATTGCTAACTTCATTCTTTCGCATAAACGATTAATTTGAGTATAATTAACTATTCTTTTTGCTAAATCTTTAGCTTTACCAATATATAGAACTTTGCCATCTTTATCCAACATCCGATAAACTCCAGGCAAATTGGGCATATTCAGCAATTCTTTTTTAATTAGATCTATGGAGTTTTTTATTAAATTTTTAATCATGTTTTCTTGCAAAATTTTATACACTAAAAATGTGGATAACTTTGTTGATATTTTGTTAGTGAATAGGCTATATATAGAAAACCTAAGGCTTTAAGATAGTTTATAAAATAAAAAACTATTTGCAAGTTATTATATTGACATGAGCTAATCCAAGGGATAGAGAGGATTCGTTAAAAAATTAGTTTTTTTATACAAAAAAATAAATTATCTACAAGAAGCTAATAGTTAATTGTGCATAACTTATAGTTAAGATCTTACAATTTACTATATTATATAATTGCACAAGCTATAATTATATGTAATTGTTATTCTAAAAAACAAGGTAACTTAAATGAAACAAGCAAAATTAGTGGCCATTTTAAACATAACCCCCAATTCTTTTTCAGATGGAGGTTTATATCTTAATCATTCTACAGCACAACAACAAGTAGAAAAATTACTTCAACATGGTCCAGATGTTATAGACATAGGGGCTATTTCTACCAGACCTCATAGTGTTGCGCCAAGCCTGGAAGAAGAAAGAGCTAGATTTGATGCAATATTGCCTGCAATCACTCCTATTTTAAAAAACTCTCCGGTAAAAATTAGTGTTGATAGCTATAATTTTGAAACACTAGACTACCTAACGAACAAATTACCCATAGCTTGGATTAATGATCAAAGCGGATTTAGAGATCAACGAATTATAAATCTCGCTAAAAATACAGATATAAAATTAGTGCTAATGCATAATATAACTATTCATGCAGACCCCACACAAATAGTACCACAAGAATTAAATATCACTTCTGTTGTAAAAGATTGGTTACAGAGCAAAACTGAATATCTTATAAAACAAGGAATACAAAAAGAGCAAATTATACTTGATCCTGGCATAGGCTTTGGCAAAACCGCTGAGCAATCTTGGCAATTAATTCGAGAAGCTAAAAAATTCTTAGAGCTTGGTTACCCTATTATGTATGGACATTCTAGAAAATCATTTATGAATTTAATTACTGATAAACCATTCGCACAAAGAGATTTAGAAACAGCTCTGTTATCTTTATATTTATCTGATCAAGGAGTTGACTATTTAAGAGTTCACGACATGCTATTAAATAGCAAGTTGCTAAACCTAGGAATTCTCAAAAAATCTACCAATTATCACGTATAACATTCCTAAAAGTTAAATCAGCTTAACACAAGAGGAACGCTTTAATTTAAAAATAATTAAAAAATAATTTTTTATTAACGATTTATTAACTTTTTTACTATATATATTTTATTCTAATTAATTTATTAATATTAAAGTTAAGAAATATGTGCACCAAAATTAACGTAAACAAGCAATATATCTATAATATTTCATGTGGAAAATGCGATAGACTTTATAATTCTTTAAAATTTCAAATTCCTACATCAACCTTAATACATAAAAATAATGCGAGAATAAAATTAAGTAGCTATTTAACAAGTAAACTAAATATTTGTAACAATACATTGATCAACAAAATATCTAACACAGCAAATAGAGTAATATAATTAAAGCAGGCCCTCAGATTTAAAGCTAAAGAAACTCCTATCGCTAACTATAATATGATCATGTATTTTAATATTAAATGGTAAAAGAGCCTCTGCAACTTGCTTAGTCACCTCTATATCAGCTTTAGAAGCTTTCGTATTACCACCAGGATGATTATGAACCATAATAATAGCTGAAGAATTTAGGAATAAAGCCCTTTTTGTAATCTCCCTAGGATATACGCTAATCTGATCGATAGTTCCATGCTCTTGCAAATCTTCATCAATTAATTCATTTTGATTATTTAAATATAAAATAATAAAAGATTCTTTTTTAATATGCCCAATTTTAGCACGACAATAATCGAGCAAACTCTGCCAAGAGGAGATAACAGGCTTATTCATGATCTCCTCTTTAATAAGCCTAACGGCACCTTCTTTAATAAGATGAAAGCACGCTAAAGCGCTTTGCCCAACACCCGAAACTTCAAGCAATGACTCATGTTCCGCAGTAATTACCTTAGCAAAACTACCATATTTTTTTATAAGATCTTTTGCTAAAGTTTTAGTATCTTGACGGGGAAAAGCCATAAATAGCAACATTTCTAAAATTTCATAATCCTTCATTGCCCCTGGCTTAGACTGAATCAATTTTTCCCTAGCTCTTTTTCTATGACCAATGTTATATTTCATATATAATTTAATTGCGAAATTTCTAAAAAAGACATATTATTATCTGTCCTATGATTATTTAGGTACATTAAACTAAATTAACTGGAAATACAAATCAAAAGGCACAAAAATTATGACTGCTGCACAAAACTACAATGCTGACTCAATTAAAGTTCTAAAAGGTTTAGAAGCTGTTAAAAAAAGACCCGGGATGTATATAGGTGATACCGATGACGGATCTGGTCTGCATCATATGGTTTACGAAGTGGTTGATAATGCTATAGATGAATCTTTAGCAGGTCATTGTGATAAAGTATTAGTTACACTACACCAGAATGGCTCCGTGTCTGTTGAAGATAATGGACGTGGTATTCCTGTTGATATGCATGAAGAAGGAGTTTCAGCCGCAGAAGTTATTATGACTCAACTTCACGCAGGCGGTAAGTTTGATCAAAATTCATATAAAGTATCCGGCGGATTACACGGAGTTGGGGTATCTGTTGTTAATGCTTTATCTTCAAAACTTTTATTAAATATTTGGAAAAATAATGCAGAATATTTTATTAGTTTCTCTGATGGTATAGCGGATGGTCCACTGGTTCAGGTGGCTAATAATGTTAATAAAAAAGGCACCAAAGTAACATTCACAGCCTCAACAGAAACTTTTACTAAAACAGATTATGATTTTGCAACCTTAGAACATCGCTTCCGTGAATTGGCTTTCTTAAATTCAGGTGTTAGAATTATTCTCACTGACTTACGCGAAGACAATCCTCATCAAGTAGAATTATATTATGAAGGCGGCACCAAGGCTTTTATTAATTACATAGACAAAGGAAAGACAGCGATTCATGATAGTATTGTGCTGTTAGGTCACCAAGATAATATCACTGTTGATATAGCACTGCAGTGGAATGACAGTTATCATGAGAATATTTTAAGCTTCACCAATAACATACGTCAGAAAGATGGTGGAACTCACGTTAGTGGATTTAAATCTGGTTTAACAAGAGTGGTCAATAAATATCTCGAAGCCATTGCTAAAAAAGAGAAAATTAACTTTACTGGTGATGATGCCAGAGAAGGATTAAGTTGCATTCTTTCAGTAAAAATGCCTGATCCAAAATTCTCTTCACAAACTAAAGACAAATTAGTTAGCTCAGAAGTTAGAACCGTAGTTGAAACTCTAGTTTATGATAAATTAGATCAATGGTTTGATGAACATCCAAATGAAGTTAAAAAAATTGGCGCAAAAGTCTTAGAAGCTGCAAATGCTAGAGAAGCTGCTCGCAAAGCTAGAGAAATAACTCGTCGTAAAAGCGCTTTAGATATTAGCAATTTACCTGGAAAATTAGCTGATTGCCAAGAAAAAGATCCTGCGTTAAGTGAGTTATTCTTAGTAGAGGGAGATTCAGCGGGAGGGTCAGCAAAACAGGCACGTAGCAGAGTAACTCAGGCTATTTTACCATTAAAAGGTAAAATCCTAAATGTTGAACGAGCTAGATTTGATAGAATGTTAGCTTCGCAAGAAATTGGCACTCTAATCACTGCATTGGGCACTGGAATTGGCAGAGAAGAATTTAATATTGAAAAACTCCGTTACCATAAAATTATTATAATGGCAGATGCTGACGTTGACGGTTCACATATCCGCACATTATTACTCACTTTCTTTTATCGCCAAATGCGTGAAATTGTAGAGCGCGGCTATTTATATATAGCGCAGCCTCCTTTATATAAAGTTAAAAAAGGAAGCCATGAAACTTATCTTAAGGATGAAAAAGCCTTGCAAGAATATTTAACTGATATCGTAATAGAAAATACAGTTATCACATATGGCGACAAACAATCTTTGGCACCAGAGTCGCTTCGCGATTTATTGCATAAATGTGATAAATTTTCTCATATCATTCAAAATATGGGCAATAGACTTCCTAACGAAGTGCTACAATTTGCTGCGTTAGGTGGATTATTTAATCAAGCCCTGTTCAATGATGAAGCATCCTTAAAAGAAAAAGCTCATAATATCGTAGCTAGATTAAACCAATATCACCTTGAAAACCGAATTATTTGGTCTGTAAGTTTTTCTGAGAATAAATGTATTTTTGAAAAACGTATGCGCGGCTTAGTGGAAAAAATTATCATTGATCAAACACTTACAGAAACCGCTGAAATAATCACTCTAAATAAACTTGCTAAAGAAATAGCTGATTATTTTATTAATAGTAAAATGCAATTTAAGCAAACAGATACGATGCAAATCTCCACTCCTGTAGAACTATTAAGCAATAGTTTAGAGCACGCAAAAAAGGGATTATACATTCAACGCTTTAAAGGCTTGGGAGAAATGAATGCCGATCAATTAAGAGAAACCACTTTAGACCCAGAAAGAAGGACATTATTACAAGTTAAAGTTCATCATTTAGATGAAGCTGAAGAGGTATTCTCAACGTTAATGGGAGATGCTGTTGAACCTAGAAAACTCTTTATTCAAGATAATGCTATGTTCGTAAGAAATATAGATGCTTAAATATTTAAGGCCCATTAAATGCTTGCCCCACAGGGCAATCGCATTAATCGTTAATTTCATGTTAATTCAAAGAATTAGCGTCATACAGAGCCCCAGCAGCGCAAGCGAATGGGGTATGGGATCCAGCTTCTTATTGACTTATAGCCTCTTATTATGCTATCTTGAACTTTAAATTTACAGAGATCATTATGCATAATCATTTTAAAAAAGATCCAAAAGATATAACAGTTGTGGTAGCTATGTCTGGGGGAGTTGATAGCTCAGTTGTTGCTGCCATGATGGTATCACAAGGATATAAAGTAATCGGCGTAACCATGCAATTATATGACCATGGTCTTACCGTTGGCAAGAAAGGTTCTTGCTGCGCTGGACAAGATATTTATGATGCTAAGATGGTAGCAGATCGCTTAAATATTCCTCATTATGTATTAAATTATGAAAGCGTCTTTAGAGAATCTGTAATCGATGATTTTGCTGATAGTTATTTACGCGGAGAAACTCCTATCCCTTGCGTTCGCTGCAATCAAACTGTAAAATTCCGTGATCTATTAAAAATGGCTAAGTCTTTAAATGCTGATGCTTTATGCACTGGACATTATGTTCGCAAAGCTGCTAAGCCTCGTGGGTTTGATTTATTACGCGGCGCAGACCATAACAAAGACCAAAGTTATTTTCTATTTGCCACCACAAAAGCCCAATTAGATTACACCTTTTTTCCTTTAGGCGGACAATCTAAAGAAGAAACCCGTCGAATAGCTAATGAACATGGATTATTAGTCGCTGATAAAGCAGATAGCCAAGATATCTGCTTTGTTCCAGATGGAAATTATGCTGAAATAATTAATAAATACCGTCCTGGAGCCTTAGATAAAGGAGATATAATTCATATTGACGGAAAAAAACTTGGAGAACATGAAGGAATAATTAACTACACAATAGGACAAAGACGCGGCCTTGGCATATCAAGCGCTGATCCCTTATACGTGGTAAAAATTATTCCAGATACTAGGCAAGTTATAGTTGGACCTGCTGATGCTCTACATAAAGCAAAATTTATTATTAAAGATGTAAATTGGCTATCTGGCTTTCAAGAACATCCAATTAATGCATCAGTAAAAATTCGTTCTAATCATGATGTAGTGCCTGCAAAAATAAAATTATCATCTAACAGAACCGCCGAAGTAACTCTTCTATATCCTGAAAAGGCTATTACTCCAGGGCAAGCTTGCGTAGTTTATCAAGATGAAAGGGTTCTAGGTGGCGGATGGATTACTAACAAAATTAGCTAAACCCAGCCCCAACAACCTCTATAAAGCTGATTCAATCCACTGCGCAAGAGAAGCTTTAGGGAGAGCACCCACCTTAGTATCAAGAATCTGACCATTTTTAAATAAAATCATGGTAGGAATACCACGCACATTATGCCTTGCAGCTGCGTCTGGATAATCATCAATATTAATTTTTGCAATAGTAACTTTATCTTTCATTTCTTCAGAAAGAGCATCCAAAGTTGGAATAAGCTGCTTACAGGGACCGCACCATGGCGCCCAAAAATCTACTAATACTGGTTTATCTGAGGTTTTAACTAAGTCTTGAAAACTTTGATCATTTAACTCTTGAGTCATTATACATTCCTTATATCTTGTGTTTTTTACATCCTAAAACAATTACTTCAATCTCTCAAGCAATAATTTTACTTCTCTTCTGGATGTTCATGCATTTCTTTGTAATATACTTCTGAAATATATCTTCTACCCTTATCGCCTCTTTTTAGCTGAACCACAATATCCACAACGGCCAAAATATAATTACGAATTTCACTTGGTGGCATTCCTAAACCCGCTTGCATAACCATTAGTTTTAATTGCTCCAATGCCATTGCGGGAGTATCAGCATGCAATGTGGCGATTGAACCAGGGTGCCCTGTATTAATCGCCCTTAAAAAGCTAAATGCTTCAGCACCACGCAATTCTCCGACTATAATTCTATCTGGCCTTAAACGCAAACAGGCTTCTATCAAATCTTGAGTAGTGACATGTGCCCTACCCTGCCCACCTTTAGAAGCCAATAAATGAACTCTATTTTTATGATAAGGCAACTGAACTTCCCTGGCATCTTCAACTGTGATTAGGCGTTCTTCCGTAGGAATTTCAAGTAAAGCAGCATTGGTGAACGTTGTTTTTCCTGTTGATGTACCGCCACTAATAATAATATTTTTTTTACATTTTATCGCATGACTTAAAAATGATCTAATTTCTTTTTTTTCTAAATATCCTTTCAAAATTGGCAAATGAGGATCAGATATTTCTTCTGTAGCTGTTTGATCAAATGCACCAAATTTTTGATAAGTGTCAAAGGTAAAAACTTCTGTAGCCCCTTTACGAATAGACATGCAAACAGTGCCAGGCTCACAAGCTGGCGGAAACACAACCTGAATACGATAACCATTAGGTAAAGTTGCTGATAATAAAGGTCTTTCTTCACTAACTATTTGTTCTGTTGATTGCGCAACCAATCTTCCTAAAGCTTTTAAATGTTCTACATCTAATGTAGGAAGAAGCTCGCAACGCATATCTCCACGTTTTTCCACCCATGCCTCTCCAGGGATATTAACTGAAATTTCAGCTACCCCTTCTTCAGCGAATAATGCTTGAAATGGCTCTAGATAAGTTTCTAATGCTGCATAATTTTGCTTCATTCTACTAACCTCGTTAAATTAGCTGATCTGCCTGGGAAAACTAGATCTTGCTTAACAAAAACCTTTAATGAAGTCCCTTGGTTAATAGTAATGGTTGGAGGCATATCTTTAGTTTTATCTATCACATCTGTACCAATAGAACTAATATTGTCAATCGCATCATCATATGCCTGATCTACAGTGCTGGAGTCATCTGTATTAGTAGTACTACCATCCGTATTGGTGGTGGTAGTGGAAGTACTATTAGAAGATCCATTGCTATCCGCATATTCAGCAACACCTATATTAATTAAACTTACCATCATAGCTGTTGTAAAGTTACGCAAGATATGATTATCCACATCTCCTGCAGAACCAGATCTACCTATATCATCAATACCAGGTGACGACACTTTAATATCTATTCCATCTGGTCTTATCACCCTATCCCATACAATTTGTACTCTAGCTTGACCAAATTTGATCTCTGATGAATAGCTTCCTATCAATCTAGAACCCTTATTAATCAATACGTTATTGCCAGCTTCTGAATATACATCTCTGGTAACGACCCCTCTGATTAAACCAGGAAGATCTGTATTGATAGCAGTTTCCAATACAGCATCAATAATTTTACCTTGTGCAATAATTCTTTGCAAATCACCTATATGGGTGGCCACAGTTTGATCACTGTTTCTCTCTAATATACTTAGAACCTTGCCTGCAGCATTTTTATTTTTGTTACCTCCTCCTCCGGATCCACCAGCCATCATGGAGGATTTCATTCTTGCTTTTTTCCTTGCTGCCTCGGCTGCTGCTCTAGCCTCTGCTTCTTTATCAATTGCTGCAAGGTTAAGCTTAGATTCCAAGGGCTTTACCCCACCAATAGCGGGAGGGGCTGTAGGTATGGTCATAGAAGACGTCGATGCAGAAGGAGCTGGAATAGATAAAGGCGCAAGCTCTAAAGTTGGAGGCACAGGGGGTGCAGGCAAATCCTTAGGAGTAGGAGGCGTTAACTCTGTTGGGATATCAGGAAATGCAGGTATTTCCGGCACCACTATTGTCTGCCCAGAATCTTCAACTGGACTGACTATTGGAAGATTTTTATTTATTGTAGACTTTTGCGCTGCTAATTCTTCATCAGACGGCTGTAAAATTTTATAAATTATATATATAAACAACAACACTAACCCTATAAGTATAGCCACACTACTACCTTTACTTATAGCAACTTTGGATAATCCCTGATCTACATCAGGAACTGATACCTGTTCTTCTTGATTTAAAGATCTTGGTTTATTAATAACATCGCCATCAAGGCTCTCTTGGATGTCTTCAATTTCTAAATCATTATCTAAACTAACTTTTTTATTATTATCATATCCAGAAATCTCTAGATTCTTCTTATCAGCAAATGTATTTTCTTCTAAGAATTGTTGACTTTCTAATTCTTTTTTCTCTATATATTCCTTTTCTTCTAACTCATGGTTAGTTTCTGAGTTATTTTCTTGCAGAAATTCCTGAACCTCTAATTGCTCATTTTTTTCATTATCTTCTTCTAGATCTTCATCAACTTCTAATTTATTTTCCTGTGGAAGCTCTTGAGCTTCTAATTCCTTGCTTTGCGCATATTCTTTCAGTAAATCTTGCTTTATTTTCTCATAGTCTACGGCAGCATCTTCTGCCGTTTCTTCATATACTTCGGCCCCGCTAGACTCTTCTTTAAACTCAAAACTTTTATTTTCTTTATCTAAATCTTCAAAGCTATCACCATCTTGATTAGCATCTTTAGTTTTAGACTTTTTTTTCTTGTCCATAGCTCAACTCTTAACCTTGCTTTAAACTTAAATGGTCACCATGCTTAATTAGCATTGGGTATAGTATTATTTTCTGGATAATAGAAACGCATTACATATACTAATTCTTTATCAAATTTTCCATCTATCTTCTTAGAGAACAAATCAAACTGGTAAGCTCGTTTATTAGTGATCACTGTCATATTAGTATGCATATTATCTTCCAATGGCTTAACAAATAAACGACTTCCTATAGAATTGATTTTCCAAGCATAAGAATCTCCCATAGAAATAGTTACTACTTCTTCCCCTTTTGCAAATTCTATACTTGTCTGATATCCATAAAAAATCATTAAAGTATAAACTTCATTCTCATTATATACATAAGTTTTTACACGATTGTCTGTTGTAATCGGCTCATCTGCAACAACAATATTAGCCATGCTTAAAGACAAGATGATAAAGAAAATTTTTAACTTATTACATTTCATTATGATATTCCTAATAATCTATTTTATAACATCAATTACATTGTTTTCTATATCAGCACGATATGACGTAACAAAAAAACCCAGTGGATTTTCATTACGATCATCATCGCTCATTTTGGTTTGTTGATATTTATACGTTAACGTCAAGATTTTGTATATTTTATTATCTACAGCCCCTCTAAGGGTACCCTTTTCTGGCAAAATAGTAAATCTAACAACAGCCTGAGGATCTGTCATTTTCCCTCTTGCATCAATAATAGATGGGAAAAACTGAATAGAGCGGAATGAAACCACTGTTGAAGTTTGTCCACCATACATTGCAATAGGGCTTTCGGTGCTAGTTTCTATAAATCTTTTAAAAGAACCATATACTTGTGGTGTCGATAATAAACGCACCACTGTATAATAATTATATCTCCAGCTTTCAGCACTATAACTTTCCCTAGCTTTAATATATCTAGTAATAAAATATTTATTTAAAACTTCATTAGATACCAATTCACGATTCACAAGAGGATTCACAATGTTAGTGATCCCCGTTTTTTTTTCAACTTCAATCACAAATGGTTGAATTTTAAATGTTGAAGAAACATTACCAACAACAAAAACACTAACTATTACCAATACCAAAGATAATAGTAATACTATCAACATTAAATTACGCTGCACTACCACAGAGTTATATCTATCAGAATACCAATTATTGATACTAGCAACAACATTCTCGCTATTTGCTTCTGGCGCCCCTTTTTTCTGGCCCGGTACTAATTTACTAATCTCAAACATTAAAAACACCTCAAATAACACTATAGCTATTATCTATAGAGAACAATTAATAAATCATTAACAATAGCAAAAATTCTAAATTTTATTCAAAAATAAGAGATAGTGTTGCATGAGCTTGAATTTTAGTTATCCTTGCACTTTGCGATAGCGAAGTTCGATGCCCCAATCTGTTAACTTTACTTTCTTCTTAGCTATTAAAGTTAAAAACTATTGCTATCACCTCCATGTATTATTTGCTCAGTATCAAGCGTATCTTGATTAACAGATGAAGCATAAGATGTTTCCGGCGCATCTTTAATCTGACTCACCTCTTCTGTCTCAAGAACTTCTTCAGCACCTTGATTAAGCTCATCTACAAAATTCTAATCAGCAACGTTCTCTACGCTCTGAGAGTCTCCATAGCATAAGACTTATTTACCACAAAGCCGAATAAAAACACAACAATAATGCTAAAGTCTTTTTGTATTTATTTACATTTTCCATCTTCATATTTCTCAGTTATATTTACGTTCTAAAATTTGAATGATTTATTTATATATACACCAAGTTTTGTTTTGGCTTCTTCATTCTCTCCATCAACTTTGTAATGCTTTTTCTCTGGCACTGCAGCTTCTGCTCCAAAATCAACATCATAACGTAATTTAAACCTTACACCTCCGCCATTAGATGAAAGATGTGTGATATCAGTATCGCCATATTGTTTACCAACATAACCCATATCATGAAATATATATGGCTGAATATCATTTATGAACATATGGTTATCCAATTTATGGGTATATCTCACCTCTAAAGATGCAGCAAGCATTCTGTTGCCATCAAGCGTTCCAAAACTATAACCTCTACCAAACTCTCTACCACCTAAAATAAACATTTCTTGACTTGGCAATTCATGCCCTGAATAATTAGCGCTAACATGAGAAAATATACTAAAATTATTTGGCAATGGCTGATCTTTATAAACATCAAAACTTATAACATTAAAATGCTCATCAGGAGTATCAATACTATCTAGCACTCCACCATCTTTATATTGTTTGAACCTACCATCAATTCCTTGAGTAAAGGTTAAATGCATCATATCATGCCCCCCCCAATAATCTTTAAATATATATTTAAGACCAAGGTCTGCTGAGGTGTAGTTAGATTTTTGATCCGTCCTTGAAGTATTACTTATGTCATCAACAACATAACTACTAGAGTTTTTGTAATTGAGACCAAATTCTCCTGCAAGATTTTGAGTTGCTGTTAAATATAAATGATGAGCAAGAGAAGTTCTAACGGTGCTTCCTGTACCATCATCAGCGTTAACTATATCATCTTTTGTTGAGTTATTTGTAGAATGAGACGCATATACATGAGCGCTAGTACCATATGTATTAATTACTCTACTATATCCAACGCCAACATCATTTAAACGATCTGGATGATTTGTTGTGGAGCCATTAATCATCAATGAATCAGGACCACCATTTGGAGAATACATTTGTGCAACAGCTGCTGTTTGCATTTTACCCAAATCATTCACCCCGTAATTATCCACTCCAATAAAGGCTTCTGCTTTAGTTTTTGCAGTGGCAACAACCAATTCCATTTCAGATGCAGATCCAGCTTTCTCCTCTAGCTTATATTCAATATCATAACCAGGAACTTTATTCATTAAAGCTAAATATCTCTGCACATATTTTACTTTAGCTGGCTTAGCTTCTAAAATTTTATCTGCATATTCGTTCATTAACTGGCTATTTTTTCCTTCACCGAGAATAACCACTCTATCAATACCAGTCACCCTAACATTAACATAAACAACTCCCTTATTTTCATTTATATCAATTTTAGGAACTAAGTAATCTTGGCTTACAAGGTATTTTGTTAATTTTATATTCAACTCAGTTAACATTTCATGAGTCATATATTTACCAACATATTCTGCACATATGTCATTAAAGTCTTTTTGCTGTTCTATGCCCTCTAAATTAATCACAATTTCCTGAACTACAAAAGCTTTAAAATCTTCATTAGCGATAGAAGCTCTAGGCTGACTTAGCTTTGATGAAGAGTTTATATGATTAATTACAACATGTTTCTCTACTTTATGTTGATCCTGGGGGCTGTTTTTAGCTATTGGGTTTTTAGCTCGAGCTAAAGCAGTTGAAGATAAAAGACTAATTAATAATGCATATTTTATAGTTGTTTTCATAATGTATCCTTTAAATTAAAAATAAGCCATTGACATAAGTTATTCTACTAAAAATATAGATACTTCGCTAACATAAGCTAACCAAAAAGAGAATATTAAACAAAGCATGACTTTTAAGTCACTGCTATTTCCTAAAGTTCACTTAATTTATTGAGATAAAGCATCGTTAAG
>CAZJZY010000015.1:0-20850 GCA_964550685.1 uncultured Rickettsiales bacterium | reverse complement strand
TTTATTAAACCTTTTACCTCAGTAGAATTTGTGGAAGGCTTTGGAATGGCAGCGCCACTAATAGGTAACTTGCTAGAATGGTGTTTTTTAACCACTATAACCTTTGAGGCCTCAGATTTTTGCATCTTATTCTCCTTAACGACTGCAATATAATCTCCCTTCTCATCAACAGCAATTGCAGTTGTTTGACCCCCTATATCTACTTTAGGTTTAGGAGAAGAAATAAAAGAGGCAAATGTTGGTTGAATTTCTGGAGTTACCATATCCATAGAGCCATTCTTTTTCTGAATAATAGTTTCAACAGGTAATCCGCTAGTAAGCCTTAAATTATAATATTTTTCTTGAAGAGCATCATGCTCTTTCTCTAAAGCATCAACTTTATTAGCTCTCTCTTGAAACTTCACATTACTTTTATCAGTCCGATCTCTAAAAGAAATAGCTTTATCCAATTTTTCTTGTATCGACAATAATTTCTTCCCAGTTTTAAAAAGCTCTTCTGCAGCATCAGCTTTTGCAAAATCATCAATACCCAAAGATAAATTCTTAGAATACTCTGCTCCAGCAGTATCACGCATTTTTTCTAACACCTTGATATCAGTTGGAGTAATTCTTGGAGCAGCACTTGAAGCTAAAGAATCAGAGTTAACAGAATTTTCTTGCTGAGCAAAAGATTTTATTTTTATTCTAAATTCAGCTTCCGCTTTTCTAACCCTCTCTTCACTTGATCCTTTCCATCCGTTTTCTAAATCGGCTTGTTCTCTATATAATTTCCCAAGAGCACTATGTATTTCTTTGGCTTCTTCATAATTTTTTCTTGCCTGCTCTGTCTCTGGAGCATTATTTTCACTCAAATACTCATAACGCTGTTCAGTTGCTAGCATCTTTTTTTGAGCAACATATAGATGATTTAGTATATTCGCTGCAGATCTATCTTGATCAATAGAAGATAGCGCTTTATTTTGGTTACCAACACTAATCTCAGCAGTTCCATTTTTAACTTTAGTAACTATATCTTTATATGCAGATTCTGCAGATTTAACCTTTTCTTCACTTGCACCGCTTCTTCCTCTTTCTAAATCCGCTTGCTCTCTATATAACTTTCCAAGAGCGTAATGCATTGCTTCAATTTCGCTATATTCTTTTTTAGCTTGAGCTTTATTTGGATCATTTTCTCCTAAAATATTATATCTTCTTTCAGCTTCATTTAACTTCTCTTGAGATTTTCCAAGCTGCCTTAAGCTATTTGTTGCTGGACTTTCTGCTGGAGTACTCCCAGAAGACATAGTTAATGATCTATATTGCGCTAATTTTTTGTTATCTTCTTCTGTGCGACCTTTCTTCCTCTCTAAATATTCAGCTCTTTCAACAAGATTAGGGATTGCTTTTTGATTAACCTCATAATGCTCTCCATAAGCATCTTTATGTTGGGCTCGAGCGTCAGCAATACGCGCATCGTGAGATGAATCATAAGGATTTTCTTTTTTTGCTTTTAAAGCTGCTCTTAAATTTTCTTGCGCTTCATATGTCTTAAACATTTTTTGAAAATTATCACTAGATTCTCCCGAAATTGCTTTCGCAGAATCAAGATGATCTTGAGTAATAGCTTGATAATAAGGACTTTCAGCTCCATCTTGAATTTCACTTACCTCTCCTTCATTAAGAAACTCCTTGAATTCCTCATCATTGATATCTTCTATGTTTTGACCAGCAATATTATTCCCGCTCTCAGCGTCCATCGCGTAAGACTTACTTACCATAAAGCCAAATGAGAACACAGCAATAATACTAAAAATTGCTGCTATTTTTGCTAAAGTTTTTTTGTATTTATTGCGCATGACTCTATAGCCCCTTTACATTAATAGTTAATATATTTGAATATTAAACTAATATAAAATTCTAAGCTACAAATTTATGATCTTTGATAAAAATAAATAGAAACTAATTTTTGGTAAGTTTATAAAATTCTTTGTTTAATGCTATAACGGCAAATACCCACATACCCATTGTTATAATAAAAACGATGAATATTTCATAGGTTAGTTCAGATAAATTTGGATTAACAAACTGGAACATCATCTGTTGCAATATCGCACCGAAGGCCTTACCAAATCTTCCACCAATAACATCCACTGCAGCTTTCCCTTTTATTCTAAGCTCTCTATCAAGTGGAATAAATGCCATTTCTTTAGTAGCATCAACGAAGGCATAATTAAATGATTTAAACAGCATCACCTGAAGTGACCCAACCATCACCGCCATCATCAGCAGACTTATATTAAAGCTCGAGAACCAATCGCCAAATAGATCTTTAAACATAATAAGATTAAAAAACATTATCCCTGTACAACCTGCCCCCAAAGGAGTAAACAGAGCCGCCACTATCCATTTAAATCTTCGTAAGATATAAGCCCCAAACAACATCACAAAGATAGTCACAAAACCAAATATAATATGAAATTTACCAATAAACGCACTGTAATCACTTTGAGATGCATATTGGAGGCGTAACTGATCTTTCCAAACACTCTCTATCATATTAACTCCAACACCATAGCAAAATACTATAACCATAATGAGCCAAAGATATCTTGAAGAAAAAACATATTTAAAGCTTTCTATTACCGATAAGCTAATTTTCTCTTTTTCACTATTGTGCTTTCTGTCACATAATACTGGATTAGATAATACATTTTTATACATCCATCTATATAAAAAGATTAAGCCTAAACAAACCAAAAACACACTAGACATCATCCATTTTATAGTTGAATGCCAAGCCTCATGATCTGTAGGGTTTTCGATAAAATACACTGAAACATGATTCTGAACTAAACCCGCGACCACTAACCCTAACTGCCCAATAAGACCAAATAAAGAATAAGTTTTTTTAGCTTCTTTTACATTATATATGTCATTAGCAAAATGCCAAAACAGCAGGGTTAACATTACTGTACCGCATAATTCAGACATTACGTAAAATAAGCTAATGGTCCAATGCTGAATCATCATTATTTGATATTTACACTTAGGATACTGAGAAATCCAATTTGATAAATCTGGATGGAAATATTCTGAATTAGGCCCCAGAATAAAGGCGTAAAACATAAAAAAGCTACCAAAAAACATTGCGATAACATAATATAATTTATCTCTAGACAATATATTGGCTAGCTTTGAGAAACAGATAAAAAATATGACAGTAGCAGGGAATACTCCATAAAACTTTATAAAGCTAATCAATTCTGCCCCAAGTATAGGGACTAAAATAGAATCCTTCACCCCTCTAAGCAAACTATAGATATAGGCCGAAAGCAAAAACATTAAAGTAGTTGGAAGGTATTTATGCAATAGGTAAGTTTTATTTTCGACTATTAATTCAGCCAAATTCATAAAATATTTCTTAATATCATTAAGTTGCATTTTGCTTGTCTTATATAATTATAGTTTTTCAAACCCGATATACTCTACTCGAAAATATTTTCTCCTACAACTGTATAATTATATATGTTTACTATTTATAGCTAAATATGTAAGTTATAGTGATATAAGATTTAATATTGAACAAATACATGACCAAACAGAATCAGCACTTAGTATTAATAGACGGTTACGGCTTTGTATTTCGAGCTTTTCATGCTTTCCCTCCCTTAAAAAGAGATGACGGAACCCATGTGGGAGCAATATATGGCTTCACCTCAATGCTCACTAAAGTATTACTAGAATTTTCTTGCTCTCATTTAGCAGTGGTATTAGATTCTGGCGGAAACACCTTTCGACACGATATATATCCTGAATATAAATCGCACCGCCCCCCTGCCCCTGAAGAACTAATTCCACAATTTCCCTTAGTGAGAGAAGCTGTGTCTTCCCTCAATATTGATATTTTAGAGAGAAAAGGGTTTGAAGCAGACGATCTTATCGCCACTTTTGCTAAAACTGCTAGCAACCAAGGCATTAAAGTCACTATTATTTCATCTGATAAAGATTTAATGCAGTTAATTGATGATAATATTAGTCTTTATGATCCCTTAAAATCCAGATATATTAAAGCCCCTCAAGTGATAGAAAAATTTGGAGTTCGCCCAGATCAAGTGATTGATATCTTAGCGCTTATTGGCGATAGTGCAGATTATGTACCAGGAGTACCAAGTATTGGCCCCAAAACCGCCGCTGAATTAATAAACAAATACCACAGCCTAGATGGCATCTATCAAAATATTGATGATCTTCCTGCCAGCAAGCGCAAGCAATCATTGATAGAAAATAAAGAACTTGCTTATTTATCTCAGAAATTAGTTATTTTGGATGACCAAGTTTCTGTAAGCTCAAGTTTGGATGATTTACGGATAAAAATCTCTCATGTTGACCAATTCAAAGAATTTTTACAAAAACAAAATTTTAACTCTTTATATAACAGAGCGGAAAAAATTTGCCATAATTTTAATCATAAGAATGGAGAACATCATGATCCTATTCTTAGCGCCAAAATACTAGAATTAAAAAACCTAGATGATCTAAAAACATGGCTTTCCCGTAAAACATCAGCTAGCGGTCAATTAAGCATCATATTGGAAGCAGGTTTTTTATGCATCTCCTGCGACCCAGCAGAAATTGTTATTTGCGCCACTAGCGAATCGGCTAACACAGGTCTATTTCAAACTAATAGTGAACTCTCAATTAAATCTATATCTGAAGCTTTACTCCCATTTATTAATGATGGATCAGTAACCAAAATTTTACATGACGCAAAAAGATTTTACTATATTATTTCTGAACATTATCCCATTAATGAAGCTGCTTGGCAGTCTTCTGATGACATGCAGCTTATATCTTACGTTTTAAATAACGGCTTGCATAACCATGACTTAAAAACTTTAGTTCAAACATATTGCAACTTAAAAGCAGATTTAGAATTAAAACAATGGCTTAGCTATTCAGCCTTGATGATGCTGCAGCTTTGGTCAAAATTCAAACTACGCTTAGCTAAAGAAAAATTACTAATTCTTTACGAAAGAATAGAAAAGCCCCTTTCTTCTGTGCTATATAAAATGGAGAAATCTGGGATTAAAATAGATCAGTTACGCTTAAAGGAAATAGCTATCGATTTTGCAGAACGTTGTTTTAAATTAGAAGAAGAGATTTACGCCCTAGCAGGCTGTAACTTTAACTTAGCCTCTCCCAAACAAATGGCAGAAGTGTTATTTGAAAAATTAAAATTACAAAGCGACGAACAAAAAGCTAAAAATAAAGCCTTAAGCACTAATGCTGAAGTTTTAGAGGAGCTAGCTTTACAAGGACATAAAATAGCTGAACTTATTTTATCTTGGCGCCATTTAAGTAAATTAAATAATACTTACGCCAGTAGCTTAAGTAAAAATGCTGATAAGAATAGTCGTATCCACACTAATTTTCAAATGACTATCACCTCAACTGGCAGATTAAGCTCCAGCAACCCCAATTTACAAAATATTCCTATTCGTAGCGAAGATGGAAATAAAATTAGATCAGCCTTTATTACAGAAACAGGATATCAATTAATTTCGGCAGATTATTCACAAGTGGAGCTGCGTTTATTAGCTCATATAGCCGAGATAACAACTCTACAAACAGCATTCTTAAATGACCAAGACATTCACACCTCCACTGCTAGTGAAGTATTTAAAATTTCCTTAGAAGAAGTTACTCCAGAATTACGCCGCCAAGCTAAAGCAATTAATTTTGGTATTATTTATGGTCAAAGCGCATTTGGCTTAGCTAATCAATTAGGAATCTCCAGATCCGACGCTAATAAATATATTGAAGCTTATTTCACTCATTATCCAGGAATTAAGCAATATATGGAAAAGACAAAGATTTTTGCCAGAGAGAATGGCTTTGTTGAAACTTTACTTGGTCGTAAATGCTATACTAAAACAATCAATGATTCTAATAATGCAATTAGAAGTTTTGCTGAACGCGCAGCAATTAACGCACCATTACAGGGCACAGCTGCAGATATCATCAAAAAAGCTATGATCCAATTAAATAATGAAATTGAAAAGCAAAAACTTCCGGCTAAAATATTATTACAAATACATGATGAACTGATCTTAGAAGTTAAAAATGAATCTATCGAAGAAGTTAGTCAGTTAACGAAAAGAATTATGGAATCGGTAATTACTCTTAGTGTGCCTTTGAAAGTAAATATCAGCCATGGAAAAAATTGGGCAGAAATTTAAAGATACATTAACCATTTCTTTACCTTTAGATAGTAGTATAAACTTAATATAATAACATAAGATTACTAAAAAGGGCTGTAAGCTCTACAGACTCTAATCGATAAGTAATCTCACCTAATAAGGATACAGTTAGTTGAAAAGTTTTCTTGATAATCCTTTACAATTTATGAAAGAAATGATATCGCCCGAGAAATCTTCTCCAGAAGCAGATGCACCTCTTTCTATGACAGATAAAAAAAGACTATTAGAATCCTCACAGAAAAATCAAAAAGGAGATGGTATTGAAAAGCTTGCCTCCTCAAACTATGCAGAAACATATGGAGAAAATCTAGAAAACCTTTCAAAAGAAGAGTTAATAGAAAAATCTTGGGATTTTTTGACTCATATCACTGAAAAAGTATCAGTATTGCCTGAAGACACACAACAGAAAATTCTAGATATTGGCAAACAATTAGCTAAATCTGGAGCCGCGTATGGTCATACCGTACCTGATCGTCGTGAATTCCTTAGAAAAGCTCAAAAAACTCCTCATGGTCACACATAAAATTATTTTATAAGATATTTTAAAAAAACTTGATAGATTAGCTATAAAAATTACAACAATTTCGTTGACATTATGCAAATACAAGCTATAGTTTGAATCTATTAAATAAACATATATTTAGGAAAAAGCAATGTTTGCGGTATTTAAAAATGGTGGAAAGCAATATAAAGTGCAAGAAAACCAAATTCTAAAGTTAGAAAAAATTGATGCAGCCTTAGGTGCAGAAATCAAATTAGAAGAAGTTATGATGGCTGGAGAAGATGAAGCGAAAGTTTCTGTTGGCGCTCCATATGTTAAAGGCGCTTCTGTAACCATTCAAGTTATTGACCAAGACAAAGATGCAAAAGTGATCATCTTCAAAAAAAGAAGAAGAAAAAACTATCGTCGTAAGAATGGTCATAGACAACCAATTTCATTAGTAAAAGTAATTTCAATTACTTTAGGAAAATAGGAGATAAACAATGGCCACGAAAAAAGCTGGTGGTAGTTCCAGAAACGGTAGAGATTCAATAGGACGTAGACTAGGCACTAAAGTTGGTGATGGACAAAAAGTTCAACCAGGTGTTATTTTGGTTCGTCAAAGAGGAACAAAATACCATCCAGGTAAAAACGTTCACATGGGCAAAGACCACACCTTACACGCTCTTGTTCCAGGCGCTGTGTCTTTTGATAAGAGAACTAATCGCACTTATATCCACGTCTGCGCTTAAATAAAATAAAAAAACCAGCACAAAATTCATTTGTCGCTGGTTTTTTCTTGCTTTAAATTTCTTGCTATTAAGTTTTTTGATCTCCCCTTTAGGATCACCACCTAAACTACAAATGATGATCCATCTTTAAATTACTAGCTTGCTTTTTTCTTTTGATTCTTCACAGGACGAGGTCTTTTTGTAACTTCTTTGCTATTGTGGTTAGGACCTGTTGCAGTGACTGTACCATCAGCAGACTTAGTTACGCTTACTTCTTTAGTCGACTCATCCGATTCAGGCTTATCACGTGCAGTTACGGTTGTAGAACCATCACTGCTTTTTTCAACAGTTACACTTCCTTTATCATAATTTTCTATAGTTCTAGTTCCAGTAACCTCTCCATCTTGAACAGTAACATTTTTATGTGTAGATCTTTTTTCGCCATATACTGACTTATAGGCACTTAAATAATCTTCTTCATTGGTAGAAAACCCCTTACTTACCTGAGTTCCTGTATTAGGATTTTCCTTAAAACTACTACCCATGGTAGTCATTCCATCACCTTTTTGAGCATCTTTATGAGAAATAAGATCACCTTCAGAATTATATCTTGTTGCATCAACGGTGATTGGGTTACCGTTTGCATCATATTGTACTGTTGTTTCTAAAGTTCCACCATTAGGGCCAGTATAAGTATTCGTTTCAAAAGTGCTAGCTAATGCCTTCCCCCCCCCTACAAAAACACCAATACTACACAATATAGTGGTAATTTTTAATAAATTCTTATCCATATTATTCTCCTTTGAATTGTTATAAATTATAAATCTAAAATAATGCAATATTTTCAATCTATAATTAAAGAATAGCAGTGAGAGATAAGCCATACAAGAAAAATGTTAGGGATTGGTTTTTAGGGCAATGGTTAATATTAATTCAAGTCGTTCTATAGTTTACAAACGAGATCGTCACCCTTGGCCCACAGGGCCGAGGGGTCCAGTCATACCTTTTAACTTTTAGCACTCTAGCAGTAAAGATTTTCACTAGATTCTCGAACTTCACTATGTTCGTTCAAGAATAACGCCTCCCTCAAGACAAGATAGCTTATTTAACAAAATTTTATGAGTTATTCATGACAAGAATATTGAACGCGATTAAACAGATCACCGCCTAAACTACAAACGATGATCCATTTTAAAATAAAAATTATTGCGTAGGTTTAGCACGACGTGAACGAGATGGCTTCTTTGTGTTATCAAAGGATTTTGTTGTTCCATCATATTTAGTCACTGTTGTGGTGTCACCATCTTTAGTATCTGTATACCCTTTAGCAGTTGCACTAACGGTACCATCATCATTTTTAGTTATAGTTGCATTTTTAGTCATGTTTTGATTAGATACTGTCACTGATTCCCCATCAGTATGAATACTATTACCATTAGGTCCATATACTCCTTTATTTCCAGAACCATCTTGTTCTACCTGAACGACTCTACCATTTGGCCCTGCAACATATTTACTTCCAGAACTATCCGTTTCTACATATAATGTTTTATCATTTGGCCCCGTCACAGTTGCCTTTGTAATGCCGGTAGAGGTCGTTTCTACAGTTGCCGTCACTCCTTCGTTAGGCCCACCTGTATAAGTTTCGCTAGTAGGTTCAGTATTATAGTCAGATGCTAATGCAATCCCCCCTAGAAAAATAACAATACTAAATAGCACTGTTGTTACTTTCAAGAAACTCTTATCCATATTAATTCTCCTTTGAATTATCTATAATCATTTTAAGCCCCAGATATTCAATCTGAAGTAAAATGGTATCATCGTAAGAGTTTGAACGCAAGAGGAATAAATATGGAAAATATTAGAGATAAACCCTGAAATATAAGCAATAACTTCAGGGTTTATTAAAGAACTTAAATAGCAGCTTCTTCTGGATCCACTGGCGATGCAGCAGCTTTATATTCACTGTTTTCTAGCTGTTTAACTGTTTCAGCAAGATCAAGCATTGTGGCTTGGCGCTTCACTTCATTAACATAAAAACCAGTTCCTGCAGGAATCAATCTTCCAACAATAACGTTTTCTTTAAAGCCTTGTAGACGATCGAATTTACCGGCCACTGCAGCTTCAGTCAATACTCTAGTTGTGTCTTGGAAAGACGCAGCAGAAATAAATGATCTTGTTTGCAGAGAGGCCTTAGTAATACCTTGCAATACTGCAATAGCAGTAGCAGGAAGATATCCTTTGCTTTGCGCTTTTTGGTTGATTTCTTCTAATTCTTGTCTATCGATCTGTTCACCAGCTAATAAGGTTGTTTCACCTGGGTTAACCACCTCAACTTTCTGGAGCATTTGACGAATAATAACTTCAATATGTTTATCGTCAATTTTTACACCTTGTAGACGATATACTTGTTGAATTTCAGCAACCATATAGTGAGCTAAAGCTTCCACACCCATTACCTTCAGAATATCATGCAATACTGGATTTCCATCCAATAATAGATCACCTTTCTTAATGTAATCGCCTTCGTTAACCGAAACATGCTTACCACGAGGAATCATATATTCTACTGGTTCAACATCTTTATCTGTAGGTCTAATAACGATACGTCTCTTTGATTTATAGTCTTTACCAAACTCAACATATCCTTCAATTTCTGAGATAACAGCGTGATCTTTAGGTTTACGTGCTTCAAAGAATTCGGCTACTTTTGGCAAGCCGCCTGTAATATCACGAGTTTTGCTTGATTCTCTAGGAATACGAGCAATAACATCACCTGCATGAACCTCCACGCCATCATCAACGCTAAGAATCGCATTAATTGGTAAGAAATATCTCGCTTCTAAGCCATTAGCTAGAATTTTTACTTCATCTTGCTCATCAAGCAGCATAATTCTTGGACGTAAATCAGCACCGCGGGTTTGTTGTTTCCAATCCACTACCACTTTACTTGATATACCTGTGGCTTCATCCAGCATATCTCTAACTGAAACACCTTCCATCAAATCACGATAAGAAATTTTACCGCTTTTTTCTGTAATAATTGGTATAGTATATGGATCCCATTGCGCAATAAGAGCACCTTTTTTCACCATATCACCTTCATCTACAGTCAGCTTAGCACCATAAGGAATTTTAAATCTAGCTTTTTCATGATCTTTTGCATCAGCAAGAATCACTTCACATGATCTGCTCATTACAACTTTACGACCTTCGCTATCAACAACAACATTACGGTTAACCAAGAAAACTTTTGCATCATGAGAAGCCTCAACATTAGAAACTTCAGCGCCTCTAGTGGCCGCACCACCGATATGGAACGTACGCATAGTTAGCTGAGTTCCGGGCTCACCAATAGATTGTGCAGCGATAACACCAATAGCTTCACCTGGACTTACTAAATCACCTGTAGCTAAGTCACGTCCATAACATTTAGAACATACACCTATTTTAGCTTCACATGTTAACACAGATTTAACTTTCAAAGTTTCAATACCAACAGCATCAATTTTTTCTACAATGTCTTCATTGATCATTCCGTTTTTAGCAAGAATTAGATCATTAGTAATTGGATGATGAATATCTGTAGCGGTTGTTCTTCCTAAAATTTTATCTGCTAGAGGAATTATCACTTCACCGCCATCAATAGTGGCTTTTACAATAATCCCATTATCTGTGCCACAATCATATTCTTGAGTAATACAATCCATTGCCACATCAACTAAACGTCTAGTTAGATAACCAGAGTTAGCAGTCTTTAAAGCTGTATCAGCGAGCCCTTTCCGAGCACCGTGAGTGGAAGTAAAGTATTCTAATACGCTTAAACCTTCTTTTAAGTTAGATATAATTGGAGTTTCAATAATTTCACCTGAAGGTCTAGCCATCAAACCTCTCATACCAGCAAGCTGTCTAATTTGCGCTGCCGAACCACGAGCACCAGAATGAGCCATCATATAAATTGAGTTAACTCTTTCTTGATTTGATTTCTGATCAGTTTCAGGCTGTAGAGCTGAAATTTCTTTAATTAAGTCAGCAGAAACTTTATCAGTACATTTAGACCAAATATCAACAACTTTATTGTATTTTTCACCTAATGTAATTAAACCATCAGAATATTGTTTTTCAAATTCTTTTACTTCAACTAAAGTATTTTTAATATGCGTTTCTTTACTTGCAGGAATCACCATATCATCCTTACCAATTGAAACACCAGCTTTACAAGCATAATTAAAGCCTAACTGCATCAATCTATCAGCGAATATTACAGTTTGTTTTTGTCCACAATGACGGAAAACCATGTCTATAAGGTGAGAAATTTCTTTCTTAGTTAGAAGCTTATTAATATTTTCAAATGCAATATTATCTTCTTTCAATAATTCTGAAACTATAATTCTTCCAGGAGTACTATCAACTAATACAAGCTCTTCTTCACCGTTAATATTTTTTTGTTTACGACGGTACTTAATTTTAGAATGAAGAGTTACTGCTTTACTATATAAAGCATGATTCATTTCAGCACTATTAACAAAACACATTCCTTCACCAGGCTCATTATCTAACTCCATAGTTAAATAATATAATCCTAAAATAATATCCTGAGATGGCACAATAATAGGTTTACCATTTGAAGGACTTAAGATGTTATTACTAGACATCATCAACACACGACATTCAAGCTGAGCTTCAAGAGATAGTGGAACGTGAACGGCCATCTGATCACCATCAAAATCTGCGTTAAATGCAGCACAAACTAAAGGATGAAGCTTAATTGCCTTTCCTTCAATAAGGATTGGTTCAAATGCTTGAATACCAAGTCTGTGAAGCGTTGGAGCTCTGTTTAACATAACAGGATGCTCGCGAATAACTTCTTCTAAAATATCCCAAACTTCTGGTCTTTCACTTTCAACCATTCTCTTAGCAGCTTTAATGGTGGTTGAAATACCATATAACTCTAATTTTGAATAAATAAATGGCTTAAATAGCTCCAGTGCCATTTTCTTCGGCAAACCACATTGATGCAGCTTTAATTCTGGACCAACTACGATAACTGAACGGCCTGAGTAATCAACACGCTTTCCTAATAAATTCTGACGGAAACGACCTTGCTTACCTTTTAACATATCACTTAATGACTTAAATGGACGCTTATTAGCATTTTTTACTACTCTAGCACGACGTCCATTATCAAATAATGCATCCACTGATTCTTGGAGCATTCTCTTTTCATTACGCACAATAATATCTGGAGCTCTAAGCTCTAATAAACGACGTAAACGATTATTACGATTAATTACTCTACGATATAATTCATTAAGATCAGATGTAGCAAAACGTCCACCATCTAACATAACCAGAGGACGAATTTCTGGTGGAATCACCGGAAGAACTTCCAAAATCATCCATTCAGGATTATTACCAGAATCTATAAAGTCTTCAACTAACTTAAGTCTTTTTACTATTTTCTTTCTTTTAGTATCCGAATTAACTTCAGCTATTTCAGCTCTTAATTCATTTTTTATATTTTCTAAATCAAGCTTCGCAAGCAATTCTTTTACTGCTTCTGCGCCAATCATCGCTGTAAAGCTATCTTCACCATATTCATCTAAAGCTTTATAATACTGATCTTCATTTAGTACTTCATATTTTGAAAAAGGAGACATTCCAGGCTCTGTAACAACGTAAGCTTCGAAATATAGTATTCTTTCTAATTCTTTTAGAGTCATATCTAAAAGAATACTGATTCTTGATGGTAACGATTTTAAAAACCAAATATGAGCTACAGGAGCTGCAAGCTCAATATGCCCCATTCTTTCACGACGAACTTTTGAAGTTGTAACTTCAACTCCGCATTTCTCGCAAACAATGCCACGATATTTCATTCTTTTATATTTGCCACAAAGACATTCATAATCTTTTACTGGACCAAAAATTCTTGAACAAAATAATCCATCACGTTCTGGCTTAAACGTTCTATAATTTATAGTTTCTGGCTTTTTTACCTCACCAAAAGACCATGACCTAATTTTATCCGGACTGGCAATAGAAATTTTCATTAAGTCAAAATCATAACTGTCTTGAGAATTAAATAAATTCATCATTTTAATAATTATCTCCTAATAATTCATTTAGCCTTTTAGCTCATAATCTTTCTTCTGCTCTAATTCCACACTCAAACATAAAGAACGCAATTCTTTTATCATAACATGGAAAGATTCAGGTATACCACATTCAAAGTTATTATCACCACGAATAATAGAATCATATATTTTTATTCTACCAGTAACGTCATCTGACTTCACTGTTAACATTTCCTGCAATGTATACGCCGCTCCATAAGCTTGAAGAGCCCAACATTCCATTTCCCCTAGTCTTTGTCCACCAAAATGCGACTTTCCGCCTAATGGTTGTTGGGTTACTAAACTATAAGGCCCAATTGAACGTGCGTGAATCTTATCATCAACTAAATGATGAAGCTTAAGCATATAAATATATCCAACTGTAACTTTACGTTCGAAATATTCACCAGTACGTCCATCAATAAGCCTCACTTGACCAGACGTATCTAAATTAGCTCTCTCTAACATATTAACAATATCAGCTTCCTTTGCACCATCAAATACTGGAGTAGCAATTGGAATACCTTTTTGTAAATTACCTGCTAATTCTAGCACCTGCTCATCGGAAAGATCTTTAACTATTTTAGTAATTTTCTTATCTTCATAAGCTTCAATAATAGTTTCCCTTAAAGATTCAATATCTTTTTTAGATTTATTATATACATCTAAGGATTCTGAAATTTTCTTACCTAGATTAACTGCCGCCCAACCCAAATGAGTCTCAAGAATTTGCCCAATATTCATCCGAGAAGGAACACCCAAAGGATTTAAAACGATATCAATAATTGTACCATCCTCTAAATAAGGCATATCTTCTGCAGGTAACATTCTAGAAACAACACCTTTATTACCGTGTCTACCAGCCATTTTATCACCTGGCTGTAGTTTATGCTTCATAGCAATAAATACTTTCACAACTTTTAAAGCGCCTTGCGGTAAATCATCACCAGCTTGAATTCTTTCTACATTTGCAGAAAATACTCTATTGATCTTATCAATACTAAAGCGATATTTTTCTCTAAGTTTTTCAAGAGCTATCATAACATTAGAATCTTCTACAGCAATGCTCCACCATTGTCCCTTAGTATAATCAGAAAGAATTTCACTAGTGATTACCGTTCCTGATTTTAAACCTTTTGGCCCAGAAACAACAATATTATTAATTAGTAATCTCTCTAATCTAGAGAACATCACACCTTCAACTATAGATAATTCATCATCTTTATCTTTTGATAGACGGTCTATTTGTCCACGTTCGATCGATAATGCTCTTTGGTCTTTTTCAATACCGCGTCTAGTTAAAATTTCAACACCAACTACAGTACCACTAACTCCAGGAGGAAGATGAAGTGATGAGTCACGCATATCTGCTGCTTTTTCACCAAAAATAGCACGTAGTAATTTTTCTTCTGGTGTCATTGGTGATTCACTTTTCGGCGTAACTTTACCAACTAAAATATCACCAGCCTTAACTTCCGCTCCTATATGGGCTATACCTATTTCATCTAAATGGTGCAGATGTTCTTCACTGATATTTGGAATATCCCTAGTGATTTCTTCTTGTCCAAGTCTAGTATCTCTAGCCACACACTCAAATTCTTCAATATGAATTGAAGTAAATACATCATCTTTTACAATTCTATCAGACATTAAAATTGAATCTTCAAAATTATATCCATTCCAAGGCATAAATGCTACTAACACATTTTTACCAAGAGCCAACTCACCCAAATCAGTACTAGGACCATCTGCAATAATATCACCCTTAGATATCTTATCACCAACATTTACCAATGGTCTCTGATTAATGCAGGTGTTATGATTAGAACGTTGAAACTTCTGCAGATTATAAATTTCAAGACCAGGAGAATCTTCATCAAAATCTTCTGTACTACGCACTACTATTCTGGTTCCATCAACTTGCTCAACAACCCCACCACTACGCGCAGTTATTGTTGCACCAGAATCACTAGCCACTACTCTTTCCATACCTGTGCCAACTATTGGAGCGTCAACACGCAATAAAGGAACTGCTTGACGTTGCATGTTTGATCCCATCAATGCACGGTTCGCATCATCGTTCTCAAGGAATGGAATTAATGAAGCGGCTACAGACACCATTTGCATTGGAGATACGTCCATATAATGAATATTATCTGGACTCACCATAATAAATTCACCATTCTTACGGCAACTCACTAAATCTGCAATAAAATTACCTTTATCATCCATATCAGCATTTGCTTGAGCTATGATATATTTTCCTTCTTCTATTGCTGAAAGATAAACCACCTCATCCGTAACTCTTGATTCCTTTACTAAACGATAAGGACTTTCAATAAATCCATATTTATTTACTCTAGCAAAAGTGGCCATACTACTTATTAAACCGATATTCTGACCTTCAGGAGTTTCAATAGGACAAATACGTCCATAATGACTTGGATGCACGTCACGAACTTCAAAATTCGCTCTATCCCTTGTTAAACCACCCGGTCCTAAAGCTGACATTCTTCTCTTATGAGTGATTTCAGATAAAGGATTGGTTTGATCCATAAATTGTGATAATTGTGAGGAGGTAAAGAAATCCTTTACTGTGGCAACTAAAAGCTTAGAGTTGATAAGATCATGAGGCATAACTGAGTCTAAATCAACCGCACTCATTCTTTCTAAAATAGCCCTACCTAAACGAACTAAAGCAATTCTAAATTGATTTTCTATCATTTCACCAACCGCTCTAACTCTACGATTACCTAAATGATCAATATCATCAACTTCACCAACACCATCTCTTAAAAGCACTAAAGCCTTTATAATTTCTAAAATATCTTCTTTGGTAAGAGTTATTAATTCTTCAGGAAAATTTAAATTAAATCTAGCATTTAGTTTTACTCTTCCCACTGCAGATAAATCATATCTTTCAGGATCAAAAAATAAACTATTAAATACTTCTTTAGCCCCTTCAAGAGTGGAAGGCTCACCAGGTCTTACTACCCTAAATATATCGATTAAAGCTTCTTCTTCTGTGGTGTTTCTATCTGCATATAAAGTATTACGAATATAAGGACCAACATTGGTGTGATCTATATCTAACACTGTGAATTCTTTAGTATCTATTCTTTCTAAAAATGCAACTTTATCAGCTTTTAATTCATCACCTATACTTAAATATACTTCTCCAGAGTCTGGATTGAATATATCTTGACCAATAAACTTACCGATCAAGTCTTCTGAATTAATTAGTTTCTTAGTGAAGTTTTTCTCTTGAAGCTGCTTCATCACTCTAGGAGTAAGTTTAGAGCCAGCTGCAGCAACTATCTCATCAGTATTAGCATCAATTAAATCAGCGCTTAATTTAATACCCCTCATTCTGTTGTAATCGAAATCTGCTGCCCAGCCTTTTTTTACTTTTGTTATTGTTAATTTATTATAAAAATAATTAAAAATATCACTTGTAGACAAGCCCAAAGCACGCATCAGGGAAGTGGCATGAAGCTTACGCTTACGATCCACTCTAAAATATAAAATATCTTTAGCATCAAATTCAAAATCAAGCCAAGAACCACGGTAAGGTATTATTCTTGCTGAATATAAATATTTCCCTGTGTTATGAGTTTTTCCCATATCATGATCAAAAAACGCACCTGGAGAACGATGCATCTGAGAAACCACAACTCTTTCAGTTCCATTTACTACAAAAGTACCGTTGGTAGTCATCATTGGAATATCGCCAAGAAAAACTTCTTGCTCTTTTATTCCTTTTATTTCTTTTGACTGAGTATCTTCATCTATATCCCATATTATTAATCTGAACACAACTTTTAGAGAAGATGAATAGTTTCCGCCTCTTAATACTGGCTCACCGAGCTCATATTTGATAAACTCTAATGTCGCCTGACCAGACGAATCCTCAATTGGAAAAACAGAGGTAAAAACTTGTTGTAAACCTAAATTTTTACGCTGCTCAGGATCAATATGTGCTTGCAAAAAGAAATCGTAAGAATTCTTTTGAAGTTCGATTAAATTTGGCATTGACGCAATTTGTTCAACTCTACCAAAACTCTTACGAATTCTTTTATATGCAGTGAACGAACTAATCATTAAATAACTCCGACTAAATTTAAGAAATAATGGAAATATGAAAGAATGTCACGAGTAAAAAATTGTAATAAACAAAGCTCTTTACCAATAAAAATAGATCTTTACTACTAAAAGCATTAAATTAATGATTTTAGTAGAAAGATCTACATTCTATATAGAATAAAATAATACTTATTTTATTTCAACTGTAGCACCAACTTTCACAAGTTGTTCTTGAATTTTTTTAGCTTCTTCTTGTGAAACAGATTCTTTTATAGCTTTAGGAGCAGCTTCTACTAAATCTTTAGCTTCTTTCAAACCTAATCCTGTGATAGCGCGAACTTCCTTAATAACTTCAATTTTCTTTTCACCAACTGCAGCAAGAATAACATTAAATTCTGTTTGCGCTTCTTCAGCAGCCGCCGCTACCGCACCACCAACTGCTGCCACTGCAACAGGAGCTGCTGCACTAACACCCCATTTTTCTTCAAGCATCTTTGCTAACTCTGCAGCTTGCATCACGCTCAAACTAGATAACTCATCCGCTATTTTAACTAAATTAACCATTTTAATCCTCTTTTCTTAAATAAAACATTAAATAACATACTTATTTGATTTTCTAGATTACATAAAAAACTCTAAAAAACCAAGATAAATCTTCACAACAAACACAAAGCTTGTTATTTACTTGAATAAGCACTTACCACTCTAGCCAATTGTTCAGCTGGAGCCTTAAGGACTCTTAGCAACTTAGTTGCAGGAGCATTTAATAAGCCTATTATCTTAGCCCTCAATTCATCTTTCGATGGCATATCAGATAAAGCAACAATGGACTTTTTATCTACAACCTGTTGATCAACTATCCCTCCTAACAACACTAGATTTGCGTTATCTTTTACAAATTTAGTTAATTGTTTGGCCATAGTTACCGGATCATTTGAAACCACTAAAGCAGTTGGCCCAGATAATAAGGAATCTAAATCCTTATTATTAGTATTAGCTATCGCTAATTTTGCAAGACTATTCTTAATAACCTTAAACGTGGCACCGCATTCGCGCATTTGCCCTCTTAGGAAATTCAAGCGATCTACGTTCAACCCCTGATAATGAACAATAACTGAAGCAGAATGAGATTCTACTAAGTTTTTGATATCACTAATTTCTTGTTTTTTTTCTAATCTATTCACAACTTAAGCTCCTAATTATTTACTGATAAATTTGATACATCAATAGGTAATGAAGGACCCATAGTTGATGAAATATGCACCGCTTTCAAATAAGTTCCCTTAGATCCAGATGGCTTAGATTTTACAACAGCTGACAACAATTCTTGAATATTTTCTAGCAAATGACCTTCACTAAAACTTATTTTTCCTATTCCAGCATGTACTATCCCAGCTTTTTCTGCTCTAAACTCAACTTGTCCAGCCTTAGCTTTAGTTACAGCACCCATTACGTCAATTGTAACTGTGCCCAATTTAGGATTTGGCATCAAGCCTTTAGGACCAAGAATTTTCGCAACTTTACCAACGACTCCCATCATATCTGGAGTGGCTATACAACAATCAAAGTCAATTTTCCCAGATTGAATAGCCTGAACTAAATCATCATTACCAACAATATCAGCACCTGCTTTTTTTGCTTCTTCAAGCTTAGCTTCCTTTGCAAAAACAGCGACCCTAACTTGTTTACCAGTACCATGCGGCATTGAAACAACACCACGCACTTGCTGATCAGAATGCTTGGTATCAACACCAAGATTACATGCTACTTCAATACTAGCATCAAATTTAGTAAAATTATTACTCTTCAAAAAAGACACCGCCTCACCAAGGCTATATTTTCTTTCGCTATCAACAAGGGCTCTTTTTTGACGAATATTTTTTCCGCCCTTTCCCTTCACCAGATGTTTTACTTTAGTTACTTTAGTCATTTTACTATCCCTCTATTATAACACCCATTGATGAAGCTGTGCCAATTACAGATTTACAGGCAGCCTCTATATCAAATGCATTCATATCTTCAATTTTTTGTTTTGCAATTTCTCTTACTTGAGCCATAGTCAATTTACCAACAGAATCTGATTTACCCGTCTTGTCAGATCCTTTTGTAATTTTTGCTGCCTTAATAATAAAGTAAGAAACAGGCGGTTTTTTCACTGCAATAGTAAAAGTACGATCTGCATAATATGTTATGACAACAGGAGTTGGAGCTCCAGGCTCCATGCCTTGAGTCATAGCATTAAATGCCTTACAAAACTCCATAATATTTAAAGCGCGCTGACCTAAAGCTGGACCTACCGGAGGAGAAGGATTCGCCTTCCCAGCTGGAATTTGCAATTTAATATAACCTTGAACTTTCTTTGCCATAACTACTTAACCTTTATATTTACACTTTTTCTACTTGAGAGAATTCCAGCTCAACTGGAGTTGACCGACCAAAAATTGTTACGGACACTTTCAATCTAGATTTTTCTTCATCAATATCTGAAACCAAACCAACAAAAGACTCAAATGGCCCATCGTTAATTTTAACTGATTCACCAACCTCGAATATAATTGCACTTCTAGGCTTGGCAACTCCCTCTTCCATTTGCTTGAAGATGATATTAACTTCAGCTTCACTAATAGGAGAAGGCTTACTTGCGCTTCCAAGAAATCCAGTCACTTTAGGCACATTCCTAACAAAATGCCAGGTATCGTCACTCATTTCCATATTAATCAAAATATAACCAGGAAGAAATTTCTTCTCAACGTTTACTTTTTGATTTCTTCTTATCTCTACTACTTCTTCGGTTGGAACCACAACCTTAGCTATTTTCTCTTGAAGATTTTTTTTTCTAGCTTGCTCTTCAATTGATTTAGCTACTTTTTTTTCATGTCCAGAAACTACATGGACTATATACCATTGATAGGCCACTTAATTTACTCCTAGATTTAATATTGAGCTCACTAGCTTATATATAACCACATCTGTACCCAAAAAAAATATAGATGCTATAACAACCATAACTATCACTAACATCATCGACACCATGGTCTCTTTCTTAGTAGACCAAGTGACTTTCTTGGTTTCTTTCACCACTTGACCAATAAATTCCGTTACCTTTAACATAGTTATTTACACCAAAAACATTAAAACTGGCAGGAGCGGAGGGATTCGAACCCCCGACCTTCGGTTTTGGAGACCGACGCTCTGCCAAT
>CAZJZY010000014.1:29490-43959 GCA_964550685.1 uncultured Rickettsiales bacterium | reverse complement strand
TGTTTTGGGTCATTTAAATCAAGCTGTTTATTGTAACTCCCAGTTTTACGAATTGATGGCAATACTTCTGATGTAACCCATCTTTTGAAGGTTTTAGCTCCAGGCCTACGGCTTGCAAAGATCAAAGAATATAATCCAGACTCACTAACAGTAGTAAATTTTTGAGGACCTCCAGCAGTTGGTAGAATCTGCGTACCCTTTTCTTCTTCATCTAGAAGTCTAGTTGCATCGCTTGTCATGCGATAACCGAGAAATGAAGAAATATCATTCGCAATAAACCATGGATCGCCATTGAGATCTAAAAAGCTACGAATCTCTTCGCTTTCATAAATAAAAGTTTTTAATTGTGTATTAGTTTGATTATAAATCATCATATCATTATTATTCATAGTCACAGTCATATTCTGAATTGCTCTTCAAATTAATTTTCATTAAAATACTTAAGCGCGTAATTATTAAAATATCTTCACATAAATGTTGCGTTCAACGCTCCACAGTGTATAGTATAGTTAAGTGTGGATATCTTATAATTCTAAGACTTAAGATATTTCGATTATATATACTATCTATTTATGTATATATACTTATACCATGACTATATATGGTTAGCAAGAAGAATTTTATTGCCTATGTTAATAATTTTAAACAACTAGCGTTTTTAATAAAAACAGCCTTAATAAAAGCTTTTACCTTTAGCTACCTTGCCAAATCTTCCCCGCTTTATAACTTCAAAACTAATATTGTTAATAGAATTAGTAAATCACATACCCATGCTATTAATAGCTATTTTATTGCAACTATTATCCTTTTTTGTTTAGCTGCTATAACTTTAAGCTATTATGAGCAGCGCTATAAGTTTGAACAAGAATTACTGAGCAAAACAAAATTTGCTAGCTTACGTATTGAAGAAAACATCACTAATTATCAAAGCTCGTTAGATATGCTAGCGCAAGTAATATTAAAAGATCAGAGATATCTAGATAAGAATAAAGTGATTCAATTGTTAAAACTTACCTATACTAATGATGAGCATATTAGTTTACTACCAGTTGCTTGGCGCTCCATGGCTGAGCCTAACAAATTCTTTAATGCTCATGGCAGTGCTATAAGCGCGTCAGATATAACTATTTTAGAAAAACTGGATAAGAACCAGAGTCAGTTTATTATTTATGATAAGCTAGATAAACAAGACGGAGCAAGCTTAGTAATAGTTTTTCCTCTCTTAAAACAAAATACTACTACTCAAGACAATAGCTTAATTGGACATTTAACGCTTCCTATAAAAGCATCAATGGTACTTCAAACTTTATATGATAGTTTTGATGCTAATGATCTATTCAAGGTTAGTAGAAAGGATAAATCAGCATATTTTTCTAAACAACAAAACTCATTTAATATTATTCATGAGCCATACTTACAAAAACATCAATTTGCCAATGATGTTAGCGTCTCTAATACTCCTTATACAATTGCAGTTGGTCAAAATACAGCAGCAATCGTAGAAAATACTATACAAACTTCACTGCAAAGATGTGGAATGATATTGAGTTTAGGTATCATGATGATATTAATATATAATTTTGCTGAGCGCAAAAAAGTTAAAAAGCAATGTGATGAACTTTTTACGGAAGAAGTGCTTTTATTAAAGCAGCAAGTAGAAGATTTAACTACTACATTAACTGACCTTTCTCAAAAGAATGGTAAATCAACTGAGCAAATACAAAGTTATCATGATGCAGTTAAGTTAATAACTAGCATAGAACAGAAAATCAAGCAAGGTTATGCTAGCGCGATTGATAGAATCCAAGATCTACTGAACTTTAAACATCATAAAAACAATGATGAACTGACTATTGATATTGTCAAAAGAGTATTTGATAATATCCATGCTATAGTTGAAAATTTACGCAATAACATTGTTGATGATGAAGATAAGATAACTGAAGTTGATTTAGCTGATATCTTTACAGAAACGCTAACTATCTTCAAACCAATTATTTCACAGCGTTCAATTACAGTTATAAACAAAATTGACGATATTACGATTCAAATCAACGAATTGATTCTAAGACAAATATTAATAACTCTATTTCGCAAATCATTATATTTCATTCCTTCCAATAGCAATATAACTATCTCTGCTAATAAAAATATAAGCAGAAATTCTGTAGTAATTGAAATTAGCGATAATGGTATCGGCTTTAATGAACTCTTATTTAAAGATAGATCATACCAAAACAAAAACGATTTATTTCCAAATGTAGATAATATTCAGCTGGAACATAAGACAATTGAAACTTTGGTCAAAGGAAGTTTAGAAGGAGATTTAAAAATAGTAAGTACCAGGGATGGCAACCAAATTACACTATTATTTCCAATTGAACGTGATAGAGCAGATAAAGTTATTCCTTTTCCTAAAATTCTTGTGGGGGCTAAAGTTTGAGTCATGATAAAGATAATTTCAAAATATTTAAGTAAAATTATACTGATAATTTTTACTTCTATTTATTTAAATCAAATATCTTTGGCGACTGATAATACAAATTCTGTTAACAAGGATGGCTTAACAGCGCCATTAATGTGGAACCTAAAGCATTTCAATGAGCATTTTGTTGGTAGAAAAGAATTTCTTCAAAATATGCATCAATTTTTCTTTGAGCAAAAAAACAACTTATTAGTTATTTCTGGTGAAGGAGGAAGCGGTAAGGCTGAAGTTATTCAAAGATATGCTGAGCAGCATCAATCAACATATAATATAGTTTGGTGGCTTGATGTTAGAGGAGATTTAAAAGAACAATATAGAAACTTTGCTCTAGAATGGAATAGAATAGTTTACGATGATCCGAGAAAAAATTTACTCCAAATAAATCTAGACCACTTAAGCGAAGATGAGCTTATAGAGCAAGTTAATGATCGACTTAGAATCACAGGACTCAATTGGTTGATTATATTAGATAAAGTTCAAGAAACCGCTGATAGCATAAAGTACAGCCCCAAGAAACCTAATAATAAAAGCTATGGGCATATCATTATTTCTACTAAAAATTCTACTATTCATGATCACGTAATGCACTTAGGTAATTTAAAAAGAGAAGAATCCATAGAATTACTTTTAAAATTAACTGGCGAAGAAGATAAAACCCAAGCTAATTTATTAGCTACGACATTAGATGATAATCCACTTGCAGTTTCTAGAGCTGGTCTTTTTATCGCTTCTTATACTGCTATTAATATGGCAGAATATAATCGTTTATTTACAACTGACAGACAAAAATTATGGGATGCTGAAAATCAGCTCAGCAAGCAACGCACCAAATTTAATAGTTATAAGGCTACGGTATTTAGCACTAAAGCTAGAAATATTGACGAGATCAAGAAAGAGTCTGTTATAGCATATGAATTTCTAGCTATAATTTCATTTTTAGATCATAAAAATATACCAGAAATAATGCTGAAAGAATATTTTAAAACTAAACATAATAAAGATTTAAGTGATATTGATTTTAATAACGCTTTATCTGCATTGATGAAATATTCTTTATTGAATCGTAGCAACAATAGCTCAAATGATCGCTCAACAGATAAAAGCACTAAAATTTCATTATTTACAACGCATGAGCTAACTCAGTTAGTGATGCAAGATTTGCTTGGAATCAAAGAAAAAAATTATTATCTTGATTCTACTATTTCTGCTATCAATAAACTTCTATCTAATAATACTCACTCATTAAATAAGTTTATTATTGAGTATCATCTAATTGATCACATTACTGCGCTTAATAAGAATGCTTTTGAGCTTAGGCTATATAAAAATGAAGTTCTGCGTCTTGGATTAGTGGAACTTGAGTATAACCTTACTAGTCTTGCAGCTAATCAAAATACAGAGGAGCTGATTAATAGAATTGAAGAAATAACCAAACATATACGGGATCAAGACAATTCTTTAATGCTTAAATATTCTCTTATGAAAAGTGAATTTTTAGGCAGTAAAGCAGATTATATAGCATCTAAAGATGAAGCTTTATCAGCTTATAAAATCATTAAAAAATTGCCTGACACACAACCGGAAGAGAGATTGATGATTTATAATCGTTTAGCTAGGCTTTATAATGTATTGGGAAATAACGTAGAAGCTCTTAAATATGCTGAATTAGGTAGAGAAGTTGTTGAACGTAACTCAAATCTATTTAGTTACAAACAAGATTTTTATAGGATTATAGCCAGGATATATATTGATCAAGGTGATTTAGCACAAGCTTTAAAATATGCTGAAGCCGCTACCTCAGATAATAAATTAGATAGTAAAAGCATAATCCCTTTAAGCGACATCTCAGCTCATTTAATTTATGCTGATATTCTCATTAGATTAGAAAAACTGAAGGAAGCAGAACAAAAGTTAAATTTATTAAAACAAGTAATAGACAATTCACTTCCAAAAGAGCAGCTTTATCAAGCTAATATTATGATTTATTGCAGCTATGTTGAGGCGATATTAGGTAGCATTAATATAGATAAGGCTATACAAACTAATCTTGCTGCTCAAGCTATGCATAAAAAACTATTAGGTGAGACAGGATATTATAAAAACCGGCATGCATTTATGAATCATAGATTCTTAGGTGAGATTTATGAAAAGCAAAATAATAATCTTAAAGCCGAAAATGAATATTCTACAGGTCTCAAAATAATAACTAATATTTATGATAATCAGAGTGATGCTAAGACTGATGATTTGAGCTATTTTTATACTAAATTAGCTATCATTAATGTTAAATTACAAAAACCAGAAGAAGCGCTAAAACATCTTAGAACTCATCGACAAATTTTTGGTAAAAAACATCCAAGAAGCCTTCAATTGTTAGAGTATTTCGGCGATAAGAAAGTAGATGTAGGAATGTGAAGCTAATTAGTAATTAATATTTTTAATTTTTGAGGTAAAAAATGACTCCTTTAAGAAAGGCAGCAATAGCACTAAGTGAACTTTTATCAGATTATTGTCCTACAGAAATTGTTGATATACTTCATGATCATCATTATATAGGTCGAGAGACAGCTTTTTTAGCTAAATGTTATAGCAGATTAGAATTGGAAGAACTAGGAGAGGTTGAACAAGTAATAGAAGCTTTCTTTGAGGAAGTTGTTAATGAATCAATTATAGAAGAAAATCTCACTGATTGGCAGAGAGAGATTGTAATGGCTATCAATCAAGTAATTGAACATTCTATATTTGAAAGCCTTTTCTCTATCAAAAATTCTCTTACAGCTTATGACGAGGCTGAATTAGTAATAATTCGAATTAATGCTTGTAATAATAACAAATTGTTAAATCAAGTAATTAAGCATTTTTATAAGCTCAATCCAAAAATATCACAAAAAGATATAAGAATCTTTATAAGCAAGCTGCTACAAGGAGATATAAAAGAAGATGGTTTACTCGATTGGCAACGAGAAATAATAGAAACAATCAATAGTATTAGTTTTTTAGGAATTTTTGGTTTAAATTATCAAGATTTATATGATGTATTAAACGAGGAAACCCAAGAAGATGAATCAGATGTGGAAAGTTTACTATCTAATGATGAAACTTTAACTGGCGATGAAGCAATAGTAGGTCCTAGCTTTAACATTCCTTACAATGGAAGATTTATTCAAGGAAATAGAATTCATAAAGAATTAGCCGGTATAGAAAATACTTATAGAGATCTTTTTTATCAAAAAAGAAGTGAAGATCCAACCAACAAAGACTCTTCAAGTTTCAAAGAAAAGTACAAACGATATACAGAAAATAAAGAAGCAATTCAAGAAAGAATTGAAGCTATTCAGTATAAAAGAGATAGTATGTTTGGAGCTTTGTTTGATGATGAAACTTTGGAGGAGCAGTTTCAGAGCGTACAGAGAATCAAAGACTCTAAACTAACTGATCAATGGGAAGAAAAAGGTCAAAGAGAAAATTGGTATGGTGGTTATTATACAACCTATCATTCATATCCTAATTTTGCTACTGCAAAGTTAAGTTATATTGGAAAAGATGGCAAGTTACATGTTAAATCGATTAAAGCTTCACATTTATCAAAATCAAATGCAGTGAAAAAATATATAAAACGAGGCGAAACTCATTCTGAGGGGCAAGTATTTGAATATGTAAAAGAACTAATGGAATCTGAAACCAAATATAAAAAAGCAAAAAAAATAGTAATCGACGTTCATACTAAAATGGATATGTGTGCAGTAAAAAGTGATAAAACCATTGAAGGAACCTGCACAAAATTAGCATGTGATTTAACAGCTAAATATCCTAAAATAACCATTAGAGTTAGTTATGATTTTCCTCATGGTTATGGACAAAAAAGTTACAATTATTTATGTCAACCTTGTCAACCAGCTAACTCTTGGGCTCATAAAATCCTACCAACTGCTTCTATGTTGCAATATCCTATTGGTGAAGATTTTGAGTATTCAAGTGAAGAAATGAACTTAGAAGAAGTGCTTGGAAGTACGGGCAGCAGTCGATATACATATACTGCTGAAAAAGCAAAAAAGGCGCATTATCAACATTTAATAGATCATTTTTTAGAAGATGAAAATTTGCATACAGTTGAAGCTGGGGCTGGTGGTAATTGTTTTTTTCATGCAATTGCTAGGCAATTAGAAGTAATCAATAACGATGAAGAAGTAATGAATTATAAAGAATTGAGACAATTTGCAATACAATATATGATTGATCACCCAGAAGAATTTATTGGATTTACTGAAGATACTCTTGATGACTATATAGACCAGATGTCACAAAATGGTACGTGGGCAGATAATCCTATAATACAAGCTTTAGCTAATGAGTTTCAGTTTGAAATATTGATATATAGAATCAATGGGGAAATAAATATTATTAGAGGAGATAATCCCATTAGAACAGTTAGCGTTGCTTATACTGGGGCTCATTATTTATCTGTTGAAGCAAACGATCAAGAACAAGATGAAAATATTGAGCGTTTAGTGCAGGCTATGGGAGAAAGTGCCATTGCAGCTCAAGAAACTTCTGATAATCAGACACCTAGTAGTATTCCAACCAAAATGCCTTTACTTTCTCCCACATTTGCTCCTACTGCTGAAAATGGTTTAAGCCATATAGATAATTTTACTTCAGAGAGCTATACAGCTCAACACACTGGTCATAATACGTTTACTATATTTTTAGGAGTATCTAGTGTTATTAATCATATTGAATAAATATTAGAACTGGAAGATTTTTAGAGAACTTCAAGCTTTATATAACTCAATCGCCATGTTGGCTATTTGAAGTGGCAGTAGGTTCTACAAAATAGATTAACGAAGATAATGAGGAACAAGAATAACTTACGGCAGAGCCGAGATTAAGCTCACACCATATGCACGGATGCGTGCGGCTTCAAGAGTCTAGGCAAATCAAGGATTCTAGACTGTAACACGTTGTGATACAAGAAAAACGATCTGTAACACGCCGTGTTATAAAAGAATATAAAGTGGCTATAAATAAGGTTTTTTAGCGTAACACAATGTGTTACGTATTTTGCATGTTTTAGAAATTTAAAACTTATGATGAATATTTTGAGGTAAATAACTATAGCTTGGTGAATGGCGATGATCATCGTTATAACTGCTATGACCATAATTATAACCAGAAGAGATAGATTTATATTGACCTTGATTGCCATCGAAGGAAGAAGAGCTCAACTGCATACGGCTATTATGTTGTTTTGCATAAATCTTAATCGCCTCTAAGGCTGAACAATTATTTTTCTTCATTACTTCACGAATTTCATAATACTTATACCCAACAATAAATATTGGTAAAATAACAGACATTAAAAAAATAGCAAAACCCATCATGAAATATGCTCTCTTGAATTTATCCAATATCTAAATATAGCATAATTTCACTAGCTTGGAAAATACAAATTTCTAAACTCACTGTTTCTGCTGACTCTAGTATCTATATCAAGACTTAAGAACCAACTTAGTAAACTATAGTTCTTTAGCAGTATTCCATTACTTTAGCAGATATTCCATCTCCACTTAAAGAATTAACATATTCTTGACAATTAGGAAATTCTCCATAAGCAGGTTCTGTAAAATTTACCTTACTATATAACACTTCGATTTCAGCATCACTATAATTTAGTTCTGGATAGATTTCAAAATTATATCCATGTTTATTCAACATTGTGATCAGTTGGTTATGCTCAAAAACATTATCATATTGAGAATTTTCAATAAGGTGTACACAATCAAACACCTTAGAATAATGCAAAAGCTTACCTTCTTGGCTTATAGACAAACCATCATCAGTAATTCCATATTCATCTTCTATGGCATAAGTAATATGATTGATTTTTTTGCCATTCATATCAACTCGATAAGGGAACTTATCAGTATCTAAAGATTCAATAGATTTTACTAATTCTGGTGAGTTTGCAATGATAGTTGTAAAATCTTCAATATTTCTTATATCTGGATATTTTTGAAAGAAACCTATTTCTTCTAGTAATGTTTCCAATTTTAGAACAAATTGTGCATTCTTGTATAAATTTTCTTCAATTATCGGCTTACATAATTCTTTTATAGCCGTAACTTTATTAGGATCTGATGCACTGTGGTATGAAGCGCCTACATCTCTTAATACAAAAGTAGCTTCAACTCCAAATTGGCGTATAATATAAAAAATCTCAGCATTACTTAATTCACTAAAATTCGCACCAGCAGCTTTCAATAATGGAATAATCTCAAACTCATTATTTACAATATTGTATATTTCGCTGCCTCTTAATTTACTAAAATTCGCGCCAGCATCGCTTAATAACTGAATGGCCTGTGCTCTATATCCTGCGATGTCAACTATATGATCGCCGGAAAAATTTATTGTACCATAGATTTCATGGCCATTTAATTGGCTAAAGTCAGCGCCAGTATTTTTTAATAATGCAATGGCTGAAAGCCCATGTCTACCTATAATGTAATAAGTAGGGTATTTTGCCTCAATATCCAAAAGGATTGCATTGTGATTATCTAGAATATCATTAGGCATTTTGATTTCTCCATTAGTTAGCTTCGGAATTTATTATTAAGCTCTGACAATGGTATTATTGATTTAATTTTATAACTGGTCAATAAATTTATATAAGACTGGCCCAAAATCCTGCTTGGTTCCACAAATTATTGTTTAGGTTTAGTCCATTACAATTTTAGCAAACTACATAAATAATCAAATGGAGTTGATTATCTGTAATTTATTTACTTGAGTATTTTTCTCTACCTGAGCGGTAGTTTTTAGTTCAGTTTTAGACACCAGTTCTAGTGCTGACATTTCTTTGCCAGTATTATGGCTTAAGTAGGTTTTAAGTGACTTCATATCCTCAGCTAAAATTGATAATTCTACTCGATGGCGGGATAATGAAACTAACCATGATTGCTGATTATTAAGGGAAATATTTTTACCAATTGCAGCAATTGTATTATCAAAGGTTTTACCTTGTGAAGTATGCACCGTAACGCAATAGCCATAATCTATGTGCTTTAGTTGGCTCATCGGTATATCTTTGATCATTTTATTTTCAAATTGAAGTGTAGCAGTATCTTTATTGACGGATTTTACTATTGCGGTTTCGGAATTGATTAAGCCTAAATTGTTATTATTTTTGGTAAAAATAATTTTTAAGCCTTGTTGTAGTTCAAGGCCAAGCTTATTAAATACCTCAAATTTACTTTTATAATCCACTTCCTTGCGTAACTGAAATAGCACTTCCTTACCATTTGATTTCTTTAAGGTTAGGCTATTGCTAATGTGATTCACCTTTTCGACAGTCAAATATTCATCTTTTTCTATCCCTAACTTTTTATAGGGCCGATGGAATCTCAAGATATCGGCTTTCTCTTTAAATGAAGGCGCGAATTGATAATCAGCGATGGTCATATCTCGTTGCCTTAAGGCAGGAAATTCTATTTTTTCTCCTGGTAATTGGAGCTTATCTTTAATACCAAGATTGATTTGATCACGTAAAGTTCTAGTTGGAGCAATAAGCAGAGTTTGCTCTCTTTGATCAGGAGATTTCTTAACGTATAAATTTGCAGCTTCCTTAGCCAGCTTGGGAAGCATTGCTAGTTCTTTAATATTTTCTTTATGGATAGCAAAAGTTTTTTCAATCTTGCCTTGGCTAGCAGCGATTACAGCTTGCTTGTGCTGATGGCTTTTTTGCCTAACAATTAAGTTCATAATTACAGGTTTAATTATCTTGAGGATTTGCTCGAATGGTTTACCTGCTTCTACTGCGCCTAATTGTTTTGTATCACCGGTGAGCACTAATCTATAATCAAACTTTTTCTGCAAGGTTAGTAGTTTATGCATGATATGGGTTGGAATTAAAGAGCATTCATCAACAAAAATTACCACATCTTTAAAGATCTTCCTTTGCTCTTGTAGAGATTGTTTTGTGCCTCTACCTTCAAGGTAACCTTGATACTGTCCCAAGAAGCGATGAATGGTAGTTGAGGCATCTAAATTTGCCGATTCTTTAAGAGTTTTAGCAGCTGACGCTGTTGGAGCGAGTCCTTCAAATTTAAGAATTTTCTGCCCAGAGATCTCACGTACTGCATCAAGCACTGTTGATTTACCTACGCCAGGCAGGCCTTCAACCGTAATAATTTTATCTGTAGAGGTAAGAATATGACGGAGCACTTCTTTCTGCTGATCATTCATTTTAAGATTAGATTGTTGCTGTTCAAATTTTGTTAGATGAGCAGCAAAATGCTCATCTTTAATAATTGGTTTAGAAACACCGATAGCTTCCTTAGCAATCTCAAGAATTTGTTGCTCTTGGTTTAAAAGAGCTTTGCTAGTGTAGAGACCCTTATCACCAATTATCATTCCAGTAGCTTCTAGTTTAAGACATTCTTGCTCTACTTCATCAATACCATATTTACCGATGGAAAATTTTAACGTAGCTTTCAATAGTTCTTCTAAAGGAACTACTGTTTGACGATGCATTACATCTTCGACACATAGGGTAGCTAGATCCTTTAGATTTAACTCAGTTGTTTTAGATTTATAGTTCAATTTGCTAGTTAAGAATTCCCAGGCCTGTTTAAATAGACTGCTGCTAGGAACAGGAGTCTGGTGATCAGCAATTTCTTTGCTAATTTTTTGTTCTAATGAGCTCCAAGCATTCTTTAGCTCCTCTTGGCTAGCTAATCGTTTCGATTTTCTTGAATTGATAACAATATTATCTCGGCCTTCCTTAGTTTTAACTCCATATAATTTGCATAATTCTTCAATCTCTTGTCTTCTAGTCGAGAAAGCCTGAATCAATTTATTATCGATTGTACTTAACTCAAATGCGCTACTACCATCGGAAAGTACAGTCGGAGTGATATCATAACCTATTTTCTTAGTCTCAAGAGCTAATTCATTACGAAAAACCTGACCAAGAAATTTATTATTTTTGAGAACGTTTTCAAAAGCTAAACTTCTAAATTTACCATCTTCACATTTAGCGCTATTGGCTAAAAAACAATGAACGTGAGCTTGCGGTTCTAGGTTGCGATTAGTCGTATGTAGGAATGTTGCAAAAGTTAGTTTATGGATTTTCTCTTTGATGTTACCACCAGCACCCTTGCGAGCGATTGCATAACCTTTTTCTTCGATGTATTTGAGCGTGGTATTAACGGCTTTTGTTAAAGCTGTTTCCATTGCTTGACGTTCTTCTTTACTAGATAAAACTAACATTTGGATAGAAAAGCTTTTCGGCGCGGAAAAAGTTAAATCAACGCCTGGATTATGCTCTAGTTTATCTTTAGTCTTTTTTCCTAGCATTTGTCCATTAGGTAAAATTCCTTTGAGCATGTTATTAAAGGAGGAATCTTTTTTGGCATTAAATTCTCCGGTTAAACCTAGTTCTTGAGCCCCAACTCCTGCCCATACACCCTTAGCTTCACTGCCATAATAATCGGCATGAGCATAATATTTGCCCGCTGCACCACTGCTTGAAAAAGCTCTTGTTGATAACATTTATTATCTCCTAATTTACCAATACATTACAGGTATATCTTTTGTGTTTATTTCTTCAGCAGGCGGGTCTGGATGCTCTAATTTCTTGAGCTTGTTAGGCTTTATTTTTATGATTTTCTCATCATCATTATTTTTTAAAAGCTTGGCCTCTATTTCTTTGCGGCGCTTTTCACCTATCTCTAATTCTTTAGTGAATAGTTCTAGAAGCTCTTTATTTTCAATATAAGCTGGTGAGGTTTTCTTAAAAACACAATCATCAAATTTAAATTTAGCCGGTTTAAATCCAGCAAAATTAATGAATCCTTCGCCAGTTTTTAGCATCATCAGTTCTGAAGGTAAAACGACTGGTCGAATGACTTTATTACGATTGACTTGGATACCATCACGCATTTCATGAGCGCCATAAGATAAGCCCTCATGCCATTCTTCAATTTCTCCTTCACCAAGTGATCCTGAACAATATTGCGCAGCTTCCTTACCAGCTATATTCATATAGATTTTAGTTTTGCAGTTATTTGCAATTGACCTGGCAGTATCTTCAGAATAAATCTTGCTCAAACTACTCATATCTTGAGTGCCCAATACAAAACAGCCACCATATGACCTTGCCATTGCTAAACCATCTTTTAGACTTGGAATCGATTGATCGAAATAAGGAATCTCATCTAAAATAAACCATATTTTTGGAATATTGCTCTGCTCTTTTAATGATCTAAGCGCGTTAACGGCAATATCTACCTGAGTAGTGATAAGTGGATTAATATCTTCTTTCACGTCAGCTCATGAACTAATAAAGAGATAATTAATCTGTGAAGCATCATTATCCCAATCCGTGATCGAAAATATATCTCTACTACTTTGATATAGCTTTAATGGTCTTAAATAAGTACTTAGCACCATCAGAACTGAAAGCGCTGCTTTTTCTATATCTGGATTGATAATTTTTGATGCACCAGTCTTTTGAAGTAACTTACTTAACGTTTCTATATCACTTTTGAGAATAATATCAGCAAATGCCGCCATCGATAGATTTTCGCTTACATATAAATTAGCAAGTTCTGCAAAAACCCCTCGAGCGGCATCTATCCAAATCGGATCGCTTTTTGATTCTTTTGGTAATAATGATTTAGCAATCGTTGAAAATCCTTTGAGTGGATTAGTCTCGTTAAATATCGACCAATTTCTACCCCTACTATCCAGAGGATTCAAGATAATATCGTCTTTATCTTTACGATAGAAATGCTCAATATAATCACCCTTAACATCAACAATGATGGCCTTTTGATTTCTCTTATGTAATTGATAAACTAAGTTCTGAATGATTTTGGTTTTTCCAGCTCCAGTTGAACCAATTAGCATTGTATGAGACTGCTCCCCCGCAGACCAAGAATCTTTTCTGCCAGTGATAGGATAAGCAAAATCAGCTAAAGTGAACGGAATATATTCTTCGGTTAGCTTATTATGTTTTAGCAGCTCGTTTTTTAGAACTTTAGCTGGAAGAATAAAAATACCTCTTAAATTTATGTTGCGCTTTATACCTCGACCTTTTAGCCAAAAGAATATAATTAAACTGCCTATAATCACGCCAAGCATAATTGCCGCTATACTTAAGCCTTTATAAAGAGCAATTTCAAATTTTTTGATGGTTTCAGATACATAAGGATCATGAAAAAATACTTCCGTTTTTACGATTCTACTACGACCATATTCATTAAGATAAGTAACTTTAGAATTTTGATCTTTTGCATTAAAGTCAGCTTTTAAATAAACCCAACCTATCTCCCACTCTTTTAGAGAAATATTTTGCCAGTAACTATAGCCAATAGAAATGATAATCAAATAGATCGAAACACGAGCTAGTAATTTACTGACTTGCATAAGCATTCTAATTTTATGAAAACTTACCTGCCCACCGCGAATTAAATCATCCACTACATTATTCCTGCTCAGTAGTTATAATTCGATAACCTTGTTTTTCACGTTGTGATCTTGCATATTCAAGTGATTTTTTTTCAAGAGCAGATATTTCTTCCGTGTTGTAACCTAGCTTTTCTAAGATCTCTAGTTGTAGATAGAGCATTTTACAAATCATAGTTACAGTCAAAAGGTTATTCTTCTCTTTGCTTGGAATGACATAGCGCGTGCCATTACTATCTATGTCTACATTTTCATTAAAAATCTTACGCTTAATATAATCACTTATGCTATAACCAAAACGGCTAGCTAGGGCTTGTAATTGTAGTTTCTCTTGTTTACTAACTCTAATACTCACAAAAACCATATTATTCCCCATTTTCCTCAACCTCCTTTTTTAAAGAAACAAAGTAATCCTTAAATTATTTCAACTGTAAAGTTAAGCCATCAAATTTCAGCTCCAATAAAAAAAGAAAAATAGCCATAACTTGACGAATTAAAAAATTAATAATCTATTT
>CAZJZY010000014.1:2035-29480 GCA_964550685.1 uncultured Rickettsiales bacterium | reverse complement strand
CCTCTCTTTTAATTTATGTCCCTTACTTTGAATATTTCCATCACTTAAAGTAAGCTCAGTTGAAGTGTCGCTTAATCTATGCTCTACTTCATTCTGCTTAAAAGATTCCATTGTAATTTTATTCTGAACTTTGCCTTTGAAATTAGCTGGAGCCTCAGAGTTCACTTGTATCAGATTATCAACATTATTATTTTCAACTATTTTAGAATTTTTTTGATGATTATCTTCTATATTGCTAGTTTGCATAGAGGCTTTGTCTCGTACAAATTCATTAGAAATGCTAGAAACTCCAACATTTACTCTGTTATTTAAAAAATCATTGAGTAATTGATTAGTTTTAGCTGGGTCTGTTCTAATAATATTTTCAAATTTTTCTGCACCAAATTGTTTAATATAATGCTGAGCGAACTGATTAGATAGATCTTGGCTAATAGAGCTACTATTGCTTTCAAAATCAGCTTTAGATTTTTGTAAATTATGCACTTGATCTAAGACTATAGATCTCTCATAACTTGCTGATTTAGCACTACTAAAATCGCTTCTTATACCTTCAAGCATATTATTATTAACATTGTCATTTTCTTGATAACTAGATGTATTAGTAAAGCTTTCAATTTGAGACAGGCTCTTTGCAAAAGTTTCATTTTTACTTGTTTCTAGCATTTTATTATAGCCTTCTGTTTTACTACTTAATGTAGAGCCCTCGAAACTCGTTCCTAAAGATGCTTTAAATACCCCTATATCTACACCAACTCCAGCATTTGCAGTAACTGCAACTTTCATAGCATCTTGCGTACTGATATTATTATCATGAGCTACTTTCTCAACAAAGCTTCTAGCTTCATCAATAGTTTTTCTTTGATCACTGCTTAAAGATTTATTCCAATTCTCATAAGCAGAGCTGCCTTTGCTAAAGTTTTGATCATATCCGAGTAATTTAGAGTATCCGCTGCTAGTATTTTCAATCATTTGGCTAGCATGTCTTTCACTATTGCTGATATTATCATTAATACTTTGATCATAACGATTACCGATTGCTTTGCTCCAATCAATTTTAGCAAGGCCAGCTAAATTGCTGACAGCTCCACTACTATCGATAGTAGACCTACCATCTGAATAAATCCGCTCTTGGGCGCCGCTATTCATTGAAAATGATTTCATGCCGCTAGTCCAATTATAGTTATCATCATATTTATTAGATGAGCTAGTGTTGGCGTGATGAGTATCAATAGATGTATTGCCAATTTGGTAATTGCCCTTAACTGCAGCTTCAGCATTTTGTACTGCCGTTGACTGAGGAATATAAATAATCGAACTAGCAAGATTACCCATATTCGCCACCATGCCTTTAGTGATGAATAACGAAAGTACGGGAACTAAAGTTAGCATATAACCAGATACACTAGAAATTTCCTCATTAATCTGCATTATCGATGAGTGACTAGCAAAAGTGATATCAGTAATGTTGCTGGCATAAAGCTTGCCCCAGGAACTAGCAATACAAAATAATATCGCGTACATTGGTTGCCATAATTGTAGGTAGATAAAACCAAAGGCATAGTTTTTTAGTACATCAAGCCCAATTGGAGTAACCATTAAAATTAATACCAATGGAAATACTCCATAGAACAAACATTCGAGTACCGCACGTAGTATTGGAATAAATTTCTGTGCCATTTGTCCAACTGAATTATAGGCAAGCTTGGTCATGCTTTCGGTAGCTACTTTTCCATAAAGTTTGGAGTCAGCTGTTTCACCAAGACTGTTAATTGCGATATTTTGCAGTAAGATATCCTTGGCCGTCTTGCTACTATTTTTAAGAAAAATTCCATAACTTCCTTGTAATACTGATGCAAAAACTTGTGATGCCTCATTTGAATTATTGCCTTGATTTTGACTAAAAAAAGCACCAAATTGTTTAGCTAGAATAGGCAGTCTTAAATCAACGGATTTATTCAAAGAGGTATATAAATATTCAGCTGTTTTTTGACAACTTTGATAGCCGCCAGGCTTTCCTCCCACATAAATAATTCGTGCTTTTGAAGAATGATCCTTTAGAAACTCAAGGATGTTAGGGCTTGAAGTAAGATCTTTCAAAGAGTAACCATTAGCACGCTTATAACCCATGTTAAGATCTGGAACGATGCATTTCTTATAAAACTTAAGCATTAGTTGTTTGAGCTCTAGGTCTTCAATCCTGAATTTACTAGTATCTTCAACAATTTTACTACCAAATAATATTCCGGTTTGTTGATAATCTGGATTATTAAAAACCCCAGCTAAAGCCTGATCAAACTTTTGCGCAATATTATTACCAATTCTTGATGTAGCTGAACCAATAAATGCTAATCCTAAAGGAACATTTTCAACTCTTCTTGGAGCTGATAACCTGCCATAAGAATCAGGCAAAGTATCCATTATTTCTACATTAGCTTTACTGGTAAGAAATAGCCCAACTAATATCGTAACGCCAAAGAACCATTTTGCAGCTGATTTAAAATCACTATTGAGCCCAGCTCGAACAGTTAAAACTACAATTGCACCTAGAGCTGAAAGCTTCATTGCTGAAACAAAGTTATTATTTGGATCTAAAATCAATCTAATAGCATTGAATATTTTTTCTAAATAATAGCCAGAACCTAAAGTATATATTTCAAAGGTTTCCATTATTTTCTCTCCATATTTAGTAATTGTGATACTTCGTTGGCCATCATGTCTTCCATGCCTTCAGCGCGCTTAATCATTTGTAGCTGTAGTTTATAACGTGATAGGTCGTTCATTTCATATTCAGTCAGTAATTTCTGAGCATTTTTGATTGAGTCTTTGAATTCCTTCAATTCAGTATTAGCAGCGATCTGTAGATTATTAGCTGCTTCATTAACCTCTTTAAGCATCTCAGTTAAATAGTTATATAAAATATTCCAAGCAATTAACTCAACCAATAAACCTTGCTCATATTCTGGATTACCATTAGTATATTGGTAGAGTTTTTCATAAATTGCATAAGCTGGTATTCCACTATTGGCTAAAAAATGCTGCTCAGCATTATCTAATTCCTTATCTTCTTCGAGAGCTGTCCTGATTTTACTCAAGAAACCTAAGACTCGTTCTTCATATCCATCGCCTTTAGCAATCATTTTGTCTTTTTCATCTACTTTGAGGCATTTTTTATAGTTATCAATACAGCTTATAACCTTCATATTGCGATCACCTTTGATTAATGCTTCAAGCAAACTAGGGTTAGTAACCTTAGAAGAAATATATTGATAATTCGGCATACCTTCATTTTTAGGATTTGCAGTAATAATGATCGTACCGCTAATTGTCATCATCAGTTCTTTTAGTTCATTATTTGTAGCATCGTTCATTTTGAGCTTTTCTAGTGATTTCCAGGCTAAATTTACATTTTCTAAAATTAAATGATCATCTTTTGAAGCTTCTTCTAATAAATTTCTCTTACCTTTAGGAAAATCTCTATATGAGCTAGAAAGGTCATTCTTATCACCTTCAGCTAATTTCATTTTGGCATAGATGCCTTTAGCTTGTTCACTATGCTGAGTGACCATGTCTCCAGCAAAGCCAACTATCTGTTTAGCTGCTTGGCATTCATCACTTAAAAAACCACCTAATTCCTGTATCTTACTGTAAACTTCTTGGAGAACCTCACTCACAACAGGAGCAAGCGAACTGGCTCCTAAATAAGCCAGCATTAGACCGCTTTGTTTGCCAATATCTTTCAATTTATTTTTTAATTCATCACCTGAAATGAAAGATATCCCACCGAAATTTAATACGCCTTGGGAGTAACAGCTTTTATCAAAATCTATTTCTGGAGGATTAACGCTAACTAAAGGTCTATTCTTCTTTGGCCGAGAAAAATACATTGACCCCATCGAATAATGACCAGCTTTTTGTCCTTTATAGTAGTTAGCACTATTACTAACGCTACTTCCACCAAGAGAACTCCAAACATTGCTAAGCTCTGTATCAATACCTCCAGCCAAGGCATTGCAAGAGCTCAACATTAGTAATAATATCAAACTATTTTTCTTCATTTTCATGCTCCTGGATTCTTTTGACTATTTTTTCTTCTAATTCTGAAAGACTAGTTAAACCTTTGCTAATGAATATTTTGGCAGGATTCTTTTTATCTAATAACAAAATAGTTGGGTAAGCTTGAACCAATGGGTCATTGGCTATGTTTTCATCTACAATATTTTCGTTTAATCCCTCAAAATAGTTACCATCAACACTGATTCCCATGACTTTAAGCTTAGACTGAAGCTTTAAGATAATTGGTAATTGACGATGACAATGCTGACAGCTACTACTATAAACAAAGACTAAACCATAGCGTTTATTACTATTCTCTAAGATGTCGTTCCGTTCTTGATCCTTAATATCTTGCTCATGCATGTTTTTTAAATAGCTACTTGAACCAGCAAGCATTGGTGTTGCTTCTATTAAGTTTTGTGCATTTTTAGCAAAATCAATTCCTTTATTGATAATCAAATTATGGGTTTCAAGAAATTTCATAATTTCTGATTTCTTCTCAGTAATTACCGCTCTTTTACGCTGCACTTCCCATAAGCTATTTAGCTGAGTTGCTTTTTCTTCAGGGGCTATATTTGCGTTCATAATGTCTTTAGCGCTAAGTTCGTTTTGTCCTTCCTCTATTTTTGCAGATTCGCAATACCAGTTTTTTCCTAAAGAATATTTTTGACAAATTTCAGGAGTAAACTTAAAAGCCAAAGCTTGAGTCGCAAAAGCACATAGAGTGATAATCAAAATCAATTTTTTCATTTCTTTTGCTCATAAAATTGCTTAATTTTCTTATTGATCATTTCAGAGGTAGATTTATCGTTAATAGCAGCACCACCATCTTTATAACTCCCCATTTTTTGATTGATCTTTTCTTGAGAAGCGTTCATACCGCTAGATACTTTATCCACAATATCTGTGTACAACTCTGTGAAATCAATTTTAGAAAAATCAAGCCGGCGAATTTCTTCTAAATTGAGTGATCGACAATCTGGGTTTTTATGATCGCCCCAACCAATTCCTAGTTGCTGTCTGCCTTGTACTTGAATGATCTTGGCAAGTTTCGACTTAAAACAGCAATGAGATTGATATTTTTTAAATTTATTCCATTTTTTTCCTCGCCAACTGCCTACATGATGACAAAGCTTAGATTTTCGTAATTTAAATAAATCTTTTTCTTCTTGAGAACAGCCTATAAAATCACGAAACACTCCTTTATCACTACAGCAATTTAATTGTGAAGTTGCTTTGACGCATTGTTTTGCACCGCCAGTGAAAAATTTACAAGAATTAGGGTCTATCTCACTAGATTCACAACTACTTTTTCCATTAGGACATCTGCATCCCTCAAGTTCATTAGATTTCATTTGCGCTAAGACACTTAAATAACTTATGCTTGAACCAAAATCATTATGACGATGACGAGTAGATTTTTCGCAGATACCACCTAAGCAAAATTCTTTAGATTTGCATTCTCTTTGAAACGTTTTTGTTTCATTGCACTGATATTTTATTTCCTTATGATCGCAAGTCTTATCAACCTGATTAAAATGCAGGCAAATAGGTTCCCCAACTACTTTACAATTTTCTGGCAGATGGTTGCATTCATCGATAAAAGTATCGGTTCGACAGATATATTGCCTATCCCATTTCCAGCAATCTTTATGAACTTCTTTGCCGTTGATGTTACGAGTTTCAGCTGGCTCTATGCATTTCTCTTCAACTTCTTCACAGTGCTTATTGATCTCTTCTTTATTGCAACTAGATAGATCTTTTTCATCACGTTTAACATGAAATTCAGTTTCAATATGTTTTATCTCTTTTTGTTCTGGACTTTTGCCACAAGAAAAATGCTTTTCTAGATTTTTGCATAATTCTAAACTTCCCATACTTAAGCATTGAGCCGATTTTTCATCACAACCACGGTTATTTTCTAAAGCTGCACAATGATTTTTTTCTTTAGAAATACAACGAAATTTCTCTTCAGATTTCCAGCATATATTAATAGCTTTAGATCCATCAATTTCTTGCTTAGTTTCTAAGCCATCGATTATTCGTATAGCATCATCAATGCAAGTTTTGACTTGAATCTTTTGACATTTTTCTTCGTCAAATCCCCATGCATTGCTAACTAGATAAAAAACCATAAAAAACCCTAAGAAATATCGCATTTTTCTTCTCTTTTGATGTCCCATTTACTGCAACAATTTTGTTTAGCTCTAATTTGTAGCCAGCCTTCGCCGGCTCCTGCTACAATCACTCTAGTTTTAAGGATATTTTCACCTTCCTTTAAATAGGGCCTTAAATCTACATTGGGCTCTCTTGTCCAGCTTACACCTCTCTCGCAAGCATGATGCCCAGAGCCATTGTCTACTACTTGATGTTTCCAAAATCTTGATCCTACTGTTGTGACTTCTAATTTATTTCCACCATCTGGACCAACGTAAATTAAATGACCATTGAGGGTTATTTGCATATAATCATCAAAACCAACCTTGAAGAGAAAAAAATCCTTTATTTTGTCTTTGTTAGTAATTTTGAAAGTAGTGGTCCGATCGTATATTGCACAATGACCACCCCAGTAATTATCTGCAATTGTACCAATGGTTAAGACTCCATTATTGAATTCGAACTTCATGTCGGAATCAACAGAACCTCTCTCAATACCACCTAAATCACATTCATGGCTGTCCTTGCAAGTGATTGAAGTGATTTCTTCACGGCAAGTCTTTATTTTTTCCTCTCTGATTTTATTGCAGGCGTATTTATACTCAGGATCTATTTCCACTATTTGCTTTGGAAAACAGCTGTTGAGTTTAGAATCATAATATTGATCGCAAGTATCTTCAGTACTGGTTGTAATTGTTTCTTCATTGGCTTTACAATTACTAGTCGTGCCGCTTAAAAAATCAAATTCATTATTATTTTTGGCAAACGACAAAGCTTTATCTAGGTATCCTAGATTATTAATTGGCATTCCATTTTCATCTTTCTCAAAACCTTGTTTTTCTAGCTCTTCTTGCCTTTTTACTGTAGATAAACTACTAAATGTATGACCCACTTCACAATTATTCTTATCGCATTGGTAAGTAACGCTTTCACCTTGCATTTCTCTTAAAGCTTGATCATCGTTATGTTGCATTACACCTACGCTTAAATTTTCTACTTCTTCTAGCTGCATATTATTACCTCTTATATTAGTACCCTCAAAACCAATCGTTTCTTTCAATTCATTAGAATTCATATCTTTAAAGACTTCAGCAACATTAGACTCCAAAGACTTAGCTATATCTTGGCCAATCGCCTTATCATGTCTTAAATCACTATCAGACTTCATAGCAAAAGCATTTACCTTAATCATAAGAAAACAGAAAAATATAAATGCGTATTTATTTGTTTGCATAGTGCTTAAACCTCGCTAAATACTCTTGTGCCTTGCTTCTCAAATCACCTTCATCTTTAAACCTAGTCAGAGCATAATTAATACTTATATTGCCAACTAACTTATCGAATTTATCGTTATCACTTAAAACAAAACTAGGGACAGAAGTTATGCCAAATTTTTTAAAAGCTACTGGATCAACTTGCACGACGATTTTTTGAGTGTACTGAATGGTGTCTTTAAAACTATTATTCTTAAATCCCTTTAAAACCAACTTAGCGCCGATTTTTTTAGCGATTGCATCATATTGTTCAAGCAGGTTCTTTGGCATGCTTAGGGATACAAAAATACGTAAGCCATCTTTTTTATTATCAGGGCAGGAATGCTCCTTTATCTGATCGTATCCGGATAAGATTTGCTCCATTATATCTACTTGCATAGCATTTGCTGAGAAACCTAAAAATAGAGTCGCTAGAATAAAAGTCTTCAAAATATACAACACGTCTTTTTCCTCCATAATAGATAGCCAAAATCCTCACCAACTACTGGAATTTCTTTGCCAGATTCAAAGACGCTAGTGCTTTTGCCAAAGGGTACGCAGTTTGTGGTATCTGGATTCACCATGTGATAACGGTAATGACTCTTTTTCATCATTGGAGCTAGGTTCTTAGTGCAAATCTTTTTTACATTATCAGATGATGTTTCATGAGCCATAAGTTGACGATGAAGTTTAAAGGTGATCTTTTGCATCGCATTCACTGATGCTTGAACCCCACCAATATGTGCATTCACATTAGCATTCATTGGATGCATATTGCCTTGACAGCCAGCGCACCAAAATAATGAATCTATTGGACTATTATTGGCGGTTGCGCTTACACAATCAGCGGAACAGGCAGCTTGTGAGATCAAATTATTAAATAGCAAACCTTCAGGATGAAAAATCATCGATAATTCATCATCATTACCTGTAGGATCTAATTCGGTAATCCAGAGAGGATCAAAGTTACTTTCCTGCAGACAAACAAAATCAGTAAAGAGCTCAAGCAAATATAAAATAGGGTAAATATAATAATGAACATACCAAGTTGATATTTTACTACTTGCAGATTTGGGTCTACCCCCTTGATGCTTTTCAAAACCCATATCCATTTGCAAACCTCCCATATTGACAAAGCAATAAGGCTCTGCAGAGATATCTACCATTCTAGATGGTTCCCAATATCCACCAACAAAACCTGGCATTGGTACTCCACCTTTAGGGCAAATACATACTGGAGAGCCAGGATTTGGTGTGTCTTTGAGGCCATCTTTACTGCCAATAAGCTCCATTGAGCCCATGGTAATTGGAAATAAACATTCCCAATTAATATCATTAAAGGGGTTTACAAATTCTCCAGTGCATTTTTTTGCCTGAGACTGACTTGCTAATCCTATCACTATGCAAAAAATAAGTAGGCGAGATTTCATAAATCACCGCCAAAGATTTTGATTTTTAATTGCAGACCTTCTTGAGTCACAAGAGCTGGTACTTGCGTGATGCCAAGTTTAGAGGTTAAAATTCCTCCTTGATCAAAGTAAATCCAGATCTTTTCTTTGCGCTGTAATTTTAAAGGAGATCCTTTTACTAGAATTATTTTAGCTTGTTGCTTTAGAGCAAACTTCACTTGGGGCTCATCATCGCCATCAATAAAAAGCAAGGCTTCTCTTAAAGGAGCAAATTCTAATGGATTGACCTTTGTTCCAGCTGGATGCATTAATTGGTTATTATGATCTATAATATCTTGGGTCAAAACATAAGTTGGATCATAGAAAAACTCTTTAGATTCTTTAGCTTTTACGATTCCACCAACTGCAGTTGGTCGCTCGATGTAGTCTTTAGTTTTATTTTGGGTGTTTTTATTAAATTCATCCCAATCTATTTTTTGAAGTCTAGCATTTATAACTTCTAGAAAATCTTCTTCAATTATGGTAAAGACATGGCCTTGAATGCCAAAATCTTTAGCATTAGCCTCAGAAATATTAATAAGTAATGCGCCAATGTAGCAAACTCCAAACCAACAAAAAATTATAATTATTTCAAGCAAACTTTTCAAAATTCTCATTTTGTTTCTCCCACCATTAGACTCTCAATTGCATCGGTGACAGTCATGCCATTTGCTCTCATTGTTTTAATCGCTGACATGTCTTCTGCCTTAGTTGAATAGGCTTTAGCAGAAAATGGATCGAGTAATAACCTACCAATCTGCCAAGAGTTGTTTTTATGACGAATCATGAATTCTGAATAAGAGTTTTTCATTCCCCGTAAGGTATGAGTAATGGCGATTTCGCCACTACTCATCATGAGTTCTTTACGTAAAACTTCATCATCCTTACCATCTACTGACAGAAGAATCCGCCAATCTGCTTGAGAAAGAGCTATTGCTCCGGCCTCACTATTACTGGCTTCAAAATCCGACATGCATTGCGATGCAACAATTAAACTCAAGTTATATTTCCTTCCTCGACGGGAAAAACCACCGATTGGCCCCTTGAGAACTGGATGTTTACCCATCCGCCAGAATTCATCAATAATTAAAGCAGTTGGAGTATTTCTATTTCTGATCTTGGCGTAAACTAAAAAGGTGACTGTAAGCAGAGCTGAGCTTTGGAGGATCTCATTATGCTCAAGATCACTAAGCTCAAAAACCGTAAGCTTATTTTTTATATCTAAAGTTGCTTTGCCATTGAAGTATTTCGCATATCGACCATCACCACAGAAACTTTCAAGAATATAGGTAATTTGGTCAATAATTTCTTTAGTAGCATCATTATTTATCTTTGGGTGCGTTAGTAACTCGTCACGGATATCAGAAAAACCTCCTAAGTTTCCTCGTGTCTTCATTACCTCGACAACTGCATTAGTGAGTATAGAGCGATATAATCCCATTTCAGGGTTAAGGTTATTATTTTTGTCGACATTAATAATGATACAAAGAATTGAAACGATCAGATCAATAAATGGCTCTTCAAAATTTTCTTTATATTCTTGTCTATCTTCTTCTGTCTCAGACGTTTGATATAAGGAAAAAGGATTGAGACAGAATTCTCCACCACCAAAATCAACAAAATCACCATCGAGTAATTCACAAGTATTTTTAAAGCTACGACCGTCGTCGATAATTACTACTTGGCCGCCATTTTTTAGCAATGAAACACTATATTCTTGCAGCCATACTGATTTTCCACGACCGGATGCTCCCACCACAATCATATTGAAATTACCGTTAATATTGTCAGCGGTTTTAAAGTTATCAAAAAAGAATAACTGACCACGCCGACCAACAAAAAGCATCAAAGGACTAGTATAATTTTGCCCATCAGCAAATACTGGCATTAGATTGATGCATGCACCAGATAGGGCTTTACTAGATATCTTAAGCTGGTCAAGAATCTGCCAGTTTTCTCCTATGCCAAATGGAAGGGTTTGCAATAAGCTATTCACACAATCATGCTGAACTTTAGCAATATTAAATCCCAGTCTAGCAAAATGATCTTGCAGCATCTGCTGCGTAATTTCTGTATTTGTAGCTAAAACGATATGCATAACTAACTTACCCATGCGTTCGCCCCCACCAATACATTCACTGACATATCGCCAATCATTATTTTCTTCTAGCATTTTAGGAAAAAACATTGGCAACTTAGAATCATTCTGCTGGGTTTTAATCATTCGATGCTTATCTGCCATTCTTTGTGAAGCATCTCTTGAACTTAAGGTAAATCCCATGCTGATATAGAAAGGACAGGGAATACTTAAGCCTTTGTCAAAATCACCAATATAATTAATAGAATTTTCTAAATCCCAAACCCCTGGAAAACTCGTTACTTCAAAAATACTATAGCTATGGTTACTAAAGTTAACCTTGGACTTCTCCATCTCAATATCATGATCAGACTTAAGGAACTCCCGCACATCTTGGAAAACTTCAATATTACGTTGTTTATAAATCCCATAAGATGGATTTAAAATTTCTTGGAGGAAGCTAGCTAAATCCTTATTGTTTAATATATATGCATCACTGTTAATCCCCTTAAGTCCTTGAATGAATTTATCTTGTAGGGCCTTTAAGCTTAGAGTAACTGCTAACTCCGTAGAATCTGCGTGCCCTTTAGGAATTGAAAAACAAAAATAAAGTTCATAGTCACGAACGGCTAAATTACTCTGATTTCCTAAAGCGCTGTTTTTTAAAAAATTTACCCGAGCCTGAGACATTTTTTGGAATATTGGGTCTTTACTATTATTCTTATGCCAAAATTCCAGTAGATTACCAATCCTAGGGGATGCATAGTTAATTACTTGGCATGTACAATCAACAGGCAGATCATTAGTAACTAGACTTCGAAATGCAGCTTTAGCTGCTTCATTCATTCCAGAAAAATGACCAACTCTTAAGATAAAACCCATTGTCTTTTGATTATCAAAAATAGAGTTTTTTGCATCATAATTTCTGTATGGGAGAAACTCCAGTAAGCTATCCATTAATAAATCTCCGCCTCTTCAAAGTGATTCTCACTTTGCTTAATCAAGACCTTCTTCTGTTGTTTTTCGCCAGTATTCAATAGGATCTGTTTTCTAGCGACTTCGTCTGCATATTCAAGCGAGCTACAACCGATACCTTTAACCTTAGGACAATCCCAGGTACTTTTATAGCCTGTGCAGCTTGATAATATTATTGAGATTAGAACTAGTTTAGTTAGATTTTTCATCTTCTTGAGTCTCCTTTAAACTAAAGCCTTCAATGAAGACAATATTGACCTCAACGCCTTCATTAACTGATATAACCGGTTGATATTGCTCAGCTCGTTTAATGAAGAATTCAGCTAAGCTGTTACTGCCATTGCTCAAACCAGAGCCAAGCCCGCCATTCATAAGGCTTTTAAGCTTTTGTTGATCGGTTTGAGTATTGCCAAGCAAACTTTGTTGAGGTTGACTAAACTGAGCTACTCCATTACCAAAGCCAGAAGCAATACCAGCGACAAAGCTTTTTAAGACCATATCTCCTTCGCGCGAAACGATCTCGCCTCTAACTCCAGTTTTACCAAGAGAAGAAACATAAGCTTTAACTGGTATTTCTATGAAGTTATTAGCGTCGACTGCGCAGCTCATTAAAACACCATCTAAATATACTTTTTCACTAGAAATATCACCAACTGCTCTAAGTGACATTTGACAGCCAATCAATTTATTGGTTTTTAGATACTTACCGCCAAAGCCAGCTGAAACCACTTCTCCTGTTATACGAAGTAAGGCGCTACGCGGGTTGGCTTCAGCGCTCATACCAACGCCTGCATCCACTCCAGAAATTAACTTGGCTTGGGCGTAACTATTGGCAGGAATATATTCACCGAGCTTAAGAGCTTTTTTCTTCTGCTTAAAAGACTTACTCTCAATACTCGCTTCAGTTTTATTTTTTTCTTCTACTTTTACCTTGGCTATTTCTTCGGCTAATTTTTGCTCATATTTTTCTTCCAATGTTTGACTAAGATTGAGCAGCATATTTTCCATTTCTTGCTTGCTAACTTTACTAGTTTCAAGCTGTTGGTTAACAAGTTTTTGATTATCTTCAGTACTTGCTTGTTTATTTTTGAGCTCATCCAATTCTTTGCCTTCAATTTCAGTCCAGAGTAATTCATTACTAGTGCCTTGAGCTAACTCCTCTAGCCCTGGAGAGGTTTTAAGCTTGTCTTTTGCGTCAAGTTTAGTAGTTTCTGGGTATTTAAAGTTCTTGAGTTGATCGCCACTATTTTGAACTAGGTAACAAATAAGCAAGAATAGTGAAGTGACGAAGGCTCCTAGGCGTAGATGCTTCTTACGCACCATTGCTGGCTCACTATCATCAGCTATAAAATATTGCTTCCATCTTTCTTTAATTTTTTCTATTGGCGCAAATAATTTTTTCATTTTAACCCGTCCTATATTAATTTTCTAAAATTCGAATGAGCACACATTCTTCTTTTGGTAGTAGTTCTGCTTTAGATAAATAAACTGCTAAATATTCTGATGAGATAAATTCTTTTAAATTCAATTTTTGGGATTTATAACTTGAGTTTCTAAGGTAGATTTTTTCTGCAATTAATTTATTGCCACTTACTTGAGCTACTAACTTCATTTTCAAATCTTTTACTGGACTGAAGAGATTTAAGTTTTTAGGGATAATATTAAATCCTAGATATTTAGTTGGGTTTAAAGTGACTTCTATGAGTTTAGCTATTCTGGTTTTAAGCTCTGGCGATACCTGATTAAAATATTCAGTTTGAGATTTATCAATTACTGCAAATTTATGGATAAAAACTTGCGTTGACGGTATATCGCTTGCCACTAAAATTAGTTTGTAGGTCATCTCATCTTCAGTTTTAACAAAAAAATTGACGGGCTTTTCTGCCGTAAGTCGTAAGTAAATATCCTTTCCATTTATGGCATATTCAATCTCTTCTGAGAGCGCGTGGATCTCGATAACATTGCTATCAAATGCCAGGCGAGTAATTTCATTTCTCGATGCAACGGCTTTTATTTCAGCATTGTTATGGACGGTAAATTCTTGTGCATTAGCAGCTAGATTGAAAAGCATCAAAATGCTAAAAAGTGCAGCTTTAATTTTTCGGTTCATCTTTGATCTCCTCAAATGATTTAAGGTTTATAATTCCAGACTTGTTGGTAAAGGAGAGAAGATATTGCTTAGGTTGATTAGCTATTCTTTTATCGGAAAGATAGGTGTCTAAGTGGCCAGATATTTTCACCGTCCATTTGTAATTGTCGTATTCATATCCTTGAATATCACCAAAAACATAACGATAATCTCGGTTAGCGATATCATCAGCTAATTTTTTGATTTTAGATTTGAAGTCTTCATAAAATTCATTATCTACTTGTCTAAGCAAGTTATCCGTTATAACGGCTACATTCTCTTTTTTCATTGAAAATAAAAGAGAGATGATCTGATCAGCTCTGATTTTTAGCGCTGCATCATTGATATAATTTTTACTGATGACCAGCTCATCTTCAGTAATTGGTAAGTTACGAGTAATGATTTCTTGATTGTATAACTTCAATGCCAGTAAGCTGTTAGCTAGAATCATTACAGCGCTACTTACCAATAAAATATTTCTTTGTAATTTAAGATTTGTCAGCATTTTTAAATTCCATATTCATTTTTCTTTGATGTCCTTGCACGCCTTTGATAAAGTTCATTTCGCAGGGTAAGTACCAATAGATCATTCTGATTATTTTTCTGATGATTGATCTACTGCGAAAGCGGCCAAAAATATTAGCTGCAAATATCCCTAGGGGAATTCCATAAAGTCCTTTATCGAACATCATCAAACTCCCCCAGACCATCATGAATACAATTAGCGTATCCATTGGTATCCCAAGGCAACGAAAGCTATTATCTAAAGTTCTTGGAATGCGATAATTCATAATTAAAACATCATTTAACTAGAGAATTAGATGATGAGAGCAGTAGTCCAGTTCCCATTGCGCCTAAAATATATTTAGTTGGAAAGCCTGCTACTCCCATAATTCCTGCCATTGCAAAGCAGATAAAGGTAATGAGCTTACCTGCGGTTCCGCCGATCCAACCAGTTACCTTAGTGTGAATATCAGCGAAAGCATCGGTCGCTAGTGATAATTCTGGTAGCAATATTGCGGCTGCTAAAATAGCAGTCACCGCAGTATATTGTTTGGTTTTTGGATTATTAATAAAATTAGTTATTTTCATTTTTGTCCTCTTTTAAAAATTATGATTAAGTATTGTTTTATTTATCTTCGTTCGCCTGTAGTATCGCATTCAATTTGTTTAATTTAGAAACTCTTACGCATAGATGCTGGTTGGCAGCGGTGCGCAATTGCCCTGCTTTAGGAAAAAACTGACTATTGCCATCATGACGATACTCTTTGCAAACCAGTTCGATCAAATCTAAGGGTAAATGAGATAAATCAGAGATATAATCTTGAATGAGTATTTTGCTTTCAGTTTCGCTTAAAGAATGACCTTTAAAATGCACTCGTAAATTAGTTAAATGCATAAAAATATGTTTAGGATCAGCTGGAAGCAAAGCTTCTTGAAGAATCTTACTCCACTTTAGTGCTTGGTTGTAAATCACTGAAGTTTGCTCAATCACAGGAATTGGCTTAAAGGTATATTCAGACCTCCCTATCAATTTCCCACTCCAATCTACTCCTGGAGATGCTATCAAGTGCTCTAATACCACCGGCAAAGAATCGTTCAAGGTCAGTGCTCTCTGTTGTTTTATTGTTGTTATGTCCATATTTAAATCCTCCTAAATTTTTGTTTTGTAATTCTGTTGCTCTCCTTAACCAGTTCCTAAAAGCTGCAATAGAGTCTTTTGGAGGCTTCTTGAGACGAGAGCGGTGATAGTCCTTAAATTTCTCTAGCTCCCATCCCAGGTCGATTGTCTTTGGTAAGTTTTTCTCAGCCCAATCAATCACATCTTCAGCAACTACGCTTGTTGGCCCAATCTTAGGCTTTTGCGATAAAATTTCTTTTAAGACTTGATCCTCGTTGCTGCTTTCCGAATTGCTCAAAATAGCTGGATTAAAAAAGTTATTTTTTTCTTTTTTACCCCCCTTTAGGGGGGTTTTTTCTTTTATTTCTTCTTTTCTTTTTTTGCTTCTTTTTTTCTTTTCTTCTTTGAAATTTAAAACTTCAGCAAAATTGTCTTGGGTTCGTCTCGATATCTCCTCGATATTTTCTTCTATACAAGGATTTAATGGGGTTAGAGCTACTTCGTTCTTGTCCCCAGAAGTGTCTTGATTTTGTCTTAAAATGATTAGTGTCTGGCCTGATTTGATTCCAGTTTCTATTAGCATTTCTTCTTTCAAAACTCTTAAGAATCTTTCTACTTTAGAGCGATTCCATTTCCAGATAGCGGCTAGCGTTCTAATTGAGCAAGTGAACTCTGGTCCGCGGGTTTGTAGAAAAGCCCAAGCCTCACGTTCGCTATAGGATTTAATTGATAGTTTTAAGTTAAAATTACTCATGATATTTCTCTTGTTACTATTTATACTCATAATCTTTTACTAGATTAAAAAATTCTTCTCTAAATTCTGGGGGTAGATATAGTATTATTTTGATTAGAGATAATAGATTTATTTGTTTTTCACCTCTGATCCAGCTACCTAAAGTGCGTTCTTCTACTTCGAGTTCTCTAGCGGCTTTCTTATATGAGATATTGGTTTTTGGGCCGATGTAGCGTTTTGCTATTCTGCTGAAATCTTGTTTTACACCCTCAGCAGTAATTTTAGTGTAATTTTTCATAGACTCTCATCTCAAAACATGTTATAACTATAATTACAACGATATCTAATTATATATAGTTGCATTATGACTATATATACTTATATCACGACTAAATAACATTGCAATAGGAAAATTGGAATATTTATGCAGGCAGCTAAAAATTTAATTGAAACTCTACAAGAACAAATCAAGACTCGCATGGAAGATAAGAAGCTTACGGCTAGAGATCTAGAACGAGATGCTGGTTTAAAAATAAGCGCCGTACGAAATGTACTAAATGGCTATTCTAAAAATCCAGGAATAGAGCTTATAGCTGCCATAGCTAAGTTACTTGATTGCTCAACCGATGAACTATTAGGAGTGGAGAGCAGAAAAGGCAAATCAGAGGCGAGCAAACAAAAAACAATTGATGTTTGGGATTTTGCTTTATATGAAAATTGTCTAAAAGAAGTGCAAAGTTACCTACATAGTAAAAGTTTAAAACCTCAAGCTGAGCAGATATTATTTTTTATTAGAGAAGCTTATATCTACTCGATAGAAGGCAAAGGTAGTAAAGCTGATTTAAGATTTATAAAATGGATTATCGATAGCCACTGTTAGTATCTTCCAAAAACTCAATTTAAATGATTTTGATGGCAAAAATTTTCCTTTGAGCTAACATTGTTAATATACGCAATGCTAGAAAAAAGAGATATCATGGATTTAAAGCTTAAAATTAGACGTGTAACAATTTACCACTATTTTACTACTGCTATAGTAGGAAAGGGTAATTAAGTATAATGAATAAATGGATCACAAATTCTCTTATAATTTTACCAATTTTGTATGCCGGTATCTTGTTTGGAGTCTCATTTTTTGCAACATCTATAAAATTCTCCGCTCCTTTACTTACTCTACCTATAGCGCTTGATGTAGGAAAAGTAACTTTCAATGCATTAATTAAATTAGAATGGTTGCTTTCTTGCGCTTGCTTAATAGCTTTATTATTAAATCCATTTTTTAAGCTGGGCTACGTACTAATATCTGTCGTAATTATTATTTTGGCTATACAAACTTTTTGGCTTTTACCTGTTTTGGATGAAAGAATTATTTTACTTCAACAAGGGCATGCTCTTGAAAAATCATTTTATCATTGGCTTTATATTGCGTTAGATTTTACTAAATTAATTTCTCTTTTAGCAATAGCTCTTTCCAAAATTGATTTCACTGATTGAATCAGTTTGTTTATAGAGTTATAATGTTATTTATTACATTTTATTCGACATTAATAGTATTGTATCATTCATGCTTGAAATAACAAAAAACCCTATAAGCATTAAAAAAGCAGAGAAACAAATAGAGAATTGCTCTCTTAATAATTTTAATTTGCCCTTAACAATTCGTCCTATACTTCAATTAAGCGCTACTTCTTTATTACTCATTATTGGGCCAGCTCCAGGTATTCGAGCTCATAAATCTGGCATACCATGGGATGATGCCTCTGGTGACAAATTAAGATCATGGTTGAATCTAACAAAGAATGAATTTTATAACAAAGATAAGGTGGCGTTAATATCAATGAATTTTTGGTATCCTGGGGTTAATAAATACGGAGGCGATAATCCACCTAACGTAGAACAGGCAGAATTATGGCATAAACCATTATTAACATTAATGCCTAATATAAAATTAACATTATTGATTGGCTATCATGCTCAAAATTATTATTTACGAACATTAGTTAAAGCATCTTTAACAGAAACAGTTTTTTCATGGAAGGAATATTTGCCAGAATATATAGTTTTACCACATCCTAGTTGGCATAATGTAGCATGGATAAAGAAATATAAATGGTTCGAAAATGAATTAATTCCTGAATTACAAAAGAGAATAAAAAACTTATTAAATTTCTAACATGAGTTAAAATTATGCAAAAGCTGAAGATTAAGAGAATTTACGAAGCCCCAGATGAAAGCGATGGAATAAGAATATTAATAGATCGCTTATGGCCAAGAGGAATAAAGAAAGCTGACGCTAAAATAGATCTCTGGTTAAAAGATATAGCTCCTAGTAACGAGTTAAGAAAATCCTTTTCTCATGATAGAGAGAAATGGTTAGAATTCAAACAGCTTTATATTGAAGAGTTAAAAAGTAAAAAATCGTCTTTAGATATTATAAATCAAAAAATCAATAAAAATAATATTACATTGCTTTATGGGGCAAAAGACACAGAATGTAATAATGCAATAGTTTTAGAAGAGTACCTTAATAAATCATACAGCAAAAGCTAGGACGTATTATAAAAACTATACTACATATACAAATTAATATGAGCAATAGCTCAAAAGTGCTATATTTGCTATTTAAAAAACTTTTTAAAAAATAGGTTTTTATATTAGAGAAAATATTTAGCTCTCGTGCAACGGACTTCAATCAATTAGTATAATTATAATTTTGTAAGACGCGACTTAGATAAAATATTAGCAAATTCATGATTCACATCTCTGTGATTGGCCTCATCCTCTCTAACCACTATTACTATATCTCTTAAAGTTGCATCACTTGCTAATTTCCAATATTCAATAGCAATTTCTGGAGCTCGAATATTAGCAATACTTCCACTATCAATTTCTTCTAAATAAGATGTATAACTAATTATAGCCTCTTCTTCGAAATAACCAACTAATCGATGTGCGGTTTTAGAAGAAATGATGTAAAGCATAAGAAATATAGTAAAAAAAATTCCTTGTGCGACCACTATTATAATACGTTCAAACAAACTAGGCTTAGCAATCTCTATAAAAGTCATTAGATGCATGCGCTCATTATCTGCCTCTTCGAGTAATATTCTAATCCAACCATGATCAGTACATTGTTTTCGTAAGCATCTTAGGTGTATTAACATTCCAGCAACCATACCTGGTACCGCTGCGACAGTCTCAAGTATCACAGCTCTATGACCGTAACGTTTTTGAAAAAATAAGTCAGCTAACCAGCGCAAACACTTACATAATATGAAAGCAAACCGGTCAGACAAATTATTTATTGCATGATGCATAGTTAAATCAACTTGATTAAATTTCATGATTTTAAATTTTCCTTATAATATTCTATTCCCATCATTAGACTCTCGGCAATTTTCTTTGCTTTCTCTATAAAATAATTAGCAGCTTCTTTTGGACAGACTATATAAGCATTTTCTTCGAATAATAATAACCAACGGGCAAAATGCTCCTTTGTTAAAGTAGGTAAGTTGACATGCTTTATCATAGGTTGACCTTTGTAACGTTTAGTTGATAAAGCAATTCCTGACCAAAAATTACACATTTGCACTAAATGATCGTCCCACTCTTCTCCAATTTTATTTATAAATATTGGACCTATGAATGAATCATTCCTAACTTTAGTATAAAAAGTATGTATCATAGTTGAAATCATGGCTTCAGTAATACCTAAAGAAAAACCAATATTATTGCCATGGTTTGGAGCTAATTTTAGTTCATCAGTCATAAATTATGTTTACAATTTTATAAGTTGCATTTAATATACTACTTATAAAATACTAAATTAAAAATCATAAGTCAATATTTTTTAAAAGGAAGATTGAATGCGATTAACTCTTCACACTGATTATGCTTTTAGAGCTTTAATGTTTTTGTGCTCAAACAGAGAGCGTTTAAGCACTATAGATGAAATAGCAAAATTTTATAATATCTCCAGGAATCATTTAGTTAAAGTAATAAATACTTTAGTAAAAGAAAACTTTATTGAAGCAATTCGAGGTAAAGGAGGTGGATTACGCTTAGCGAAGAATTCCGAGAAAATAAGTCTTGGAAAAATAATTAGAATAACTGAGCCTGATTTTATATTAGTTGAATGTTTTTCATCAAATAATTCTTGTATTCTTACCCCCATATGTCAATTAAAACATATCTTAAACCAAGCTATAAATAATTTTCTAAAAGAGTTAGATGGATATTTTCTAAGTGACCTTGCCTTAGATAAAGATAGAATATTATTATTAGAACAGCCAGGTCTTTTGCGCGAGAGCATTAAATAATATATCAAGAAATATGCCGATTCAGTAAAATACATAAGCGATCAGATGTTGATAGTTTAAGAGAATTATCCATGAATATTACCTTGTATTTTATGTATAGCATCACTCATCCAAGCTGGAAGATGAGCAACGACTTTGCTTATCTTTAACTTATCATCATTTGATAGTTTTTGAGAATATTGATGAATCATATTGTCATCAAGGGCAGCTTTACCTAAATATGCCATAGAATGTAGAGCAAGATTGCAAGGTAATGGTAAATCATCAAATATAGGAATTCTGGTATGCTGAAAAATAATATTTCGATTGCCAACTTGTCTTACACAAGATTTTCCAGTAGTCGCATAAACAATCTTCATCGGCAATTGAGTAGAAAGACCTAGAAGATTAGTGGCCGTAGCACCAGAGTAAAAAATACGATCTCCAGTTTTGCTTGCTACAATTTTTGCTAGATCGTCAATATTTGGAGAAAGAGCTCCTATAGCAGGATTAGTTTTAGGGTAGTCATATATTCCCTTAGCGATTTTTCTAATAAATCCGCTTTTGGTTAATCTTGACATAACTTGGTCTACCGCAGCCCGTGCGCCTATATCAAGGAAATTTTTTGGAGAAAAAACCCAGCCTTTTTGGTTTGTTGTAATCCTTGCTATAATGTTTTTGGTAATATTAGTCATAATTATTTTATCCTATTTGTCAGATAATAGCATATATATTTCTAACAAACGAGTTATAATTTATTTCTTCTTTACCATAGCAAACATAGCATCGGTAGCTCTATTGACAGATTCCCTCACTGAATCCATATTGAGCCTAGCATAGATAGCTGTTGCATGTTGTGTTTTATGGCCAAGTGATTTTCCGATGATAAAACTATTGGCTCCAGTTGCTGCCTGCCAGCTGCCCAATGTTCTGCGTAGATCATGAATGCGTAAGTCTTCGATCTCAACTCTTTGCAATAAATTTTTCCATGCTTTCTTGGGTTCTTCGATGTGTCCTGATTTACTAGAGGAGCTTGGAAAAACCCAATCACTGCTTCTTGTTTTGCATCGCTCTTGTAGTATAGCGATGGCTTGAGAACTAAGAGTTATAGTCTGCGCTTCGCCATTCTTTGTTTCCTTAATCACCCATTCAGAGCGATTAAAGCTAATATCGCTCCAATTCATACTCTGAACATTGCTACGCCTTGCTCCGGTTAATAAAGAAATATAGAAAAAATCTCTGAATACTTCATTAGGCTCTTCATTGAGGCTTTTAAAGAATTTTGTTATTTCATCGCCTTGAATAAATCTTTCTCGACTTTTCTCTTTGAATTTTTTTATACCTATACATGGATTAATTCCTTCCCATCCCCATTCAATAGCTTTATTAAACATTGTCGCCAGCATGCCCAATACGCGATTAGCCGAATATAGCCCGCTTGTTTTAGCTAGGGAAGAGTGGAGCTGGATAATATCAGTCTTAGATATTGCTCCAATTCTTCTTTTAGCGAAATGTGATAAATGCAACCTGTATTTATCCTCATCAAACCTCCAACTCTTTTTATGTAATTTAGAGTGCTTTTCCATAAATTCTTGGAAAAGCTCCGAAAATAGCATTTCTTTAGCTATTTTAGATTTCTCAAGTTTGGGATCAATTCCTTTGTCGATTTCATTGATGATGGAGTAGGCGGCTTTTCGCGCTTGTTCAACGGCCATTTGCGGGAATCTACCTAGTTTTATTTTATCTGGCCTACCATTTACGCGTTTATAAACAAAAAAGGTTTTAGTTCCACTAGGAAACAACATAATCCCAAGACCGCTAACTTGAACATCATAATAATAAGCGATTTTTCCTTTTTCTGGCATACTTAAATTAAGGATGTTGGTCTTATTAAAATTCAGTTTGTTTTCTTTTATGTTGCTCATAATTCATGTGGTCCATTTTTTTTATCTTAAGGTCTAAATCTAGCGGTCTAGAACTGTAGAAAATTTTCTACATATTTTCTACACTTTAAATAAAAGCATGTCAATTTAAATAAAAGCATATGGATGTAAAAACACTCGTAAGGCCTTGTAAACAGTCATTGTTATAAAACAATATAAATGAATATAAAACGATATAAAACCTTATACCCTGAGGATGGCATTCTAAAGGTCGGCGGTTCGATTCCGCCTGGCTCCACCAGGAAATCCGCGGAGTTCAGCGAATCTTCTAAATTACAAAATAAATCCTAGGTCGCAGTAGAAATGTAATTTTATGATAGGCTTCCAATTAAAAGTTATTACTTTCGCTATTTTTATAGACAAATCTTCTAAACCATTAAATTTTAGATATCCATAGACATTGATGATATTTTGCTTGAACTTGTTATGCAGTCAAAAAGAAGTCTAATCCTTTATAAACCTTAACCTTAAGTTCTTCGCTGATTAGGTCGCCACAGTAACTTATATGCACAGCTTCTTTCGGTTTTATAATCACCCATTCTAAATCCATTCTTTTAGGGTTCTCTTTAGCTCCTTCATCAGGAATAACTCCAATATCCGTTGAACTATCACCCGCTTCAAACATTAATAATTTCTGTTTGGTATATGCAGCTACTGGACATCTTCTGCCCCTGTGGAGCGCTTTTATCGATTACTTCTAATCCATCATTATCACCTAAAATATCATGCTAGATAGAAATAAAAGCATACCCTCTATTAGTAAAATATTCAGCTAAATAATCCCACACTTTATATTCTTGCGCTATTTTAGGATCTTTTAATCGCTCCTGTTCCTGATAACCAGGGCTAAATATAACAATAGGTAATGTTTCTTTCAAATTTTCTGGTGTATAGACCAGAATTGGTACAGATCTAGATCTGCTTTGGTCAAATAAGTTTAGTTCTGTCAACTGCATGATTTTATCCTTTTGTAAGCTATAAACTTAAAGTAAAGCTGATTTTAATAACTTTAGCAAATAGTTTGCACAAAACTGTTGATTTGAGTTTGCAATTTTAAGTTGGTATCATTTAGATATAGAGTTTTTAAAAGGAGAAATGCTATGACTAATAATGAATGGTTAAACGCTAAAGATGGACTAATTGTTGGCCTTGATAGACAAAATAATTATTACCGAGTTGACGGTTACCAGCATCTTCTTTTGCTAGCTCCAACAGGTACTGGTAAGGGTGTTGCTTTTGTAGTACCAAATCTCCTAGATTGGGCTGAGTCGGCAATTGTCCATGATATCAAACTTGAAAATTTTGAAATAACCAGTGGATGGAGAGCATCTCAGGGGCAAAAAATTTATCTTTTCAACCCGCTTGGATCCACTTCAAAAACTCATTGCTATAATCCTTTAGATTTTGTTAGTAAAGATGCTGATCAAATGTTTGACGATCTTGAGAAAATGGCTTTTCTCTTATTATCTGATAATCACTCATGTCATAAACAAGATCATAGCCAGGCGCGAAATCTCTTTGTTGGCCTAAGCGCTTATATAATTGCTCATCCTAATAAACCCAAAACATTCGGTGAAGTTTTTAGAATGCTGACGGACGATTTAGCGACTGAATTATCTGACGCTATTAAACATAAAATACATCCAAATGCACTGATGCTAATTAATAACTTCTTAAATTTTCCTGAGAAAAAGCGCTATAAGATTGTAGCATCACTTCAAGCTCATCTAGAATTATGGAGCAATCCATTAATTGATAAGGCTACATCAAAATCAGATTTTAACCCAAGCCATTTCAGAAAAGAGAAAGCTACTCTTTATGTGGGCTTAGAACCAGGAGATATCAATCGTCTAAAACCATTGATGCAATTCTTCTATCAACATGTAATGCAAAGCTTATGTCATCATGATTTGAATGGTACGCATGGTGTTTTGTTTTTACTCGATGAATTTTCTAGTATTGGTAGAATGGAGGAAATTCTAAAGGGCGTATCATATTTTAGGGGCTATAAAGTAAGATTGGCTCTAATTGCCCAAGATTTAAATGATATTAAATCCAGCTATTGCGATAAAGGCACTAATACCATAGTCAATAATGTAAGCTTTAAAATTGCCTTCACCACTAACTCAACAGAAACTGCTGATTTTCTAAAAGCTAAAGTTGATCTAATGAATTTACCAAAAGATCAGCAAGTGATTTTAGCAGATTTCGAAAAGCCAGTGATTGCAAAAAAACCTCGCTATTATGATATTAAGGAGCTTAAAAGTAGAGTGATTGAGCCGGCTGAGCTGAAATTCAAATAACGAGGGTTTTTAAATTGAATCAAATGATCTGGTGTTTTAATTAAACGGAAAGGCTGGCTGCTATAACTCATCATAAAAATATGAATCTTTCTGCAACGAAATGATTTCTGCAAAAAACTCAATACAATCTGCATTTGTGGCTGTCTGTGGATTGCAAATAAATGCTTCGTCACTACAGTTCTTATACAAATAAAAATGATCTTCTGTTTGAGCAGCTTGATGGCTAATTTCATGGATAATAAAGACAGCTTTAGTATCAATAATATTAATTACATTTGGCTTAATATCTGCTCGTTCGTACATAGAGCAAAGATATATATCTTTTGATTTTGATCCAGGTATTATATAGCCGAACCCACCTGGCTCACATTGCGGACCATTAAACCAATACTTAAGACTATTTTGAATATAAATATTCATTAGCTTATAAGTATTAATTATGCTGTGCAAATCAGTGTAATGATTTTCACAAAACACGGATGCATAGGCATTTTCAAAAGACTTTGCCAACGGAGCTCTCAAATTATTTGCGAGGTAAGTTAAAGTATCTTCTGCATAATAATTCGCTTGCTTGGTATCATTGATTTGTTGAACGGTAAAAGCGTTATAAATGACCCCAACGTCCTTTTGGTTTATCTATCTTTGCATTAAATACAAGGCCTGAAGATATACCCTCCAAAGGGTTATTGTTTTTGCCTACATTTTCAAGGATTTTTCTAAACAACTCTGCATCCGTTGCTCTACCTGTTAATTTTTTTCCTATTGCAGCCCAAGGAGCATCATTTATTTGTTCTGCAATCTTTTCAAGAGAGGTAGACTTGTTCTCTTCACGCGCCAATAGGTCTGCATATTTTGTAAGATTTTTTCTCCCCTTTAAGGGAGGTTTGCTGAGAGCGTCTCTTATTTTGTTCACTTGTACATTTCTAAGAGCTTCAGCACGGACTACTACTTTAAGCGCCTCGTACGCCCGAGCATCTTCAACGCCTTTGGTATAGTCTCTCAAACTATTTCTATCCTCTTCTGGAAAAAGACTAGCTATATTCGCTCCTTTTTCGGGATTAGAGTTGATAGCCTCATAGGCCAGAGATATCAATTCTTCTTTTTGCTTTTCTGACATTAGAGGGATATTAGCTTGTAAAAATTCTTTTCCATTATTATTATCTTCAATAAAAGATTTTAGACTTGCTTTAGCCATATCCATAACATGTGCATCTATCCCTACACTTCCAACTGGATTTTTAGCCCCTCCTTCTTTAGCATGGCTACGATCAGCTTCCTCTACCACTCTAAGAGCCGCTGCTGCTTCATCGCGCTCAGTAATGTTAGCTCTATCTTCAATTAAGGATGGATTTTTTAGGACTTCTCGTGCAAGTTCGCCTAAATCAGGAAGCTTTATCTGCTTCTTATAGTCTTTTTCACGCAGAGAATTCAAAGTTGTCTGGATTGTTCCTTTCATTACAGGAGGAAAAGCTGATAAAATTTGCTTATCTTGATAACCAATTTCATGAAGTTTATTAAAAAGAAGGTTAGTCTCTACAGATTTCATATTTGCCAAACAAGTTAGGAGCCTTCCTTTGCTATCATTATTAGATGTGTCGTCTAAAACCTGCATGAAAATTTCCTGAGCTGTTTTAACATTTTTAGGTAGCGGAGATTCCTCAAGTGGTGGAGCTGCAACAACCAGACGGTCAAATTCTTGTTGCTGTGTTCTTGAAAGCGCAGCTTTAATATCTTCTCTGGATGAACCTTGCTCCAAAAGCTTATCAAACAAAATTATTCGCTCCTCATTAGAAAATTCTTCTAACGCTCTCTGAAAAGGCCTCTTATCCTCATCAAAGTATTCATTTAGAGCTCGCCCCATTTTATCCATTTCTACTGCTTCTTGCGCTTGCACAACAACTCTTGGAGCCTTTTTTTGCAAATCCTTTGCTACAGGTGATTCATTAATCTTCACAGCGTGTAGTATCTTCTGATCGTAGCCGCCACCACCAAGCGCAACCTCATTTTGAACAGCATCTGGCCCACTAACGTCACTAGAAGTAAGCATTTTTTGCTTTCCATCTATAACTGCATTTCCTCTTATCTGATTAATTCCAGCTATAGCAGATTCATAATCTTGATCTTTAATAGGAATAGCATATACCGCGTTGGCGACTCCAGATTCATCGCGGCTAAAGCTATTTGCAGCGGCGAATATGGACACGCGATCATATCCCCTTCCATACATAGCATCAGCCAACTCTATTGCATTATCCCACCGTAGACTCAATAGGATTTGGATTACCTGCGTCTTTTGCAGCATTTATAGCTTTTAATCTAATATTTGCAATAATTTCCGTGTTAAAATGAGTGTGTTGGCTCTCTCTTATAACCTCGGACAATGTTGAAGGATCCGTTGCCATTGCATCCAGTAAAAAAAATCCTACTTCAGTACAATGGCCATATTTACTTGGAAA
>CAZJZY010000014.1:1191-2025 GCA_964550685.1 uncultured Rickettsiales bacterium | reverse complement strand
TTTCTGGAGCACCATGTATTTCTATTCCTGCATCTCTCGATATTTTTCTCGCATGGTCTGCATATAATTCATCGCCTGCTGAATCACCACCCTCTGTTTGATTTACTACGGTAACTTTGTATTTACCATTGCTTTCCATAGTGTACGCCATATAAACTGTGTGACCAGCTGTACCATCACCTGAATTTGTAGTAAAAGGCACTACAAAATCTTTCCGCTTAGTTATCATATTCTGGGCGTAATTCCGAAGCACATCTGTACTTCCATACACTTTTAAGCGAGTATTGTATTGGCACATTGGCAACCGTTCAATTCCTATTGAACTTGCATAACTGTGAACTGAATGAAGGGACATTTGTTTAGTGCTACCAACAGCAACTAAATATTTTTTCCCTTCATTTTCTACTAATGCAAACACCTCATTGCCTTGCTCATCTTTTACAATTTTAAGAACTTTGCTTTTCTTCTCCTCCTGCTGAACTACTGCCTGAGCACGCTCCACTCCGCGGACTGCTGGCCCAACTGCATCAACTTCACGCTCTGGATGAAAGGCTCTTCCAATGGCAGTTAGATGGCCTGGAAATTGCGTTTTTATATCACCTTCAAGAACATCTAAATTTTTAAGCGCATTAAAAAATGCTACTTTACCTCTAAAGGTTAGATTTTCAACCCCGACTAAATCACCTTCCCAATAATTAGTCACTGCAGTGTCTACTTCAGAAACTTTGTAAGTTGGAGCCTTATCTGGATGAGCTTCTTCTACTTCATTTTGTATTTTTAGAATTCTTGTTCTTTGCAACGCTTCACTATCTGCTTTTGTTAGCATATAGCTAT
>CAZJZY010000014.1:0-1181 GCA_964550685.1 uncultured Rickettsiales bacterium | reverse complement strand
AGCCATTGTTATAGGATGTTCAGGACTCCCTATGGCCGCTATCGTAGGATCTCCTGCTGCATTCATTAGATTTTGGATTACACATGGTCCACAGGATACTCCATCAGGCTGAATAATAATATGATCATCATTAGGCATCTTGATTTCTATCGCACCATCTAAAGCAGCCTCAAACCTTTGATGCACCGGGCCGATAGAGGGGCGCCCTCCTTGCCATCTTTCTGATTTATCAGGCCCCTCCCAAGGTTTTGAATCCATCCAAGTGATACTAAATTTACCGCTTGCATCTTTTTCAATCACTGCACCCACATAATGACCGTTTGCTGTGCCCTCAGTATTATCAGATGCTAAATGAACTGGAACCAGTAGTTTCTCACCTACTTTAAGATTTTGGCATTCCTCAATAATATGCTGAGCTTCTAGCGGCTGCGTATCATTTATAGGTTTATCAAAATATTTAACTCCTGGTGGCAGTGTGTCTTGCAAATTCCACATCAATTCTTCTATATCATCTCCGCTATATTCATATTTTGGATCTACAGCTTGATCTAACTCTGATACTGCCCTGGGAGACACTCCTTGCACATTAAAATAACCTTCAGGAAATACTTCTACAGGAAAGCCCATATCCTCTACCCGGCCTTTAAGAATTAGTTTTTCATCAGAGGTAAGGTTATATATATCCTGTTGACCTTTGGTGATCTCTCTGGATTCAACAACATCCTCTATAATCCTATCTATCTTATCTTTCCTGATATCAGCCCCCTTCATGATTATACTCCTTGTATTTTCTATTAATTTTAGATGATAAACCTCAAAAGTTAACTATTAGTTAACGCTAGATAGCTTTAACTGAATGGACTTCAATCCTTATAGATCTTCATTTGTGTTGGCAAGGTCTTGGTTAGCCAATTTTTTAGTGGCAATAATAATGGATGTTTTAAGTTATTATGGATATGACGCCAACCCCTAGGAAGCATTGATAAATAAGTAGGGTTTTTATGTTTTGCAGCTTGGCGCGCGCAAAAACCTACAATTTTTAAATTACGCTGCACACCTAAAATAGCATAAGCTACATTAAAATCCTTACGAACGCGAATTCGGGATTAGATTTTGCATCAATATAAGATAAATTAAAGGATTGGCGATGTAAAATCTTTGCAAGATTATAAATATAAGGT
>CAZJZY010000013.1:0-46166 GCA_964550685.1 uncultured Rickettsiales bacterium | reverse complement strand
TCTATCATAATGCTTTTTAATAAAAACTTGCTACTATCTATAATTAGTTAGGAATCCCGCTTAAAACCTTCTTAAGGTAATCCCCAATCTCTTTAGCTTTAGCAAAATCAAACCCACCAGCTTGCGCCAATTCCTTTCTACCCCCACCGCCTTGCCCGCCAGCTAATTCATTTACCTGACGGATCAATGTAGATGCATCAAAATCTAAGACTAAGTCCTTATGCAAACCTATTATCAACGAAGTTTTCCCATTTAGGCAAGATCCAGCAATAACCATACTATTTGGCATTTCTTGACGCATATGATCAACAAAGTTACGCAAATCTTTAACATCCACTCCATTAATAAATTTTTCAATCAAGGTTACTTTGCCTATTTTAGAGGTTTTAAAATTAGGATCTAATAACAATAATTTCTTTTTTGTTTCAGTTAATTCCTCTTCCAAGGATTTTTTATCTTTAAGCAAAGAGCTAATTTTTTCAATAACTTCAGATTTAGGAGTTTTAAGAATTCCAGCTAATTCATTAAGTTTCTGTTCTTGAGCATTCATATAATTTAAAGCAAAATTTCCACAAACCGCTTCAATCCTACGAATGCCCGCAGCAATTGCGCCCTCTGAGGTGATTTTTAATAATCCAATATCACCACTACGTTTAACATGGGTTCCACCACATAATTCTGTTGATGCCCCCATTGAAACTACTCTAACTTCATCGTCATATTTCTCACCAAATAATGCCATGGCTCCTGAAGCAATCGCCTCTTCTGTAGACATCAGCTGAGTGCAAGCTTCGTTATTATCCCTAATCATTTTATTAATCAAAGCCTCCACTTTAGCAATCTCTTCCAAGGACATCGCCTTGTTATGACTAAAATCAAAACGCAATCTGTCAAAGGCAACCAAAGATCCTTTCTGAGTTAGCTGCTCTCCTAAAATTTGCCTTAAAGCCAGGTGAAGTAAATGAGTTGCCGAATGATGGATTCGTAAATTATTACGATATTCTGTGTCAAGCTTTAAAGTGATATTATCACCTTCTTTGAAGAAACCATTCTCAACATAATGAGCATGAATTTTACCTAAGAATTTTTTGGTATCCGTAATCTTAAATATTTCATTTTTAGAAGTAATAATACTGCCCACGTCACCCATCTGACCACCAGACTCTCCGTAAAATGGCGTTTGATTAGTAATAACTATCTGCCTGCCATTTGCATCATTAATCACCGCAATTACAACTGCTTCAGCTTTAGCAACCTCATAGCCTAAAAACTCCGTGGCACCATGTTTCTGGTATAAATCAAACCATATTTCAGAAGTGGCCTGCTCTCCAGAGCCAGCCCAAGCAGCCCTGGCTCTAGTTTTTTGCTCTTGCATGCAAGCATTAAACCCCTCAACGTCTACTGCAATTTCTTTTGATTTAAGAATATCTTGGGTTAAATCAAGAGGAAAACCATAAGTATCATAAAGCTTAAAGGCGACATCCCCTTTAAGAACTTGGTTTGTTGATAAATGGATTAATTCTTCATCAAGAAGTTTTAGCCCTTTCTCTAAAGTTTGCTTAAACCTAATTTCTTCTTGTAACAAAACATCTTTAATTAAGCTTTGAGCTCTAATTAACTCTGGATACGCCTGGCCCATCTCAATATTTAAAGACGGAAGCAATTGATGCATTAGGGGCTCTTTATAACCTAATTGATGAATATGGCGCATGGCCCTACGCATGATTCTACGTAATACATAGCCCCTTCCTTCATTAGAAGGCATCACTCCATCAGCTAAAAGGAAAGAGGATGAACGAAGATGGTCTGCCAGCACTCTATAAGATACTAAATTTTTACCTTCAGGCTTCACTTTAACAATATCACTGGCAGCATTAATTAAATTGGCAAATAAATCAATTTCATAATTATTATGAAGGTTTTGCAATACAGCTGCAACTCTCTCTAATCCCATACCAGTATCAATACTTGGCTTAGGAAGAACTTTACGCTCACCACTAGCTAGTTGCTCATATTGCATAAAAACTAGATTCCAAATTTCAATATATCGATCACCATCTTGATTTTTTGTTCCAGGTAGCCCTCCAAAAACTTTATCACCATGATCAAAGAAAATTTCAGAACAAGGACCACAAGGACCGGTATCACCCATTGACCAAAAATTATCCTTGGTATTAATTTTTATAATTCTATCATCAGCAAAGCCTGTTATTTTTTTCCATAATTTTGTAGCTTCTTCATCATTATGATAAACCGTTATATATAATTTATCTTTGGGCAGCCCAAAATCTTTAGTTAAGCATTGCCAAGCAAAATTAATGGCATCTTCCTTAAAATAATCACCAAAGGAAAAATTACCAAGCATCTCGAAAAAAGTATGATGCCTTGCTGTAAAGCCAACATTATCTAAATCATTATGCTTACCACCAGCACGAACTGATTTTTGGCTAGTTGCAGCCCTTGTATAGGCACGCTTTTCTTCACCGGTGAATACATTTTTAAACTGCACCATCCCAGAATTAGTGAACATCAAAGTGGGATCATTATGTGGCACCAATGACGATGAAGGGACTATGGTATGATTATTTTGATGAAAATAATCTAAAAACATATTACGAATTTGATTAACGCTGAACATAATTTTTCCTTAAAATACTGTAATAAATACTTATAATCTATATTATAATATATTCAAGAAAATTGCTCTATGCGATATTTTAATTTATAATAATATTATTATAAAGGAGATAACAACCATGCTTATAAACAGTAATGATTCATATGGATCTATCACTAAATTATTCCACTGGACGATGGCAATTATAATTCTATGTTTGTTGGTGGTTGGATTTTTACTAGAAGATCTTAAAATGCCAATATTATATAAAGCTCACAAAGCTATAGGGTTTTTGATATTACTTCTAGCCATCGCCAGATTATTATGGCGCTTTGCTAATATAGTTCCTGGATACGATAAATCCCTTCCCAAGTGGGTAGCGCTTTCAGCCCATATATTTCATTATGGACTTTATGCTTTAATGATACTGTTACCATTATCAGCTTTTATTGCATCGAATGCCGCTCAATATCCCGTGTCTTTCATGTTTTTATTTGATATGCCATCACTGTTTAGCGCCAAAGACCCAGCATTAGCTAAAACTCTAATGCAAGCACATTCAGTTCTAGCAATCATATTAGTCGCGGCTATCTTAGCCCATTTATTAGCTGGGCTTTATCACCATTTCGTTAGAAAAGATCAAGTATTGCTTAGGATGTGGCCATTTAAATTAAAGAAATAGCCTAATTAGGATTACTTCTAAAATTTAATGAAAGAGTGCATAACCTTTTTCAGAAGAGGTAATAATTTCGCATTTACTAGAAAATTTATTGCGTAGTTTATATATATGAGTTTCTAATGTGTGAGTAGAAATTTCACTTGTATAACCCCAAACCTCATGTAATAGAGTTAGTTTGTCGACTTCTTCTGTCTGCGTTGATAGATAAAGCAAAATTTCAGTTTCCTTTTGAGTTAAAGGTATTTCCTCTTCGCCAAGTTTACATAAATTTTCTCTAGGATAGAATCTAATTAGACCAATTATAATAACATTATTTGATAAAAGCTTAATGGCCTGTTCAATAATATCAATAATCTTCTTAATGGAGAAAGGCTTTACTAAAAGCCAGGTTTTATCTAAAGATTTTATATTTAAATTAACGTCGTCATTTATAATAATATCAGCTTCTATTGGCTCTTGATCTCCAGTGACAATTTTAAGACTAGAAAAATGCTGTTTTAGTACGGTTTCAAGCCAAATATTTTTACTAATTATAAAAATCTTCATTAACCTTATCTTATCATTGAGATGAAGAAGTTTTTCTTTTTAGCAAATCTATAGTAGCGTCAAAACCATTATTAGCCATCACTGAGCCTAGCTCTGCTCTTTGAGTGGTAATTAAACTTACTCCTTCAGCAATCACATCAAAAATAACAAAACTTTCTAGACCCTTTGGATTCTGCCTCATCATGTAATTAACCTGAATATTGCCAGCTTCATTACCTCCAGAATTTATAATAACTGTTTGAACAAAATATTCGTTAGGTCTTACTTCTTTAGAATTGATTACTTTTACAACATTACCTGTGTATTTACGGAAATTTGGCACATACATTCCGGCCAGGTATTTGCTATATAAATTAAGAAACTCTTCTTGCTGTTCAGGAGTTATAGTTCTCCAATATTGCCCTAAAGAAAATTTACCTATCCATCTAGTGTCCACTGCTTTAAAGAAAATTTCATTTAATTTTGCTTCTTTTATAGAAGCATCCAGATCTGATCTTTTAGCGATGCTAATTACTCTGTCAGCTAGATCATTAATAAAATTAGTAGCCTCTTTAGCATCTGCTCTTGCAATAAATGAAACAGAACAGCCCAAAAACAATATTAGAAAAAATTTTGTAATTTTTGATTTAGTTAAGAATATATTCATATTGAAACCCTATTTATTATTTTTAATTTGATTGTATCTGCTTTGTATGTACAGCATTTTAGCAGTTTCATAAGGATCTAAGCTCTTTTTAACTGTTTTTATGATACCGTTAGCATCTGCCCTTTTGTGGAGCAACCAAGCTATATTAACAATGTTACGCTCTTCACGATCTAAAGCATATTGAAGTGGGTCTGCAAAAAAATCGAATACTTTGCCAGCACTATCTCTTGTGGAGCTTGGACCTAACAATGGAACAACAATATATGGACCACTAGAAACACCATAATAAGCAAGGGTTTGACCAAAATCTTCCCCCTTGTAAGGCATATTAAAACCGCTGGCAACATCCATAATACCAAAAAAACCTAATAGACTATTAGTTATAAATCTTCCAAAAGTTACTCTAGCTTGACTAAAGTTCCCTTGTAACATTAGATTTATAAAATTGATTGGCTCTCCCATGTTACTGACAAAATTACCTACACTTGTTCTAATTTGTTTGTGAGTTATGGCTATATAAGCTTCAGTTACTGGAGCAATGAAAGCGCTATCTAGCAAAGAATTTATATTAAAAATATGTCTGTTAATAGGCTCTAAAGGATCAGAAATGGAAGCTTGTTCTGAATCTGAAGTGGCGACATCCCCATTATCTTGGTTATCGTATACATACATTTCTGTGTATGAATATGAAGGAGCGTTAATAGCATTAACGTTATAAGCTATCATACAAAGAAATATTATAATAAAGTTTGATCTAATCCTCATAGCACCCTATTTCTTATTTGTTTAAAAGAAAAATGAATCCCATGGATCCATTTGCAAATAATTTTATCTCTTCCTGGGCTATAATTTTCCATTTAAATTTTTTAAAAACCTTTAATAAATATTCTACACTAAATGCAAAACAAGCATTATCATAATCAAAAATTACATCCTTATCAGCCGATGTTAGAAATACCAGCCCCAAGACAGCTTCCTTATCTATTAGACCATCTAGCTTGTTAAAAATAATTGATAAATCATGGCTATACATAAAGCTTAAACTAGCCGTAATAATATCATATTTTTTCTTCGTTGTTTTAAGTGCGTTAAAATCCCGCTCTTCAATGTAATCGTAGACGACTTCATTATTTATTTCTAATTCTTTAGCTAAATCTAGCATATTTCTTGAGATATCCACTCCAGAAAGTGATTTAATAGCCACTACCTGTCTTAAATAAGCCCCTACTAATCCTGTACCACAACCTAGGTCCAAAGCTAATAAATCTTCAGTATCAATTTCAGACTTTTTAAAGTATTCTGCTATTTTTTGAGCCAAAAGCCTTGGCGCTTCATATTTAAGTTGAGTAGCGACATAGTCTTCATATTGATATGATAAATTATCATAATCTTCCTCAATAACCTGCAAAGGTATAGGATGAAGCCCTACAGATTTATTGATAATACTTAAGCGGTATTTAGCAGCGGACAAATTAGAATCTAAAGAAAGAGCTGTCTCTAACTCTTGCTTAGCTTTATCGAAAGCTAAATCAAACAAATAACATCTAGCAAGGTGATAATGCGCTAAAGCGAAATCAGGTTTCAACTTAATGGTGAAGATAAAGCGCATTTTTGCATCACGCATATTACCTTTACCTATATGAAAAACACCAAGATTGTAATTAGTTTCAGATAGATTTTTTAGTTTATCAATGGCAATATAAAATTGCTGTATTAAATCTAGAATAAAAGTTTTGATTTTTTGAGGAAGGCTAACTATTAGCCCCTCTAATTCTAGTATTTTTGCTTTCATTTATGTCTATCTTTTTTTATATTATATATTATGATCATCACATAAATTATATCTTATGGCAACAGAGAAATTGCTACTTTTAATTACCAAACTTCTAGGAGAATCATGGGCTTAATTTCAGACAACCTTACCAACAACATAAAGCCATCGCCAACTTTAATGGCAGAAGCAAAGGCGAACGAACTTAAATCTCAAGGTTATCCTGTAATTAGTTTATGTGCTGGCGAACCAGATTTTGACACTCCAGAGCATATAAAATTGGCAGCTATTGATGCTATTAATCAAGGATACACAAAATATACTCCCTCAGGAGGGTTTAAGGATCTTAAAGAAGCCATCATCAATAAATTTAAGCGTGAAAATAATTTAGAATATAGCCTAAATGAAGTTTGCGCTGGATCTGGCGCTAAGCAAGTTATCTATAACGCTTTTATGGCCACCATAAATCCCAGCGATCAAGTTATTATACTCACGCCATATTGGGTTTCATATCCAGAAATAGTAAAAATTGCTGGAGGAACGCCTGTTATTTTAAAAAACAAAGATTTTGATGTTCAAAAAATAGAGCAAGCCATTACTCAACAAACAAAATGGTTGATGATTAATTCGCCAAATAATCCCTCTGGCGCTGTCTATAATTACCAGCAATTAAGAGACCTAGCCGATATGCTGCTAAAGCATGAGCATGTTTATATCTTAAGCGACGATATTTATGAGCATTTAGTTTACGATCAAACAAAATTTTATACTCTTGCTCAAGTTGAACCTAAACTTAAACAGCGCATCTTAACAGTGAATGGGGTTTCAAAAACTTATGCTATGACTGGCTGGAGATTGGGCTATGCTGGGGGACCTGCTGAATTAATCAGAGCTATGTGTACTATTCAATCACAAAGCACTTCTAGTCCTTGCTCAATAGCTCAAAAAGCAGGAGTTGCGGCATTAAATGGACCGCAAGATTTTGTAGAAAAAGTACGCAATGTTTTCGCTAAGCGCCGTAATATGGTTTATAACTTGATTAATCAGATAACGGGCTTAAAATGCGCTATGCCTGAAGGAGCTTTCTATCTGTTTATTGATTGTTCTGAGTTAATGGGCAAAAGGACTCCTACTGGCTTTATTTTAAATAGCAGCAATGACGTGGCTATTTATTTTCTAGAGCAAGTATACCTGGCTACAGTTGATGGATCACCATTTGGAATGGAAGGGTATTTAAGAGTTTCCTACGCCACTAGCGATGCTAATTTAGAAGAAAGCTGCAAACGGATGAAGCAGGCTTGCGAGATGTTAAGCTAATTTAAGCAATGATAAAACTTTTTGTGAATCACTAAATTCCAAAGTTTTATCGCCAATAATTTGATAATTCTCATGGCCTTTCCCAGTTATTAGCAAATTATCTCCTGGCTCTAGTTTAGATATAGCAAAGGCAATTGCTTCTTCACGATCAGTAACTTCTTGAGCCGTTTCACAGGCAATCATTATTTCTTGACGGATTTTGGCTGGGTCTTCACTGCGCGGATTATCATCAGTGACAATTATTGTATCAGCATAAGTTTTAGCAATTTCTCCCATAATTGGACGCTTGGAAAAATCTCTATCCCCCCCACAACCAAATACTAACAACAACTTATTTTTTGTTACAAGAGATAAGGTTTGCAAAGAATGCTCTAATGCGTCTGGAGTATGCGCGTAATCAACAAAAATATTAGCTCCATTATGGTTTGCCACTAATTCCATTCTGCCAGTAACTGTTTTTAGCTCAGGTAAAATTGGCATAATTTGAGCAAAATCTATTCCGCAAGCCATTAATAACCCTATAGCACAAGCTACATTATATATTTGAAACTCGCCTATTAGATTAAGCGTAGTTTTATAAAGCTGGCCCTCAATACTCCAAGAAACTTTCTGCGAAGCGTCTAACATTTCTATTGAATTAATTATGACATTATGAGCGGCAGATTGGTCAGCTGTTTTGCCATAACAAATGATTTTATGTTTATGCTTTAAGCAATAATGAAGGAGTTCATCATATTCTGGAATATCAGTATTTAAGATAGCATAGCCTTTTTTCATTAAATCAAATAAATGCTTCTTGGCTTTAAAATAACTCTCCATTGTATGGTGATAATCTAAATGATCCTGGGTGAAATTAGTAAAGGCACAAGCTTGAAATTTTACATGATCCAACCTATGCTGGTCTATTCCATGACTAGAACATTCAAGCGCAGTGTATTGAATATTATTTTCAGCAATTACTTGTAAAATTTTATGCATTTCTATTACTGAAGGAGTGGTGAGCTTTGAAGAAATTTGTAAATCTCCAAGCACTCCCAATGTACCGATAGATACAGATTTTTTACCTAAAGCTTTTAGAATTTCTCTAACAAAATGAACAACCGAGCTTTTGCCATTAGTGCCAGTGACACCCATAATATGGTCAGGCTGCTTGGGATAAAACTGGGTTACTAATTCACCTAAAGCGCCCCTAGAATCATCAGTTTTTATGTAAGTTATCTCTGAAGAGTATTCCACATTATCTTGGTGAACGATAACTATAGCTCCATTAGCTATAGCTTGAGCAATATAATTATGCCCATCTTGCGCTGCGCCCTTTATTGCCACAAAAATAAACCCTGGTTTCACTTCACGCGAATCTACCGCAATACCTGTTATTTTAGTTAAATCTATTTTCATCTATCTAGCCTTATGTTCTTGAATTACTTCGATCATCTATCTATACTTTACAAAAAATATATAGAAAAATATCTCCTATGAATATCAAAATTCTTTCAAATACTATAATTAATCGTATTGCCGCTGGAGAAGTGGTGGAGAGACCAGCCTCCGCAGTGAAAGAACTAGTGGAGAACGCTATTGATGCCAAGGCTACTAAAATTGACGTTATCATTGAAAATGCTGGGCGAAATCTAATTACCATTATTGATGATGGCATCGGCATGACAAAAGAAGAATTATCTCTGGCTGTAGAGCGTCATACCACTTCAAAATTACCAGATGAAAATATCAATAATATAGAGTTTTTTGGATTTCGTGGGGAAGCCTTGCCTTCAATTGCTTCGGTTAGTAGAATGACCATCACTTCTATTTCTAAAAATTCACTTTCAGAATTTGCTTGGAGCATTGCTATTCATGGCGGAGAAAAACAAGAGCCACAGCCGGCATCTCTTTCGAAGGGCACAAAAATTGAAGTACGCGATTTATTTTTTGCAACTCCTGCCAGGCTAAAATTTCTAAAAACTGAAAAGACGGAGCTTCATTATATAAGCGATTGTTTGAATAAAATTGCTATGGCAAATCCAAGCGTGGCTATTAGCCTAACTAGCGAAGAGAAAGAAATATTTAATTATAAGAAGCAAGAAGGTGAAGAGGCTTTATATAATCGTCTTAACGATTTATTTGGCAAAGGATTTAAGGAAAATTTCACCTATATTCAATTAGATGATCCAGAATGCTCTTTGATGGGCTACATAAGCACTCCAACCTATAATGTTGGTACCAGCAATGAGCAATATTTCTTTATTAATAAACGTCCTATTCGTGATAAGCTTTTATCAATGGCAGTAAAAATTGCTTATCAAGATTTTATTCCACATGGACGTCATCCTTTGGTATATTTATTCCTTAATATAGATCCTGGCTTTGTTGATGTGAACGTTCATCCAGCTAAGGCAGAAGTTCGTTTTAAAGATAGCACCCTTCTCCGTAATGTAGTAATTTCGGCAATAAAGCAGGGGATTCGTAATATTGGCAACCAGGCTTCAGATCATTTAACTGACGTGGCTATAAGCTCTTTTATTCCTGAGAATTCTTCAATTATGCAAGAAACTCCAAGAACTCAATATTCACAAGCCTTAAGGCCGAATTTTATAAGACCTTTTATTCCAGATCAGCAAACAACCAAAGCTATTTTTGCTCCCATATCTCCAATGGTAAAAGCGGAATCAATAGAATCTGAGCAAGAACAGTTCCATTTTCCCTTAGGAGCCGCTTGTGGACAAATTCACGACACTTATATCATTTCTCAGACAGAAGATGGTATGATTTTAATTGATCAGCACGCGGCACATGAACGAATTTTTTATGAAAATCTAAAGCAAGAAATTTTAACAAAACAGATAAAAACTCAGCGACTTTTAATTCCTGAAATTGTTGAATTACCTGAACATGTGATAGAGCAATTACTTAACCAAAAAGAAGAATTTTTAAATCTTGGACTTTATTTTGAAGCATTCGGTAGTAAAGCAATTTCAGTTACTGAATTACCTGCTTTGCTGAAATGCATAGATGTTAGAAAATTAATTTTAGACATTGTTGATGATTTAAGTGAATATAGCCAACAAGTTAGCTTAGATAAAAAAATCCAACATTTCTTAGCAACTTTCGCTTGCCATCATAGCATTAGAGCTGGAAGAAATCTTAGTATTAAGGAGATGAACGCTCTGCTTCGCCAGATGGAACAATGCGATCATACAGGACAATGCAACCATGGTCGTCCGACTTATATAAAATTAAATCTTAAAGCGATTGAGAAGCTATTCGAAAGAAGTTAATAATCTTGCTCAACAGAAACTTTATTTACTACCTTTAACATAATTTACCAAGAATTCTACGTTCTCTGGTGGGATGTTTGGAATAACTCCATGTCCTAGGTTAAAAATAAACCTCTCCCCTTTCATAACCTCTAAAATCAAATCTGCTTTTCGTTTTATAAAATCTTTAGAATTGCTCAATAAGACCAATGGATCTAAATTTCCTTGAATAATTTTGCCATTATTATGATTTTTTATCCAATCTAATGACATATATTGATCAATTCCAATTGCTTGACAATCAACCTCTTGGCAGAATTTTTTATATTGCAGGCCGCTCATTCTTGGAAAACAAATGATTGGAATATTTGGATATATTGCTTTAACTTTTTTGATAATTTCTTGAGTTGGCCTTATAACTAAATTTTCATAATCTTCACCGGCAAGCATTCCTGCCCAACTATCAAAAATTTGAATAATTTCAGCTCCAGCTTTTATTTGATTAATTAAATGCTCAGCTATATTTTCTATTAAATGCTCTATTAACTTATCAAAAAAATTATGGCTATTATAATAAACTGGTTTTACTATCGATAAATCTCTGGATAATTTTCCTTCCACTACATAGGAAGCCAAAGTCCAAGCTCCTCCTGAAAATCCTATCAAAGCCACATCTTTAGGTAATTGAGCTTTTGTTTTTCTAATAGCTTCATAAATAGGAAGTAATTTTTCTTTATTTTTTCTGCTTAATGCGGTGTTAAGAGCTTCTTTGGTTTGAATTTCTTCTAACACAGGACCTTGATTTTCTTTGAATCTTACTTTTATTCCCATTGCATCTGGAATAACTAAAATATCTGAAAATATTATTGCAGCATCAAGATTAAATCTTCTAATTGGTTGGAGAGTTACCTCACAAGCTAAATCTGAATTGTAACATAAATCTAAGAAATGCTTAGTTTCTTGTCTAACTTTTCTATATTCAGGTAAATATCTCCCAGCTTGTCTCATTAACCAAATTGGGATATTTGAAGAATCTTTTTTAAATATTTCTAATATGGATTTAGACATAATATATATATACTTTATATTTAAAGATAGTAGTTATTAATAGGCTACTGTATAATGTGGATAAGAATAAATCAACATAGTTATGCACCGATATTGTATTAAATTTTATGTTCCTTATATAATATATTTAAATGCTTTAGATGGTAAACTGATAAAAATATCCACAATATCAACATAAGCTTAAAATAAGTTATTAACATGTGTGGATTGTTTGTAGTACCATGTAGTGAAAAATGTTTATAACTGGATAACATAATTATCCTAGTTGTTTTACAAAACTTATACAGTGAATTATTCACAAGAGAATAAATAATGAAAAAAAACATTCATATCTATCTAGTTTCAGACTCTACAGGAGAAACTGTTTTAAGTATAGCTAGATCTGCTCTTGCTCATTTTGATGGTGTGGTTGTAGAGGAACATCTATGGCCTTTAGTTAGAACAAAAGGACAGATAGACAGACTTGCAAAAGATTTAGCAAAAGAACATGGTATTGTTATGTTTACTATGGTAAATGAAGAAATAAAAGAATATTTAAGTGAAGTTTGTGCTAAATTACATGTGTTAGCTATCCCGGTTTTAGCCGAAGTGGTGAAATCTCTCTCTCATTATTTAGAGGTTAAAATTACTAATCAACCTGGCAGACAACATACTATGGATGAAGAATATTTTAAGCGAATGAATGCCATTAATTTTGCTTTAACTCATGATGATGGTCAGGCTTATTTTGATCTTAATTCTGCTGATATTATTTTGGTCGGACCGTCAAGAACTTCAAAATCTCCTACTTCCATTTATTTAGCATATCGAGGTTATAAAACAGCCAATATACCATATGTATTTGGTCAGAAACTTCCAGAATCTTTAGATAAAGTAGAGAGTCCTTTAGTGGTTGGATTATTAATCAACCCAGAAAGATTAGTTGATATTAGAAAAAATAGACTTGTTAACTTAAATGAAGTTACTAATTATAATTATGTAGATCATGATTTGGTTCATCAAGAATTAGCTGAAGCAAAAAAAATATATAAACAACATAATTGGCCGATTATTGATGTAACTAGGAAGTCAGTGGAAGAAGTTGCCGCTAATATCATATCTATATATAATCAAAGGAATAGCATCTAACGATGAAAATAATAGGACTTACAGGTTCAATAGCAACAGGAAAAAGTTTTGTAGCAGCTTATTTTCAGAAAAAGAATATCAAAGTGTTTTGTGCTGATTTTGAGATTGCTAAATTACTACAAACCCCAGTAGTTATTACTACAATAAAAAACACAATAGAATTATCTGAAGCAGTAAAAGATGGTGTTCTTGATAAGAAATTACTTTCAAATATAGTATTTAGTAATCAAGATGCTTTAACAATTTTAGAAAACACTTTACATCCTCTAGTTGAAAAAAAAGCAAAAGAATTTATAGATCAGCACAAATCAGAAAAAATAATGGCTTTAGAAGTTCCGCTTCTTTTTGAAAAAAACTATCAAAAATATTGTAATAAGGTTATAACAACTCATTGTAGTGAAAATCTTCAAAAAGAAAGAGCTTTAGCTAGAAAAAATATAGATAATGATCGCTTTAATTTTATAATAAAACAACAGATGCCAATTCATCTTAAAGCTTTATTAACAGATTATATTGTTTATACTGGTGTATCAGATGAATATACCAAAAAGCAAGTAGAAGAGATTTTGCGATGAAAAAAAGAGAAATAATTCTTGATACAGAAACAACAGGTTTAAGGCCAGAAGAGGGGCATAAATTAATAGAAATTTGTGCAATGGAAGTTATTGACGGTATAAAAACAGGTGAAATATTTCATACATATATAAATCCTCAAAGAGAAGTTCCCCATGAAGCTTTTAGAATTCATGGAATCGCTACAGAGTTTTTATTAGATAAAAAAACATTTGCTGAAGTGGCGCATGGGTTTGTTGATTTTATCAAAGATGCTACTTTGGTAATTCATAATGCTAAATTTGACGTTGGGTTTCTTAACTACGAACTAAAAGCTTTAGGTCATCCTTTAATCAATTTAAGTGAAGTGGTTGATACTTTAAGTTTGGCTAGAAAAAAATATCCAGGATCTCCAGCAAATTTAGATGCTTTATGTAAGAGATTTAAAATAAACTTGGCAAAAAGAGATAAGCACGGAGCTGTAGTTGATGTGGAGCTTCTTTATGAAGTATATCTTCATTTATTAGAAAAACATTTGCTAATAAAAACTAATAACGCAGTGGAAAATGTCTCAATGGAAGGCAATACAAATAAAATTTTTAGAGAAGCTCGTAATTATACCGCTTCAATAGAAGAGTTAGAAGCTCATGCAGAGTTTATCAAAACTATAAAAGATCCTATTTGGAACAATTAAAAGAGATTTTATATGAAAAATTTTAAGAAAATTATAGCTATATTATTATGTTGTTTAGCTGTAGCTTGTGCAAAAAAAGAAGATAAATTAGCCAATTTGACACCTGAACAATTATATAGTGATGGAATGGTTAATATGAAAAAAGAATCATATGGAGAAGCTATCAAGTATTTTGAAAGAATAGGTCAAGAATATCCATATTCTCCATTAGCAAGCAACGCTCAATTGATGGAGAGTTATGCTTATTATAAAACAGGAAAATTTGAATATGCAACGGCCGGATTGGATGATTATATAAGCTTATATCCTGGAGAAAAAAGCGTAGAATATGCATATTATCTAAAGGCTATATGTTATTATGATCAGATAGTGAGTATTAAGTTAGATCAACAAGTAACAGAAAAAGCAAAAGAGGCGCTAACTGAGCTTATAAATAGATTTCCAGATAGTGAATATTCAAGAGACGCAAGGTTTAAGCTTAATTTGGTTCTAGATCATTTGGCCGGTAAAGAAATGGAAGTGGGCAGATTTTATCTAAAAAGAGGGGATGTTATATCAGCGATTAATCGATTTAAAATAGTTGTTGATGATTATCAAACCACTACCCATATTGAAGAAGCCTTATATAGATTATCTGCTTGTTATTATAGCTTAGGAGTTCTAGAGGAGGCAAAAAGATACGCAGCGGTTTTAGGAGAAAATTATCCTGAAAGTAAATGGTATAAATATTCTTATGAGTTTTTAACGGGAAAAAATGCTTCAGTTCCTTAAAATAAATAACTTTCTTCTTTTTAAAAGACAAGAAATTTCTCTTAATGGTAATTTTACAGTTATTACTGGAGAAACTGGTTCTGGTAAATCTATGTTTATTAAGGCTTTGCGCTTTGTTTTGGGGGAGAAGCTCGATAATTTAGATATAGTAGATTCCGCCGAAGTTTCAGTAATTGCTCAGTTTAAGTCAAATCAAAATAATCAGAATTTAAGGCAAATATTAAGCGAAAATGATATAGATCTAGAAGATGGCAGTGTTATTTTAAGGCGCACTTTAAATTCTACTAATAAGGGAAAGATCTTTGTTAATGATGTTCCAGTAACTTTAAAATACCTGAAGAAAATTAGTGATGAGTTAGTAGAATTTCACTCACAGCATAAGCAATTGGAAGCTTTCAGCCAAGGCAACTGCCTAAATATAATAGATCTATTTTCAAATGAGAATGTTTTGCTTGAAAAAGTGGCAGCTCTTTATCAACAAATTACAAAACTTAGTGATGAAATTGCAGATAAACATAAAGAGAAACAAGAACTAGAAGCAAATAGAGAGTTTATTGAACATAGCCTTAAAGAAATAGAGGCTCTTAAGCTGCAAGAAGGTGAAGAACTAGAGTTAATTGAGAGAAAAAAATTATTTAATGATCGTTTAAAAATAATATCCGCTGTAGAATATTTGGTTAGTATTTTTGGTAGAGATGATGGCATTATTCAAAAATTAATTAGGGCGCAAAGAGATTTGAGCAGGTTAGAGTATAATACCGATCTTGATGACAAAATAGAAAGTGCAATATTTCACTTAAATGAATTACAAGCTTCAGCAGAAAATAAGATAAGAGATTTTGATTCTGAAGATGATATGGAAAGCATAGAGACGAGACTATCTAAGATAAAAGAATTATCGAGGAAATATCGCTGCACCTCTGATCAGTTATTGATTATAGCCAAAGAAGAAAAAACAAAATTAGATACTCTGGCCAATATTAATCAAGAAATAAAAAAGAAAACCGAAGAGAAAGATACGTTGCTGAAGGAATATTTTGTTCAGGCTGAAGTCTTATCTTTAAAAAGAAAAGCGGCAGCTAAAAAATTAGAAGCAAGAATATTACAAGAATTACAGCAGCTAAAATTAGAGCAAGTTGAGTTTAATATAGAAGTGCTTTCTAATGTTTTAAGGCCTATTCATGCTAAAGGAATAGATCAGATAAGATTTTTAATTAAAACTAATAAAGGCTTTTCTTTTGCCCAAATTAATGAAATTGCTTCAGGTGGGGAATTATCAAGAATAATGTTGGCTTTTAAAGTGGCTTTGGCTGAAATCAATCAAAAAACTACTATAATATTTGACGAAATTGATGCAGGAACTGGTGGCGCTGTTGCCCAAACTATTGGCAATCGAATGAAAAAATTATCAGAAAGCAATCAAATTATAGCTATTTCCCATCAGCCACAAGTGGCTTCTAAGGCTAGTCAACATTTACTGGTAGAGAAATCTATGGATAAAATTGCTCAAACCAAAATCAATGATTTAAATTTTGAAGAAAAAACCCAAGAAATTGCCCGCATGCTGGCTGGTATAAATATCACAGAATCAGCGGTGCAGGCGGCTTTGAGCTTAATGAAAGAAGAATAAATGGATTTCTAAAACAAGATGCTCTGATAATTTTTTTACCAGAGCATTTATAATTTAGCCTACGATTTCTTCTGGGGTGAAGAAGAAATTGATTTCAATAACAGCATTTTCATCGCTATCTGAGCCATGAACAGTATTTCTTTCGATGTCTAAAGCTAATTCTTTACGAATTGTTCCAACATCAGCATTAGCAGGATTAGTTGCTCCCATTATATTACGGTATAAAGCTACTGCATCTTCTGCTTCCAATACTTGTAGCACTACTGGTCCAGAGGTCATAAAGCTTACTAGATCATTGAAGAAAGCACGTTCTTTATGAATCCCATAAAATTCTTCAGCTTGAGCTTTAGTTAATAAAACTCTTTTTTGAGCAATAATTCGCAAGCCAGCGGCTTCGATAATGGTATTTACTTTGCCGGTAATATTACGCTCAGTGGCGTCAGGTTTAATAATAGAGAATGTTCTAGACATAAAATTCCTCAAGATAGATTAAAGTTATTAGAGATTATATTGATAGATAACACCATAAAGATATTAGAGAAAATGTCAAGATTAACTTGTGTGGCGGCAAAAGGCTTGATAGTTTTTCGCTAATCAATAGAATATGGTTAATTAGAGTTGATAATTTAAGAAATGATTTATGACAAAATTAGTTTTGATAAGACATGCTCAGAGTAAATATAATGTAGAGAATAAACTAACTGGAAGTGGATCAAATCCTGAATTAACAAAGAAAGGTTTTAATCAAGCCGCTCTAGCAGGGAAGGATTTATATTCTAAATATAACGCTGAATTTGATTTTATGGTTACTAGCGGGTTGGTCCGCACTCATCAAACGGCGACTATTATAAACTTGTTCTTGAACATAAGAAACATTTCTAATAATGAGAAGTTACAAGAGAGAAATTATAGAATATATGAAGGCCAAAATTTTGAAGAATGTTGGCCGATTATAAGTGTTCTACCTGATAATGAATTAATTACAGCCGGAGAAAGCAAGGATATGTTTCTTGAGAGAACTACTGAAGCTTTGTGCGCTTACTTGAAAGGAGAAAAAGCCCTAGGTTTGATTGTAACCCATGGTCATGTGATAAGAGAAGCAGTAAAATATTTTTTAGGTAGGGATGAATATGTTCCAAATGGAGCCTTTGTTGAGTTAAATAGAGAATCAATTGTAGATTTCAGTGGTAAATGTGATGTTACCAGCGATAATGGTTAGATGAGATATTTGTATAGAGAGAAGCCTCTATAAAGATAAATTGCTGCCATAGATATTTTTTATCTTAAATAGAGGCGTACACTTTATATAGGCTACATAGAATGATCCCCATCTCCTCCATTTAGATTAGAGTCCTTTCCAACGAACTCACTAGATACTGTGTCAGTTGAGTTTGAAGGAATGACAGTATGCCGAGGGTTTGGATCCTCTCGACGTATATACAGGTCTATGTCATCACTTACGATGGGAGGAGCTCCTACAGCAACCGAGTCTGTTGAGCTTTTGCCTATATGCAAGAAAGATAAAATTCTTCCTGTAATAGAAGATCCTCCACTTCCGGCTTTGCTGGCGGCATTGTCGTTAGCTATTTCTGCGTCAGCTTCTTCGGCAGTTAGCTTTCTATCATTTTCGACATCTTCTTCTTTTGCTAAAGGAAGCTCAGTTGGTTGATTTTTTTGATCTATAGCATCTTCTGCTGATCTAGCGCTTGTGCATGAAAAAGAGCTCAAAAATCTTCCGATAGCTGCAGAAACACTTCCTCCAGCTCTTGCGCTTGTGGCAACAGCAGGCGCTGCATCGCTGGCAGAGGATGCTTTCTCATCTTTTTCGGCGTTTTCAGCTTCTGTTGCTGAATCTCCTCCGCTTGTCACGCTGCTTGCACTAAGAGCACAGGTTGTTATTTCATTATTTGGATTTGGATCGAGGTCGTTAGTTTCCATTGTGTAATTTCCTTAAATTAGAAGTTAATATAGTATGTATATTAACATTTGTAGGGGCTTATTCAAGTATTTAATGATTAATCTAGTATAATTTTATTACACGGCCATTTCAGGATAATTAAACTTCAGCTCATTGGTCTTCCCATCAAATTCTATATGAATAGTATCACCTTTAGTTAGAGTGCCAGCTATAATTTCTTCAGCTAGAGGCTGTTTAATTTTTTTATCGATAATTCTTTCTAATTCCCTAGCGCCTCGATAAGTATCAAATCCTATATCAGATAAGTATTCTTTTGCCTTATTATCCACAGTGATAGAAATATTTTTGTCAGATAATTGGTTTTCTAATTTCTCAAAATATTGGTTTACTATTTTAATAATAGCTTCTTCAGAAAGCGGGTTAAATTCAATTATTGCATCTAATCGATTACGAAACTCTGGAGAGAATGTATGATTTATATGCTCATTGCTTTCCTTGCTATTGCTGACGATTTGCTTTAGCTCATTGAAGCCCATGTTATTTTTATTTACTGACGCGGCGCCAGCATTAGTAGTTAGTATTACTATAGTATTACAGAAGTTCACAGAAATACCGTTATTATCAGTAACTTTCCCATAATCCATCAATTGCAACAGAATGTTATGAATATCTGGGTGAGCTTTTTCAATTTCATCAAGTAAAACGATAGAATGTGGAGAGTTTCTTACCTCATCCGTAAGCAATCCTCCCTGATCAAAGCCAACATATCCAGGAGGGGAACCAATTAAGCGAGAGATAGAATGTTTTTCCATATATTCTGACATATCAAAACGATGCAACTCCATGCTAAGGGCTTTAGCTAGCGTTTTTGCAAGTTTAGTTTTTCCCACCCCAGTAGGGCCAGAAAAAAGGTAACAACCTATAGGTTTATCATGATCGCGCAGGCCTGCTTTTGAAAGTTTTATAGCGTTAACAAGCTCTTCAATGGCAAGATCTTGTCCAAAAATATGAGCTTTCAACTCTTCTTCAAGACGTAAGATTTTTTCTAATTCATCTTGGGAAATTGTTTTTGAAGGGATATGAGCAATTTTTGCAATAATATTTTCTATATCACTTTCTGTAATAGTAATTTTATCTTGTGGAGCTTTCTTATTTAGCTTAATATGCGCCCCTGCCTCGTCCATCACATCAATGGCTTTATCTGGTAATCGTCGGTCATTAATATACCGGTCTGATAGTATTACAGCTGCTTCAAGGGCTTTATCTTCGTATACTACATTGTGGTGAATCTCATAAAATGATTTTAATCCTTTTAGCATTTGAATAGCCAGCTCAAGAGATGGTTCATCAATGACAATTTTTTGAAATCTTCTGGCCAAAGCCGCATCTTTTTCAAAGTAATTTTGGTATTCTTTGAAAGTTGTGGAGCCAATGCATCGTAAGGTTCCTCTTGCCAACATGGGCTTTAATAGATTGCTTGCATCTAAAGATCCACCATTATTGGATCCAGCACCGATAATAGTATGAATTTCATCGATAAATAAAATAGCCGAGGGAAGTTTTTGAATATTATTGATAACTTGCTTTAATCTTTCTTCAAAATCTCCTCTATATTTTGTTCCGGCAACTAAAGCTCCCATGTCTAAAGAATAGATAACGGTTTCTTTTAAGGTTTTTGTAATGTTTGCTGTGGCAATGAGAGAAGATAATCCTTCAACTATAGCGGTTTTTCCTACGCCTGGTTCGCCAACTATTAGGGGATTGTTTTTATTTCGTCTACATAAAATCTCAATAACTCGCTCTATTTCAACTTCACGTCCTATTAAAGTGTCAATTTTTTTTGCTAAGGCCATTTCATTTAAATTAATACAATATTTGCTTAGACAATCAGGTGAGGTGTCCTCCTCTTTCTTAGGCGTTTCAAAATTTTTCTGATCAGAGTCAAAATGTCTAAACTCAAGGAAATCAGATTTATTAGGCGTATTAAGCATAGGATGCTTAAGATAATTCTCAACTTTTTGACGAGTTAATTTTTGTTCTGTAAGAAATAATACAGCATATGAATCTTGTTCTGAAAAAACTTCAGCTAATATATCTGCTCCTGTTATTTCGCTTTTATTGGTTTTGTTAAGATGCATAGTAGCTCTATGGATAACTCTTTGGAATCCAGCGGTGGGCTGACTTTCTTTGACAGCTTTTAGAATCATTCCTTGCAAATCATTGCTTAGAAAATTATCGAGTTTTTTATTGAGTAAATCTAAGTTTATTTCGCATGAAGTTAGAGCCGCGCGTGCATCATTATCTTCCATTAAGGCTAATAGCAAATGCTCTAATGTAGTATATTCATGCTTATATTCTTTGGCTGTGGTTAACGCATTATGGAGAGTTGATTTCAAAGTTTTTGATAGCATTCTGCCTCTGATTATAGTTTACAGCTTGTAACTATAACAGCAAGGTGTTATCAAAAGGTTAACAAATTTTTTATTAAAGCAGAGCTAATGAACTTCTCTATGCTTCAGAAGGGTCCGTATGGACATTTCCTATAAAATCATTGTTATTTATTTCAGAAATTATACTAGACAATTCTTGTTGTGCTTGCTGCAACATAGATGGGTTAATATGCTCTTCCGTAAATGCATTACTCAGAAAATCTATTATTCGCTTAATGTTATTATTGTTTTCTGTACCTATTGCAGAAGGAGTAACAGCTATTTGCTTAATTTCAATAGTAGAATTTTCAAAATGTACTTCAGTATCATAAAAGCTATTATAATTATGTCCATGAGCTTTATGATCAACTATTAAGAAAGTAGGTTTTTCTAGATATTTTCTAATCGCTTTCTGAATTAATTCTACAGAGCGATTGTCTAGGCGAGCAAAATTTTCATCCATAATTATAATATCTGGGTTATTCAAGATTGCCTGGATAATGCTAATCTTTTGCATTTGTCCGCCACTAAGCTTAAATTTTTGTGTATCAAGATTGGCTATTAATCCTTCGCTTAATGTTGGATCATTTACAAAATTATCAATTTCTAACTCTCTGAATAAAAATATAACAAAGTTTTTTAAATTAGAGATTTTCTCTGCTGGAAGTTGCTCTAAAATGCCAGGAAAATATATAGTTTCTAATAATGTTGATTCTTTAGGGATGTAGAGCTGTTGATCAAGATGCATAATTTTAGCATTAGAAGGAAGATGAATCTCTCCAGTGCTACTTAATATTCCAACTACTCCATCTTTTAAATCGTTTAAGGTGCTAGATTTGCCGCAGCCTGATGCGCCAGTAATAGCATAATGTTTACCTTTTTCAAATATTAAGTTATCAATTTGAACAAGTTTTTGTTCGCCTAAAAACAACGAATAGTTTTTGAATATAACATTGCCAGCTTCATTATTAATTCGTTCGGCATGATAGTTGGGGCTATGAATAAGCTTAAATAATGTATCAACTCTGCTTTTGGAAAAAGCTATATCAATGTTGTTAGCTTGACTATCGAGGTTGCTTGATAGGAAATAAAAAACATAAGCAGAAGATGAGGAGTAAATGAGTGGTATATCAGCTATATCTAACTGTTTTGTAGACCATTTAAAGCCAAAATACAATGGATCTATAAACATGTTGTGAATAGTTATAATGCTATACATATAACTTTTTGCTTTATCAATGGTTGTAGCATTTAAGTTAAGCTCTTTTAGTTTGCTCCATTGAGTATTGAATTTGTATTTCATAAACTCTTCACCATCTCGTAGGCTAAGTGATTCAGAATTTTCTATTATATCTATAATAATATTATTAGTTTTCATGGTAGAATCAGCTTTATTTTTAGCTATTTCCTGAGATTGGGGTAGTAAATGACTTAAAAAATACTGTTTAGGTATCATACTAACTATAGCATAAGGAAGTATCATATCAGGTACATAATTTTTTAAGTGGCTTAGAGAAGCAAGTGCTTGAGAGGTTTCTGTTATAACTTTGTTTAATTTATTTGATCCTTCTAATAAAATAAATAAATCATTCATCAGTTGATTAATAATTACTCGCCCTTCTTCTTTATTTATTCCTAAAATTTTTCTGTTATTTCCATTGTCAAGCAAAAGATTTGCAGTTGCCTCTACAATCATCTTATTCTGCTCGCTGGATAAGCTATTCTGCCAAATTTGGCTGTATACATCAGCTCCCAGCTTTATGCTAGATATTGCTATTATTTTTGAGGCAGCAATTATAAATTCTTCCTTTAGGAATTGATCAACATTATGAGAGGAGAGTAAAGAAGTAACAAATAGGCTTCCAGCGTAAGGACCCATAGATTTCAGATAAAGAGTGTTGATCCCAATTTGGGTTAGGCCAAGGGCGGTGTTTGCTAAGAAATTGAATAAAAACGGATTGTTATAGATTACTACAGCATCTTCTTTGAGAGCGATTAGGCCGCCTAAAGGGTTTTCAAGGAACTTGTTATAAAGTCTAGCAGCTTCTTTGTGAGATAAAATTTCTTTTTCATCAAAAATTCTATTGATAGTTAAAAATGAATCTACGGGCATATCGATTTTATTATTAAAATCTAGAAAATCACTAGAAAAATAAGCAAAGGTTCCAGAAAAAGCTAAAGATAGCGAGTGAATTAGTAATGTATATTCAGGGAATCTTTGAGCTAGGGTATTCATCCATGGTTGAAAAGTCATGCAATAATGAAATGCAGTACGGCTTAGATCATGATTTAATAAATCTCCGGTTGAAATAAAATATTCATCTGCAAGGCCTGCCATAAACCCTACGGCTGCGCCTGGGACCCCATCGATTACAAGTCCACCCATAGTGCTTACCGCAACGCTTGCATAAGGTGCCCAGCTGGTTGGTGAAGTTGAATCAAGTTCTATTTTTTTCATCATTTTAAGATCTCAAATAATATTAGATTTTTTGTAGGATAAACTAAATTAGAATAAAACGCAAAAGAAAAAGATTAACGTTTATTAAATAGTCTGGGGTTAAATAGGAAAATATTTCATAGCATTGCGGTTAGCTATTTTAGCTCCAGTAACGTTAGGTATACTGATAGGTAATCCATATAGATTGCGCACGGCTAGATAAGCAAAAATCTCAGCTTCCATGTAAATATTATTCCAGCCAATTTCGCTTGCTAATCTAATATCAACAGAAGGTGCTTTTTCAGTCAAATATTGCCTTAAATATTTAAGAATTACAGGGTTATTCCAACCTCCGCCAGCTAAAATCCATTTTGAAGGAAAATCTTCCAAACTATCAACGATACATTTGGTCGTTAGAGCTCCCAAGGTCGCGCAGGCGTCGTAAATACTTAAATCATCAAATTCTTTAATTAAACAAAAATTGCTTGGATCTAAAGATTTTGCAGATTTTTTTTCTAAATAGGGCTTTAGTAATTCTATCATTTTTGCCAAGATATCTTGATTCACCATACCCTTTAAACCGTATTTACCATCAAAATCCATGAATTCTTTGTTATTAGTTTTATTACGAATATAACGATCAATTAGAACATTGCCGGGGCCAGTGTCAAAGCCAAAAACTTGGCTCTCTTTTTCTCCATTGATAACGCTGATATTAGCAATTCCTCCACAATTGACAACAGCTACAGGAAAATAAGAATCTCTAATAGCTAAAGCTTGATGATAAAGCGGAGCTAGGGGGGCCCCTTGTCCACCATTTTTAATGTCACCTTGACGAAAGTTATTTATAACAGCAATACCTGTTAAATTAGCCAATAATTGACCGTCACCCATTTGGATGGTTATTCCTTCGGTTGGATTATGGTATAAAGCTTGGCCATGATAACCAATCACATCAATTTCTTTAGGAGATAAATTTGCTTCTTTGAGTAAATTTTTTACTACTTGGGCATGAAGCTCAGTAGATTTTTTTATTATCTCTAAAGGTGTTATATCGCGTTTGGCATTTCGCGCCATGAATTCCGCTTGTCTAAGCTGTAATTGAAATTCTGGCTTATAAGATATGGAAGTGGTTGTTTTTTGGCGAATAATTTTTTGTCCATCAGTTTCCATAAGTGCGGCATCAATGCCGTCCATAGAGGTTCCACTCATTAAGCCGATGCTTTTTAAAATCATTTTCCAATCGCTTTATCAATAGATTGTTCTGCATCAATGCTATCTTTAGGTTCTTGGCCATTAAGCACAAGATTAGCGCCTTTTAAATCTTCTCCTATATTTTCAGATTTGCCGCCAAGAATTTTTGCTAAAAACAGTTCAGTTAAGGCGTAGAATGAAATCCTATTTTCTGGTCTTGCAAAGCCATGGCCTTCATCTTTATATAAAGCATAAATTACGGGGATATTCTTACTTTTCATGGCTGCAACGATTTGATCGGATTCTAATTGAGTAACTCTAGGGTCATAAGCGCCTTGGCCAATTAAAAGAGGTTTTTTAATTTTGTCGGCAAAAGTTAAAGGAGATACCTCAAGTAATGCTTGTTTTTCTTCATCAGTATCGTAAGAGCCTACTCTTCTTTTTATCACGTTCATTGCAGGAGCCCAATACGCTGGAAAATTCTGCAATAAAGTAACTAAATTTGAAGGTCCAACTATATCCACGCCACAAGCAAAAACATCAGGCGTGAGAGTAAGTCCCGCGAGCGTAGTATACCCACCATAACTTCCGCCCATGATAGCTATCTTATCAGAGGGAGCTATTTTATTGGCTATGGCCCAATTTACTGCGTCTATCAGGTCATCATGCATTTTTTTGCCCCATTGCAGATTTCCTGCGTTGGTAAAATTTTTGCCAAATCCTGTCGACCCTCGATAATTTACACTTAAAACGGCATAGCCTCTGTTAGATAACCACTGAGCTTTGGAATCAAGTCCCCAATAATCTCGTACCCAAGGCCCGCCATGGACAAGCAAAACTAATGGAAGAGGTTGTTTTGGTTGCATTTTATCATTTAGTATGGTGCCATATGGATAAGTGATATAGCTCACTAGATCCAATCCATCTCTGGATTTAATAATAAGAGGATACATTTTTGCTAATTTATATCTTTCCAATTCAGCTTGATTACTAAATAAAAACTTGGCTGTTTTTTTTAATCGATCGTATAGATAATATTTAACAGGAACATCGTCAGCTCTTATGGCAACTACCCAATGTTGATCATCCAGGCTACGATTATTAATGATTAACTCTCCATCTCCTAGAGTTTCTAAATAAGCTATATCAGCTTTGATAGAATTATCTAAAATTTTGTATTTTGTTTTTTCGTATGTGGTTGCTGTTGCTTGTATAGTATTTTCAGTTGGATGGGCGGTGAAGATGCTTACATCAGATCTATCATCTTCGGCTATTATAGTGCTTTCGCCTGTTATTAAGTTTACAGCTTTAAGTGCGGCGGTATTACGGTTACGACTATCTGATAAATAAAGGATGTTACCGGTTTTATCAAAACCATAGATTCCTGTATTGTCAGAATCTTCTAAAGAAACTTCTATAAATGGAAGCCATTGTCCATTTTCAAATTTAAAATATTCGGTGTCACCATTTTTATTTATTAGACTTGCAAAGCGTATTTGTAGGTCTTCATCCAAAATAACGTTGTCATAAGAGTTGTTTTCAAAAAATAATTCCTTTGAGCCGGTTAACAGATCATATTTATAGATGTCAAAATATTCTTTATTTCTTTCATTAGTACTAATCATTATTAGATTTGGAAATTTATAGCTAGTGTAAGCGATAGATGCTCTAACGCCATTTTCAGGAGTGAGTAATTTTTTTTCATGATTATGAATGTTTTGTGAATAAACACGATAATTTTCATCGCCCTTATTATCTAATAAATAAAGGATATTTTTATTGTCATATGCCCATGTGTAGTTTCTAATGCCCCGTGTGTCATCATTAGTAATCACTCTGGCGGAAGCTATATCATCTTTGAGGGCTATCCAAATATTTAATACCCCATTATATGGCGCTATATAACTTATATATTTTCCATCCGGACTGAGCATAACAGACATTTTATCAGGATTGCCAAATAGCACCTTACGGGGAATTAAAGTCTCCGTAACTTCTGCTGATTTATCATTTGTAAATATATAGGTAGAAATTGCTGCAGAAATAAGCAACAAAATAGAAATTAGTTTAAAATGCATGGGTTGCCGCCTTTAGTAATGATATTAAGCTATTGTATCTAATTTGGCTTAAAAAACAATTTAAACGTTACTAGTAATAAAATAGCTTCTTGTCAATCGCGTTCTTTTGTGCTACTGTTCTGCCATGATAGAACAAAAAGGTTATTATGGAAGATAGTGAAATTCAGCTTTATCAAGTGATTTTAAGGCTTAAGAACATAGATGAATGTAGGGCTTTTTTTAAAGATCTTTGTACTCCAAAAGAAATAAAAGATATGAAAGACCGCTTGATGGTGGCGAATTTATTGTTGCAAGGAAATTTTTCTTATAGAGAAATACAAACTAAAACTAAAACAAGTTTAGCGACTATAACTAGAGTGGCAAGATTTTTAACCCAGGAATCCTATCAGGGATATAAATTAATATTAGGTAGAAAGTCATGAAAAGAATTATAATGTTATTGGTAGGATCTTTTTTGCTAAGCTTGCCTGCTTATAGTAAGGCCAAAAATACACGCATAGACGTTATTCAAACCATTGCTCATCCTGCGTTAGATAGCGCCTATAAGGGCATTATTGATCAATTGGCTTTAGAAGGGTTTGTTATTGGAGAAAATACGCAGGTTAAATTTGCTAATGCTCAGGGCGATGCTGCGTTAAGTAATCAAATAGCTAAGAAATTTGTTTCAGAAAGGCCAGATGTTATTGTGGCTATTCCAACTCCGGCTGCCCAAAGCATTGTTAGCGTTAGTCGCAATACCAATATACCTGTAGTTTTTAGTTCAGTTACTGATCCTTTGGGGGCTGGATTAGTTAGAGATTTATCCATGCCAAATGCTAATGTCACAGGGGTCTCAAATTTTATTAGGCTTGACGAGCAATTAATGTTATTTAAACAAATTTTGCCAGATCTTAAAAGGCTTGGTTTTATCTACAATCCTGGAGAAGCGAATTCTGTAACAATCTTACAGGTTCTAAAAGAAACAGCAAATAAATATGATATAGAAGTTATCACTTCGGTTGCTGGAAAAACAACAGAAATTGCTGCAGCGACTAATAAATTAATTGGAAAAGTGGAGGCTATTTTTATTAGTAACGATAATAATGCGCTTGCTGCTTTTGGAGTGATTGCCAAGATAGCATCGTCTAGCAAAATTCCAGTTTTTGTTAGTGATACAGATATGGTGAAAAGGGGAGCTTTAGCAAGCTTAGGGCCAAATCAATATGAGCTTGGTAAGCAGACTGGTAAAATGCTTGCTCAAATATTGAGAGGAAAAGCAATAAAGGATTTGCCTGTTGAGTTTCCTCAGAAGGTAGAGTTAGTGTTAAATGAAAAAATAGCTCAAGAATTGGGTATTAAATTTTCCAAAGAAATTTTAGAAAGAGTCAAACAATAATGAATTTTTTACAATTAATAGGCAGCTTAGAGTTAGGCCTAATTTATAGTTTAGTTGCAATAGCTATATTTTTAACATTCCGAGTAATAAATTTTGCTGATTTAACTGTCGATGGATCTTTTCCATTGGGTGCTGCGGTTATGTCTGTTGCTCTTAGCAAAGATGTGAATATAATTTTTTCTATGATTATGGCGCTATTTGCTGGGATGGTTGCCGGTATAATTACAGGATATTTAAATATTCGTTATAAAATTATGGAAATTTTAGCTGGCATATTGACTATGACAGCTCTTTATTCGATAAATTTACGTATTATGGGAACTCCCAATATAGCTTTGATGAATCTAGATTTATCGAATGAATATAGAGCGGTAATAATTCTTAGTACTATTTTAGTTGCTTCTATTTTGATAATTCTTTTGTTAAAAACTCAAATAGGATTAGCTTTACGTTCTTTGGGGCAAAATCCCCAACTGGCTGCTAGCTGCGGAGTGAATATAGGAGGGATGACTATCTTAGCGCTAAGCATCAGCAATGGATTAGTTGCTTTAAGTGGTGCGTTATTTGTTGTAGCTCAGGGTTTTGCAGATATTTCGATGGGTATGGGAACGATTATCATTGGTTTGGCTTCAGTTATTATTGGAGAGAAGCTTACGTCCAGTCGCTCTACTGGTGTTTTAGTTATATCAGTAATTCTTGGTTCTATTTTATATAGATTGCTTATCACTATAGCTCTAAATTTTGAGTTTATTAATTTAGAGCCTTCAGACTTAAACCTTATCTCCACCTTGCTGGTTGTTGGGGTGATGGTCGCGCCGATATATTATAATAAGTGGAATAAAAGATGATACATTTAGACAATATTTCTGTTACTTTTGCTAAAGATACTCCCTTGGAAAAGAAGCTTTTTCAATCTTTTAGTTTGAAAATTTATAAAGGTGAATTTGTTAGTATTATTGGCAATAATGGAGCAGGTAAGTCTACATTGCTTAGAATCCTAGCTGGTACAGTTAAGCCGAATTCTGGAAGAATTTTAATAAATAATCAAGATATTACTAATAAAACCACCAATCAGCGCTCTAACTTAATTGCTAGAGTTTTTCAAGATCCTAAAATTGGCACTTGTGCTAATCTGACTATAGCTGAAAACATGAGCTTAGCTTATCAGCGCGGAAAAACAAGAGGCTTGAGCTTTGCTTTAAATAGCGCTAATTCTGACTTATTTAAAGATAGGTTATCTGAATTGGGGATGGGATTAGAAAATAGGATAAATGAACAGGTTGCTAGTTTGTCGGGAGGACAGAGACAAGCTCTTAGTCTATTAATGGTAACGTTATCTCCAGCAAAATTATTGTTGCTTGATGAGCATACGGCAGCATTAGACCCTAAAATTGCTGAAGTGATAATGGCTCTAACAGATAAATTATATAAGCGGCATGACCTTACAATTTTAATGATTACTCATAATATCAAGCATGCTTTTAATTATGGTAACAGAACTATTATGTTACAAGAAGGGTCGATAATAAGAGACTTAAAGAGTGAAGAAAGAGAGCAGATTGAGATAGCAGCATTGCTATCTGCTTATTAAATAAGAAGTCTTGAAAAATACAGCAATTTAGTCTAGATTCTAAAAACTAAGATCAAACATATGGTTAAAAACATGGTTGCAATTACTTTAGCTGATAAATCTGTACGTAATTTTGATGGTGAAATTGATGGATTTATTTTGGCAGAAAATATCTCAAAAAGTTTAGCTAGAATTGCCATTGCTATGAAAGTTAATGGTATAGAAGTAGATTTAGCTCATAAAATCGCAGAAGATTCTCAAGTTGAGATTATTACGCCCAATACAGCAAAAGGCTTAGAAATTATCCGACATGATACGGCTCATATTTTTGCTCAAGCTGTTAAAGAATTGTATAAAGATGCTCAAATCACTATTGGACCAGCCATTGAGGATGGTTTTTATTATGATGTGGCGCGAGACATAGCATTCACTCCTGAAGATTTAGTAACTCTTGAAGCTAAGATGCATGAAATTGTTAAGCGTAATCAGCCAATCTCAAAAGAAATTTGGGAGCGCGAAGAAGCCATCAAATTCTTTAAAAGCATTGGAGAATTTTATAAAGCTGAGATCATTGAGTCAATCCCTGCAGGAGAAAAAATTAGCCTTTACCGTCAAGGTGATTTTATAGATTTATGTCGAGGGCCTCATGCGCCTACAACTGGCTATAAAAAAGCTTTTAAGCTGATGAAGTTAGCAGGAGCCTACTGGCGCGGAGATCATAGAAATGCAATGTTACAAAGAATTTATGGCACTGCTTGGGCCGATGAAAAACAATTACAAGAATATTTAATTAGGCTAGAGGAAGCAGAAAAACGAGATCACCGTAAATTAGGCAAAGAATTAGATCTTTTTCATATGCAGGAAGAAGCGGTTGGTCAAGTGTTTTGGCATGATAAGGGCTGGACTCTATATCGTATTATTGAAAACTATATTCGCAATAAAATTCGCAATAATGGCTATATTGAAGTTAAGACTCCTATTTTAGCTGATAGATCTCTTTGGGAAGCCTCAGGACATTGGGAGATGTTTGGAGAAAATATGTTTGTGGTGAAAGATGACGATAAATTTATGGCCTTAAAGCCCATGAATTGTCCGCTACATATTCAAATATTTAAGCAAAAATTGCATAGCTATCGGGATCTTCCTCTCAGAATGGCTGAGTTTGGTTGTTGCCATCGTAATGAAAGTTCTGGATCGATGCATGGTATTATGCGTGTGCGCGGCTTCAATCAGGATGATGCGCATATATTTTGTACTCCAGAAGATATAACCTCAGAGACTATTACTTTCATTAAATTACTTAAAGAAGTATATAAAGATTTTGGTTTTACTGAGGTGGCAATTAAATTTTCTACTCGCCCTGATGTTTATGTGGGCAGTTTAGAAGTGTGGAATAAAGCAGAAAATAATTTAAAATCTGCAATTGAAGCAACAGGTATGGTTTATACTATAAATCCTGGTGAGGGCGCATTTTATGGACCTAAACTAGAGTTCGTTCTAAAAGACGCTATAGGCAGAGATTGGCAATGTGGTACCTTGCAGCTAGATTTTGTACTTCCTGAAAGATTAGATGCCAACTATATTGGTAGCGATGGAGCTAAACATCGTCCGGTGATGATACATCGTGCTATTCTTGGTTCAATGGAGCGTTTCATTGGAATGTTGATTGAAGAACATGCTGGTAAATTTCCATTATGGCTCGCTCCAGTGCAAGTGATGGTTTTGAACATAACTAGCGATGCTGATGAGTATGCTCAAAAAATCTGTAAAGATTTAAAAGAGAACGGAATTAGAGCAGAGATTGATTTAACCAATGATAAAATTAACTATAAAATTCGCCAACATTCGCTAGCTAAAATTCCAGTGATTATGGTGGTGGGTAAAAATGAAATGCAAAATAACACCGTATCAATACGTAAATTAGGCTCTGATGGTCAAGAGATATTGCAATTTGATCAAGCTTTGAGTATGCTTAAACTCGTTATTAATAATAAAACCTGTATTTCTTAAAAATTTTAGAGGATGCCATAAAGCACACATGAAAAAAAAATCTAGTAACTTTGCAAAAGCAAATTTAGAAATAACTTCTCCCACAGTTCGTTTAGTTGATGATAAAGGAGAGATGATTGGTATAGTTTCGTTGGATGTAGCATTAGAACATGCTCAAAAAGCTGGATTAGATTTAGTTGAGATTTCTCCTAATTCTGAGCCTCCTGTTTGTAAAATAATGGATTTTGGTAGACATAAATATCAAGAAAAGAAAAAAATACATGATGCTAGAAAAAAACAAAAAACAGTCTCTGTAAAAGAAATAAAGATAAGACCCACTATAGGTGAGCATGATTTGCAAATAAAAATTAAAAGCATGAATAGTTTTATCTTGGGTGGAGATAAAGTAAAAATAACCCTAAAATTTAAGGGTCGTGAAATTACTCACCAAGAGCTTGGTTTTGCCGTGTTTGAAAAAATAAAACTACAGCTTATTGAAGAAGCAAAGATTGAATATGAACCAAAAATGGAAGGCAATCAAGTGATGATGATTGTGGTTCCTAAGGGGTAGGCTGTTTTTAGTAGTAAAAGTCGTTATGTTTAAATTCCATATTAAGGCTTGTATGCCAGCCTATCAAGCTGCTATAACGTGTATCATAGAGAATTTCTTTAGGAGAGTTAGATTCATCGTTCTCAGAGTTGTTTATTTCTTCTATAGGATAATAAATAATACCATTTCCTGGCAGATCTAAGGTTTCTACTCTAAAGTGACTACCCTTACCGCCCTACTGCCTCCATTCTTAGTATTATTAGATGAACAATTAGTATTTAAACAAATTTTACTTGGCATAATTAGATTCTCATGCGCATTCTCCTCAGGTGATGGATAAATCTGTGTTTCATTCTTTTTTTGTACAATAATCATAAATATGCCGTATAAATTTTATCACTGTATGGGCCCTTTATGTAGAGGTAGGATTAAATTATACATATTAAATTACAATTTATCTAAAGAAAAATCATTTATGCCCTTGATAGTCTAGGCAATAGTAACTATATGTCTCTTATCAAGAATTTATTATTAACAAACTTAAAAATGGAGGATTTATGTCTATATCATTTAAACCGCTGGGTGATCGAGTGGTTATTGAAGTAGTAAAACGTGAAGATAAGACTTCTGGTGGTATTTATTTACCAGATAGCGCTAAAGAAAAGCCAATGGAAGGGAACGTTGTTTCCGTAGGTAAGGGCGCAAGAGACAATCAAGGTAATCTAATCCCTATGGAGCTAAAAGCTGGTGACCGTATTGTATTCGGTAAATGGGCGGGTAGTGAAGTTAAGATTGAAGGAAAAGAATTTTTAATCATGAAAGAATCAGATGTGATGGGGGTATTATAATATGGCTAAACAAATTAAATCTGGCTATGAAAGCCAAAAAGCAATTTTAGAGGGCATGGCTATTTTAGCTGAGACTGTTGGTAGCACACTGGGACCGAGGGGTAACAACGTTGTCATTGGTAAGAGCTATGGTGATCCTAAAATAACTAAAGACGGCGTAAGTGTTGCAAAAGAAATAGAGCTAAGCGATCCTTACCAAGATTTGGGTGCTAAATTGATGAAATCAGTTGCTAGTAAGACTGCTGATATTGCTGCTGACGGTACGACCACTTCAACAAATTTAGCTTATGCTTTAGCTAGTGAAGGTCATAAATATGTGGTAGCTGGGATGAATCCTGCTGATTTAAAGCGCGGTATTGATAAAGCAGTTGCTATTGTTTGTGAAGAAATAAAAAAGAAAAGTAAGAAAATCAGCTCACAGCAAGAAATTGCCCAAGTTGGTACAATTTCTGCTAATAATGATAAAGAAATTGGCGAAAAACTTGCTGAAGCGATGCAAAGAGTTGGTCAAGAAGGCGTTATCACTATTGAAGAAGGAAAATCATTTGGTTTTGAACTTGATATTGTTGAAGGTATGCAATTTGATCGTGGTTATTTATCGCCATATTTCGTAACTAATTCTGAAAAAATGATAGCTGAACTTGAGAATCCTTACATTCTGTTATGTGAGAAAAAATTATCTAACTTACAGCAGATGATACCTTTATTAGAAGCAGTAATGCAAGCGCGCAAGCCTTTGCTAATTATTGCTGAAGATGTTGAAGGCGAAGCTCTAGCTGCTTTAGTAGTTAATAAACTTCGTGTTGGTTTACAAATAGCGGCTGTGAAAGCTCCAGGATTTGGCGATCGTCGTAAAGCTATGCTTGAAGACATTGCTATTCTTACAGGGGGTCAATTAGTTAGTGAGGATCTAGGTATTAGTTTGGAAAACGTTACTTTAGAAATGCTAGGTCGTGCTAAAAAAGTTCGTATTGGTAAAGAAGATACAACTTTAATTGATGGTGTGGGCGATAAAGCGGCTATAGAAGCTCGTAGCAATCAAATTAGAGCGCAAATAGCTGAAACAACTTCTGACTATGATAAAGAAAAACTTCAAGAAAGATTAGCTAAGCTGATCGGTGGTGTTGCAGTTCTTAAAGTTGGCGGAGCTAGTGATGTTGAAGTTAAAGAGCGTAAAGACCGTGTTGAAGATGCATTGCATGCAACTCGTGCTGCGGTACAAGAAGGAATTGTGCCTGGTGGTGGAGTGACACTACTTTATGCAACCCGAGGGCTTGATCATGTTGAAGTTGATAATGATGATCAAAAAGCGGGTGTAAACATAGTTCGTAAAGCTCTCCAAGCTCCATTACGTAGAATTGTTTCTAATTCTGGATTAGATGGCGCGGTTGTGGCTGGTAAAGTTCTTGAAAGCAAAGATACCAATTTTGGTTTTGATGCACAAAAACTTGAATATGTGGATATGATTAAAGCTGGTATTATTGATCCAACTAAAGTTGTGCGCACTGCATTGCAAGATGCAGCTTCTGTTGCAGGTTTAGTTATCACTACTCAAGCTTTAATTGTTGATAAGCCTGAAGATGATAAGGGCGGTAAAATGCCTGGTGGTATGGGTGGCATGCCTGGCGGAATGGGTGGTATGGATTTCTAAACCAAGACTTACTGTTTTGCTTAATTTAAAAAAAGAACTAGGGAATTTTTCTTCCCTAGTTTTTTATTCTATATATCGTAAGTGTTATTGCTATTAGCAATAGTTTCAATAATAAAAAAAGAATCTTCTCTTAATATATTTGCTGGTGGAGTATTATCAATGACAGGCGGCTCCGTTTCTCTATGTACCTGAGTATGCAAATGTTCTTGAAGCATTTGGGCTTCTGGTGCTAAAGCAGTTTCGGCGCTATTGCTATCTATGACTACGTGAACCGTTTCTGAGCCAGATGTGAAAGTCATTTCAATATGTGCGTGAGAATGCAGCGGAGTATCATTTCTGTCAGCATCTTTGGTTTCTTGGATTTTTGGATTTTCAGGATCTTTGTCATGAGTTACTCGTGCTTCTCTAGTTTCGGTATATTTCTCGCGATTCATCCATTCTCAGAGCCAATTAGGCTTTCCAACTTGCTTAAAATTTTTAAAATCATCAAGACATTTATTGTGCAGTAAAATGCTGCCTAAGCAGCCTCCCAGTGCTGTTAGTCCTGCTCCTATAGTACCTAAAACTATCCATAGAATTTGGTACCCTACCTGATCACTACTTTGTTCGTAAGTAAAATTGCCTGGAATAATGCTACCATTACTTGTGAGTTCTGGATATGTAAGATTGTAAAAACTTGGATATTCTGTTGGAAACCTTGTAGGTTCGCTGGTATTCATAATAATCCTCATAAGTTAATGTTGAAATGAATAACTTAAATTTATGTATTTATTAATGTATAAAATCCAGATATTTTTCAATTAATAATTATCGACACCAAATAAAAATTTAATTTTAACTTTCTATACGTGATAGATTAGATTCGGAGATTGTCAAAACTTCAGTAATGATGTATAATCTTGTTTATTAGTAACTATTTTGTAGGAGGCTAATAGTGCAAATTTCATTAACAGATAACTTAGAAAGCTATGTGAAATCTAAGGTAGAATTAGGAATATATATAGCTCTGTAATTTTCCTATTTTGAGTAAGAAGTGAAAAGCTGTGTGTTCTATTTTGGTGGGTAGTCATATAATTTTTTATATGAACAGCAAAAGATAAAATTCAAGTTCTTGGACTATTGCATAAAAATATGGATTCTATATCTCAATTTTAAATCAAATATAAAGGCCGTTATGTCTGTAAAAACACGTTTTGCTCCTAGTCCCACCGGTATGTTGCATGTTGGTAATGTACGCACTGCTTTAGTTAATTGGTTATTTTCTAGGGCCAACAATGGTGTTTTCATGCTCAGAATGGATGATACAGATCTTATTCGTTCTAAATTAGAATATGAAGATGGGATAAAAAGAGATCTACAATGGCTTGGTTTAAATTGGGATGAATTTGCTAGGCAGTCAGAAAGATTTGCTCGTTATCAAGAAGTTAAAGATCAGCTGATTGCCTCTGGCAGGTTATATCCATGTTATGAAACTCAGGCGGATCTAGACATGAAGCGAAAAATGCTTCTTAACCGAGGTTTGCCGCCTATTTATGATCGTGCAGCTTTAAAATTAAGCAAAGAAGAGCATGAAGAGTTGCAGGCCAAAGGCTATAAACCGCATTATCGCTTTTTGCTTGAAGATGAGCTGATAGAATGGGAAGATTTAATTAGAGGAACTATCCAATTTCAGGCTAGAAATTTAAATGATCCGATAGTAATAAGAGAAGATGGTTCAATGACCTATATTCTTTGTTCGGCGGTTGATGATATTGACTTTGGCATTACTCATATTTTACGTGGCGAAGATCACATAAGCAATACTGCAATAGGCATTCAAATTACAAAAGCTTTGGGTAAGTTGCCGCCAAAAATTGGCCATACTTCATTGTTGCAAAGTAAAACAGGAGAAATTTCTAAGCGCTTGGGGGGCTTTGATATTGCCTCCATTCGTGACCAATTTATTGAGCCGATGACTGTAAATTCATTATTGGCAAAAATGGGAACTTCTGATTCGATTGAAGTTGCTCGTGATATGTCGCAATTAATTGTTGAATTTGATATTCATAAATTTAGCCTATCTGCTGTTAACTATGATTTTAACGAATTATTGCAGCTTAATCACAAATTAATCAGCAATATGAGTTATGAAGAAATTAAGCCCAGTCTTGATAAGTTTGAAATAGGTGTTCCTTTGGAGTTCTGGCAGGCGATTCATGGGAATGTCAATACTATTAATGAAGTTACCAATTGGTGGAATATTTGTAATAAAGAAATTGCTCCTGTGATTGATTCTATTGATATAGAATTTCTTAAAATTTCTTGCGATTTACTGCCTAAAGGTGATTGGGATATATCAACTTGGGGGCAATGGACTGCTCAAATTAAAGATAAAACAGGTAGGTTAGGAAAGCAGCTATTTATGCCGTTACGTTTAGCTCTTACAGGACAAGAACATGGACCAGAGCTAAAGCTATTATTGCCTTTAATTGGCAGAACAAGAGTGGAGAAAAGGTTGTATGGCAAAATGGGTTAGGTTGTTATTTCTTTTATCATGCTCTTTTTTTAGCTTTGCTAATAATGAAGTTATAGTCGCTGCGCCTCAAGAAAAATATTTTGGCGATGATGATGTAAGTCCTCCAGTGACTAGTGCTTATACACAAGAATTAGCGGAGTTAGAATATTATCTAAACAGTTTTGATACGTTTATTGCCCATTTTAAGCAATCTAATAAAGAAGGAGCCATAAGATATGGTAAGTTTTTCATTAGTAAGCCGGGAAAAATTCGGTGTGAATATTTCAAGCCATCTCCTGTCCTTTTAATTATAAATGAGAACAAGGTAACATTTTATGATCAAGACTTGGATGAAGTTAGTCATGCGAGCTCTGATATTAATTCTTTGAAGTTTCTTACTATAAAAGATTTACGTTTTAGCTCTGTAAATATAGTTGAAATGGATAAAGATGAGCAATTTATTACTCTTAGCATAAAAGAACATGTTGAGAAATTTGATGGACCTTTGTTTTTAACCTTAAAATTTGCTTATCCTAAAATTGAACTTAAACAAATTACCATTACCACTCAAGAAGATGAGGTGGATATGATTTTTGATCAGATTGTTTATAACCAACCGCTTGGTAAGCAGTTATTTTATTTTCATCGGGATATTTTTAAAGATAGAAGATAAGTTTATAAATTTTTTACTTACAATCTTGCAATTATCTATTCGATGTGGTAAAAACAAGCATTCAGCTAAAATAATAAGTTGAATTTTGCGGGTGTGGCGGAATTGGTAGACGCGCTAGATTTAGGTTCTAGTATCGCAAGTTGTGGGGGTTCAAGTCCCTTCACCCGTACCATAATTTTAAGAGGCAATCAATGGGTGCAGAAATTTTTAAAAAGGATCATCAGTTAAGTTTAACTACAGCGAATCGTGATGGATCATCAATAGCTTATAAAGCGGTTATTAATACATTAGCTAATGAAGAATTGATAAAAACTTTTTCTGCAGCAATATCTTCTGTTTCTTTAAATGAAATCAAAAATTTTAAATTAGCTTTTATTGCTAAAGGTACTAATCTTAAAGGATTTAGACCTGGTAAAGCTCCTTTGAATGTAGTTTGGAATCAACATCAAGCTGAGCTTATGAATGAAATGGCCAATGATTTGATTAACGAAACCACCCAAGAAATTGTTAATGAATTAAACGCAGATTTGGTTACAGCTCCGCAAATAAATTTAAAACATTTTGATTTAGAGAAAGGTTTAGAATTTGAAGCTACTCTAAATTTAGTACCAAAATTTGATTTACCTGAAGTTAAGGAAATCTCTTTAGAAAAACTCACATATGAAATAACAGCGGATGATATAAAAGATCGAGTGAAAGAATTAATGGCTCGCCATAAAAATTATCTAAAAGCTAAGGAAGGCTATAAAGCTGCCAATGGCGATAAAGTGGTTATAGATTTTGAAGGAAAAATAGATGGCGTAGCATTCCCTGGTGGAACGGCTAAGGGGCACACATTAGAGCTTGGTACAAAAAGCTTTATTGATAATTTTGAAGATCAACTTTTGAAGCATAAAGCAGGCGATGAAGTATTAGTGAAGGTTACTTTCCCTGAAAACTATCATCAAAAAGATTTTGCTGGGAAGAAATCAGAATTCACTGTGACTATTCATGAGATATTGCAAGCTTCTGTTTGTGAAAATGAAGAAGAATTCTCTAAAGCTGTAGGTTTTGCTTCTGTAGATGAGATGAATGAAAGAGTTAAAGATGCATTAACAAGAGAATGCGATGAAAAAAGTCATGTTCAAATGAAGATAGATTTATTTGATAAATTAGACAAGATTTGCGATTTTACTTTGCCGCAAATTATGGTAGACCAAGAATTTGCTCAGTTATGGAAAAATGTTGAAGCTATGCTAGCACGTAAAGAAACCGATAAATCTGAAGCTGAACTGAAAAAAGAATATCTAAAACTTAGTAATCGTAGAGTAAAATTAGGTATTATGCTTTCTGAAATGGCTAAAAAATATGATGTTAAGATTGAACAAAATGATTTAGTTGAAGCAGTACGTGGCCAAGCTATGGCAAATCCAGCTGCAGCGCAAGCTATTATTAAATATTATACTGAGAATAAAAATGCTATTGAAAGCTTAAAAGGACCTATCCTTGAAGACAAAGTGGTTCAAAACCTATTTAAGGAAGTTAAAATAGTTGAAAAAGCTACGAAAGTAAAAAAATTGCTAGAATTAGCGAAAGCTTAAAGCCAAAAAGTTACTCCTTAACCGGGGTAACTTAGTAGCAAACTAACTATTTACTATAATTTTTCTTCCTCCTATAATTAATTCATTAATTTCAAAATAAGGCTAAATATGTCAGAACATCTACGTACATCTATGAATTTAGTGCCAATGGTGGTTGAGCAATCAAGCAGAGGCGAGAGAGCTTACGATATTTTCTCAAGGCTATTAAAAGAGAGAATTATTTTTATCAATGGTCAGATTGATGATGCTATGTCTTGCTTAGTGGTGGCGCAATTATTATTTTTAGAAGCTGAAAATCCAGATAAAGATATTGCTATGTATATTAATTCTCCCGGTGGAGTTGTAACTTCAGCTATGGCAATGTATGATACCATGCAATACATTAAGCCAAGAGTTGGAACAATTTGTATAGGGCAAGCCTGTTCTTGCGGTTCTTTACTGCTCACTGCTGGTGAGAAGGGAATGCGCTTCGCTCTGCCTAATTCTAGAATTATGATTCACCAAGTATTAGGTGGGTTCCGTGGTCAAGCAACTGATGCGGCAATTCATTTAGAAGAGATGCTAACAATTAAGCGTAAGTTAAATAGTATTTATGCTCATCATACTGGTAAAGACTATGCTTTAGTTGAGCAATCAATGGAGCGTGATAATTTTATGAGTCCTCAGGAAGCTAAAGATTTTGGTCTGATTGATGAAATTATTACCAAGCGTGAGAAACCAAATAAGTTATGACTTGGTTAGACCGCTTAAAATTAGGGCTTTCTAAAACTTCAGCAAAAATTACTGCTGGTATTGATAACATTCTTTATAAACGGAAGCTAGATAGTGAAACAGCAGAAGAATTGGAAGAGTTGTTAATTAGTGCGGATTTAGGAGTTGAGGCATCTCAATATTTAGTCAAAGAATTGATTGATAAATATCGATTTTCTAACGAAGTAAGCGAAGATGAGATTAAACAAACTCTTGCTCAGTTAATTTATAAAATTTTAGAGCCGCTATCAGGTAAAGAAGTTTTTTTTGATCAAAGTCCAAAAATAGTTATTATGTGCGGTGTTAACGGTGGAGGAAAAACCACCAGCATTGCTAAGCTCGCCCATTATTATCAACAGCAAAATAAATCTATTATGCTGGCCGCATGCGATACCTTCCGCGCGGCAGCTGTTGATCAATTAGTTACTTGGGCAAATCGTCTACATATTCCAATTATTACAGGAGCAGAAAATTCAGATCCAGCTAGTGTTGCTTATAAAGCGGCTAAGGAAGCCATGGATAAAAAAATAGATTTATTGATGATAGATACAGCTGGACGCTTACATAACAAAGAGCACTTAATGTCTGAGTTAGCTAAAATTATAAAAGTGGTTCAGAAAATTGATGATAATATCGTTCCAGAAATTATTTTAGTTTTAGATGCCACAACTGGTCAAAATGCTATTCTTCAATTAGAAAAATTTCAAAATTTAGCTAAATTAGATGGTTTGATTGTAACCAAATTGGATGGAACTTCTAAAGGTGGCATTATTGTTGCTATAGCTCGTAAATATAATGTACCGATTTTAGCTATAGGTGTTGGCGAGGCTATTGATGATTTACGCCCATTTTCAGCGTATGATTTTGCTAAAAACTTAGTGGGCTAAGCAGTTCTAGAGCTGTGTGTTTGTGGCCCTTTATTTGGTGCTGGTCCAGCATAAGATTGTGATCCAAATCCAGCTTCTCTCATGGCTTGAGCATCTTGGGCTGCAGCTTTGCAGTCAGTAACTTTGCCATTCTCAAGTTTTAAGAGTTTAAACTCAGTTCCTTCTTTGATAGGAGGAACAATACATTCAGCTTTTGGACCAATTTTAGCAGCTATTAATTCCATTTTATCATTAAATTGTTGTTTTACCTTAAATTCCTCAGGACATTTTTCTGGGGCTCCAGTGTAGCTTGGATGTATATACGTAGCTTCATAACTTCCATTAGGAAGATGCACAAGATCTCCTACCATCTTATATTTTTGTGCTTCAGGTTTTTTTCTTATTTCTTCTTGATATCTCTTAGTTGCCTCTTCAAAATTTGCTGCCCTTGCTATATAGTCTGTACTAATAGAAACAGCTGGTTGAATTTGTTGTTGATTGTCTATATTTTGTGCGCGATGAGGCTGGGCATCATGATGCTGTGGGGGCGACACCACTGGAGTTAGATCATTAACAGGATCACCAGGTTGAGGAAGTCCTCCGCTAGTTAATCTAGCTACGCTCTTTAGAGCTGGCCACATTCCATAAGAATCATCATCAGCTAATGCTTGCACGCCTCCTTCAAGTATAGCAATTGATCCCGCGGCATAGGGAAATGATAAAATCAATCCTCCTAAAAAAGCTTTTGTACCAAAAGATCTTGCTCTCTGGCTCCTTTCTTGCCAAAGAGCTTTCTTATCTGGATCAGAATAACCCATCGATATTAATTTTGCTCCTCCTCCTCCAATAATTCCAGTAGCGGCGCCTAAGATTGTTGTGCCGAATCCTACAATGCTAGTAATTGGTGCGAAAACCATCATAGCTATACCGCCAGCTACCTTAGCTCCTGCTTTTCTTCGTACTGATTTTTCTTCTTCTGGCATGAGTTATCTATCCTATGCGTTATAATTAAAAAACATAGGATAAAAAAGCTAATTAATGGTTAATTTAAAGATAATTTTTTATACCAAAAGAAATATAGAGGTGCTCCGCTTAAGGTAAATAAGCTACTGATTAATAAGGTATTGAGAGAGGTTTCAGCAATAATCCAACCACAGAAAATGATTGCTATTATGCTGGTGATTATGCTAAACGCGCCGCTTGATTCGCGCCATGAAAGCACTAGATTAACAATACTACACAGCATATATATAAATAAGAATGACGTAACTGAAAAATCTATCACCATTGCAACTTGTCCTGCAATATTTTTATCAGCAGTTAGGACTAAAAGTGGAATTATTCCTAAGCAACTAATTATAATACTAGCATAAGGAGCCTTTTGCGAATTGCGTCTAGAGAAAATCTTTGGCATCATTTTGTCTTCTGCAAGACCTAAAGAGATTTGTCCAGAAGTTAAAACCCAAGCGTTAATAGTTCCAATACACACAATGGATGCAGCTATAGAAATCCATAGATGCCATTGTCCTCCAAAAATATGTCTGGCTACGTCCACATAAGGAGCACGAGATTCTTGTAATTCTGAACCTGGGATCAGTCCCATAATGGCAACGCTATTAAAAATATAAATTAATGCTACAATAATGGTTCCAGTAACAACAGCTCTTGGAATAGTCCGTTTTGCATGCTCTACAGATCCAGCTGGAGTGGTGGCAGATTCTAAGCCAATAAACCCCCATAAAGTTAGTAAAGCTGCTTGGGCAATACTTGTTGATGAGTCTTGTAATGCTATAGCGCCACTCATTTGAAAGTTATCTAGATTAAAAGACCAAATAGCAATAAGAGGCACTATAAAGAGGGGCAATAATTTTAATAACGTAAATACTGTCTCAGCTCTGCCGGCTACGCTAACGCCGAATAAATTAAGAAAGCCCATTGATAAGATTAATAATATTTCTAGCGTTAGGTACAGCATCGGATCTTGGCTATCTATTAATGGAGAGAGATAGCCAACGGCGGCTACTACCACTGCTGTGGTGCTAACCCAAGAGATTACCCAATAAGTCCAGCCAGAGAAAAATGAGATACCTCGGCCAAATAATTTTTCTATATAAACATGAGGTCCGCCTGTTTTAGGGAAGCGTGCGCAAAGAGAGGCAAAAACTAGAGCTAAAGCTATGGCGCCAATGGCTGAAGCAACCCAACCACAGATACTGTAAATTCCAAAGGGAGCTAAATTTGCTGGCGACATGAAAATTCCTGAGCCAATTTGACTTCCCACTACTAAGGCCAAAACTGACCAAAAACCAATTCTATTAGACATAATTTAAAATCCATTATTTATTTTTATAAAACGTAAAGCGTGAAACGAAATGTTAAGAGAATATATTAAGCTGCCCAGAAGAGGCCCTTTCGAAGAGATTTTATAGAAATAACAGTAAAAGATGCTGTCATGTTAAAAAATGTAATACTAGATTAAAATGGGGATCATAGCATCCAATAGAGTTATGGTCAAATAATATTTTTATAACCCTAAAAGGTCTTAAGTTGACTTAATATTTGAACTACTTTAAGATTATTTCAGTCTTTAGTTGAAAAGATTAATGTAATCACTATTAGAAGGAGTTAAAATTATGGCTAAAAAGGATTATCGTACAAAAGTGATCGTATTGGGTGTGGATCCAAATTCTCCTCACTTAGGTGCTTTTGAGGCAGAAGGCGGAGAAGATAAATTTCTAGCTTTTAGGTCTATTGTGAGGAAATACCCAAATATGGCAAAAGAAGAAGCTGCTGAGAAGGCGCTTTTATTTAATAAGGATTCTGCGCAAATTTTAGATTATGCTGTTAGAAAAAAAATAGACCTAACGTTAGAAGACGCTCTCTCATTTAAAGTATACCAGAAAATGGCTTTTATATTTGCTCATATGAATAAAATTGACCTAACTTTAAGTGAGGCCTTTCAAATAACAAATATGGATCAATGTAATAGGTTTAAATTTCTTATAAAAGCTGGTTATGGAAAGGAAGATGCTTTAGCACTTCGTGATACAGAGGGCGACCTAAACAAGGGGGCGGTTGAAGAAGTAGATAAAGATGTTGAAATAATTATTGACAATGCAGACAGTGCTCCAACTGTTGTGCCGGTTGAAGAAAGTGTTCCCGTTGTAATTGTTGACGATACAGATGATCTTTCTAATTTAGAAAATATTTCTACAAGCAAAGAGGATGAAGTGCAGATCAGTGGTGTTGGTGCTGGAGAGGGTGATCTATAGCAAAAAGATGATTCGTAATGTTAAGTTTTAGTGCTTGCTGATTTTAATGCAACGCTAAGACTTAGTATTAAGTTGTGGCGGGAGTGACGGGACTCGAACCCGCGGCCTTCGGCGTGACAGGCCGACGCTCTAACCAGCTGAGCTACACCCCCTTTAGATCAAAGAGAAAAATAACATAGCAGCGTTCAAATCAATTGTAAAGCAAAACTAATCAACTAAAAAATATTTTTTAGTGACTTGGGCTTTTTAGCTTTTAGATATGTTGTTTAACGGAAATTCAGCTTATAATTTGTAATGCTACAATGAATTGAATTCGTCGTATATATATCGACAAAATCCCCTATATTAACAATAAATAATTTCAACTAAAAATTTATCTTGTGTTTTTAAGACACCTTATGGTAGCATCTTTATTAATTATAAGTTTTATTAACTTAAAAATTGACGAGTCGGCCTATGCATTAGTTAATAGGGCTGCTAGTAAATAATTATATTAACTTTAAATACATAAGGGAAAACTATGAAATTGCATAACTTAATTAAACCTGTCGTTTTATCTCTATCTTTACCATTAGCATTCGCAGCAAATGCATGGGAGCCAGTTGCAGAAAATGCAACCGAGTATAATTTTGCAACTGTGAAAGCTGGTGGTGTTTTTCCTACTAGTCTTGAAGGTAATTCAGGGTTGAATACTGGTGACACCACATATACAGCTGGTTTTGAAGCGGGAAGAAAATTCATGGACCGCTATTCTGTAGGGTTCGAATATATGCATAGAGGAAAGAACACAGCTCATGCTTATAATGTTTCATCAACTCCAGCTAATTCGAATACTTCTTGGTCGGCACAAAGTGATACATTTATGTTAAATCTGGCTGCTGATCTAATTACCGATTCTAAAATTAGACCATATTTCAAAGTGGGGGCTGGTATTTCAAAAAATAAATCTTCTGATTATAAATACTACGAAAAAACAAATGATGGGGATGTTACTCAAATCTATTCTGGAAAAACAGTTAATAAGTTTGCTTGGCAGGCTGGAGCCGGTTTAACTATGAACACCACAGCAATGTTTGATACTCAATTGGAATATATGTTTGTTGATCGTGGTAAGATTGAAACCGCTGCCAATTTTGTTTCGGATTCAGAAACAAATATCGCGGCCGCTAGAACTGGCAGATTGAAAGACCATGTTGTAACCATTGGTTTAAAAATGAAATTTTAATTAAATACTTTAATAAGGAGTAAAATTATGGCTATAGATAAAAATTATCATATAACTAAAGCGCGAGCTTCAATTCAAAAGATTGCTTTATATAATGCTGCAGTGAATGCTATCAATAAAGCAACAGACGATACCGCTGCAATGACTATCGTTAGGAAATATGCTGGTTACGATCCATATGGAGACTCAATCACATTAATGAACGTGCCTAATTCCGTTGCAACAGTTCTTTCCACTGAAGGCAATGCTCCAGCGAAGCCAACTTACTATGATGATGCGGTCGATGGGGTTAATGATATAGCTACTGCAATTTATGGTAGTAGTGTTGATCCTGCAGCTTTTACAGGCTTTGAGGATGGTACATATGATAGCATTGAAGATGCGCTGGTAGGCCTACAAGACGGTATAGATACTGTTGTTGCTGGAGGATTATCACCTGGCGCGGTTGATACAGCTGATTTAGCTGATGGCGCGGTGACTAGTGTGAAGATAGCGGCAGCAGCAGTAACTAGTGTGAAGATATCCGATGCATCAGTAGTAGCTGCAAAGATAGCGGCAGCAGCAGTAACTAGTGCGAAGATATCTGATGGTTCA
>CAZJZY010000012.1:33159-49493 GCA_964550685.1 uncultured Rickettsiales bacterium | reverse complement strand
CAAGCCAGCTTCGGATTTCTTGCGGAAGAATTCTTAAAATTTCTGGATCCTCTGAATTAATATGCGCCAACAAAGTTTTATTCTGCCTTGCAGTTAAAACATTTCCTTCTGTAAAGTTTCTCACCGCTTCCGCTAAAAATGCTTTATTTCTCCCTATTAAAGCATTTATTCTATTAATATTAGCAGGAGATAAATCTGCATAAATAAATTCTAATTTAGTTAGGATAAAGTTTCTCTCTAAGGAATCAGCTAAGCTACTTAAGCTTTGATTGCCCAAGCTGTTACCACGAAGATCAAGATGAGTTAAAGATCTATTTATCCTTAATGCCGCTGCTAAACTGGCAGCACCCTCATCTCTTATAGCACAAGATCTTAAATGAAGTTTACTTAAGGTTTTATTCACTTTCAAAGCGCCGGCTATATATTCCGCACCTAAATCATGGAGATAATCTCCATGAGCAATTTCAAGACTTTTTAGAGTAAAATTAACCTTCAACATATCAGCAAGACTTAAAGCATCTAAAGCATTAGAATTATCTAACAACAAATCAACGAATCCTGGATCATTTGCTTTCATACGCATAATTGCGTCATTAAATAAAGCTTCGTTATGGCAATTAATCTCTATTTTTGGCATAATATATATATTTTTCCTTTAAGCAGAATTAAGCACCACGTCCCTTCTGATTCATCTTTTCAAATGCTGGTAAACTAGCATTAAAAGTTGCTCCCTTGCCAGAATTTATTAATGCATCTCTCATAGCATGTGGATCTAACTTAATTGATTTACTAACAGCCTCTTGCTTAAGAACGTCGTTCATCACGTCAACATATTTACTAATTTTTCCATCAAGATAATCATCAACAGATTTCCCTCTTATAGCAGCATTAAGTTTAGTAAAAAGCATTTTTTTCTTTTCTGGATTAACATAAGACTGTATTTTTGCAAAGCAGTTTTCTAATTTCTTTTCTTCATCGCCAGAAATACTAGATACAGTACTCTTTGCGCCCTCTAAATGTGTTTTAAGATCATTAACACATTCTGCAGGTGGTTTACCTTCTCTACAGATATGCTCCATTAATTTAGGTATAAATTCTTTATGTTCTTGAATATATTCATCACTAGCCTGAAAATGAGTTATTAACTGAGAAAAATTCTTTGAATCTATATCTGACATGCTGTTATTATTAAATAACTTTTCTGCAATATGCTTCTTGCTATCTAGGTTTTCTGAAATCATTATCTCTAGATTTTCATTGAATCTAACTAAATTGGTACGCTCATTTTGTTTAACAAATTCTTCAAGCCTTGTTTCTATGCTATTTTTTGCTATTTGTTGATTTAAATAATCTAAACCTTCTTTTCCGTGCTGCTCTATAACGAGCAAGGTTACCTGCTCTATTAATTCGGGATTTCTCTCTCGATTTTTTAGTGCAATTTTTATAGCATGAAACCCTAGAGAGCTAGGATCTGTTAAATCATTCCCAAGACTTGGATTTTGCATTAAGAACTGATGATATTCCTGTAACTTCTCTTTAGATTTATCATCTTCTCTCCCAACTTTGAATGCTTCTTCTCGTTCTGATTGCTCTTTCTCAAACACTTCTTTACGTTTTTTTATCGTGACTGGCTCTAAATCAATCCCCTTCTTCACTGCCTCATCAACAATCTCACCATTTTCTATCTTGCGTTTGATATCTTCTACGGCATGTTTACGCAAAACCTCCTCGGATTCAAAATCAACTTTATGTGATTCTTGTTCTTTTTGAAACTTCTCTTCAGGGCTTAAATCTGTAGAACGAATAATACTGTTCGCTGCTTCTAAAGACAAAGAGCTTTTTAATTTTTTTAAATCTTCTTGCTTTAAGAAATTATTTACTTGATCTATTTGCTCCTTACTTGGATTTGACTCAAGATCATATATTGCAGACAAGCTTGGGCTTTCAGGATAAGATGAAAGTGTCTTTTGTAAGTCACTTAAAGTGGCACCCTCTTTTAATTTTTCAGACGGCTCTATAAATGTGGAGAGAACAACAGGAGAATATTTTGCCATTTCAACCAAGTGATTGATAGCTTTCACAGCATCTGGCCCATTTTTATGTTTATTGAAATGATTTTGCGCTGAAACTACCAATGTTCCATTGATAGGTCCACGCATTTCTTTCGGTAAATTCTCTAAGCCAATTTTGGCAGAAGATTCATGTAGCGCTTGCATATCTGCAAGAGAAAAATCTCCAGAAAGATTTCTTTCAGTATTAGAGGTAAGAGCGGCAATTTTTTGTAAATCCTCAAATTGATCATCTGATAATTCTCCTATTTTATAATCTTTAGGAGATCTCTTAGTCATTCGTCTTATCGCTAAATCTAAAGACACAGCTATTGCTGGACTAGAAGTTTTTTCATTACTCTCCTCTATTAATTTGGTTGCAAGCTTAGATTTAAGTTCTGGAAAATCATTAACATGGTCAATCAATTGGTTAAGAAGCTGTGGATTCGAATGTATGTTGTTTAAGGCAAAATCTAAAACTTCTGCTCCAGCACTTCCAGGTTCAAAACCATTATTAAAACTTGGTCCTTTGGCAATGAATGAAGAAAATGCTTTTATCTGCTCTTGTTTTTTTTCTTCTTCTATAGCTTCAGTAATTTCTGAATCCATCAAAATTCTTTGATTTTGAGCAGCTTTAAATGCCTCTAAATTTTCTTGGCCAATAACTTCGTTAATAACTGTCTCGGCAACTTTATTAGGATGAGCAATATGGAATATTTCTTGAGGCTTTAGTTCTAATTCTTGCTTTAGAAATTCTTTATTAGAAAGGTTAGGATATTTATCGCGCCTAAATTCATAATCAGCATTTGATTTTAGATCAAATATTTTTTTAGTTTCATCATCTGATGGCTGATAATCTTCTATATCTTTACTTGAAGCTATCTCAAGAGGCTTAGCCTCTCTTAAATTATTAGCTTTACCTTCACCAAGCTTTGCTTCTAATTCTTCAAATACTAGAACTCCAGGATTCTTTTTATAATAATCGTTAGAATCATATTTTAACTCTACAACATCTTTTTTGAAGCGATTAACCATTAACTTGTCGGCGTATTGCTTTATGCCCTCAACTCCTTCCTCTTCAAGTCCAACCACTGCTTTATTAAAATTTGCAAAATCTCCTCGACTATGCTCCAATTGTAATTCAAGGCTAGCCTGAACCACTCTAACTTCATCTAATTTATTTGCATAATCTATTATATCTGGATAAAATTTTTCAGCCTGTTTAACCGCCTCATCAAAAGCTTTTAAATCTCCATCTTTATTATTTTCATAAATTTGCTTAAGTTTAGCTTCAGTTTCTTGTCTAAATTGTTCATTTGGAACAATTTCAAGCATCTTAGCCATTGCTTCAAAATTTCCTTTTATTTCAGCATAATCAAAAGCTGAAAACCCCGTTTCGTCTTTATAATATGGATCCGCCCCAGACTGTAATTCTAACTCTATACCAGATAAATTCTTCTCAGAGTTTTGAGCATATTTAATTAAAAGAGCAGTGGCTTGCTCCATTTGCTCCGAACTTACTTCAACAGATTGTTTTTCTCCACCAAAAAAATTACCAAAGAAACCTTTCATTAATTATCTCTTTTATTTAAAACTCATTCTTATATGAATGCTTAGTATTTATTATAACTCAAGTAAAATTGTTAAACTAAATGGTTTATTAATAAACAAAAACCATATTCTTTATAGAATCTGCCTAGAAATAAAAATATATAGCATTTAAATTATTTGCTCCTTGGAGTTTTTCAATTTATAGTAGTATAAAATAACTTTAAAAATATAGATAGGTAATTATGAAACCACTTCTTCAGCCATGGGCAATTAATGTTTTTGAAATTGTAGCTGTTGGCTGGATGTGCGCATTTATAATAGTTATAACTATAATTTCAAGGCTTATATATTTATATATAAAAGATACAAGACAAACAAAAAGTACTTTAAGGCGTAATTATCCGGTTATTGCAAGATTTAGATATTTATTTGAAGGTCTAGGTGTGTTCTTCCGTCAGTATTTTTTTACAGATGATAGAGCAGAAATGCCATTTAATAGAGCTGAGCGTTCCTGGATATATCGCGCTGCAAAAAATGTAGATAGCACCGTTCCATTTGGCTCATCTTTTGATATAAGAGCTCCTGGTACAGTATTTTTTGTCCATAGCGCCTTCCCGGTTCTAGAAGCCGATAAGAAGAGTATTTCAACGGTCACTATTGGTCCATATTGCAAACATCCATATAGGACTAAATCAATTTTCAATATTTCAGCAATGAGCTATGGCTCCATTTCTATCCCTGCAATTAGAGCTTTATCAAAAGGCGCTAAACTTGCCGGCATCTGGCTTAACACCGGTGAAGGCGGTTTATCTGCATATCATTTAGAAGGTGGAGGAGATATTGTTTTTCAATTTGGTACAGCAAAATTTGGCGTACGTAAAACCACTGGCGAATTTGATGAAGAAAAACTAAAAGAAGTGGCCTCTCACAATCAAGTAAAAATGTTTGAAATAAAGTTAAGTCAGGGAGCTAAACCTGGTAAAGGCGGTATATTACCAGGAGCAAAAGTAACAGAAGAAATTGCTCAAATTAGAGGAATTGAAATTGGCAAAGATGCAATCAGCCCCAATCGTCATCCTGAACTTCATAATATTGAAGATTTACTAGACATGATTCATTACGTACGCGAAACCACAGGCAAGCCCGTCGGATTTAAAACGGCGGTAGGATCTTTTGAATTTTTTGAATCTTTATGCACAGCCATCAATAATAGAGGTGTAAAAAGCGCTCCTGATTTTATCACCATAGACAGCGCTGATGGAGGAACAGGAGCAGCGCCATCAAGCTTAGTAGACTCTATGGGTCTTCCAATCAAAGAAAGTTTACCATTAGTAATTAACATCATTAAAAAACATGCTTTACGCGATAGAATAAAAATTTGTGCTAGTGGAAAATTAACTAATCCATCTGAAGCAGCCTGGGCAATTTGTGCTGGCGCTGATTTTGTTAATTCAGCTCGCGGTTTCATGTTTGCTCTTGGTTGTATTCAGTCATTAAAATGCAATAAAAATACTTGTCCAACTGGTATCACAACTCATGATGTCAAATTACAATACGGATTAAATCCGGAGGACAAAGCCATTAGAGTTATGAATTATGCACAAAACATGGAAAAAGAACTTGAAATAATCGCTCATTCTTGTGGCGTTTCTCAACCTCGCGAGCTTAGACGCCAACATGCTAGAATTGTTTCTAATGCTGGCCATTCAGTAAGTATGGAAGAATTATACGACTAATCTTATAGCTCTCTTCCATTCTTATCACTCAAACATATCTATGTAAATGATACTAATTCATATAACAAAACCGCGCTAATATGGCGCATTAAAGATCCAGAAATTGCTTTAATAAGCTTATCTTGATCTTGTCTTCTTTGATAAATCTTTCTCTATCATAAATTTGGCCACCCTCTCTAATTTATTATATTTAGATATAATCTCTTTAGCTTGTTTTTTTAATTCATCTCTATTGTGATCAGGAGATTGTTTATTAAATCTCTCTATAGACTCCATAATATTTGCAGTATCCTCTGCTAATTTTTCGTAACCTCTTTCTTTAAAATTCTCCTTCAAACTTGAAAGTTTATTCTCAAACGCTTTGTGTTTATTTGGGGTTGGAGTAGTAAATGCTTGGCGTATATTTTTGCCTAATTCTAGCAGGGCCAATGATAAAGAACTTTGAACCGCCAGGTCTTGTACATTGGTAGATAATTGGTAACTTGTATTAGAACCTTGCGTCAAAAGTAAACCGCTTGCTGCTATTTCTTGTTGCATCTCCATGGGAAAAGCTGCCACAATTGACTTTATGGAAGTATTAGCAGAAACTGGAGAAACATCTCTAACAGCTTCCATTGAAACATTTCTAGTCTCATTAAATAATCTTATTTCTGGGGCTATGCTTTCTCCTATCTTTTGTAGAAGCGCTTGTTCAGTTATACTCTTAACACACGAATCGCAACTAAAGACTGCTAAAATCCTTGAGTCACTAGACAAAGGTGCAGAATGAAATGTCATTTCTTTCCCCAAATTAAAAGCCGCTATTTCCCCTCTAGAGGGCTGACTAAATTCTTTCACATCTTCCATATGAATGCCATATCCTTCCCCCGTATTCTCCAAGCCACGGGCAAACATTGTGCCATCTCCTTTTATTGCCAATGTTATTCTAATGTCTTCAGGAGATCCTCCATCTCGGTGCCAATGTGGTAAGCTACCAGAGTTCTCCATTAAAGTAAAAGAATAACTTATATCGCTTATATCAGCATTTACACATTCAGCTATAGAATTTCTTGTTCTATCTATTATATTCATTACAAATTCTGCATCTTTTTTATCTCCTAACCCTCTTTGTAAATCATCAATGTTATTATCTTTTGTGTTACCATAAGAGTGCGTATATTCTTTGACGGTCATTTTTTCTATAGTTTGTTGCTCTTCTTTAGAAAGAATTGGAGCAAATGCAAAATCAGCTGTTTTGCCTTGTGAAATAGAATCACTTAATGAATAAAGAGTTGCGCATAAAGCTGATTTTGCTCTAGCTTCAGAATTTAATTCAATATCCATGCCCACCTTCATTGGCACTCTTACTAATTCACTCTCTACAATTTCTGCTCTTTCTAAAGCAGATAATATATTTTCTAATTGTTCACCCTTTAAATTCTTTTGTTGGCATATTTTTTCTATCCATTGTTTTTCTTCTATAGTTATTTTTGCTGCCTCTAGCAAGATGGGTAAAATATTATATCGTTCATAATAAAGAGCTCTTTCAAATGCTTTCCCAACTTTAGCTCCCTTCTTTATTAAAAATTTAGCCGCATCTATGTTTTCACAATAAATTGTTGAATAAAGCAGATCTTCTCCATTTTTATAACCTTCATTTATATCGCCTCCTCCTGATATGTACTTATCCAATGCTTCTTCAAAGCCCACTAAATCTTTTTTATATATTTTATCTTTGCATTGCTCTTTCGTCATGGTAACTCTCCTAAGTAAATTAATAGCCATGGATTAATAATATCATAGATATAATGTAACTAAAAGTGGTGCCATTAGATAAGTTAGGTTGTTTGTATTTTTCTATGATTTGATATGTCCCAAACAATTCGTATCAATTTAGCTCAGAATGGAACTTTGTATTTCATTTTGGTAAACTACATCACCTTAAGTAATTTAATCGCTTCAAAGTTTAGCACATCTCCACCAACTCGTTTAGTCGTATAAAACTTAACAAATGGCTTATAGGTATAAGGGTCTCTAAGCACTCTCACCCCTGCTCTATCAACAATTTTATAGCCAGCTCTAAAATCACCAATAGCGATGCTTAAAGCGCCTTTACTTACCTCCGGCATATCCCCAGTCTCATATACAGGGATTCCAAGTAAAGTGTCAGGAAGCTTAACATCTAAGCTAGGGTTCCATAAATATCCCCCATTAATTTGATCTTTCATAGTTCTAGCTATATACATACTTGAACGATTCATTAAAAATCTAGCATTATGAGTATATTGCTCCTTAAGACTGAAATATAAATTTAAAATAGATTCATAGTCAAAAGAACATTCTTTTGTCGAATTAATTTGCTCTATTTGCCCCCAATTTTTACCATTTTGATAAGTTAAAATTCCTCGCGGGCAGCTAATTCCCTCGCCATTAATAAAAGCCTTATTTTCTAATTTAGCAAAGCTATTAATTAATTTCTCAGCAAGCCATCTTTCAATATCGATTGAAGAATCATCAATTAATTTTTGAGTGGCTGCTGGCTGAGCGTAAAGTTCAAATACTGGAATATTTCTTTTATTAATTTTAGGACTATCTGTTTCTTCACGTAATGAATTTTCTGCTATCCATCCAGTCTGAGCGTCGTCATAATCTTCAATCACATCGAGTGAAGAAGTTGAAATCTGCTCACATGATGCTAATTGACGCATAGGTGATATTTCTTCTAAAACTGTATTTATTTCATTTGAGGTCTGGCGAGTTATCAAATAACCACCATCTGAATCGCTCATGCTGGATAAAGATTTCTGTTCAATTCTACCTAAGTCAGAATCATTTCCAGATCTCAAATAATTATTGAAAGCCCTTTTATGTTCACAATCTTTTCCAGAAACTAATTTATCCATTCCAGAGAACGGTCTAGATATACTGGTTTCTATGTTATCTAGCCTAGATTTATAATCATCCAGATAATCATTTATTCTTAATAATTGCTGACTAAGCAAAGGATCAGCTGAACCTTTTTGCTCAATAGATTTTAGTATTTCTTCGTTAACTGACTTAAAACTTTCCCAAGCTTGTTGATTTTGCATAGTATCTCCTGATTTTTGTTGATTTTTAATTTCTAATATATTGGCCTCTATGTTAGCCGGAAAAGTAACTAAACTTATTTCCCATAGATCAATATTTTTAATTATTCTTATATCTCCTTTGTAATGATATTTAGTAGCTTTAAAGCCAATGCTAACCCCTGAAATTGCTTTAGATTTTAGTAAGTTATAAGCTGACTTTGCTTGTGGCAAATCTAGTAATAGTTTAGCTCTAAAACATAACCCATAGTCGTCTTCATAAATTTCTTCAATAACCCCTATTGGCTCTTCCGGTTTATGTTGCCAAAGTAATTTTACCTTTTGTGGATCAATTTCTTTAAAAGCACCATTTTTAATTATGTCATTATGTTGATCTATAATATTAAAAACACTGGCATAGCCACTAATCTCTCCTTCTTTTTCGTTTAGCAGGCTACTATCAATAGTTACGTTTTTTCTATCTATATTTTTCATTTTTAAGCTAAATCCTCTAAACTCCTTAATTAACAACGCCTGCATAAATATTCACTTTTGGAAATATTTATATTTCTTCTTAAAATTAATTTTTACATAATATAAAGCTCTAAAAACTATATTAATAAGCGTAAATTTAAATTGCTTAACAATCTTTAGTGTAAATTTAATATATTTTTAAAAAAATATTAAGTTTTGTTTATTTTTCTCTTGCATTGATTTCATTAATCGATATTAATCTATTTGAGCAAATAAGTTTCAAAATAGTTAATTACAACAATATATCGCAATAATTATTTTTAATAAAAATTATCAACTTTTAATCTGAAAGAAAAAAAATGAGCAAAAACAATAATCATTACGTTTTACCTGTGGCCGCAGCGTTGGCAGCATTCTCAGCCCCTCAACATTTAAACACTGAAAGCACTTTCTCTACTCCAGAAAGAACAAGAGCAAGAGCTCATGCACCTGAAATATCTCCGGCAAATCAACCAGTCCATCGACAACAACAACCAATCAATCACGATGCTTTACAAGATCCAAATGAAGAGCTTTTTATGGATGATTTAGATGTATTTTATAGCGAAAACGAAACTTCAGATAGCGAAGATGAAAATTCAAACAACGAAGATGAGAACGAAGAGGAAGTGGCGATAGAACCAGCTCCCGTACAAAGAATAATAACAGATTTCTTTCCACTCCGTAACAACAAAAGAAAACGCGTAGACTCAGATGAAGATTCTGCTGATGCAACAACCTCAGAAGAATCCTCCTCTACCGAGGAAATTCACCATGTCGAAAGATATAGCATGAATCTCTCTGGAGACATCTCTGAATCTTCTGATGACTCATATTAGTATGAATTGCACAAAATAAAATAATAAATAACAACTTCAATTGGAGAATAAATATGCCTAAAATATCACTAGAACTAGAGTCAGAAACAGATGAAACAACATCAGAATACTCAGCAGATTTTGATAATCTTTCAGAAATTGATGCAACCTCAGATCACTCAATAATTTTAGAAGATGATTCTTTAGAAATTCTAAGCGCTCCTAGCACCCCAGTACAAATTAATCATCATAATCAGACGGCAAATTTTCACACACCAGAAGCAATAAGAATTCCATTTTCAATGAACATCCATTTAGATGCGGTGATTCCATCATCTAATATTTTTAGCATGCAGAATAATGGAACAGAAACTTTACTAATACTTGGCGAAGATGATTCTGGAAGCCAAAGATCTTCTTTTTCCGATCACTCATATTAACAATAAACAACGAATAATAATTTTATAATTTAGGAATCAACATGAAAAGATCGTACACACAGTTTTCAACACCTAACCATGACTTTACAACTCCAGTCCCACAAGCGGCTCCACTTCCGCAAATTGGAAATCCAGGCGGACAATTGGTAATTAATCACGTACCACAGCAAGATTTAGCATTTCAAACACCCGTAGCCGCAGCAGCGCCAATTATTATACAAGTAAACCCACATACTCCTCTTAATCAACCTATACAAAATCATCAGGTAGGAATATTAATTAACCAACCAGCACACGGCATTATTCCAATTCAACTTTTTCCTGAAAATAACGATGGTATCGTTCCAGTTCAACTGTTCTTCGACGAACAAGAACATAACGAAGATCAAGCACCTCAACTTCAAGTTATTCAAATCTTCCCTGCTGTAGTAGAAGAAAATGAAGAAGATAATGCTCTAGAACCAGAGATGTTTGCTAATTTAATGACACCGCAAGGACATAATACCAATCCTAACAATGGAATGAATACTGGTGCTACAGTTGGAAGTATTAACTTAGAAGGGATTGAAGCACCTTCTCCCATGATATATTTAGAAAACTCATTTCATAACGATGAAACCTCTTCTGAAAGTGGAGACAGTTTGGAAGATCAAGACCATAAAGTAAATCTAATGGGAGATTTTGATCTTCTATTCACCTCAGATGACTTTCTTGAAGACCTAGCTTAGACTAACTACGCACGCCTATACTAATTTTAAAGCATAGGCGTGTGTTTTTGCAGCTCCTCTCCCCCCTCAATTGGCGACATTCCAACCATTTGGCGTTTTTCATTAATACTTAAGAATGAAGCATTTTCTATTCTTGCCCAGATTTTTTCTCGCCTTGCAGAAAGCCCGCTAATTTCATTAACATCATATGCTAAATGCAGCCCTTCACCAAACATCGGAACTAACCAGTGGTTTAAGCTATCTGTTAAATGGTCTAGCAGAGGAATAACAGTTTCTTCCCATAAAGCCAGCCTTGCTTCCTGCATATTACTATAAGTATTATCACCTGGAATCCCAAGCAATTGAGGAGGAACTCCAAAGCTTAAAGCAATGTCTCTTGCTGAACTATTTTTTGCTTCAATAAAATCCATATCTTTAGGGGACATACTCATTTCTTGCCATTCTAAACCACCTTCCATTATAATAGGTCTTCCAGCATTTCTACCACCCATAAATAAATCTTCCACTTGTTCTTTAATTCTGGTGTATTGATCATCAGAAAGAGAGGCATCATATGCACCGTTACTTTTAACAATCAACGCACCAGAAGGACGCGCAGCATTTTCAAGCAGAGATTTATTCCAAGCTGCTGCTTGATTATGCTGGTCAATGCTAAATGCAGCGGCTTCAACTGAAGAAAGCCCACGAAAATCATCTAGCGGATGGAAATTTTTAATATGTAATATTTTACTTTGTCCCGTTATTTTATTGACTGAGTAGAATTTTTCTAAATTCTTCACTTTATAAATATAACCAGCAATATTACCAAAATTATCTGGCACCACGCTCACTCGATCAGGACGGAGTATATGCAATTCTTTTGGAGACAAATGATCTTGTCCAAGAGCTTGAATAAAAGCATTACCACTGATTAATTTATAAGCATATATATTTTCAAAAAACTCCGCTCCTGCATAAAATGGATTGGGACGAGTTAGCAATTTAAGCAAAGGATGATCATATAGCTTAACTTTGTCTTTAAGTCTAACTTTATAAAGAGCCCAAGGCACACTGGCAGCGGCTTGCGCCACCATGTTTATTGCTCTATGAGCAATAACATTCTTAATGTAAGCTTCATCAGCAAATTTTTCATATTCTCTTAAAGACCAATGCGGCGCATATGTCTCATAAAAATATGATTTATTAGATTGCTTTGCGGCTTTAGATTGGCCTTGAAATTTTGTAAAAAATTGCTGAAATTTATTGACCATAACTCTCCCTATAAAATTATAGAACATTTAATTCTTTATTAACTATAACAAGACTAAAATATTTATTAGTAGATTTATAAAATGGTTTCTAATATGTCTAATCAGCCAGCTGAAGCTTATTATTGTAGAACATATTTAATAAAATGTTTTGTTCATCCTCTTGTTGCAGCCATGTTTACCACATGGAAGCAAGTTAAAAGATATGAGAATGGTTATAACTTAGAAGAATCGCTTTATATGCAAAGCGGAGAAAGCTTTCCTAACCCTAATTTTGTTGGGTTAGCTAATCACCTAGAAGACTGAATAAAAACTTCACGCTTAAATTAAGAGCTGTCTTCTTATTTTTATACTAGCATATTGATATAACAAATGTCATACCCCTCTCTGAAAAAAATTTTTAAATTTTTTAACATAAGGAGTTTTGGAAGGAGCGGGAACATTCTCAGAGGCCTTTGTTTTTCTTGATTTTGCACCAAGCTTTACTTTCTCAATTTCTTTTTCTTTTTGAACTAAATTATTGCATATTTTTTCCATATCTTGTTTGCGTGGATATTTTTCTTTTCTAAAATAATTTAAAATTCGATCCTTAAAAGATCTAGGCAGTTTTGCTTTAGCTAAATTTAATGGGGTTTTGCCTAATGTATTAGAAGCAAAAACATCAGCGCCTTTTTCAATTAACTTATTGCATAAGGCAGCACTTCCCTTTTCAGCGACTATATGAAGCAAGCTATTGCCCGTTTGCTCGTCTCGATAATTTAAAACTTTAGCCAACGCTTCTTTTTCTAAGCCATCTAAAGCTTTAACTATTTTCTCTTCATCGCCGAATAAACCAATTATTTCTTTTACTTTTTCTTTGTCGCTAGTTATCTCTTTAATGATAGGCTTATCTTTTACATTATCTATATTGGCGCCATTTTCAACCAAGGTAAAAATTATCCCTCTTAATCTTTCCATTTCTTCTATATTAGATAAGTTACTTTGAACATCATACATATTTAGAGAGTGCCCTAAAACCGTCTCTCCTTCTAATTCAGCTTCTAAATTAACTCCTTTATCCAGCAATATCTTAGCTATTTCTGCATTACCCATATATGCTACGTAATGCAAAGGGGTTACTCCATCTTCGTCTAATTCCATATTTATAAATCTGTTTAACTCTCCTGATTCTTCAAGCCTAGAGAAGAAATACCCCATTTCTTTTGTTCTGTTTCCATCCACACAATATAAAAATAAATCAATTAATTTATCCTCATCAGCACCAAGTTTTACAAACTTATCTATTGCACCATTTACATCACTTAATAAAAGTATTTTGTCTTTAGACTCCTGAACTCGCTCTTCTCTTAATTCTTCATGGAGCATTTTTCCACTTGAGCCAATAGTTTCCATCTCTCTTATAAAATTACTTAGTTCTTTTTTGTCATTTTTTATAAATATCTTACAATCTGGCGCAAAGAGATTATTTCCTAATTTTTTTATTCCTCGATACATATCCAAAGCAGATGGAGCATAATGCCCAGAATTGTTAGTGATTTTAGTTATTTTTCCATCCAAGATAGTAATAGTGCCAGCCATTTCAGCTGGTTTACCATTTAAGAAAGATGCATGACTTACGTTGAAAGATCCAGGGCCTGAATTATACTTGCCAGTATGTGTAGTAATGTATAAAGAACCGTCTTTATCCATTACAAAGGCTTGAGCATTATTCTCTCCTTTGCTGCTTAATCCTAAAGTGGAAGCTTTTTTAGATTGGTCTTTTTTAAGAAATAAAGCACCATCTCTAACAACCAATTGACAATCTTCTAATGCTGCAGCGCTCATTTTAAGCATTTGGTATTCTGCATTAGAGTATATGTGCTTGCCAAAGGCTGCTTCTTGTAGATATTTGTCCCTCGATCCAATTCGAACCCTGACGGAATCAATCATCTCCCCTTTGGCTGGCTTAATGGATGGCATTATTTTAGTTTGTATAATTTTTTTTAGTCTATTTTTCATTGCTATTCTCTTAATATAGTTATATTAATTAGAACTGAAATTAGTCAGATACACAAGAAAATATAAAAGATCCCCATATCAATATTTATTAGGAACTGATAATCTGCGAGCATATTCATCAATTAAAGAAATTATTTCCTATATACTACCATTAACTATTTCTTTACCATTTCTCTCTATAATTCCCATTACTCTCACTAATAGCATAAGTTAAAAATATATGAGTAAAACCCAAGATTTATCAAGCTTTGCTGCTTTTGATTTAGATGATTTGCTATCTGAGATAGAATCTAATAAAGCTAAAAAGGAAGTAACCGCTTATTTAGATCGTAGTTTCATCGCTAATATGATTAATGAATATCATCATCAGACAGACCTCATTCCTCCTGATTATTCTTTAGATACCAAGATTGACTTCACCGAATATAACTTTACCGGAGCAGATTTAAGAGGAATTCACTATTTAGATTTAGCATTATGTAATTTTAAAGATTGCGATATCAGCGCTGTTCATCTTGATAGAGAGGGTATAAATTTCTTTCGAGAACTAATGCTGGATGGGACCGTCACAGCTCAAGGCTTAAATCTGGAGGGCGCTTATCTTGGTCCTGTATTCACTATCAGAGCAGAATTAGGTATAGCGTGCTATATCTATTTAAATTTAAGCAATTTAAACCTTACCAGCGCTAATTTTTCTAATTGCGATATCGAAGGATTAATCCTTGAAAATACTAATATTTCAGGCTGTAATTTTACTGGCTGTTTGAATCTAGATCCTAAGCAATTTGCTTTCACCATGGGATTTGAAAGCGCCATTTTTAGCAAAGATCCAAATCAAGATGCGGCTATAAAAAAACAAATCAAAGAATATTCAAATACTCTTGATCCAGCGATATATTATGCCCTCCCATCACAAAAATCAGGAAGTAAACTCATCGCTTATTTAGCAAAATTAACTAACATATTTGATAGTTAACATTGGTGTATAAGTTCAACCACATATAATACTAGAAGAAGAAAATAAATTTCAGCCAAATATAGTATGTGATAAGGCACCATATCACTATAACTGACCTCACTAGAAAGATAAAATTTCCTACCGATTTTGTATATCGGTAGGTGCATGCCATCAGTCCCTTATAGAATATCATGAAGGATATTGTGTAAATCTTCAGTAATAAATGTGTAATTGCCTAAGACTGTAATAACATATACATTTTGTGGCTGTCTTTCTGGCATATTATTAAAGATAACGCCACTGTTTCCACCGCCAAAATCAGGCTCAAAGTCATCATCTTTAGGATTGTAATGATGTGGAACTCCCATAGGCAAACTTCCACTGCCAGCCATCATTAGCAAGCCCTGCAGTTGCAGTATCATTGCTTCTAGTAAATTGCCATCATTTTCCATATGCAACAAAGCATTTAGCGAATTACTCAAATAGTTAACCCAGTTTCCAAACGATTTGAAAAACCATTTGTTACCAGCTTCTAAAGCATAAGATTCATTGGTGCCGATTAAATCATCGAGCGATTTTGAATTAAACATACTTTCAAGAATAGCGCTTAGGCCCTCATCCACTGGAAAAGAAGTTTTCTCTGATTTATTGTATAATTGTTTTATAGATTCTTGCGCTCTCTCATTTTGGGTCTCTTCTTCGGTAATAGCAACTTTTACGGTAAGCTGCAGTAATTCTTGAGTAGCTTCATCAACAGATATTTTACTTTCCTCTATACTTTGTGTATTAGAGCTAAGTAGAGAATTTATCATACAATCAATTTTTGTTGACATCTCTTCAGTTATGCCTTTACGCTTTGATAGTCGATCTAATGCATTCAATTTCAATTCTAATGGCTGATCATATTCAGCAATATAGTCAATAGGTTTCGTTAAAAATCTAGCTATTTCATTGTAGACTTCTACAGGGATTTCTTTTTCTTTTAATAGCTCTTCTGCAAACTCAATTGCAGAAATATTATCCACCACTGAATTTACATTCGCTCCTGCGGCAAGAAGATCTTTTACTATATCAAGATTGCCTGTTTGAATAGCGAGGGCTAAATTCGTAAACATTATTAACCCTGTCTCTTCTTTAATTTTTATTGGTAGATCAGGGTCTGCATGATTATGCAAAAATAATCTAACAGCTTCGCGTGCATTAATTTCAAAGGCTAAAAATAGCGCAGTTTGTCCATGCTTGTATTTTATGTC
>CAZJZY010000012.1:10341-33149 GCA_964550685.1 uncultured Rickettsiales bacterium | reverse complement strand
CATCAAGCAAAACCTTAACTATTTCCATGTTTTTTAGGTAGATTGCGGCCATTAAAGGAGTGATTTGATCCTGCTGTGAAGCAATATTCACATCAGTCTTACCTTCCTTTATAATAGTTCTAACTAAATCTATATAGCCATGCAAGGAAGCTAAAAAGAGAATGCTTTCTCCCGATTTATCTACAACATTTATGTTTGCGCCGAAGTTTAGAAGTAGTTCTATTTTATCTTTATTATTACCTCTGAGCGCCTGATGTAGAGGGGTGCTTCCATCAACAGCCACTGTATTAGGTCTTGCGTCATTTTCTAAAAGTAATCGCATCAATGGCAAATCACTCTCGCCACTAGCCATAAATAGAGAGCTATTTCCATTAGATAATTTATTAGGATTAGCTCCTTCACTTAAAAGCATTTCAACAGCTTCTAAGTTATTCTTAATGCAAGCATGTCCTAGTAAGGTTACGCCATTATCTAAGCTAAGGTCAGGATTTACTAATTTTCTCTCTAGAAGCGATTGTAACACCTTAGTATGACCCACTTCTATGGCTAAATAGGCTATCTTGGAGAAAGTATATTCTCTGAGGTTCATCTGGGGTTTTATTGTTATATTGGGGTATTCTAAAAATTTTTGAACAATTTCTACAGCATTCTCTTTTTCTTTCTGAACTAATTCTTTTTTGTTGATAAGCTTTATTATAGAGCGATTACCACTAATAATCGTTTTAAGCTCTTCTTTCTTATCCATTTCCTTTAAAATCCACTCAACTGCTTGAGGATTCTGTCTCTCTATTGCTAGCGCTAATACTGCGTCTAAATCACTATTATTGCCGAGTGCTGATTTATATTTTTCTATAAATGCATTTACTAACCTTGTATTTAAGCATTCTTGTGCTATATTATTTTGTATAGCTTGCTCTAGCGCAATTTCATCGGAAAGTTTGATTTCTTTCTGTTTCTTGGTTTGCTTTACATGTGACTCAGTAACAATAGCCACAGCTTCTGAATACATCTCATTACTCTCAATAAATTCATCCGCTTTACTATCATCTAAAGCTAAAAATAGATTGTTAGACTTTGCGGAAGAAACGCTTGATTCTTTTTGCATTTTTTCTTGATATTGATTTGTTCGTAATGTTTTATAGATATCTTTTATATAACTTTCATAGTGATAAAGATTTGTTATTCTGAAAATAGTTGCATGTGATGCTATCATAGCGGTATTAAATCTTGTTGCTGCATCTTCAACGCCATCGTTCTTATAGCGATGAGCGCTGCCGTCAACTTGGAAAATAATGTTATTGATTGGATCAAATATATCTACACTGGTTCCTAGTTCAATCATCCAATGTTCTTCTATAGCATTTTTATGAGTTTTATGAATATACTCAAATATCTTATGTTGTATAGGACTTATAGAAACAGAGGAATCTGTTTTAACTTCTTCATTCCAAGCCTCTAGTTTTGCTTGTATATCAGGCAAAGCATCTCTTTTTGATTTATCCATTGCATAAAAAACTGAAATTAATTGTCTCTTTTCTTCAGTTATTTCTATTTCGTTATATTTAATATTGGTAGCTAAAGTGATAATAAAATCTTTTATATTTGCGCTTACAGTCTCTGTTAAAGGGTTAATTTTCATTATCATCGTTAAAGCAAAGGCGCTATTAATCAGCCCTTGATTATCAAATGAAGTTATTTGAGAGGCAGCCTGATTTAGCCAGCTACAAACGAAGGACTCTTTATAATATCCCAACTTAGTTATACTCAAGATGCTTTGAGATAAGTCTATGGGTGTAAATTCAGTAATCATCTGAATAGCTAAGTCAGACCATTTATTACAAAACTGCTCATCATGATATCTAAACTTAGAAGTTGCCCAAATTATTCTAGACAAATCTTCGGCCGTTGCATTAGCTGCATGAATGTTAAAAAACTCAATATAGCTTTTTATAAACTCTTGGTTATAGTGCCCTAGCTTGGCCAAGTAATAAATACAATTTGAGATGCTTGACATATCAGATTTAGTTAATTTTTGTAAAATTGCCTCGCTTATTTTTTTAAAGAATGCTTCGTTATACTGTTTTAATTCTACAAATGCTGAAAGACATTTTATTAAATCTTTAGAGCTTGCGGCACCTAAATTTTCCTCAAATTTCTTAATCCAAGATTGCAAGGTTGCAGTGTGATAAACGCCGCTACTTGCTATTTCTTCTATTTGGTTTAATAACTCTTCTACCTTCTTATTGGTATTTTTTATGCTGTGCTTATTTTTCTTATCTTGTTGTTTCATATCGCTCTCATAGTTCATTATCTTTGTTGTTAGGTTAGTTAAATCTTGTTAATTTTGTCTATGCCATTTTACAACTTTTTAAGCCATTTTGGCTCTTACCTGGTGGATCTGGCTGCTATTAAACTAAATGCCAGATTAAATATTAATAATTATTTACATTTAAAATAACATATTACGGTATATTTGTTAAGGCTTTTTTAAAAAAATACCTACATTTTTTCAAGCTCTACTCTTTTTAATTTTTTGTTACGCTAGATTGTATATTAAAAAGAGGCAAGGGATTACAGTGCAAGAATAGAGTAAAGCAGTTAGAGTTATGGTGAGATTTCTACGAACTTCACCAATGTAGTGAAAAGTACGGTGCTGGATAGACCGTAAGATTAAGGAAGAGAAGCTTACTATTTCATTGCAGCTTTCTACAAAATCCAATATTTTTAATTTAAAGATCTAATGATTGTTTTATATTTTTTTATTTCAAGTATAGAAAATGATTTATTTTGCTGTTATGATATTTTTTGAAGATCTTGAATTTGCTGGTGCCGCCAGGAAGAATCGAACCTCCGACCTCATCATTACCAATGATGTGCTCTGCCACTGAGCCATGGCGGCTTAAATTTTGAGTTACTAAACTGACATATTATAACAATTTACGCAAGGGATTTTTTAAGATGACAAAAAAAACTACTAAACATAAAATACAATTGCCTCCTAAGGAAAAAAAGCTTGATAAACTATCGAAAGCTTTGAAGAAAAATTTACAAAGACGTAAAGCAGTTCAAGAGCAAGATCTTAAAAATCCTAAAACTCTCTCTTAAGGGCGTCAATTAAATCATTCTTCTCCCATGAAAAACTACCATCTGCTTCAGGATTTCTACCAAAATGACCAAAGCTAGCCGTTTTCTGATAAATAGGACGCAATAACTGAAGATGTTTTTTAATTCCAGCTGGAGATAAATCAACTAAGCCTTGCAATACGCTAGCCAATCTTTCTTCATTTACCCTGCTACTATGATCAGTGTGAATATAAAACGACAGAGGCTGAGCAACACCTATAGCATAAGAAAGCTGTATCGTACAACGCTTAGCAATACCGGAAGCCACCACATTCTTGGCTAAATACCTTGCAATATATGCCGCAGAGCGATCCACCTTTGAAGGATCTTTACCTGAGAATGCCCCTCCCCCATGAGGAGCTGCCCCACCATAAGTATCCACTATAATTTTACGTCCCGTAAGCCCAGAATCTCCTTCAGGGCCACCTATTATAAAAACACCTGTGGGATTAACATAAAAATCTCTATCCTTACAAAACCAATTAGAATCAGGGAATGCAGCTTCCACGAATGGAAGAATCATTTCTTTTACGTCTTGTTGATTAAATTTAGCTTGATGCTGAATAGAAACCACTATTGATTTAGCTCTAACTGGAATTCCATGAATATATTCAAGAGTAACCTGGCTTTTAGCATCTGGACCAAGGCCACTTAATTTACCATCTTTAATCGCTTGGAATATATTATGTAAAATGCGATGCGAATAATAAATAGCTGCTGGCATTAAACTTGGCGTTTCATCGCAAGCAAAACCAAACATAATTCCTTGATCACCAGCACCTTCTTCTTTTCCTTCACGCGCATCAACACCCACAGCAATATCAGGAGATTGCTGAATTAATAAATTCTCTACTTCAATTTTATTCCAATGAAATTTTTCTTGCTCATAGCCAATATCTTTAATGCATTTACGAACAGTTTGCTCTATGAGCTCCTTAGTTACGCTAGCAGGGCCTGTAATTTCCCCTCCGATGATGACCTTATTAGGAGTGGCAAAGCTTTCCACAGCAACTCTAGAATTAGGATCATGCGATAAATATAAATCTAAAATACTATCAGAGATCTGATCACATACTTTATCTGGATGGCCTGGCGCTACAGATTCACTGGTAAATAAAAAATTATCTCTATTATTAATCACTTCTTCTCCTTGATTCTTTATAAAAAATTAACAGCTATAATATTGATTATACAATTTTTTAGCAAGCAAAAAATGATTTGTCCAAGACAGGGCCATTAAATTCTCCTAAATAACAAAGAGAAAGCGAGCTGTATATTATTCGCCACTGAATCTATAGTTTTCTTTACTTGCATGAGTTCTGCAAATCGACTTACCATCAATAGCTATTTGCTTAAAATCTATTGTTATAGCATTGCTTATCAATTTACCTAAAGCAGACTCAAATTCATGAGGATCTATTTTTTTATGGTTTCTGTAATAGTTGGATGACTAGGAACTTCACCTTTATGAAATACTAACTTGCGAAGACTGGCTTTGTTTAAGGTTTTACCAAAACGATTCACTTTAGCAAGACTTGTACATCCATGCTGCATATAACCCAAGAACTACTAAGCTTAATATTGACTTAAGTTGGTATCGTTTTCCTTGATTTTTAGGGTTGTCCTGAATTTTATTAAAATAATGTAGTATTTTATTATATATAATAATATATACAGTATTATTCTTGTTCGATTTTTAATTTAAAATACTCTATACAAGAATTTATTTTATGGTAAAAAATTAATATTTATCTATAGGCATATCATCTTTTATGCTCATTTCCTGGCGCTCTTTTACGAGGAGGAGCTCCTTCGATTTCGTTGTTATCTTCTTCACGCCTTCTAGGGCCAGCAGAGATATCATTATTCGAATTTCCATGTATTACCACACGGATTTCTTCCCACATTGCTGGAGATACTTCAGCTCTAGCTAGATTTCTTTCCTCTTCAGGAATAAAGCTTAATAACCGATCCCTTCTTGAGGTGTTATCTATTTCTTTTAATGCTTCGCTAACTATCTCTAAACGATTTTCTTTAGGCAATTTTTTAATTATTTTTTCAACTAAACTCCATGCATTTACGTCATCGTGAATATAGCCGCTTGCTTGGTTAATAACGTTGTTTATTACTGCTGTAGTATCGCATTTATTAATAATAGCGTCAGATAATTCATCAAGTGTTTTATGTTTAACAGCCCAATCTAAAGCTGTTCCGTCAAGACCTTCACGACCACTTCTAACGCTAACATCTATTCCTAACTCTAGCAATTTAGCTGCTGCATCAAATTCGTAACACTGCATAGCTTTATGTAAAGCTGTACAATTATCTCTACATCTAGCATTTATATCTGCGCCTAGCTCAAGTAATTTAAACATTTGATCAATTTTGCCATCTATAGCAACATAATGTAAAGCTGTGTAACCCTCGTTATTTTTAGCATTTATATCTGCGCCTAACTCAATTAATTTAACCATTGCATCAAATTTTTTACTATGCATAGCTTCATTTAAAGCTGTACAATTAGCTCTATTTTTATAATTTATATCTGCGCCTAGCTCAAGTAATTTGACTATTGCATCAATTTGGCCATTGCCAGCAGCATAATGTAAAGCTGTTTTGTTTGCGTGTCCAGGTCTGTTATCATCAGCATTAACATTAGCTCCTGCGCCTATTAAGGCGGGCAATAAATGAGCATGATTCTCTTCTGCCATTAATATTAAATATTGGTCTTTTATTTCTTGATCAAATCTTCCTAGATGAGCTTGGAATATTTCTTTTGTTGCTTCAGCCACTGATTCATCTTGTGATGCGAGCAATAACTGAAGCATTAAATTAGTTTTTTTTGCATCATTGCTATATAAGTCACTCGTAATATCCGTAGCTAGTTTACTTTGCAGTGCTGCGATAAATCTATTTCGGTCTATATGATATAAAGACTCTAAATATGGCACATAGCCTTTGTCGTCTTTAAAAATAAAACTATATGCTAATTCTTTATCTGATAACAAATTTGATTGAAGAGTTATTGAAGCAAATCTATTTGGAAATCTATTTTGTAAGCTTTGTTGTATTTTATATAATTCTTCTTTTTTTAGTTTGTTGAGCGCGCAAGCTCCAATTGTTTTTATTTCAGATTGGCTAAACTCTTGAGCAAATTCTTCATCTCTTTTTAATTGTGTAAGAATCAGCTTGCTTAAGGAATCATTTATGGTGCCAGTTGCCAACCAATTATTAATCAAGGTCTTATGCTCATTAGATGAAGCCAGATTTCCTAAGATATCTGCTAATTTTACAGATAAAATTGGTGCCATAGTTTCAGTAGTAATGATTTTTACTTCCACAAGGGAGTTATCTCTTAATCCGCAGGGTATTTGGTTTATAGTGCCGCCTGTGCATTTATTATTATCTGCTTCAGGTGATGGTCTGTTCCATTCATTTTCACCATGTTTATCTATATTATAACCTCTTTTAGCTATATAAAGATTTTCTACAAACTGGATAAATTGCTGTTGTGCTTGTTCTGGATTATTCCATAAATCTCTATCTCTTAAAGAAGCATAACCAATTGTTACTGCTTCTTTTGGAGTTAAGCCGCAACTAACTTTTTCATTTGCAGATACATGGTAACTATTACCATAGCCACCTGCTTTTAGTCCTTCAATTAGTCTTAATGCCGTCTCTGCCTGAAATTTGAATTTTTTATGAGCAAGTTCTCTGTCCTCTCCTGCTGCTAAAGTTGGCTCAATAAATTTAGCAACGGACTCATCACTTGCTGTAATTCCCCTTAAATCTTGCTCAAGAGCTTCAAAATCTGTTTGAATTTTTCTATTCCATTCTGCGCTTCTATTAACCTCAACTGAGTGCGAGGTTGAGCCGTTAGTAATTAAGCGAGGATCATAACGTAAGGCAAGCTTTACAAAAGATTTATCAACGCTGCCATGAACAGAACCAGTATGGGTATCGATAACATTATTTTGATTTAGAGAAGCTACTGGATATAAAAATTTACAGGATCTTTTAATTTCTTCTGCCATTCCTAAATATGAAGCAGTTATAGACTTTTCTTCTAATATCTGCCTTATTGACTTACCATTTGTATCGCTTAAAGCAAGATAGTTACTCATTAATTCTGGATTTAATTTTGCCAGATCATTTAGTGCTTGAAAGAAATGAATAATATCCTTTTTAGGACAGTTATTAGAGAAAAGCTCATGTACGAAGGTGGTTCTGCTATTATCCGCTGTTGGATTCACTAATAACAGTCTTTCTGCATTCATATAAGCTTTGTAACTAGGATATAATGAAGTTAGACTTGCTGTGGAATTTTCTCTAAATAATTTTTCTAGATCAATTACTCCAGCATTATATTGTTGCATTATGGCGGGAAGAAGATTTTGATAGTTGGAGTGTTGAAGATAAGTAATTATAGTTTTATATCTCTGAGGATCAAAAAAATGATCTCGCGCTTCTTGGGCTGCCTCTTCAGTTAACTCTTGAGTGCCAGGTTTAATTTTGCCTGCAGCTAAATCTTTTAAAGAGTCTAGATTTGTTTCCCCAGTCTTTAATGCAGATAATATTGACCTATCCTTCATATTATTTACTCCCTTACTCTTTTAGCGCAGTCTTATCATCTGCTTCTATTTATAGTTTAGAGTAATAGCCTTTCTTTAGTCAATAGTTTTTAAATTGCCCTTAACAGGGATATTAAATAAAGAGAAAGCGAGCTGTATATTATTCGCCACCAGCCAACCTAGATTTTGCCTGAGCTTATACTACCCCACATTTTTAATTAGAAGTGTGGGATAGTGTAATCCTGGACCAATTATTATATAAATGTCTTTGAGTATAGACAAATTTGATGCTATAGTATTTTTTAAATAATCAAATAATCTCAATAGTTTATGACTAATTTATTCGATACAAAAACACCTAATAGCAAAATAAAAGTAAAAAATTATACCGCTCATGATATTGAAGTCTTAGAAGGGTTAGAGCCAGTACGCCTGCGTCCTGGTATGTATATTGGCGGAATAGATAAAAATGCTCTTCACCACCTGGTGAATGAAATTTTTGATAATTCTATGGATGAAGTCATCGCAGGCTATGCTAGTGAAATTAAGATCAGCGTTAATCAGGATGGCAGTATCACAATAAGTGATAATGGCCGCGGAATCCCAATAGATCCCCACCCTAAATTTCCTGATAAATCAGCTTTAGAAGTAATTTTAACCACTTTGCATTCAGGTGGTAAATTCAATAATAAAACTTACCAAACATCTGCAGGGTTACACGGCGTTGGATTATCCGTGGTTAACGCTTTATCTTCAAAATTACTAGTGCAAGTTATTCGGGAAGGAAAATTATTTGAGCAAGAATATAGCCGGGGCAAGCCTCTAAATAATATATCTCCTGGGAAAAACTCTAGTAAAATAGCTCATGGTACTATTATTCATTTCACCCCCGATGATGATATTTTTGATAATATTGAATTTGATCCAAGACGATTATATAAATTAGCGCGCTCTAAAGCTTATTTATTTGGCGGAGTAAAAATTCATTGGCATTGCGAAATTGCAACTGAGGAAATACCAGAAAATGAAGTAATTTGCTTTCCTTCGGGGCTTACTGACTTTTTAAATTATCGCTTAATAGATCAAGAAATGATCGTTCCAGAAATTTTTTCTGGCAAAGTGGAAGTTAAAAACAGTAGTATAAATAGCAAAATAGAATGGGCGGTCTCCTGGATTATTCAATCTGAGGCGGGCTTTATAACTTCCTATTGTAATACTGTACCAACCCCCTTGGGTGGAACTCACGAACAAGGGCTGCGTAATGTAATTTTGAAAGCAATCAAAGAATATTGTGATAAAATTGGTGGCAATAAAAAAATTCAGCTCATCACCCAAGATGACATTTTAAATGGCCTTTGCGGAATTTTATCAATTTTTGTGCCAAATCCTCAATTCCAAGGACAAACTAAAGAAAAATTGGTAAATGCAGAAATTGTAAAATTAGTTGAAAATGCTATCCGCGATCATATTGATCACTGGCTATATAGCAATCGAGACCGAGCTAACGCTCTGGCCAATTTTTTTATTAGCAATGCTGAAGAAAGATTAAGCGCTAAAAATAATCGAGATGTTAATAGAAAAACAGCCATTCAAAAACTTCGCCTACCTGGCAAATTAACCGATTGCACTAAAAAAGATCGTCAAAATACTGAGTTATTTATTGTGGAAGGAGATTCTGCTGGTGGATCTGCCAAACAGGCCCGTAATCGTGAAAACCAAGCTATATTACCACTCAGAGGGAAAATACTCAATGTAGCCAATAGCAATGATGATAAAATCAAAGCTAACCAAGAATTATCTGACCTTGAGATTGCACTTGGCTGTGGAACAAATCATAATTACCGTGAAGATAAACTGCGCTATGACAAAGTTATTATTATGACCGATGCCGATGTTGACGGAGCTCACATTGCTTCTCTTTTGCTTACATTTTTCTTAAAAAAAATGCCAGATCTTATACATCATGGACATTTATATTTAGCTAAGCCTCCTCTTTTTAGAATTAACATAGGTGATAAAGTTCATTATGCTGCCAGCGATAAAGATAAAGATAAAATTGTTAGTAAAGCTGGAAGATCAAAAGTGGAAATTGGTAGATTTAAAGGCCTGGGCGAAATGACTGCTAAACAATTAAAAGAAACCACCATGGATCCTACAAGCCGCGAGCTATTTAAGGTGAGTTTTCTAGACGAAAAAGAATTAGCCATAGATACTATTGAAAAATTAATGGGAAAAAAGCCAGAATATCGCTTTAAATTTATACAAGAACAAATGCTTCTTAAAGGCGATAAAGTTCTGGAAAGCTTAGATTTATAGAGAGATTTTTATGAAACTAACAACTTTAACGCTATTGAGATTTATCTGCTAATCGGTTGATATTTCTATAAAATTTTACTCTTTTAATTAAGGATATAACTATGTCAGCAAAATTTTTTACATTTGAAGGCTGCGAAGGGTCTGGTAAATCAACTCAAGCTAAGTTACTGCATCAAGCATTTGAACAAGCTAAAATTGAAGCCATATTAACCAGAGAACCTGGCGGCACTGAATCAGCAGAAGAAATTAGAAATCTTCTTCTTCATAGCAATAGTAGTTTTCATCCCTTAACTGAATTACTGCTTCATAATGCCAGCCGATATGAACATGCTAAAAATAAAATTATTCCTGCATTACGAGGCAAACAGATTGTCATTTGTGATCGTTTTGTTGATTCAACCATGGCTTATCAAGGCTATGGCCATAAACTTGGTAAAAAATTTCCAGCTATGCTACATAATATGTTTATGGAAGGCTTAGCACCAGATTTAACTTTTCTTATGGATATAGAACCTGAACGTGGTTTGAGCAGAGCAAACGCCCGTAGCAGCTATGATAATTATGAAAAATTAGATTTAGATTTTCATAAAAGAGTAAGAGAGGGTTTTTTAGAAATTGCAGCCATGGCTCCTAATAGATGCATTATAATGAATTCTAATGATAAAATTTCTGATATTCATCATAAAATTATTGATATTGTTAATGTCGCCGGCAACTTCAACTTAAAACCAGTTATTTAATATATGATTAATCAGGCAATAATTCTAGCTGCAGGTATGGGCAGCCGAATGAAAGAACTTACATTAAATATTCCAAAGCCAATGCTTAAGGTAAGTGGTGTCTCTCTCATTGAAAGACACTTAAATTACTTAGTTCAAAATAATATAAAAAAAGTGGTTATCAATACGTATTACAAAGGGGAGATCTTAGAAGAATTTGTAAAATCATTACCAGTATTTAAAAAGTTAGAAATCCATTTCAGCAGAGAAACTGAACTTCTTGGCACGGCGGGTGGAGTAAAAAATGCCTTAGAATTTCTAGAAAAAGATCCATTTTTTGTAATTAATAGTGATGCTATATATCTAGATGATAATCTAAATTTTCCATCATTTAAACAATTAGAGCAGCAATGGCGCCCAGATGACATGTTAGCCCTTATCTTATTAGCTAGAAAAAATAGAGCTTTTGGCTATTATGGGAAAGGAGATTTTGATTTAAATAATAAGATGCAATTATCATTTAATAAAGAAAGTGGAGAATTCATCCATATTGGCATGACAATAATGGATTATAGAATATTCGAAAATTATTCAGACAAAATATTAGAATTTTATCCAACTATATACATGGATTTAATCTTACAATCTAAATTATATGGCCATATATATCAAGGACAATGGCTACATATTGGCGATTTAAAAGCCTATAACGAAGCACCTAAAATTTAGCATAAATTTTCATCTGAGTAGGAACCACTTTAGTAAGCCAATTTTTTAATGGCAATAATAACGGATGTCTTAATTCATGATGAATATAACGCCACACTCTTGGAAGCATTGATAGATAACTTGGGTTTTTATATTTGGCAGCTTGACGAGCAAAAATACCGATAATCTTTAAGTTACGCTGCACTCCTAAAATAGAATAAGCCACATTGAAATCCTTCCTAGAATAATTAGGAAATGCTCGAAGATATCGATTAATCATGGCATCAGCCAGAGTAGCGCTCACATCACGTCTAGCGTCCTCTAATAAAGATACTAAATCATATATCGGTGAACCAATAACTGCATCTTGAAAATCTAGCAGCCCTACTTTACGAAAAGCTATCCTATCATCTAACCACATTAAATTATCAACATGATAATCACGCAGAACCACAACATCACCAAAAAGTTTAGATGCTGATAATAAATGCTTAAGAATTAAATTAAATTCTTCTTTCATTTCTTTACCTAATATTTCCCCATTAAGCACAGCAACATACCAATCTATAAATTGATTAGACTCCTTTAATAACGTTAAGTCATCATAATGAGGCAAAGAGACAGACGATGCAGAAATTTTATGCAGATATATTAAAGCATCTATAGCTTTCTCATATATTCTTTCTTCATTAAGTGTATCAGATAAAGAGGAGCGCCCAGATAATATATGATTAAAACTTTCATTTCCAAAATCTTCCAACAGTAAAAATCCATTTTCATTATCCTGACTAATAACTTCTGGGGCCGACAATTCACAACTACGCAAGAAATTTGCCATTTTTACAAAAGGTAAAGTCTTTTCTTTTTCTGGTGGAGCATCCATAAGAATAAAATCACCTTTGTCGGTAGTAATTCTTTCATAACTTCGAAAAGAAGCATCGCTTTTTAATTTTACCCTATTCAATAAATTATAATTATTTAAAAAAGCTAATTTTAATGCCTCTCTTGTTGTCATAATTAATATCCTTATAGTTCATTTTCTAAAATTTTAGCCCATTTATAAAAGCCCGTTAGGTGTATTATTCTTGAGCCCTCTTTCTCAGTAAAAGACAATCTAATTTCTAACCTATTTTCTGGTAAGATATTAGTAATAACTTCTGGCCACTCTATCAAAGAAACACCATTTAAAAAAGCATCTTCTATTCCTAATTCATAAACTTCTACAGCATTATTTAATCTATATAGATCAAAATGCCACAGCTCTAAATGAGTTAGCTTATAAATATGCAATAAATTGAAGGTGGGACTGGTAACTTCTATTTTTTCAACTGATAAGCCATTTATTACATGCTGTATTAAAGTGGTTTTTCCAGCCCCCAAATCACCACTAAAAGTAATAACATCTCCTGAAGAAAGGTGTCTTGCAAGAGAATGAGCAAAATATTTTGATTGCTCTAGATCATCTAAATAAATTGTTTTACTGTGCATTATGCTCTAAAACTTGATTTACCTGAAATTGAGAAAGATATAAAACTAATTTAAATCCATCCTGATTGCAAAATAATAATAGCTTCTCACTATATACCTCAAGGATAGATTGAATCAACAAGAATTTTTGTTCAAGAGCATTCTGAATAATTTTACTATTCGTTATAATTAGCGTTACAATTAATTTTTGGTCATCATTACTAACTTCAACATGTAAATTAGCAGCTTTATCAGTTAATTCTATCACATATTGGAAAATTTTATCTAGAATCATATTTATCCTAGAGTGATTAGCAATCATTGAACAATGGTAATTATCACTAAATGAAAAAATTATATCTTCTACATTTATATTATTTTGAATTTTTTTAATTGATTGATCTATAAGCTGATTAACGTCTATAACACTAGAATTATTATTAATAGAGGATAAGTTAACCTCAGAAACACTTAGCATCTCGTTTTGTTGAGCTTCTATTTCTTTAAAAACTTGATCAATATTATTGATATTATCAATATTAGATTTTTTAAATTCTTGTTGTAACTTAGAATGCAAAAAGTGAAATTTCTTATCAACACTCATAATAAACTGATGCTGACACAAAAATAAGTCATTAATGATCATTTTTTTCTCATTAAGTGATGCTTGGCATTTAACTAGATCACTATTATTCATGTAAGTAATTAGGGTCGCCCCATCTGGAAGAGGAGCAACATTACGATATATCACCATATCATTGCTCATCTTAAGTATTGTCCTTTGAAACTCTCTCTCATATAAACTAGATATAAGGTCATTTTTAACATTTATCCAATTACTATCTTGAACATGAAATAAATATTTTTTGGATTCTAAAATATCTGAAATATGGGGAGAGTTACTAGCATATTGTTCATCCATCTCTAATAATTTTAAATATGCTGGATTATAAAGCTTTAATCTTCCATCCTGACCAAAAACAGCTATAGCTTCACTTAAATTATTTAACATAGCTCTCTGTACGGCGCTTAAAGTATTGAAAGATCTTTCTAGAGCAAGGCTAGAGGTCATATCTTCAAATGCAAATAATACCCCTCCCAAAGAGAAAGGAATAACTATCATTCTTAGCGCTCGTCCATCTGGCAGATACATAAACTCATTGTAAGTTTCAGATAATTGAGTAAATAATTTTATATATGGGAAAATTTAAAATAAATCGAAATTTTATATGTCCCTTTTTGAAAGAAGAAAAATCTGCTTGCTCTGGTAATTTACGTTTCTGACGCAATAATTCTAATATTTCTCCATAAGTTGGATTAGCAAAAAGCCACTTTTCATCTAACCCCCATAAATTAATAAACGCTTGATTAAAATATTTAATTTTAGTATCTGAAGTATAAATAGCGATAGCACTGGAAGAAGTCTCAAGAAAATTATTTTGAGCATCTGAATATTGCTTCAGCTCTTTGGTAACACGTTCTTTTTCTGATTGATCTAGCGCAAAGCCTAGCATCAAGTTATCATTAAATAGCATTTCACAAATTGAAAATAACTTACGTTCATTTTTTGTAATAATATATTTTTCTTCGCTGTATATTTTAAGACTTCTTGCGATTTTTGTTATGCTAACTGAAGTTTTAGTTAATTCTGCTATTTTTTCTTTAATATTAAGTTTAATGATTTTGTTATACTCATTATTGCAATAAAATATCTGATTATTAGCATCTCTAACCCAAATTGGAACAGGAATATTATTTAATATATTGCTATACAAATCTCTATCTATTTCAAGTTTTTGAATATATTTCATATCTAGACTAACGTCTTTAAACCACACTACTACACCAACAGGGCAATTATCTATTGCAGTAGCAATTTCAACCTGACACTCAATAAACCTCTCCTCAGCAGAACAGTCAGAGAAACTCAATAGTATTTTTTCTTTATGATGATATTCATTGAATTGATGCTGCTGTAGCAACTGAATTTTACGATGCACTATCTCTTGAAGTTTATTGATCTGAACCTGGTAGAATATTTTACTTAAGTCTTCAAAGCTTTTAAATTTTATATTACTAGAAAATAATTTAGAACATTTTGGTGAAAAGAATTCCTCTAAAGAATTTGCTTGAAGATAATAATATTCTATCTCAATATTATTATTATTTATGTAATATCTAGTAAAATCACTGTGCCTATTTGAAAATTTACGTATCAATAAGAAACATATAACATATATAAACGTGATAATACATAGGAAGGTGATCGCATTAGAATTTAGTAAATTGTATATTTCTGTCATGCAACTTAACTGAACACTATTTTACTATTTAAATTAATATGTTCAATATACAATATATATTATTAATTGAAACAACTTTTCATATTTTTACTATAAATAAGCTAAAGTCCAATATTCATATCTAATTTTAAACCATCTATAATTTCGAAAAAAATATTAAGCTGACAGATTACTCCCTTAATTTTTTGATAATCTAATTTTTCATTTAGTTTTAAGCTAGGCAAAAAATCAAAATTAAGTGGCACAGCTATCATCATCTGTCCATTTATAAAGCAGCATCTAATTTGATATTGCCTGCCTAAAGCAGCAAGCCGCTCCATAAAACTAGGCGTTAAAAGATAGCGAGACTCCACTTGACTATCGCTATAAACATCAAATAATTTTTCAAATTTAGGATCTTCAAGAGTCACTCTTTTTAACCCACTAAAGAGACCCATAAAAACTTTAATCCAGCTATTTGGTAAAATATAAGTGCTAAAAGAAAATTTTTTATTAAAGCTGGTAATTAAAAACAATCCTTTAAAAACCAATACTTCTCTACGCTTTGTAGCCATTCCTTTATTAGTAAACTCCGTTTCAGTAACTATCTTTGTCAATTCAATTTCAGAGAGCTTAATTTCCGTAGATTTATATTTCCCTTCTATATAATCTTCTGATTTGAATCTATCGAAGCCTCCAAAAAGTTTGGAACTTAATACGCTAGAAAGATCAATACCCTTAAAAGCCTGATATTTTAAATTAGGATAGAAGGCAATTATTTTATTATATAAGCCTGATTTGGTTGTATATTTAAACTCATTACAAGACTTCTTCATTTTGAATATACTATAGCCGATACTGACAAAGGACATTATAGTGATAGAAATTAGAAAAATATAATGATCTGCTGAATTAGAACCTCTATTTTTTAAACTATCAACAGAGTCCCTGATAAAATTTGGATAAGAATATAATATTATAGAAAATAAAACTATTACTGAGATAACACATAAAGATAGCATTTGTCTATAAAGTAATAGCTTCTCTTGTCTAAAGACCTCAAATTGATCTAGTTCAGGTAAAATTATTGATTTATAATATGCAACAAACTCTTCTTCATTAAACATATTTACAAAATATTGCTGGCATCAACGAATTGTTTCTGCATTTCATTAGCCTGATAAAAAGGCATTACTTGAACTTTGGTAAAGTTAACAATTAAGTTTCCAGGAAAAATTTGCACTGAATTATTTAATTCAGTTACAGCTGCATTATAAAAACGTCTTGCTGCGCTAATGTGTTCTTCCACTTCATTATAAGTGAGTTGAGCCTGAAGCATAGTTTCATTTGATTTTAAATTAGGATAATTTTCAACCTGCATTAACAAACTAGCCATTTTATTCTCCATTTCGTTTGAAATTTTAAAATACTCAGACACTGCTTCTTTATTATCATGTTGATAATTATATGGTATTTTACTTCTAAGAGCTGTAACCTCTGTAATAAGGCTCTTCTCATGTTCCATAAATTTTTTAGCAATTTTCAAAATATTAGGAATTAGCTCATATCGTTTGGTTAATTGCACATCAATACTGGAAAGAGCTTCCATCACCTGGTTATGCCTTTTAATAATGGACATATACCATAAATAAGTTACAGCTAATATTGCAACAATAATAATACTAATCATGTTTTATCCTCTTAATTACAACGCGAATTGAGCCGCTTCCACCAAGCTTATCTATAATCTCTGAGTAACCTAAGATATACTGCTTCAATTCAGTATATTCTAACCATCTTGGAACCGCAAGTTTAATAGCACCTGGTTGATTTAGGCTTCCCTTCCCAGTAATAATTACAACTTCACTTTTTCTTGCAAAACTACTGTTTATTAAAAATGTTTTTAGTCTTTCGAAAGCTTGCTCTTGTGTCAAGCCATGCAAATCTAATACCGCCCCTAAATTAGAAGAAGATTGTTGAGGAGTTATATTTTTATAAGGATTTATGTTTTCATGAATAATGCTATTAGTTTTATCTAATTTCACTATATCTTTAGTATATTGAAACCAGACTTCCAAATCTTTATCCATAATTATTTATTGATAAAAATAAAAATAATATATAGTAGCAAAAGTAATACTGAATAATATCTTCATAGCTGTTAAAGATAGAAAAATTTTCATTTTACCATGCTTCTTAATAAATTCTTGAATAATCTTTTTCATGATAACCTATCTATATGATATATCTTTAGAGATTTTTACTGCCAATTCTTTCTCCCAAATCTCACCATTTCTAAGGAGCCTTTCTTTATTATATAACAATTCTTCATGAGTTTCAGTAGCAAATTCAAAATTGCCCCCTTCAACTATCGCATCTACGGGGCAAGCTTCTTGACACAAACCACAGTAAATACATTTAGTCATATCTATATCATAACGAGTAGTTCTACGACTACCGTCATCTCTCGCTTCCGCTTCAATGGTAATCGCTTGAGCAGGACAAATTGCTTCACATAATTTACAAGCAATGCACCTCTCTTCCCCATTGGGATAACGCCTTAGGGCATGTTCTCCACGAAACCTAGGGCTTAATTCCCCTTTTTCGTAAGGATAATTTATAGTAACTTTTGGCTTAAACATATATTTTAGCGTTAAAGCCATACCAGAAAGTAATTCTAATAAAAAGAATGATTTAAAATTTTTAAACATAACTTACACAATCTCTGGTAATAAATTATTAAAATATAATATTGACGAAATGAGCACCACCCAAAATAAACTGATCGGTAAAAATACCTTCCACCCCAATCTCATCAATTGGTCATAACGATATCTAGGAAAACTTGCCCTAACCCAGATAAAACAAAATAAAATAAAACATACTTTACCAATAAACCATAATGGACCTGGAATAAAACTTAAAAACTCTATTCCAAATGGAGGCAGCCACCCCCCCAAAAACAAAATAGTCATCATGGCACTGGTCAATATCATATTGGCATATTCACCAAGAAAAAACAACGCAAATGGCATAGAAGAGTATTCAACGTTATATCCAGCCACTAATTCTGCTTCTGCTTCAGGTAGATCAAAAGGAAGGCGATTTGTTTCTGCTAAAATTGATATAAAAAATATCACCGCCATTGGTAACATCAGCAGCTGAATATACCAAGGCATAGCTTGCTGCTTTATTACTATATCGGTAAGATCTAGCGAACCAACACTCAATAAAACCGTAATAATTACTAAGCCTATAGAAACCTCATAAGAAATCATTTGTGCAGCAGAACGAATTGCACCTAGAAAAGCATAATTGGAATTACTAGCCCATCCTGCAATGATAATGCCATAAATTCCCAATGAAGAAATAGCTAATAGATATAACACACCAACATTAATATCCGCCAGGGCCAATCCAAAGCCCACAGGAATCACTGCCCAAGCAACTAAACTTAATATAAAAGTTATCATTGGAGCCATAATAAATAATATTTTATTAGATCTCTGCGGTAAAATAATTTCCTTAAACATTAGTTTAACCGCATCAGCAATTGGTTGTAATAAGCCAAAAGGTCCTACCACGTTAGGGCCGCGTCTCATTTGCATTGCTGCAATAATTTTACGTTCAGCATATGTAAGATATGCAACACTCAAAATTAAAGGAATAGTTATCATTAAAATTTTAAGGATAATAAAAAATACTATCGGAAAATATTGTAAAAATAAGTCAATTAGCATTTGCATTTTTGATTTTCTTCTCCAAATAATCCAGCACATTTAGACATAGTTACTGACGCTCTGCAAATAGGATTAGTTAAATAGTAATTACTATCATTATAACCAATGATTTTGCTAGTACAATTAAACTCACGCTTATTTACAATAAATTTTTCTTTTCTAATTTTTCCTATATCAGCAAAATGTGGAGCAATTTCAACCATTTTTTCTCTTATGTCACTTAAGGTAACGTAACTTAAATTTCCACCTATAACATCCGAAACTTTACAGATAATTTCCCAATCTGTTTTTGCTTCACCTGGGGGTGAAACTGCCTTATATCCCCTCTGTACTCTACCTTCTAAATTAACATAAGTGCCGTCTTTTTCAGTATATGCACAGCCAGGCAAAATTACATCTGCTACATGAGCTCCTTTATCACCATGAGATCCTTGATAAATAACAAAGCAATCTTTTAGCTTTGTCACATCCACTTCATCAGCCCCTAAAAGATATATTAACTTAGATTTATCCAGCATCTGCTGAACATTATCTCCATTTTTTCCAGGAACAAATCCAATATCTAAGCCTCCTACCCTTGCTGCAGCATTATGTAAGATATTAAAACCATTCCAATCTTCTTGAATAAAATTATATTTTTCTGCAATTAATTTACAAAGAGTGTGAACTTCCTCTCCATCCGTTGAAGATAAAACTTGAGTTCCCAATATTAGCATTGGCTTCTTAGTTTGTTTTAACTGCTCAACGATAGGATGCTTCCCTAGTAAAATTTCTTCTAAAGTTTTAATTTCATTTCCTAAGTAATCATATGGATAAGTCAAATCTACTTTCGCACCTATTAATGCCACTTTAAGTTTAGATTTTTTGATTCTGGCGTTCAAAATAGTCGCTTCTTTTCGTGGGTTAGATCCTATTATTAAACAAAAATCTGCATTTTCTATTTCGGCAATTGAAGTATTAAATATATAATCAGCGCGATTTTTTGCGTCTATTTTTTCATTACTCTGCCTGCAATCAAAATTTTCACTACCTAAATTTTGCCATAATTCCTTTAACACTAACATAGATTCAACATCTACTAAATCACCTGCGATAGCACCAATCTCATTGGGCTTTAATGATTTTATTTTTTTAGCGATAACATCATATGCCTCTTCCCATGTTGCTTTTTGCAATTTTCCATCACGCTTAACATATGGAGTATCAAGCCTTTGCTTAGAAAGTCCATCATAAGCAAAGCGAGTTTTATCCGAGATCCATTCCTCATTAATATCTTCGTTCAAACGCGGCAAAATTCGCATTACTTCTCTGCCGCGCGAATCAATACGGATATTACTACCCACAGCGTCTAAAACATCGATAGATTCTGTTTTTGATAATTCCCAATTTCTGGCTTTAAAGGCATAAGGTTTGGAAGTTAACGCGCCTACTGGACATAAATCAATAATATTACCTGATAGCTCTGAAGAAACAGCCTTTTCAATATAAGTGGCTATTTCCATATCTTCTCCACGATATAGCGCACCAATTTCAGGAATTCCAGCAACATCTGTGATAAAGCGAACACAGCGAGTGCAATGGATGCATCGGGTCATTTGAGTCTTAATTAATGGACCAAAATCTTTATCCACAACCGCTCTTTTTTCTTCTTCGTAGCGACTCCCGCCATGACCATAAGCCATTGCTTGATCTTGCAAATCACATTCTCCAGCCTGATCACAAATGGGACAATCTAAAGGATGATTGATTAGTAAAAACTCCATCACCCCTTCTCTAGCTTTTTTAACTGCTGGGGTATTAGTATGGATAACCATATTATCCATAGCGGGCTGGGCACATGAAGCTATAGGCTTAGGAGATCTTTCCATCTCTACCAGACACATTCTACAATTTCCAGCTATAGCAAGCCTTGGGTGGTAGCAAAATCTAGGAATTTCAATACCCAATTGCTCGCAAGCCTGAATAACCGTAGTTCCTTCTTCTACTGTAACTTCCTGTCCATCAATGGTAAGTTTTGGCATTTCTCTCTCTGACTCAAATTTTAGATTTATCTATATTTACCCTAGGATAACACTTATTTCAATAAACTTATGCTAGAAATTTGATTGTTTAATCAATAATTTCTGATATAATGGCTTATTATACTTAGAATTATAGGACAAATATGATAAGAATTCTACTTGGATTTTTACTATTAGCTTTTATTGCTGGATGCTCATTAAATTTTGCTCCAAAGGATTTAAAGAGCCCTTGCGTGGCAATAGAATCACCAGATGGGAAGCCTGCTCCTTGCGTCAAAAGAAGCGTTAACGATCATTGGCTTGGTTAACCCTACTTGTCCCCACCTCACGCCCCTTAACAACCAAAGGGGGGGATGGACGATCAACTGAATGTGCTATACTATCACCTCTGTTATTTGAATGTTTTTTTACCACAGCTAACACTTCTTCTCTTGCTATCTTCTCTTGATCAACAGATATTGGCCCTCTCAATCCTCCTTGAGTAGCATTATATTTTTTAATAATCTCTTCTACAAAAGTTCCTTTAACCTCTGCTCTCTCTCTCTTTACAGCATTATTCAGAACCTCACACTGCTCAATTAATACTCTACCCAATGCTATCCTAGCATTCTCATGCACTGAACTTGATATACCTGGCAATTCTTTCCGGATAGATTTTTCAGCAAAAACTATTTCATATGCAAGATCTCTAGCATTGTTTCTAAATTCATTGTGCAGCGTTTCTTTTTCATCTTCTGTAAGCATTCTCATAAATTCTTGATCATCAATTCTTTTTTTTACCATTCGATAACTATGAATACTATTTTGAAACCATTTATCTCGAAGTAAATGATAAGCCTCCGCTTTATTGTATACTTGGCCTCTGGGATATTTTTTTGATAAAAGAACAAAGTTTTCTTTATCACTCCTCTCTAATAAAACACCCAACTCTACACATCTAAACATACTTTCTGGCTTAGATCCCATAACTGAAACGGCAACTGTATGTGAAGCAGATCTTGCAAAAGAATATGAAATTCCAGCAGCAACAGCTCTGAACTGATTTAATGGATCTCTGCTATATCCATCTAAAGTTTTAATCTTGCCATATTTTTCGAAATCTTTATTTGTGTAGGCAGAATTTGCTCTTATTCTATTTAGCGATTTTCTATATCCTATCGCAATTTGCAACCCATGATTATAATTAGAAAAAGGATCAAAATCAGAAGACCAAAACACACGAATTGCTCCAGGTTCGCCTTGAAAATCACTTTCTTCAAAATGACTAAACGCAGTTACAACATCAGGATGTTGCAACAGATCTGACACCTCTTCCTCTGTATAATCATTGTATGTTCTTACCATGATTATTTACCATAAACCATAGCGTTTAATTTAGGCGTAAGAAGAAATCTACTATCTCTGGGAAATTGGAGTAATTTAAACGCTTCCAACATTATATTCTGAACTTCAACATAATTCTTTATTTCAGATTTTGGATTTAACATAGTTGTTCCATCACCAGAAATAATTTTAAAGGAACAATGAGTTTCAGGACTACTATAATGAAGTTCTTGCAATTTATCATTATATGTTATTTTAATAGAAAGTTTTCTGTTTTCTACTTCATATTTATTATCACTACCATCCAAGTTTCTAGAAAATTCAAATAGCATTTAAGGCCTCATAAAATCTTTACTATTTAACTATTTTTCTTAATTTGTTTAATTATGTTTTTAGTGCTCTCAAGAGTATAAGTATTAATTTCTTCAATTTGGATATTTTGTATATTGTTTACATATTCTTCAGATATGTTTAAACTTTTAATTTTGTCAATAGTTATTTTGTCTTCGAGAACATTCTTTCTATTAACTTATCGGCA
>CAZJZY010000012.1:283-10331 GCA_964550685.1 uncultured Rickettsiales bacterium | reverse complement strand
AGGCCTCATAAAATCTTTACTATTTAATAATACACTAGAAATTGCCAATCACCAGAACGAATTTAAAATAAAGCTGTAAATCATCGCCACTTCTTCTAATCCTTTAAATCTGCCTGACTGCCCTTTATGTCCGGCATCCATTTCAGTTTTAAGCAATAGAAGATTGTCATCCGTCTTTAGGGCACGCAGCTTTGCCACCCATTTTGCTGCCTCCCAATATCCCACTCTTGGATCTGTTAACCCAGCTGTTACCAGCATAGTAGGATAATTTTGCGATTTAACATTATCGTAAGGAGAATAGGATCTAATATAATCAAAATATTCTTGATGCTTAATTGGATTCCCCCATTCTTCAAACTCTCCTGGAGTTAGAGGTAATGTATCATCAAGCATAGTATTTAGAACATCAACGAATGGTACCAATGCAACTACTGACTTAAATAGCTCAGGCCTTTGGTTCACAACCACTCCCATCAACATTCCACCAGCACTTCCGCCCATAATTGCAAGCTTATTGCTATCGGTATATTTTTGCTCTATCAAATATTCTGCAGAAGCTATAAAATCTTCAAAAGTTAGCTTTTTGGTTAAAAATTTTGCTGACTCATACCAATCATACCCAAGTTCATCGCCGCCACGAATATGAGCAATCACATAAATAACTCCACGATCAAGCAGTGATATTATATTAGACCTAAAATGCACTGGCATACCATAGCCATAAGAACCATAACCATATAATAATAATTGGTTGGTTACTTCTGGCTTAATTTTATCTTTACGATAAACCATAGAAAGGGGAATTCTTGCTCCATCTTTAGCATTAACCCATAATCTTTTTGCTTCATATTGTGAAGAATCGTAACCACTAGGAATCTCATCAGTTTTTCTGTTATGCAAATCTTTGCTAGCAAAATCATATTCCTTTACGGATTTTGGAGTGGTAAGGGATGAATAATGAATCCGTAAAAATTGATCTTCTTTATTAGTATAAACTACATTAGCTTCATATATCTCTTCTTGAAATTCAACCTTTCCTGCTAATTTTTGGTCATTTATATTATAATATTCAATTTTGCTTAAACCCAAAATGCTCTTGGTTGCAACAATATATTGCTCATAAAGGGCCACATCCACTAAATATGCTTCAGAACTATGAGCAATGATTTCTTCAAAATTTATAAAATCTTTAGTAGCAATTAAACGAAAGTTTTTACCCATATCATTGGTAGTAATATAAAATTTATCCTTTATATGATCAAGATTATATAGATGGTCTGGCCTGCGCTTAATTGATAATTTAAGCTCATTACAGTCACTTAAATAATATACTTCACTACTAGTGCTGCTGCTGGCGTTTATAAATAAATAATTATAATCACTACTCTGCTCAATATTCACTGAAAATACTGGGTCTAATTCCTGATAGATAAGATTATCTTGTTCCTGTTTAGTGCCTAATTTATGAAAAAAAACTTTATTATGGCGCCAATTATCATCCAAGGCTAAATAATAAAAACCATCACCTTGCTTATTCCAAACAATATTACCTATGGTATTTGTAATTACATCCTTTAAATCTTTCCCAGACAGTAAATCTTTAACTTGAATAATATATCGCTCTGAACCATCGCTATCATAGGCATAAGCTAACTTGCTATGATCTTGAGTGACTTCAGTATCACCCATAGCAAAAGATGGCTTTCCCAAGGCTAAAGCATTGCAATCAAGCAATATTTCCTCTTTATCATCACATTTTCTATATAAAATTGGGTAATCTTGCCCTTTGGCAATTTTATTAAAGTAATAAAAATTATCTTTTTTCACTGGATAAGATTGATCTTCTTCTTTTATACGCCCTTTTAACTCTTCATAAAGCTCTGCCTCTAAAGCTTTATCTTCATATTTTGCATAATAATTATTCTCAAGAGTTAAATATTCTAGAATCTCTGGATCGTTAACTCTTGGCCAATTTTTATCTCTCAGCCAGAAATAATCATCGGCAATATTTTCTCCATGGCTTATGGAGTTATGAGAAATGATTTTAGCTTTTGGAGATTGGTTGTTTTTCATAATAAATCTTCTCTATAGAATATTTCTTTCCTTAACTTACAAGGAATATTTTATTTTATCAAATAGAATAATTTTATATTGTGGTTTACTAAATATTGATAATGCATCATAATAACAAAAAAAAATCATAAGGAAAACCATGACTATAAAAATAGCAATTAACGGCTTAGGGAGAATAGGACGCTGCATTCTAAGATCAATCTTTGAATTAAATCGCCAAGAATTTCAAATTATTTCCGTAAACGGGCCAGCTTCAATGGAAGAGCATGTTCATTTACTTAAATATGATTCGGTGCATGGAATTTTTCCTGGCAGCATTTCACATGATGATAATAATATAATCATCAATAATACAAAAATTCCTCTTCAAAGAGAACGTGATTTAGCTAAATTAAATTGGCAAGATGTGGATTTTTTATTAGAATGTACTGGAAAATTTAATGATAAAACTAAAGCCTTAAGCCATATCACTTCTGGAGCTAAAAAAGTTATCGTTTCAGCGCCATGCAAAGATGCAGATTCAACAATTGTTTATGGCGTGAATAATCAAGCATTAAAGCCAAATCATCAAGTTATTTCAATAGGCTCATGCACCACCAATTGTTTAAGCCCCATAGCCAAGGTTTTAAATGATAATATTGGTATTGAAGCAGGTTTTATGACCACCATTCATTCATATACTAATGACCAAAGGATATTAGACGGCAGCCATAAAGATCTACGCAGGGCAAGATCTGCTGCTATGTCAATGATTCCAAGCTCAACTGGAGCTGCAAAAGCCTTAGGATTAGTGCTACCCGAACTTGAAGGAAAGCTAGATGGCTCAGCCATTAGGGTTCCCACACCAAATGTGTCAATGATAGATTTATGCTTCACTGCCAGCAGAGATACCAGCGCAGAAGAAATAAACAAAATAATATCCGCCAATAGCAATGATGTTCTAGGCGTAGCAGAAGCTAAATTAGTATCAATAGATTTCACCCATAACTCACATAGCGCTATTTTTGATCCATTCGAAACTAAAGTGGTCAATAAGCGATTCTGCCGAGTTGTTGCTTGGTACGATAACGAATGGGGATTTTCAGTGAGAATGCTTGATGTGGCAAAATTATTTGCAGAACTAAAATAAATGAATAAAGATCTAATCTACATCGCTAAAATAACCAAACCACATGGAATACGTGGGCAAGCGAAACTCATATCATATGCTCAAAACCCTGAGGATATTTTTAATTATCCATGTCTTTACGATGAAAACTTAAAAGAATATAAACTAAAACTAAATGGGCAAAATGGTAATGTTTTTGTGGTTAGTTTTAATCAAAACACTTCACGTAATTTAGTGGAAGAAATCGCTGGCACAAAACTATATATCGCCAAAGAAATGCTCTCTTCGACTGCAGAAGATGAATATTATAATAACGAACTAGAAGGTTTTGAAATCTTAGACGATAAAGAAAAACTTCATGGTCATATTCTTGAAATGCATAATTTCGGTGCGGGTGATATTATAGAAATGAGGATATTAAACAAGAAAGACACTATTTTTCTGCCATTTAATGCAGAATTTATTTATAAAATAAATATGGCAGAAAAATTTTTAGTGTTTGATTTTACCGCTGCAGGAATAGAGCTTAAGTAACTATTTTCCAACTCCACCCTTACCGTTACTTTTCTTAACTGCATTAATCACATGGGTAACAGTTTCAGATGCCGCATAATTCTTTTTTCTTATGCTATCTATTATATCAAGGCTCTTCTCAAATAAAACACCACTTCTTCCTCCTATTATATTAGCCCCTATATCTCGAACCCTTTCTCCAAATTCTTCGCGTTTTTGAAGCTTATCCACTTTAGTGGAGTCATAAACTTCATATTTTGTTTCATCAAGCTTAGCTATATTAGCGACAGCATCTTTCTCTATAGCTTCACCTTTTTCAACTAAATATCCCCCTAAAGCATGCATAGGTTTTCCAAGAACAGCCCCAATAGCACTAAAAATTATAGCCATAGTTCTTTTCACTATATGAGCTGCTGTTATGGCTTGTTCTTTTTTGCTCTTCCCTATTCCAGAAATAGTAGTCTGCTCATAATTTTTTTGCTGAACCTGATATTCTTTTTGTATGGATGTAACCAATGCTTCTTTAGCAGCGTCTTCCAATCCTCCAGGATATTTATTATTCTTTTTTAAAATATCATCAAGAACATTAATAATATCAGTAAGACCTTGGTTAGGATTTCTAAATTCTTTCGTTGTATTTTTATCATTTTTATATAATAAATCCGCTTTAAATGCAGCAATAGTGGCTTGGCGTATTTTTTCCATTTCTGCTGGAGTAAAAAGCAATGTAGATAACCTGGCATCTTTTCCCTCTATACTTTTTTGGGGACGCGCTTGCTGTTGACGACTTGATTGTATAAGAGCGACACGCTCTTGTTGGGGAGGTGTCAACGGAGGTTTAACTTCATCAGGAGGAAGAAAATTTGGCACTGGAGGAGGTGCTGACATAGGGGGATTTACACTAGTAAAATATTCGTTAAGACCAGCACTTCTTTTTCCATCATCCTCTTCAGCAAAAGGATTAGTATTTGATTTGCTCATTATTGATACCCCTATACAATATAATTTATACCTGATACATATAAAGATAAAATATTTTATTTAACAAAAGGTTAAAGCATCAAAAGTTATATAATTATTAGGTATTTTTGTGCTATCAACACTTTATAGCTGAAAATACAGCTCTAATTAAAAATTATTATTCAATTATTAACGACTTTAGGGCATTATTATACTCGCCATAGTTTTATATATAATTTTAAAGAGATATAAGTGGATCCACAAGATGCTATAGCTTTTCTTACTGATTGCATAAAATGGATTAATTCTTCTTCAGAAGATATTCAAGGAGGAAAAGAATTAGCTCAAGAAATGCAAGCAGCTATCGATAATGGCGCCGCTCAAGAAATGGCTGGCAGAATTCAAGAAATGGCTAAGCCTTTAGAAAGTGATTATCTGCAAGCTCTTGGTAATAGTGAAGTTTTCAATGGAGTTAAAGATGCTCTTGGAAAAACCACAGATGTTATTTTTAGCCCAGCCGCTTTAACTGGAGTTAAAATTGCCGTTGGAGCATTGGCAGGCCCTATAGGAGCAGGAATAGCTGTGGCTGCTGGTGTTGCAGAAATTAGCGCAGCAGCATATGATATTAACAGGCTAAATGTACTCCATGATGAAGCATGCCATTTAAAAGAATATGCAGAATATAAAGAACTCAATCAAAAACTAATAGAAGATATAACCCTTCAATGCCAAAGAAATGATCCTAGCATTACAGCAGAAGAGATTGAAAATACTCTAAAAGAAATTGGTGTTATTACTCAAGGAACAAGCCAAAATCAAACAGCTTCAAAAGAAACTGAATTACCTGAAGCAGAGCAGTCATCTCTTAAAGAAACCATGGCTAAAAATCTTGCAATAAATAGTGTTATCCTACTTGCTGCTAAAAATCCAGCAACATTTATATCAATGGCTAATCCTATATCCATGGGAATTGACGCTGCAGTTGCAATAGGAAGATCTGCAGCTATGTCAGTCGGTGAAATCAATGAAGAAGACGCTAATAAAAGAACTCTTCACACCATCGAAGAACGCAGAAAAACTGGCCCAGAATATAAAACTTATACCGATTTAGATCCTGAATCAGCAGAATACCAAGGAAATTTAGCAAAAAACAAACTTAGACGTCTTGTAGGCGCAGAAGAAACAGATCCTACAAAAAGTGAAATATCAAGAAAATATGATTTAGCAGACTCTGCCTTAAGAGAAAGATTAACTGCTGAAACTCTTAATGATTTATCTCAAGATAGTTCATTTATAGAAAAAATAACCAACTCCATTCAACTACAAAGACAAGAGTCAGCTATAGAAATTCCAAAAGATCTTGAATCTCAACTCGCTACAAAAGAAAGAGAGTTAATTGAATTTGAAGCCAAAACAAAAGAACTTCTAGAAGTTGAAAAAGAACTTAAAAAATACGGTCCTAATCAACTTGAAACCCTCTATGCACATGCCGGAGATAGATTGCAAAGCGAAGAAAAGCTGAATGAAATCATGCAGAAGTTGGAAGACATTGATCTAACGGAACAAGAACAACGTTCTTTATCTGCTGAAGTATTTCTTTTACAAAATGAAATCTATAATAGCTTAGCAAATGATGAGAAACTAAAAGCTTTAATGAGAAGACAAGAAGAGCTCACCAAATATTTTCATAATCAACCCAGCATAACAGAAAAAGAAATTGAGAATCTAAAACAAAGTATTGCTCAACAGCTTAATCCCCAAACACAAGCTTTAGCTGAAGCTAAGCAAAAAGCTCAAGAACATATTGACACCTCTATTGCTGCCCTTGATTTATATAAAGCTCAAGATACGATCAAATACGATAAACTGGACTCATTAATAAAAGAACAAGAAAAATTAGAAGAATATTCACTGATCCTTAATAAAAGACAAAGAGAACTATCAACCGACCATTCTCAAAATTCAGATGAGATAGCCAAAAATACTAAGAAACTGAAAAAGAATGAACAAAAAATTATGGATCTGGAGCAAGATCTCCTTGAACATGCAGCTCTTGCATCATATAAGCAAAAAATACAAGATGGTAATAATGTTCTTATTGCGATTGGAGAGAAACTTGAAATCTCTAGTCCTGAAGAACAAACAAAATTATCACAAGAGATATCTTATTTACAAGATACAATAAGAGAAAATACCAAAAAGCACGATCAACTAGAAGCAGCAATAATAAAAAAAGATCTATTAAAGCAATCTTTCCAAGAACGTAATACTAAACTTCAAGAAAAAATGATGGATATCTCTATCCAAGCAAAAGAAGCAGAACTTAAAAAAAAGGAAGCAGAAATTCAAGCTATTGAATCTAGGCTAAAAACAGAAGGTGGGCTTTCTGACTATTATTTAAAGGACGAGAATTCCCACTTACTTCCTACCTCTTTTTATAAAGATGGAATAAAGAGAGATACAAAAAATTTAGAAACTATTAAGGACAAGATAGCAAGGGGTGAAAGGGACGATCCTAACTCCACTCCATTGCAAGAGCAAGCATGGCATAGGCAGCAAAGTATAGCAGAATATCGAACGCAAGACAAAATTTTTGGACCATTATTAGAAGCTAGAAAGCAATTAAAAGAGTCTTTAACTAAACTTTCCTCGGATATAGAGCAGCTAAAAAGAGAAAAGGAAGATTTCCATCTTGATTTGCCTCGAGAAGCTATAAAAACTGATTTAATAATACAACAAATGGACTTACGCGGGACACATTTTGATCAAGCTAAAGAAACTGGGCTATATACTTCTGAACAACTGAGGAAAGATACATACGAATCAGTAACAGCAGATGGTGAACAAGTAACAAAAACCGACTACTCAAAATGGGCTGAAAGCAGTGGCAGAAATCTTAAAAAAGCATTCACATCCAGAGAAAATGAGCGATCTACATATGAAGCTATCCAGCAGCATGAAAGAGAGTTTGATGCACATATTACCCAGCAAAAAGATAGAGTAGACGCATCCATCACTCATTCTAAACAAAAAATAATGAATTCTTTAGCAACTGCAATCTCTGAGAAGGAAACTTCTCCAGAAGATTTAATAGATAGAATAAATGAATTGGATAAAACAACGTTTAACTTAAAGATAAATGGTAAAACTCTTGTTGAGCATTTAGAACAAGAGGGAGCAGACCCAACAGTTTTGGAAGCTGCAAAAGCCAAAGAATCTAAATATAAACAAGAAGATTTAGAAACAGAACTGGCTCCAGAAGCTCTGCAAACTGTAATAGATAAACCAATAGAGCAAACAACATCACAAAAGCCAGAAAAACTACCAGAAGAAATAGAAAAAAAAGATAAAAAGCAAGGACCAACAAAAGCTCAACAAAAAGAAATGAATGCTTTAGTTCAAATGTTAAATGATTATAGCAAAGATGGTAAAATGACCAGCCTTGCTGAAAGCGAAAAAATGGCCGCGTATATAAATAAAATGGATCCTGATGCTCTAAAAATTCCAATAGGTGACAAAAGTCTTATAGAACTTATCGCAGAAAGAAATGCTGGATCTCATGCAATGGCTGCAGCCTTAAACAAAAATGTATTTACTAAAGAGCAAATTATCAAAGCTACGGCAAAATTAAAAGACGTAAAAAAACTAGCCCCCGGAATAGCTGCAGTCAAATCTTGGAAACGTAGAAATACTACTGAAAAAAAACTAAATACAATGAGAGAATTTCTTGAAAACCAAGATAAATTCTTAAATTCCCCCGTTAGCACTCCAAATCTTAAATCAAGTGTCGCAAAGGGCATGAGAAGTCTAGTTTAATGCTTCGTTAATTAAAATCTCTAAAAATCTTTCAAAACTTATACCATTATTTTGCACAATATCTGGCGCTGAGGAAAGTAAAGTTAGTCCTGGATGAGTATTAATTTCAATAAAATAAGCCTGATCTTCTTGCTTATTATATCTAAATTCAGCACGAGTAACCCCCTTGCAACCAATAAGCTTATGGGCCTTTTCAGCTATAGCTAACATATTATCGCTGGCAGATTTAGATACTTCAGCCGGACAAACATGTTTTGCATATCCTTCCTTATATTTACAATCATAGTCATTAAAGCGCTTTCCTTTAAGACAAATAATTTCTAAAGTTCCTATAGCTTTATTATCTAAAACCGCCACTTGAATTTCTTGACCCGCAATATATTCTTCAATAATTGCTTGATCGCTATAAGTAAATTGATATTTGCTTAAATCATAATCATCTTCAGCAAAAATTACTTCCACCCCTAAACTAGACCCTTGGTCAACAGGCTTAATAACATATGGACGCGCAATGGGCTCTTTGCTCAAATCATCGCCTTTAGAAACTATAATTCTCTTAGGGCATTTAATTCCGCTAGACGTAAAAATTTTCTGAGATAGAATTTTATCTAAGGCTATGGAAGATGCTAAAACCCCAGAATGAGTATAAGGAATACCTAAAATCTCTAACATCCCTGGCACGCAGCCATCTTCTCCAAACGTTCCATGCAAAGCATTGAACACCACATCTGGATTTATTTTTCTAATAACTTGTGCAATATCTGCCCCCATATCAACTGGAGTTACTCTGTAATTCATTTTAGATAAAGCATCCATCACCACTTTACCAGACATTATTGAAACCTCGCGCTCTGGCGACATCCCCCCCAATAATAATAATACATGAAGAGATTCAGCCCCCCCTGCTCCAGTTTCAGGCCAAACTTCACTTAGTCTTTTATGATCCACAACAAACTCTTCCATATTATTTACCCCTTATTTGCTATTACTGTTGGAAACATTCTCTGTGAATCATAAATAATTTCTATATTAGAAAACCCAGCTAACTCAAGATGATTTCGCATCTGTGCTTCAGTCCAAGAATTTTGCCATTTAGCTTGAATAATATCAGCAAAAACTGCTTTTTGCTTAATCAGGAAGTCCTTATTTACATTTTGCCAAGTTGAATTAGGATCCACACTAGAAGATTTAGCAATAAAACTTGTAACTAAATATCCATTAGGACCTAAAGCGTCATAGAAATTTTTATAAAGCTCTACCAAGCGCTCTTCACTTGACTCATATATATTAAGCCCGTTGCTAGTAATCAAATCAAATTTATTATCCTCACTCCTTTTTAACTTCCAAGCATCAGATATTTCAGATTTTGCATTTAAAGAAGTTTTAGCAATGTTATTTTTAGCCAATTCTATCGAATCTGAATCTATATCAATACCAACTAAATGAACATTTAGAACATTCGAATAATCAAGCTTAAGCAGATCATTCATTGCTCCACATGGTATTGAAGCTAAACTCATATTTGAGAGCAGTCTTTTTTGAATTTCATTCTGGAAAATTGCAAATCTTTCTTGAGTG
>CAZJZY010000012.1:0-273 GCA_964550685.1 uncultured Rickettsiales bacterium | reverse complement strand
GTGGCCCTCACCAATGGAGCATCATTTAAAAGCCACTCCTCCAAAGAAGTGGAAACTACATTGCTATGATCTCCAGAAATTATATAATCCGTCCAATACCCATTAAGTCCCTTGTTCTGTAAAAGAAATCTACCAAGCTCAAATTGAGATAGTTGCTCTAATAAACTGAGCTCTTCATCCAAAGGCAAAGCTAAATTATCTTCATTTGTTAATCTATTAGCAATAGCCGTAATCAAAGAATTATCTGGCTCTAAAACTCCTAAATGACTAATG
>CAZJZY010000011.1:0-57830 GCA_964550685.1 uncultured Rickettsiales bacterium | reverse complement strand
TTCACGTCCTTCATCGCCTTCTAACGCCAAGGCATCCATCAAATGCTCTTTCTTATTTTTAGCAAATGCATCTAATAACTTTTATATGCAGAATTAAATCTACATAAACTCAGTTCATTAAATTGCGGTTGTTGTTATATTCACTATGTTATACATCTTGTCTACAGTTTAGCATTTCTTTATGTGATTTGCTAGATCTGCAGGGAAGTATTTATATCCGCAATCGCTTTGCCTGTCAACAGCAAATTTCATTTTTTTTACGATTATTTTTATTTTTTTTATAACGCGAGCGCAACAGCCTTGTTTTTCTAGGGGTTCAGCGCAATACTTACATAACAAACTAAAGAAAAATACGCGCTAATGGCCTCATAAGTAGCAAAATAATCTTTAAATTTGCTCTGATTAAAAAAATATTTCTAAGCTGCTTCTTTATAAATTAAACATCCTAATATTAAAAAACTTCTATTATTCTATTATTAGGTACAATTCTATAAGCGATTTTTTATATGCAAGAAGTGTATAAGGTTTTCTTGTATTCAAAAGAATAATCATATATCATAACATTTGAGAGTGGCTTGCTGCTAGATCCGTTAGATTACAAAGTTCCCAGGGGCAATAAGTCTTAGAAGAGGATCCTATTCCTGAACTGGCCGTGGTTAGTTTATATGGGATCCAACATAAAAAAACCAGTCTACGTGTGGATTGTTTCAGTCGACGCTCTTTAAGTGGTCCCCACTCTCAACAATTAAATCAGAGCAAGACATATGAAAACCATATTTCTTTTACGCCATGCACATGCCGTTAACGACAAAAATGATGACTTTAATAGGGTTTTGAGCGAGACTGGCATCATAAAATGTATAAGCCTTGCTAATACCTTAAAAGAATACATTCAAAATATTGATCTTATTTTATCTTCTCCATCCTTAAGAACCAAACAAACTATTGAAAATATTCTATCCTATTTAGATATAGCTAAAAAAATCCAATATGATCAGGATCTTTATACAGCTTCAGTAAACTCATTGTTTCAAAATCTCCGTTCACTTAACGATGACAATAAAAATATATTGATAATTTCACATAACCCCGCCATTTCTGAGCTTGGGCTGTTTCTCGCTAAAAATTCTATATCGTCTTCTCATTATTTTAATATTCTCCAAGGCTTCTCTCCGGGAAGTTTAGCCCTGTACAATATTAACACAGAAATCTGGGATCATTTGGACCCAGATTGCATTTCTATCAAAGAATTTTGGCGTTAGCATGAGGCTGAAAGCAATTAATCCTCTCTTCTCTAGTTTTGTTTCAGCATCTGCTGGGACAGGAAAAACAAAAACCTTAATTGATAGATTACTCAATCTAATGCTTCATAATGTTAAACCAAATAAAATTTTATGTTTAGCTTTTACTAAAGCTGCAGCAGCAGAAATTTTAAACCGTATTAATCAAAAATTAGCTCAGCTATGTACCTGCGATAGAGCAAGCTTAATAATTGAATTAGAAACCTTAGGCTTTAAAGATATCACCCCAGAAATAGAACATAAAGCTAGAATTATATTCACAGAATTTGTTGACGCGACTGAACCTTTAAATATTCAAACAATTCACTCTTTCTGCCAGCAATTACTTACCAGATTTCCTTTTGAAGCTGAGGTAAATATAAATTTTACCTTACTTGACAGCGATAAATCTAGAAATCTTATTGAACAGGCGAAAGATCTTATTTTGAATTCTATTCATGAACATCCCGGATTAGAAGCGACTATAAAATACTTAAGTTGGCATATTAAAGAATTTTCCTTAGACGAACTACTAAAAGAAATTATTAATAACCGAGAAAAATTAGACCATTTCTTTAAAGCTAACCAAAATCTGAACCTAATAATAAGTAATGAAGAGAATATAGAAATCACAAAATTTGTAAGTTTAATCCCTATAAAAGCGGCCTATCTGGATATATTAAATAAGGGAGGAAAGTCTGACATTAATCGCGCCACTTCTCTAAAAAAATTCTTATCTTATACTCAAGATGTCCAAATTATGATGATTAACGATTATCTCAATTGTTTTCTAACTCAAACAGGTGAACCATTAAAATCTTTAATAACTAAAAAACTTAGCGAAGATAATCCTAGCGTACATGAATTACTACTTATAGAACAACAACGAGTTGTGCAGTTTAGTAAAAAATATAATGATATTAAAGCTAAAAACTTAACCCAAGCATTTATTGTTTTAAGCCATTATATTAGAGCAACCTATCAAGAACTAAAGAAGCAGAATAACGCTCTTGATTATGACGATCTGATTAATTTATCTACTAACTTACTCAATAACAGCCAGCATGCGGAATGGATTCGTTATAAATTAGATGGTGAAATAGACCATATTCTCGTTGATGAAGCACAAGACAATAGCGCTAACCAATGGTCAATTATAAATAAAATTAGTGAAGAGTTTTTTTATTCTAGCGAATCAATCAAAAGCCTATTCATAGTGGGCGATGCTAAGCAATCTATTTTTAGATTTCAAGGCGCAAATCCAGCAATTTTTAATGCCATGAATCAATACCTACCAGAAGATGTAGTCCGCGCACAACTCAACACTTCTTTTCGCTCTGGGAGTAAAATATTGAAGTTTATTGATAATATTTTTAATAAAAATCATATAAAGCCCTTAGTAAGTGATATTGAAGCAAATATTCAGCACATAGCCAGCAAAAATTTTGAAGGAGAAATTGAAATATGGCCGCTAATTATAGAACCAGAAAATATAACAGACAACTCTTGGCGCCTTCCACAAGATTACCCACTCATAAAACAACAAAGTGCGGATGAATTGTTAGCTATAAAAATAGGAGAGAATATAGCCAAATGGCTAAAAGAGAGAAAATTTATTCATAGCAAAAATCGCCCTATTAATCCTGAAGACATATTAATTCTAACTCGCAGAAGAAATAGCTTTATTCATATATTGATAAGAACTCTAAGGCAGATGAATATCCCCGTCAATGGACTAGACAGGATTAAGTTGCTTGAGCATCCAGCTATTTTAGATTTATTAGCCCTAAGTAATTTTATTCTTTATCAGAATGATGATTTCAATTTAGCAATAGTTCTAAAATCACCAATGTTTAATTTTTCAGAGGAGCAATTGTTTGAGTTATGTTGCAGTAGAGATAAAAATTTATGGCAAAGCTTAAAAGAAACGGAACAATATCAAGAAATAGTAGATTTTCTTAAAAACTTAACTCCTCATTTACTAACTGAATTTTATTTTGATTTAATAGAATTAAAAGGATATAGAGAAAAATTTATCAAAAAATTTGGTATTGAAGTAAATGATATTCTAGATTCTTTTTTAGATATTGTAGAAGAGTTTGAGAAAACTAATATTTCTAGTTTACAATTATTTATTCATTTTTTTAGCAACTCCGAAACGGAGGCACAACGCGATCTTTCGCAAAATAATGAAAAAATTAGGATAATGACAATTCATGGTGCCAAAGGCCTGCAAGCGCCAATAGTTATTCTAACTGATACCACCAGCCTCCCACATAATGATGATAGCATCATCTGGCTGAATGATGATGAAGTAATCTGGACTGGAAAAACAAAGTATTATTCAGAAAAAATTAGCGAAACTAGATTGGAGAATTCAACACAAGAATATGCAGAATATTTGAGATTATTATATGTGGCATTGACCAGAGCTGAAGAAAAAATTATTATCACAGGTTCCAGTAAAACCCCTGAGGTTTCTACTAGAACCTGGTATAATATTTGTCTTGGCTAATTATAGTGGTAGATCAAAAAAGAAAGTTGATCCATTCTCCCCATCACTTTCTGCCCATATTTTTTCACCATGCAATTCTATAGCTTTCTTACATAAGGCCAGGCCTATCCCCCTGCCACCTGCAGGAGTATAAGTTCTAGAGCTTACTACAAAAGGATCAAAAACATTTCTTAATTCAGATTTTGGTATTCCAATTCCTTCATCCTTAATGCTAAAAGACACTTTATGAAGACCTTTCTTAAAATTGACCGTAATTCTTCCAGCTTTACTATATTTGATAGCATTAATTATAAGATTATCTAAAGTGGATTGAATATAATGCTTATCACAATTCACTATAATATTATCCTCTATATTCCTAATAAATTCTAACTCTTTGTTTTTCATATATAGCTTAGAGCAACTATCAATTCTATCTCTAATCATTTCACTTAAATTAACCGCTTTTTTATCTAGAATATAATTTAAACTAGCTAGCGTTGACATATCTAATATATTCTCCATTAAGCTATATAAACGCTGTGAATTTTGTGCAATATTTTTTATAGCTTCGCGACGTTGTTCTTCACTTAATTTATCATAAGAATCATCCAAAGACTGGCTTAAGCCAGCTATACCAGTAATTGGCGTACGAACCTCATGGCTAATATTATTAAGAAACTCATTTTTAATTTTCATTGATCTTCTTAATTCATCAGCTCTGTCATCCATTTGCTCACCTAATAAACCAATCTGAGCTTCAACTAACTCCTGCCTTTCTTGTTGAGGTTTAAAAAAAGCTACTAATATAGCACTCATCAATAATAAAGCATAAGTAACCTCAAATTTAAGAGAAACAAGAGCGCCTATTGTAATATCAGAGCTTGTGTAATTTTCAAAAAATTGAATCGTACCCCATATGCCTAAAACCATCATAGTTAAAGCCAATTTCCACCTAATTACCACAGCTAGCATAATAAGATTAACCATGTACATCATCGTTTGAGCTTGGGAGAAATTATTTAAAATAACAAATAAAAACCCTACACAAACCAATACATAAAATACCACCACATTCCACATAATAACTATCGCATACTTTTCTCTTAAAAAATTTGGCCATAGAGGATAACTCATCAAAGACGTAGTTAAAATCAGCGAAGTTGGAAAAACAAAATCTATTAATTCTTCATATTTTAACTGTATATCTTTAGGTAAAGCATACATAGCAGCAAAAATTGAAATAATACAGAATAAACTCATAGACATGTAAATACTCTCTTGAGATGGAGTATATTTCTTTAAAAACTCAAATAGTCTAAAATTTACTATAAATTTAATAAAATTATTAAATTGCCTTTTTCTCTGACGTCTTAATTCTTTTAAAGGAGCTTCGTCTAATATCCCTACCCAACCTCCTGGTTGCTTAAGCATATAATGACTGCCAACTAAAAATGTTAAATTAACAAACATGGCTGGAATAATGCTATCTATTTCACAATTTGGCAAAAGCATTGTCCAAAAAATTACTGTGATAAATCCAGCTATCATGGAGATTAGAACAGATCTACTGCTGGTTCTAAAACCAAAAACAGTCATTATAAACGGTACTGTAACTATAGGAGCATAAAAGCTGGCCCCCAGAATAATTAGCTGCAATATATTGCCCCCAGATAATGCTAGTTTTAAAGCAATAGTAGTGATAACAAATGAAGCAATTCTAGAAGCGGTTAATTCATTCTTAACCCATTTAATACCCAAAGGCTTGCAAAAATCATGCACAACTAATACAGCCGTTGAATTAACACAGGAGTCTATAGTAGACATGACCATTGCCATAATGCCGATCAATGTTAAGCCCTTCAAACCTACATATGAATATTCAAAAATAACATGTTTTATAACATCTTTAGTTTCCAGGCCAGGCTTCAGAGACAATACTAATATTCCAATAAAGGTCATAGTCAACACGATGAATAGACAAGTAATCCCAGCAATCATGAATGACTTCTTTACTTGAGCCGTATTTTTAGCCATAGCAATTCTTTGAAATATAGGAGGCTCAAAACATGGCATTATAAAATATAAAAATATAAATAAATAATAAAGAGACTTTGGCCTAGTAAAATCAAATACCTCTTTATAATTAAATAGCTCATTTGTTTGAACAGTATTAATAACAAGATCTATGCTATCTAAACTACCAAATACAAAAAATGCTAACGTGGGTATTATAGTACCAAAAGTGAACAATTGGATTACATCAGTAAACGTGACAGATTTTATACCTCCAAAAGCAGAATATATTGCTACAACTGAAGCTCCTAATATCATTCCATATTCACTTGGAATATTAAAAGCATATTCAAATAACATGCCAGAAACCCTAATCTGTGCAGCCATATAGCCACAAGTTGCTGCACATCCAGCAACAGCAGAAATAACTCTTACTTTTTGACCATATAAGTCCCCCATCGCTTCAGCTATAGAAATTTTTCCAAGAAATTCACCAAGCCTTGGAGCGAAGAACCAACCTATCACCAAGAAGCATAATACCTGCCCTATTACAGCCCAAATGAAATATAACCCTTGCGTATAAGATTGAGATAAATCATTAACAAAAGCACTTCCGCTAATCCAGGTGGCAACCAAAGTTGCTGCAATAGTCATAGTAGAAAAATTGCCATTACCTATAGCATATTCCCTAATAGTTTTTATACCCCTACCAAAAACTATACCAACAACTAAATTTATAATAAGAAAAGCAAGGAAGATAAACGAATCAACACTAAAAGGCATATGGGACCATCCTTATCTAATTGTTAACTTTATCAAAGCATTTACATTAATAAATTAACGAAGGCTCAAGTGCAATATTATATAAGCTAAAAACTACAGTCAAATCATTTTTGGAGATTTAAAGCCATTTCTCCAAATATTTTAAATCGCCAACCATTTAATATTTTATTACTACTTGAAGCGTCTGCATAACAAAAATCTTTTAAGTCTTGAGTGGTAGCTATAAGGTTTGATGGCAGCGAATATTTTTCTGCTTGCAAATTTAATAGACGCTTTAACTCAGATAATAAATCTGTGTTTAATTTTGGCTGTCCACCGCACTTACCAGACAAGTCTAATTCAATTAGTTCATTTAAAGCCTCTTGAATAACTAAAACAATCTCTTTTCCAGTTTCATCAGATATTTCTTTAAAATATTTTATTCGTTTTAGCTCCATCAAAGTTATTGGCAAGATCTTCGCTAATTCAAATAAATATTGCTCTTTTAAATAGTGATTACGAGGAAGATTATGCTTCCTAGCTTGCAGTTCTCTCCATGCGCACAATCTTTTAAGAACTAAATCTATTTTTATTCCGTAAGTATTTTTTAATTTAGTCCAAGCTTGATCAACATTACTAACAAAATTACCCTCTTGATTAAGTGTATTCATTTCCTCAAGCGCCCAGGGCAATCTACTCATTTCTTGTAGTGAGGTTATTAATTGAGGATAGATTTTATATAAATAAGTAACATCTCCTAAAGCGTAATCAATTTGTTGATTAGATAAAGGGCGCTTAGTCCAATCACTAAGACAATAAGTTTTATCAATTTTACTTCCTAAAAGATTATTTATTAAAGCTTCATAACTTATTGAGCAACCCAAACCACAGAAACTTGCTGCTATTTGAGTATCAAAAATATTCTTTGGCAATTCTTTATAAAGCAACAATAGAATTTCTAGATCCTGCTTAGCCGAATGAAATACTTTTGTAATTTTTATATTCTGAAGTACAGAATTTAGAATTGCTAAATCCATCCCTTCAGCCAGCGGATCAATAATCACAGCCCTAGCTCTACTAGCTATTTGAATTAAACATAATTGAGGATAATAGGTTTTTTCACGAAAAAATTCAGTATCTATGCTGATAAAATCTTCTGCTATAAGAGAATCGCAAAAATCTTTTAAGCTCGACGTGGTATTGATATACATTATTTATTCCATGGCCAATTCCAATAATGGAATTTTTTATGATTACCTTTTATAATCCAAGTTCCGCAAGAAGCATCCGAACCAATAATATTAAATTTATCTCTATCTTTAAGGTTGTAGTATATATTTTGCCCTTCTGGATGCTCAGCATTATACGTATACTGCCAATCTTCTAGCTTTGGATTAATAGTAAATTTTAAAATAATTTCGTCTAAATTTTTATTAGTTTCGTCAAAAGAATACTTAGTTATTTCAGACAGCCTACATTGATTATTTTTGAATCTAGAAAAATCCATATTCATCATCATCCAGGATGGTAAAATTATATCGTTATTACCATCTATATTATTTTTAGCAAAATATGAGATAGCCATTAATACTGGCCCATTAAATAAAATTCTATCATATATATTGCATGGGTATCTAGTATATACTGGGGCATCTGATCCCTCAGAACTATAATTTCTGAGCCTCCTTTCTAATGCTTCATTTATAATAGGATGGTTAGGCTTAGCAGCAAAGAATGAATTAGTATAAAAACTATCTAATCTTATGGTTTCCCTAGCTCCAATAAAGTCAAATTTTTTCATTAAATCAAAAAAAACTTTTGGACGATAAATTTCATAATCCATATCAGTATAAATGCCACCAAATTTTTGTATCACCATTAACCTTACAAAATCTGTTGCTTCAGTCAGATATGGCCTTAAGTTATTGCCATTATCTAGCGCTTCAATAACATATATATAAGATGGATGATCCTTTAATTCTTCTATTGATCTAATCTTCACTCCCCTAATATTGGTAATTTCAACTGGGAATAGATCATTTTGATTGGTCCAAATATTATGCTGCCAATTATCACTTAGGTTATTAAAATTGTTAAAATGTAACTTTAGCTCTTCTATATAAAAATCATCTAATTTCTTTTGCGAATTTTTAGCAGAAAAATATACATGATGAGTAATTTTAGGAATTTTTGGAATATCATTTACTGGAATATTACTATCTTCTAATTTTTTTAAGCTATCGGAAGTAACTTTTTTATCATAAGAAAAATAATCGAATCCTTCTTGCGCAAGAATTTCTTCAATATCTGGGTGGGCAACATAGCAATGCTTAATAAGATTTAGTTTCAGTAAATATTTATAGTATCTTTGTTTATCAAAAAATTTTCTAACACCTGGAGTAGCAACAGCTGCTATAATAAGTAATAGCAATATTATAAAATATTTTCTCATTTATTACTCACGCCAGTTGACAACCAATTCCAATAATAATTTCTTCTAAAAACTTTACCACCAAATGTCCAACTACCACAAAACATATCAGCACCAATAATATCTAAATTACCGCGATTCTCTATATTATAATAAATATTATTTTTATTCTCTTTTAACTGATTATATTCACTTAATTCATAATATAATTGAATATCTTTCATAGTCACGTTTTTAGTAAAATCGACGATTAATTGATTCATTCTTTTGTTATTTAAATCAAAATCATCTTTCCTAATGATCGAATAATCACATACTCTATTAATATCTTTTTCTGAGCCTATCTTAAATATTTTTTTTATTTTCTGAATAAGACTAAGATCTGAATCATTCTTATCAAGATAAGAAATACTATTCTTAAATCTAGCAAAATTAAGATTAAAAATCATCCATGGTGGTAAAATAATATCCGAATTACCATTAATATTATTTTTACTAAAATAAGAAATAGTAAGCAATGGAGGACCATTAAAATATAGCTCATCATAGCCATTGCATGGATATTTTATATAAACAGGTACTTCAGATCCTGAAGATCTATTTCTCAGATTCCTGCTCAATGCTTCATTTAAAATAGGATGATTAGGCTTAGCTGCTATAAATGCATTTCCATAATAACTAAATTCGCTTTGTTTTTCTCTGCCTCCTATAAAATCAAATTTCTTCATAAGTTCTAATAATGCCTTGGGATTATAAATCTCATAATCTAAATCACTATAAACGCCACCAAATTTCTGCACAGCCATCAATCTAATAAGATCAGCCGCTTCAGCAAGATGCGGCTTTACAGCTTGTCCCTTAGCAATAATTTCTAATAAAATCTCAAATAAAGGACTGTCTTTTAAATCTTCAGGCAGCCTTATTTGCACTGATTTTAAGCTTTTAATCTCTTCTGGAAATATATCAGGATCATTAGTCCAAATATTATGCTGCCAATTTTGATCTAAACTATCTAGTTTATTAATGTTTACCTTCAATTCTTCTATATAAAAATCATTTAAGCTAGCTGGATTTTGTTTAGAAACAAGGTAAACTTTATGGGTAATAGCAGGAATTTTTAACTCATCAGAAAGTATAATATTCTTGTCTTGAAGCTTCTCTAGACTGCTCTTAACAATCACTTCATTAGTTTTTTTATAGTCGAAACCTTCTTGAGAAAAGATCTCTATCATGTTTTTATAGGAATTATAACATGGCTTGGTTATATGAAGATTTACTAAGCTTTGGTAGAAAAAATCTTTGGGTATATAGCCCTTAACTTTTAGCATTCTACCTATGCCAACCAAGAACAGAATGCTTATTAAAATAATAATAAACTTTTTAGATAGTTTAATTTTCATGAGAACAGCTTTCTCTCTTCAAGAATTACTAACTATACCGCGCGAAGCAGGTATACAAAACTTAAAAAAGAAGCTATCACAGTAATCGATAGATGTCTAAGATTTATCAGCCGTTTTTTTCTTAGAACTAGAATTTTTAGCTGATTTATTTTGATCAATATTTTCTTCTCTTATAACTTCTGTAAATTCTGTTGGTTTTTGTTTTTTAGCTACAGGAATTACAAGGCCTCCCATGAATTTACCTAACACATTTAAAGCTGGAATAATGCCGCAAGAATTTTCTATAGCAACTATATTATAAACTCCCTCAAACATCACAAGCACCCCTGGTAGAAAAGGTATCGTAAGAACTACGCCACTCACAAACGAAATACTTCCAAAAGACACTAATTTCTGCGCTCTTTCATTCCAAAATAACCTCCTCTCTTCTTCTTGAGAAAAAATTGCAGCAATTTTTGCTGCAATTCCTGCAAGCAAACTCAACCCACCAATCAAGCGAACTAAAAACCCAATAAAAATTAAAATAAAACTGAGAGGCATCATAATAATACCTGCAACAATTTTAATTGCACCTCTTACTCTGATGGTCCTTTTTATATCTTCAGCCATATTAGCTCCTTATTTATTATTTGCTTTTTCTAATTTTAGAATTCTTTTTTTTAAATTTTCTTGCTCTAAACGACTCTCTTTGAGCATTGCCTGAACAAGTTCAAATTCTTCTCTTTTTACTAAATCCATTTTTGATAAATAATTGATTATTTTTTCATCAAACTCAGCCTTAACATCACCTACCATACCAGTAAATGCTGAAAAAGTGCTATTCATTATTTTTGTAAAATCTGAAGTATTACTCATCATTTTTCTCCCATTTAGAAATATATGATATATTATAATATAAAATTAGCAAAATATTATTAACAATGGCAATTATTTTCCCGGATATTAATCCCGTAATATTATCAATAGGTGATAGTCCTTTAAAAATAACCTGGTATTCTTTGTCCTATGTAGTAGGCATTTTATTATCTTGGAGCTATATCAAATATCTCAATAGATTAAACAAACCAAATTCTCTAGAACCTAAGGTTATCGATGACCTAATTACCTATATAATAATAGGCATTATTATTGGCGGGCGCTTAGGATATGTTTTGTTTTATGATTTTCAGTCTAACTTAACAGATCCAATTAAAATTCTTCGAACATGGGAAGGCGGGATGTCTTTTCACGGAGGATTACTAGGAGTTATACTTTCTTCATTTGTTTACTGTAAAATTTGTAAACTTCCATTTTTTAGAATTATGGACTTACTAGCTTGCGCAACTCCTATAGGATTGTTTTTAGGACGTATTGCCAATTTTATCAATGGAGAATTATATGGACGTATTACCTATATGTCTTGGGGAGTAATTTTCCCTAATCAAACCAATCCACGCCATCCAAGCCAATTATATGAAGCATCCCTTGAAGGATTAGCTTTATTTATAATTTTATTTTTACTATATAAGAAAATTCATAAATTTAATGGCATGGCTTCTGGTTTATTTCTATTGCTATATTCCTTATTTCGCGGGTTTATAGAAAATTATCGTGAACCAGATTCTCATATAGGCTTCATCATAGATAATATTACTATGGGACAATTACTTTCTATGCCAATGGTGATCGCGGGATTGGCAATTATTTACTATAGCACAAAGCATATCTCGAAATGAAAATCATCGGCAATATAAGACAAGCCATTGAAGATTTTGGTTCCATTACCATGGCGCAATTCATGAGTGAAGCTATGTATAACCTTAATGAAGGATATTACATTAGAAATAGTCCGATTGGCAAAAATGGAGACTTCATCACCTCCCCAGAGATTAGTCAATTATTTGGTGAAATGCTTGGAATATACTCTGTTGATTTATGGATAAAACTAGGCAAACCAGAGAAATTTAACTTGGTAGAGCTGGGACCAGGCCGCGCCACATTAATGGATGATTTACTGAGGGCAACTAAACATGTAGAAGGTTTTCATCAAGCGATAAATATTCATTTTGTTGAAACAAACCAACGTTTGATGGAAGTTCAGAAACAACGCCTTAAGCATTATAACTTACCCTATAAATGGCATGATAAAGTTTACTCACTCCCAAATAATTTACCTCTAATTATTTTAGCCAATGAGTTTTTTGATTGCCTGCCTATTAATCAATATGTCCGGGAGAAAGATGTTTGGTATGAACGTTCTGTAACTTTAAACCTACAGGAATACCACATAATAAAAACTCCTATTCCGACTAGCTTAAGTGATTCATTAAATATTGAGCACATAAATAGTAAAGATTTATCTATTGTTGAGATTTGCTACCCGGCATTAGAAATTATTCGACACCTTGCGGAAATTTTTAGAACTACTTCTGGATATTTATTAGCTATTGATTATGGATATGATATAGATCCCTTGAACCGCAAATCGTATAATCATACTCTTCAGGCCGTCAAAAATCATAAATATCATCCTATATTCAACGATATTGGCCGTGCAGATTTAACCGCTCATGTGGATTTTTTTGCGCTAAAAAAATCAGCTCTAGCTAATCATTGTAAGGTTTCTGGCAGCGTTACTCAAGGAGACTTTCTAAAGAATTTAGGTATTAACATTCGCGCCGAGATGCTCAAAAAAAATGCCAATCTTCAAACACAAAAAGAAATTGATTTAGGACTCAATCGCCTGATTTCGGAAAAACAAATGGGAGAATTATTTAAGACCATCGCAATTTATAGCAAGAACCTTCCAATTCCCTTAGGTTTTGAGCTATATAAGTTATAAACTATCCAATTCTTGGAAAAATTCCTTGCGGCATTGGCAATATAGCACCAGGTTTTAAAGCAAATTTGGCACTTAGACTATCAAATGATCTATCTTGAGTATTTAATTGATCAAGCAATTTCCCCATTGCACCTGGCATAAATGGCAATAAAAGCACTGCAATATAACGAATTGTTTCAACTAATATATAAAGCACTTCAATCATTCTATCAGGGTTAGTTTTACGCAATATCCAGGGCGCCTGTCCATCAATAAATAAATTAGCCTCATTAGCAATGTTAATTACTACCTCTAAAGCGCTGCTGAATTTCTGATTCTCCATAAACTCTTTATAAGAAACAACTTTTGGTGCAAGATCTTCAAGCAATGATTCTTTATACATTTTAGTGACGTCAATGTCGGGAATTTTTGCATCAGCATTTTTATTGATAAATGCTAAAGTTCGCTGAGCAAGATTGCCAATATTATTAGCAAGCTCACTGTTCACCCTGTTGTGCATAGCAAGTTTAGAAAAATTTCCGTCCTGTCCAAATGGCACTTCACGCATTAAGAAATATCTGGTCTGATCTACACCAAATTCTTCAACTAGGGTTAACGGATCTATTACATTACCAAGAGATTTAGAAATTTTCTGCCCCTCATTGGTCCACCAACCGTGAGCTATCACTTTTTTTGGCAAGGGCAAATCTGCAGCCATTAAAAACGCTGGCCAATACACTGCGTGAAATCTTAGAATATCCTTACCTACCACGTGTAAATCAGCTGGCCAGAAATTTTTATATAATTCTGATTCATCTGGATAACCTAGGGCGGAGATATAATTACTTAACGCATCAAGCCACACATACATCACATGATCTTGGTTTTGCGGAATCTTGATTCCCCATTTAAAACCTGTCCGAGAAACTGATAAATCAAGCAACCCACCCTTAACAAAGCTAATTACTTCATTGCGGCGAGGCTCTGGTGCAATAAAGTCTAGATTTTGTTCATAGAATTCTAGCAATTTATCTTGAAATTTAGATAAAGCAAAAAAATAACTTGGCTCCTCCACCCACTCAACATCTGCTCCAGTTGGAGCCTTACCTCCCACCAACTCAGACTCAGCATAAAATGCTTCATCACGCATTGCATACCAGCCAGCATATTTTCCTAGATAAATATGCCCATTCTCTAATAATTTATTCCATAGAGCTATTGCACCTTTTTTATGACGCTCTTCAGTTGTCCGGATAAAATCATTATTAGATAAATTTAATAGCTCTGATAAAGATTTAAAACGCATTGAAACTTCATCTGTAAATTGCTGAGGATCTACAGCTTTAATATTAGCAGATTTTTCAACTTTCTGGCCATGCTCATCAGTTCCGGTTAAGAAATGCACTTGATAGCCTAACATTCTTTTAAATCTTGCCATAACATCGCAGGCAAGGCTAGTATAGGCATGCCCAATATGCGGCACGTCATTCACATAATAAATTGGGGAGGTTATATAATAATATTTAGACACAGGCACTTCCATAACTATAAATTCAAAGGAATTATACTAAAAAACTACCTCAAGTCTATTAAATTCAAAATATAACTGTTATATAATGATTGTTTTTAGGCTTTTTATTGATTATACTGTGGCTAGTTATTATTCATCTATATTTTATAAGGATTTATGTCATATACGGACCTTGTTTCATTAAACAAACCAATAGTATTAGTAGGAATGATGGGGGCTGGAAAGTCAACAGTGGGAACCAGGTTAGCTAAAAAGCTTAAAGTTTCTTTTTACGATACTGATAATTTAGTTCAAGAAATGGCCGGCTGCTCAATAGATGATATTTTTAAATACGCAGGGGAAGATTTTTTTCGCGCTAAAGAAAGACAAGTTATTGAAGAATTACTTAATCTAACAAATTGCGTTATCTCTACAGGTGGCGGAGCTTTCGTTGATGATATAAATCGTAAAATTATTAAAGAAAAGTCTATATCAATTTGGCTAAGAGCTGATTATGATATTATTCTTGAGCGCGTTTCTCGTAGAAACACTAGGCCGACGTTAAGAGAAGGAAATAAGGCAGATCTTGTTGATCAACTCATCAAAGAAAGATATCCTCTTTATGAAGAGGCCGATCTCTGTGTTAATAGCGGTGATGGTCCACATATGATAATAGTTGATGACATCATAAAAAAAATCTCTAGTTTAGCTTAAGTAAGCTATTCTTTAAATTTAGCAAAACCATCGGCAAATTCTTGATATTTCATATTTATTAAATTTAAATGCTTCATAGAAGTTTGATTATAAAATTCATCATAATTACTTCCTTTCAGGCTAGCATAATGGATGATGAACGGCATTGATTTTCCACTAAAACCTAAAACAGGTATATAATTCCAGCGCTTTGAAAGAAATAATATTTTATTCTCCCCAAATATGTTTACTACATCTTGATCTAGCAACCTTAAACATCTAAAGTTTTTAGTATTTTGTATTTCTTGATATTTATTTAATATAAGATCTGTACTACCTATTTGTCGCATTAATTTTAAGTTCTCTACCGTAATACCAGCATTAATATAATTATGAGAAAATTGACATAATGATTTATCTAGGCTATCTTTTCCCTCTATTACTCCTGCCATAAGATAGCTTTCTAAATCCCTTTGATATTGCAATTTATAAAGATCCCGCAATACTATAATATCAACATCTAAGGTAATTATTGAATCTAATTCAGCTAGGAGATTTTCTAATAAAAATCTTGAAAATAATAATCTGGTTTTAATATCGTCAAAACCTTCTTTATTATTAAAAATTTCTTTAGGTATTACTTTAAATTCTATACTATATGGCCCAATACCACTTAAACCCATCAGGGCTTGCTTATTTTGTTCATTTATGGGGTCTTCGCTATCCATAATAACATAGAAATTATAATAACTATCTAAATCGGCATTTAATAAAATAGAAGCAATTGTTGTTTTTGCATAGCGAATATATTTAGGACTATTATTTAAACTAAAAGCGATATTAATTAGCTTTTTCCTAGGAAACTTTACTTCGTCTAATATTTTGTTACGAAGCATGGAAGCCTCCTGAAGGTTATAGTTATAATCCCCAAGACTTGAAGCCCTTCCTAAAGAATTAATTAAACTAAGTCTATACATTGCTCTAGATTTCAGCTCTGGATTACTTGACTCAGTTAATTGGTTTAAAACAGATAGCTCCTCACGATCTAATTGAATTTTATCTTCATAACCTTTAAAAATAATAGACCACAAATTATTTTGATATTTTTCATCATAATTTGCTTCTAAAGCGTAGCTTTCATTCCTAATGGCTCGATAAATAGCAGCTGAATCAGTTCTATTCTTTTCTATATTTGCTAAACAATCATAGCCTCTTGCTAATTCAACAGAACTAATGCTATCTTCTGTTATGCCAGTACATAATTTTTCTAAGGCTTCGTTTTTATTAAGTTTATCAAGCAATAAATTATCAATAATTTCATATAAGACTTTATTTTGCCTCTGTAGTGCGTCAATATCACCAGATAAGTGCTTGGCAAAAACATCTATTTGCTTGGGGTATTCATCTTGATCAGAAATAAGATATAGTATAAAAAGCACTAGAATTAGAATAAAGCCTACTGGCTTTCCTATCACATCTTTTTTAGGCTTATTCATTAATACCTCTATTTAGATATCTTCATCACTTAAAAATTTCATCCATGCTCTATTTCTAATGCGGTTAAAAGAGGATGTAGATATTTTTAAGGTATGAAGTAAGTTCTGTCTATTATGCTGAAGTGGGTATAGGTTTGCATTCTCTTGAAATTCTTTGCTAATCAAAGGATAGCTAGCCATATTAGGACTCGTAAATCCTATAGAATTAGCTATTTTTGCATTAATTTCTGGGCGCATTAAAAAATCTATAAATTTATATGCATTAATTTTATTAGGAGCATTAGCTGGGATAGCCATTAAATCTAAAGTCATTATGGACCCTTCTTTAGGTAAAATATATCTTATATCTAAATTATTTCCAGATTGATCAGATATTTTTTTAGCGTGAACAATATCTCCCGAATAGCCAATAACTAAACAATTATCACCACTAGCTAAATTATTGAAATATAATGTGCCATTTATATTATTTATAAAGGGGCGAATCTTATGCAATACTTCAAAAGCTTTTTTAAGATCTTCTTCTGATTCACTATTTGGATCAAGCCCCAAATATATTAAGGCCAAAGCAAAAATTTCCTCTGAAGAATCAAGCATTTCTACACCGCAACTAGCAAAATTTTTTACTATCTCTGGATCAAAAATTATTTTTAAACTATCAAGAGGAACCTCAGGCATTATTGCAGTAATTTTTTGATGATCATAACCAATACCAATGCTATCAATCATAAAAGGAATAGCATAAACATCACTATTATTTGCTTCCTTCTCAAAATCAATTACTCGTGGATCAATATATTTATAATTCGTAAGTAAAGAATAATCTAAAGCTTGAAATAGGCCAAACTGCACTTGTCGCATAAAAAATGGAGCTAAAGTTGGCAAGGTAAGATCATAATTATTATTAATGGCAATAATTTTTGATTCTAATGAATAGTGACTATCCACATAATCTAAATTAACTTTTATTCCAGTTTCTTGTTCAAATTGCTTGATTACCTCAGGAGCAATATAACCAGCCCAGGTAAGAAAATTTAATTCATTATTTGAACCTATATTAGCTCTGACAGAAGCCGACAATAATAATAATAATAATAATAACAGCTTTTTTTTCACTTTAGTGATTTTACCCAATTTTTTAAATATGGCCCTTATGCATATCTTATAATGCCTTTTTAATTATAGACTCTATCATAGCATTAAGATCCAAAATAACCACCAGCTCATCCTTATCTGAATGAGTGTATATACCCTTAGAAGCCGCTCGCCAGGATTCACTTAAATTATCAGGAATCCTTACTAAATTTTCCTCTAAAAAACTATTGATCTCTCCAACTTCATCTACCATAACACTAAATAATTCGCCAGCATGCTCTAAAATAATACATTTCTTAGGAACTGTAGAATCATCTATATCTAATAATAATCTAATATCTAATGCTGTAACTATCTTACCTCTCAAATTGATTGATCCCATAATGTACTTAGGAGCCAGAGAAATAGGGTAAATTTTTTGTAGCGGCAATACATCAATTATATGTTTTACAGGAACGCCAAATTCTTGATGACCTAATTTAATAACTACAAATTTGATTGATGCGATATCTGTCATCACACACCTTTAACTAAAGAACTACTAACTTCAAGTAATTGCGAATGATTCGCTTTTGAAATAAAATTAATTCCAGATTTTTTATTTTCTTCAGATAATTCTATATTTGATACTAAGATAATAATAGGAATATTATCAAATTTATTTATATCAATAGTGCCATAATCTGCAATTATAAGATTAAATGTTTGCTGGGTCACTATTTTTAATGCCTCTGATCCATTTTTTACGGAAACTACGTTGAAGCCTTCAGATTTTAGCAATGAAGAAAATAATTTACGAAAATAAGGACTGTCCTCAACCAACAAAATTTTATATAAAGAACTTTCAGGATTTATTGGCTCTTTTAATGTAAAAAATAATTTATTAAAATAACTATTAACATCAATAATATCAGTAATTTTTCCACCAAGAACCAAAGTAGATTCATTGTTTTCTTGAGACTTATCCTCGATGTTTTGATTCACTATTTCTACAATTTTTTCTACCGCCAAACCTATGACATACTCTTCATTACTTAAAACTATTACTGTTTGCTTTCCACTAGTTGCAATTTTATAATTAGAATCAAGAGGCTCTATATACATTAATGAATCACGATATTGAATCACTTTTTTACCATGAACATGTTCTAATTTTGTAATATCTATTTCCTCTAATCTAGAAATTAGCTCTAATGGGATAGCTTTGTAAGTGTCCCCAGATTTAACAACTAAAAAGCTAGATAATATCTCTATTTCATCTTCTTCTTGCGCTGCCGCCTTTACTACGCTTGCGTCATGACGTAAACTATCTTTAGCAACACCGTTAAGATCAAGGATCATAATTATATCACCATTACCAAGCAAAGTTACTCCTGAATATACATCGATACTTTTTAGAACTGTTGAGATTGGCTTTAGCACTATCTCTTCTGTATCGTATATGTTATCTAGAATTAAACCAAAACTAACACCATTTACATTGCAGATTATTACATAATAATCTCTAATCTCTTTATTCTCGGGCAATTGTAATACTTCTGATAATGTAATTAACGGCAATAAAGTTTCACGAAGCCTTAAAATTTGATGATTATCTATTTCTTCTATTTGATACTTTGATTTCTCATTAATTAAAATCATTTCAAGAATATTAGACTGGGGAATTCCAAATTTCTGCTTACCAGATTCTACTACTAAAATTGACATAATTGCTAAAGTAAGCGGAATTTTTATAGTAAACGTTGATCCTTGACCCATGACCGACTGAAGTTCAACACTACCACGAATATTATCTATATTATTTTTTACAACATCCATACCAACACCTCTTCCTGATACAGATGTTATAGAGTCAGCCGTTGAAAATCCTGCTCTAAAAATATATTGCATTATTTGCTGATCGCTGAGTGCATTCAAATCACTTTCTGTTGCTAAAGATTTCTCTAATATTTTACTTTTTACTTTTGCTATGTTGATTCCATAGCCATCATCAGAAACCTCTATTATAATATGACCACCAGAATGATAAGCTTTTAAAGTTATAGTTCCTTCTGCTAACTTACCAGCCGCCAAGCGATCCACTTCTTTTTCTAATCCATGATCAGCAGAATTACGCACCATATGCATCAAAGGATCTTTGATTGCCTCAATTAATTGCTTATCTAATTCTGTATCTTGACCAACCATCACCAGCTTTATTTTTTTATTTAACTCATTCGATAAATCTCTAACCAATCTAGGCATTTTTATCCAAGCATTACTGATCGGTTGCATCCTGGTTTCCATAACAGCTTCTTGAATGGAAGTTGTAATAGTATTTAAGCTTTGCAAGAAAGATGACAGTTTATTATTACGAATAACTCTATCAATTTGAAGTAATTGATTACGGTTTAATACTAATTCACTGACCATCTGCATTAAATGATCTAGTGTTTCTACTTTAATTCTTACTGTTTGGTTAGCAATCGCCTCCCCATGATCCGCAGGACTTGACTGAGTAGGTGCTGAAGGCGCCTTATCTTCTTGAGGAGGCCGTTTTATTGTTACCTCAACATCGCCGCCAGACTCTTTTGAAACCAGTTCTATATTCTGCTCTGCTTCTTGTATTGGAGGCGCCTCTCCATTTATGCTGTTATTAATTTTATTGATTAGAGGTGAATAGTCGGTATCCGGTTCTTTTGCATTGGCTTGAATATAATTTACTATAGATTTTATTGCATCTATTGATTCCAGAATAATAGAAATATTATGTGGAGTAATTGGAATTTTTTTACTCCGCATTTGATCTAAGATATTTTCTCCAGCATGGGCAACAGACGCTAGCTTATCTAAGCCAAGAAATCCACAGGTGCCTTTAATAGTATGCATCACCCTAAAGATTTTGCTTAACAAATCATAATTTTCTGGATTTTTCTCTAGCTCGACTAACTCATTATCGAGGTCAAGCAAACTTTCAGAAGCTTCGGATATAAATTCTGCAACTAGTTCATCCATTATATACCTTCAAAGAGCGTTATTTTATAATAAACTCTACCGTGCTAGAAGTTTTATTTGTAGTTATTGTGCGTCCAGCACCATTAATAATCATATATGTATAATATATTTGAATATTTGCCGATGACAACGCATTATGCCTTAAATCTCCATTAAGTAGCGCAATTGTTTCTTCAGTTAGAATAAGATCTTTTCCATCAAACTTTATTTTTAGCTCCTGTTTATTTACGACAACTTCTAATACTCCACCATAAATCATTGCTCCCAAACCTATAATAACAAAATTTAGAATAACTTTAGCTACGTTGCTACTAATTATAATATTGTCATCATTAGCACAAACCAATTTCACTTTAGTTTTCTCCAAAAATTCTTCAATTAATGGCAGAATCTCACTTAATGATATTTCCTCACCGTTTACTGGCCCATAAGCTTGACGAAAATATTTAAGACGTAGAATGGATTCACTACTGCTTGATCTTACTATTTCTAAAGCTTTTTTCTTGATTTCTTCATTTTCTTCATCAAAAAATTCAAGACTATTATTTACAGCTCCTATTGGACCAGCTAGGTCATGAAACATTCTGGCGCTCATCAGCTCTAATAATTTTATTTTATCTATCATTCTATAATCCTTATTATATAATTATTACTACAGTCTTAATATAGATATCATGTTAATGTTAACAAAAAGCTAATTTCTGTAATAAAAAATGTTTTCACAAAATAAAAATAAGATTCGCCAAGATATTCTAGCTATTCGTAACAATTTATCACAAATGGAGCGGCATTATCTACAACACCTAATTTCTGAAAGATTTAATCAGCTTATCTTTCCTCTCATTAAAAATGCAACAACTATAGCATCTTATTATCCAATCGCTTCTGAATTAGATTGCTTATCTATCTTAGAAGGAACCTCCAGCAAATTGCTGCTCCCTGTTATGAATAGTTCATCAAAAATATTAAAATTCTACCCTTGGAAATCATCTGATAAAATGATACTTTCTAAACACACCAAATATATATTAGAGCCTTTAGCACAACGCAGCCCCGTTATACCTGATGTTGTCATTGCGCCACTTATAGCATGCGATCAACACGGCAATAGAATAGGTAGTGGCAAAGCTATGTACGACAACACAATTTCTCAATTACGAATTCAAAATCCACAACTTATCTATATGGCACTATGCTACGACCTTCAGCTCCTAGAAGAAATCCCAACAGAAATACATGATCAGAAGCTGGACATCATATTAACTGAACTTAGAATAATTATTAGATGATTTGATGCAATCCCTTAGGCCAGGTCTAGCCTAAGGGTGCTAAGAATATTATTCTGCTTCTTTTGTTAATACGCTCTTTTTTTCTTCTTCAGTTAAAAGCTCTTCCATAGGATATTCTTTTAACATATAACCACGGCCCCAAACTGTTTCAATATAATTTGTTCCACCTGAAGCTTCTGATAATTTCTTCCTTAATTTACAAACAAACACATCTATAATTTTAAGTTCTGGCTCATCTATTCCACCATATAAATGGTTTAAGAACATTTCTTTAGTTAATACAGTTCCTCTGCGCATAGCAAGCAACTCTAGAATAGCATATTCTTTACTTGTTAAATGAACGGGTGTTGAATCCACTTCAACAATTCTAGTGTCTAAATTTACTGTCACTTTATCAAATCGTAATACAGATTCAGAATGACCTTTAGAACGTCTTACAATTGCTTGAATACGTGCAATTAATTCACCACGATTAAATGGCTTGGTTAAATAATCATCAGCACCGAAGCCTAATCCTTTAATTTTTTGATCAGCACTTGATAAACCTGATAAAATTAACACAGGTATTTTAACCTTTGCTGAACGAAGACGTAATAATACTTCATAACCATCTATATCTGGTAAAATTAAATCTAATATAATTAAATCATACCAATCATAAAGTTTACCAACTTCTAAACCTTCTTGACCTAATCCACAAACATCACAGATAATCCCCTCGGACGCGAGGGCTAGTTCGATTGAGCTTGCTGTAGAATTATCATCTTCAACCAGTAATACGCGCATCTTTTGCTCCTAAAAAAATATAAATTTTATATATTAATTGACGTCTTATACTTGACTTGCTAGGGTTAAGCTTACTCAAGTTCAAGCTATATTCAATTGTCTTAGATTTTAATATCTCATATAATTAATATATAGCGCAACAAAAAAATACAAGTTTGGCGTTTTTTGTTAACTATTTTTTAAGCTTCTGCGAGAACAACTAATTAGCAACAGTAAAAATTATGATTTATTCCAAGTTTCTACAAAATATTTCAACCGATTTGAAAGGCATTAAAATAGCTGCAGCTGTTTCAGGAGGTAGCGACTCAATGGCTTTATGCGCGTTACTAAACCGCTTTGTAAAAGAATATGATGGAAAGCTGGATTGCATCACTATTGATCATCAATTGAGAGATGATTCATCATCTGAAGCTATTAGAGTTGGTAAAATTTTAAAAACATTAAATATTAATCATAAAATCATTCCATGGGAAGGAGCTAAACCTAAATCTAACCTCCAAGAAGAAGCTAGACTTGCGAGATATAATTTACTGACAGACTATTGCCACAAACATGGTATTTTGTATTTGAGTACTGGGCATCAGAAAAATGATCAAGCTGAAAACTTTATTATACGAGCTGATCATGGCAGTGGGATATATGGCTTATCGGGCATTCCAAAATTGGGAAAATTTAATAAAATAAAAATAATTAGACCTCTCTTAGATTTTAAAAAAGAGGAATTACAAGACTTTTTAAGATCACAAAACATTGAATGGATTGAAGATCCTTCCAACCAGAATGAAAAATTCACTAGGGTTAAAATTCGCAATATATTAAATCAATATCCAGAATGGATTGATAAACTTGCAACAGTAAGTGAAAATTTATCTAGAGCTAAGGATTGCATTGAATACCTGCTTAACAAGGCTATTGACGAATTTGTTGATTTTCAGCCCGGATATACTTCAATAAACTTAGAAGGCTTTAATAACTTACCTCAAGAAATTAGATTTAGAATGTTAACGAAACTCCTACAACTTATTGGAACTAATTTAAAACCGGCCAGAGGAGAAAGAATAGAAAATCTATTAGCAAAAATTGCTAAGGGCAACTCATTTAAAGCATCCACACTCTCTGGATGCTTAATTTATAGAAAGAAAGATAAAATTATCATTCAATTGGAAAACCTATGAGCATTATTATTGAAACAGAAAGACTGATCTTAAGAACTTGGAAAGAAGAAGATATAGAGCCTTATTTCCTTATAAATCAAGATTCTAAAGTTTTAAAATATTTGCTTGGTCCATTAACCAGAGAACATATTCAGGAGGTAATTGAACGCATGAATGCTCAACAAAACGAGAGAGATTATACCTTATGGGCCGCTGAACTCAAAAGCTCTAAGCAAATGATTGGGTTCATTGGATTAAATTATACTGATTGGAAATCAAAATTTACACCAAACGTTGAAATAGGCTGGAGATTGGGCTCACAATATTGGGGAAATGGCTATGCACCGGAAGCTGCCAAAGCCTGCTTAGATTACGGATTCAATAAAATTAATCTTAAGGAAATCATATCATTTACGGTTCCTAGCAACGCTAAATCACTAAAGGTTATGGAGAAAATCGGCTTAAAGAGAGATTTCAAAAATAACTTTGCTCATCCTAAATTACCTCATGACCACCACTTATCCCAGCATATTTTATATAGACTAAACAAAGAAGATTATATAAAAAATTAAGATATAGGCATTAATTATCTTGCATCTTTTTCTAAATTTAATAGAATCGCTGTTATGAATTTTATAGAATGTACAACTCATTTTGATACCACTACGACCGGCACGGCCCGGTAACATATTTTCTTACTCATTATTTTAATCCATTTTTGAATTTTTAAGCAGAGTATATCTTCATGTTTCGCAAAATGCCTTTTATATTAGCCGCTGTAATTGTAGCAGTGATATTTCTAAATCCTTTATTAACATTAGAAATAAAGCAATTTTTATATGCAATAAGTCTATCTATTAAGTCGGTTATTATAATTTTATTACCATTCATTATTTTTGGTCTTTTGTTCAAAGCTGCTGTAATGCTATCTAATAAAGCCACCAAAATAATAGGCTTAATATTGGCTTTAGTCTGTGTTTCTAGCTTTATCTCCATTTTTATTAGCTATTATATTGGAGAATGGATTTATACTTTTAATTTAGCAATGATTTTACCTAAAGAAACATCAGATTTAACGGCATTATGGTTTTTCAATTTACCAAAGCTTATAGCCAATGATCAAGCAATGTTTGCAGGTGTTCTATTAGGAATATTAGCCGCAAAATTTTATCCTAAACAAGCTGCAAAAATTGCCGATAACTTAAATAAAGTTATAGAAAAAGCACTGTATTTAATTGTTTATTTAATTCCGTTATTTGTTGCTGGCTTTGTAATAAAACTGCAATATGATGGAGTTATGAGTACAATAATAAAAGATTACGGGTCTATTTTCCTTATTATTACCTTATCCCAAATTAGCTACCTTAGCTTGGCATATTTTTTATTAAGTAATATAAAGTTAAAAGAATTTATTACCAATATAAAAAATATGATTCCAGCAGCAATTAGCGGTTTTAGCACCATGTCCAGTGCAGCCAGCATGCCACTTACTATTATTGGCGCACAAAATAATGCAAAAAATAAAGAGTTAGCTAAGTCTGTGATACCAGCTACTGTAAATATTCACTTAGTTGGTGATTGCTTTGCTACACCTATTTTAGCTTTCGCAATCTTAAAAAGTTTTGGCATGGCTGATCCTTCGCTATTTAGCTATTTAATATTTACCTTCTATTTTATATTAGCTAAATTCTCAGTAGCAGCAATACCAGGTGGAGGAATCATCGTAATGCTGCCAATATTAGAAAATTATTTAGGATTTAATTCAGATATGATGTCTCTTATTACAGCTCTTTATATTTTATTTGATCCAGTAATTACTTGCGCCAATGTACTTGGAAATGGTGCTTTTGCTAAAATGATAGACCGTGTAGTTGGCTTTATAAGCAAAAACTAACTTAAGTGTTTAATTTAGCACATTTGACCAACTTGCATCTGAAGCATCAGTAGGTAAATGGATAGTTCTTTCAAAATTTCCAGTTACATCTATAGTGCATAGAGTGGACTTAAGAGCCTTCCCTCCGCCTTGATATGGATCTGTTCTAGTATACATAATCACTCTACCATTTGGAGACCAAGTTGGGTTGCCCACAAAATATCCTTGAGTTAAGATTCTTTCTCCAGAGCCATCTGGTCGCATCACGCCTATATAAAACTGCCCCTGATAGCTTTTAGTAAAGGCAATAAAATCACCCCTTGGCGACCAAATTGGAGTATAATGACGCCCTTGTCCAAAACTAATTCTTTGCTGATCGCTTCCATCTTTATTCATCACGTAAATTTGTGATGCCCCACTGCGATCAGATATAAAAGCTATTTTTTCTCCATCTGGTGAAAAATAAGGACTGGTATTAATATAAGCTCCACTAGTAATCTTCTGTGACTGCATATTTGATAAATTCATTAACATCACATCACTGCTGCCATTTATAGCCATAGACATGGCCATATCTATACCATTAGGTGCAAATCTTGGAGCAAAAGTCATCCCCTTAAAATGCCCTAAGATATTATCTTTTCCACTATTTAAATCACGCAAATGAACTCTAGCCTTATTATTCATATAAGATAAATATAATACTTTATGACTATCTGGTGAAAAACGTGGAGTTAAAGTAAGATTTTTGCCATCAGTTAAATACTTTAAATTAGCTCCATCTTGATCCATAATTGCCAATTTCTTTATTCTCATTTTTGCTGGACCAGATTCGGCAATAAATATAATCTTAGTATTAAAATATCCTTCCTCTCCTGTTAAGCGTTTATAGATATCATCAGCAATTTTATGGGCAATTCTACGCCATTCTTTCTCTTTCCCTTGATAAATACCAGCTTTTATTGACTTTTCTCCATAAGGGTCCCATAGATGATATTCCACTTTAACTTCATTAGAATTAGTAAATGAAACCTCTCCTGTTAGCAGGGCCGAAGCGTTGATCATTCTCCAAGAAGAGAACTTGGGGTATTTTCTTACATTTTCAATTCTTTCAATATAAGCATCTTTATCAATTACTCTAAAAAGCCCAGTGCCCTGTAAGTCATCATTAATAACCTTAATAATTTCACCACATAACGCATTATTGCCCACAAAATTTGGGCTAGCTATTGGCATAGGATCTACTTTGCCGCTGGTAATATCAATTCTTTCAATAGCAAAAACTTGCAAATTAGTTAATAATACTAATAGCGCTAATAATTTTTTCATAAACTTACCTAATTAATAGATCAGATCACTAGGATCAAAGTTAAATTCTAAATTCTTCCATATATTATATTGATCCACTGGAAGGTCTTGTAATGGACTACATTTATAGACCGCCCTCATTGCAGCATCTGCTGCAACTCGATATAAATCATCACTGGCATATCTATTATTGTCAATAATTTTTACATTTGCAACGGTACCGTCCTGCTTAAAGCTAATATCAAGTAGCACTTTTAACTGAGCTGCATCTTTATTACCAGCTGGAGGATTCCAACATTGCTCTATTTGTCTTTTTATTGCATCTTTGACGCTTAAAGACAATGGCATTCCAACTTCTGTTGGCCCTTTACTTGTTTTCATTACTTTTTCCTTAGCGTCATTTTTTGCTACATCAGCCAACAAACTTTTTAATAACTTATCTTCTTCACTAATTTGAGGCTTATTCTTTTTCTTTTCTTTTTTCGTCTCTTTTTTAGAAACTTCTTTTACTTTAGTCTCTGGCTTTGGTGGCTCTTTTTTTATCTCAGGTTTTTTCTCTATTATAGGCTCAGGTTTTAACTCTGGCTTTGTTTCAGGTAAAGGCTCAACAGGCTTTTCCGCCTCTTTAACGGGCTCAGGTTTTGGCTCCTCAACAGGCTTTGGCTGCTCAATAGGTTTTTCTTCTTTGACCTTCTGAGTGGCTTGTTTCTTTTCTATATTCGTTTTCTTAGATATTGGCAATATATCAACAGATATTATAACCTCTGGTGGATTTTTACGCTGACATTGAGGAAAATTTACAAGCAATAAAATAAATAATATTAAATGAAAAAATGCTGAAACACTCATTCCCAGATGCTGCCTTAATATAGCTATAATCTGAATAAGTTTATCCATCATAAGTTATTTTTTATCTTCCATTTGAGTTATAAGCGAAATATGGCTATAACCAGCCTCATTTATTGAACCAACCACTGACATGATAGTTCCATAATTTACATCTTTATCACCTCTAACCAAAATTCTGCTATCTTTTTTTTCTTTAGTAATAGCTATCAATTTAGGAATTAAATCAGAAGATGCTATCTCTATATCCTGAATATAAACAATTCCCTTGTCGGTTACGGTTATGGTCAATGGCTCATCACTTCCACTTAGAGGTGCGGCGCTAGATTGAGGTAAATTAACATTGATTCCAGATATCATCATTGGCGCCGTCACCATGAATACCACTAACAATACCAACATCACATCAACAAACGGTGTGATATTAATTTCACTCATTAACTGTCTTTTTCCTCTAGCTGATTTTTTATTATTAATCGTGAATGCCATTCTCTATTCCTTTATCAATTTCTTGGGAAAGTAATGAATTTAATTCGCTAGAGAAACTCTCCACTTTATTACTTATATTATTGATTTGACTTGATAGGAAATTATAGAATATTACAGCTGGAATAGCCGCCACTAGACCAACGGCTGTGGCAAATAAAGCTTCAGCAATGCCCGGGGCTACTACAGAGATAGTAGCATTTTTCATCGCCGCTATAGCTTGAAAGCTATTCATAATTCCCCACACTGTTCCAAACAACCCAATGAATGGTGAGGTGGAACCAACCACAGCCAAGAATGATAAATTTTTCTCTAAATTTTCCATTTCTTGATTTTTTGATACTTCCATCGCCTGAACAATTCGTTCTTTTAAACCTACATTAAGGTAAGATAAAGCTTGTTGATTTTTATTACTAAGACGCTGTCTGCTCAATTCATCCATAGCAGCTACAAAAACCACAGATAATGGATGCTCAGCCTTATGTCGTAAACGATCATATAATTGATCTAATAATTGCCCAGACCAGAAAACCTTCTCAAAATTCTCTATTTGTCTTTTTACTCTAGTTAATAATAAATGCTTATCAATGATAATCGCCCAGCTCCAAACCGAGGCCATCAATAAGATTAGCAACACTAACTTTACAACAATATCTGCACCAGAGATCAACCCTAAGATTGATAGATCTGGAGCATGAGCTACAACATTGGTAACTATTTCCTGACTCATAATTTTTTCCTTCTAATTTTAAGCATTATTTTTATAAGAACTTATTTTAATAAATTACAATATGAACATAATTTTTACAAGAAATATCAATAACAAGATAACATGACTATTTTACTTGGAACGTTAGACATGAAAGATTATAAAAGAGCCTATCAAATATAACTATGCTTAATATATCTATTCTTCCAAAGCAAACACATAATGAAAAATAGATGAATGGTAAAATTTCCCTCTAGATGATAGTAACCTGGTATTCGCTCAGATTAATATAAGAAGATCAGGACTTTTACAATCCCTTAAAGAATATTGCGCTCTATAAAGAACATAGATTATGAACTAATTAATGATGGCCAAGATCAGTTGCTTGTTCAACAAGAATAGTTACTGATTTTCCAGTAACTTCAGCAAAACCAGCTGAAATAGAAATACGATTAGTAACCTTCATATGATTTCCCTCAAATATAGTCACTACCCCTTCTTCAAGGCTAGAAATTAATGCAACATGTCCCGGCAATACGCCAAATTCTCCTTCGCTGCCAGGCAGCACTGCCATATGAACATCTTTAAAGCAAAAAAAAGATTCAGGCGTAATTATCTCTACAATTAGTAAAGGCATATTGCCTTCTTTTTTGTTCATGTTTATATTCCTTCAACAGCATCGGCTGCCATTTTTCTTGCTTTAGCTACAGCTTCTTCCATTGAACCCACCATGTAAAAAGCAGATTCTGGCAAATCATCGTATTTTCCTTCAGATAAATCTTTAAATCCTTGGATAGTATCTTTTAGTGGCACTAATTTTCCTGGCATTCCTGTAAATACTTCAGCTACAAAGAATGGTTGAGATAAAAATCTTTGAATTTTGCGTGCTCTAGAAACTGTGATTCTATCCTCTTCAGACAACTCATCCATCCCAAGAATTGCTATAATATCTTGCAATGATTTATAAGACTGAAGAATTCTTTGCACTTCACGAGCTACATTATAATGCTCTTCACCAACTATTTCTTTAGTCAGCATTTGTGAAGTACTATCTAATGGATCTACCGCTGGGTAAATGCCTATTTCAGCTATCTGTCTATTTAACACTGTTGTAGCGTCCAAATGTGAAAATGAGGTAGCTGGAGCTGGATCAGTTAAGTCATCTGCCGGCACATAAATCGCCTGGACGGAAGTGATAGATCCTTTGTTGGTGGAAGTAATCCGCTCTTGCATTGCTCCCATATCAGTTGCTAATGTTGGCTGATAGCCTACAGCTGAAGGAATGCGGCCCAATAGAGTTGAAATCTCAGAACCAGCTTGCGTGAAGCGGAATACGTTATCAACAAAAAATAATACGTCTAAATTTTCAACATCACGAAAATATTCAGCCATTGTAAGACCAGATAAAGCAACTCTAGCTCTAGCCCCAGGTGGCTCATTCATTTGACCATAAACTAAAGCAACTTTAGATTTCTCTAGATTATCTAGGTCAATAACTTTAGAATCTAACATTTCGTGATAAAGATCATTACCCTCACGAGTACGCTCTCCAACTCCTGCAAATACAGAGAATCCACCATGAGCTTTAGCAACGTTATTAATTAATTCCATAATTAAAACGGTTTTGCCGACGCCAGCTCCCCCAAATAAACCAATTTTTCCACCTTTGGCATAAGGAGCTAATAGATCAATAACTTTTATCCCTGTCACTAAAATCTCAGAAGCAGTAGATTGATCTACAAAAGCTGGAGCTTCAGCATGAATTGGCGAAACATGATCATGTTTAATTTCTCCTAAACCATCTATAGGATCTCCTATAACGTTCATGATTCTGCCCAAAACCCCTCTCCCAACAGGAACAGAAATTTGTGCCCCCATATCTTCAACTTCTATACCTCTTGATAATCCATCCGTAGAGTCCATAGCAATAGCTCTCACCGTTAGATCGCCAAGATGCTGAGCCACTTCCAAGATAAGTTCTCTTCCTCCAAAATTACATTTAAGAGCATTCAAGATAGGTGGAACTTCTCTTTCAAACCTAACATCCACAACTGCTGACATTACCTGGGTAATTTTACCAATTTTTTTTGTCATCTATTATTTCCTCACTTTTTCAACATTAAATTTTATGCCTAGGGTTTCTAAACTACTTCAGCGCTAGAGACAATTTCAATTAATTCCTTGGTAATGGCCGCCTGACGAGACCGGTTGTATAACAAGGTTAATCTACCAATCATATCATTAGCATTATTAGTTGCTGAATCCATTGCTGTCATCCTTGAACCATGCTCACTAACGATCGATTCCAATAATATATAATATATTTGTACAGCTAAATTTAAAGGCAATATTTTCTCTAGAATAATATTCTGCTTAGGCTCGTATTCATATGATTGTTCAACTGATTTATTATCATTAGCAGCTTCATCAATTAAGGGGATCAATCTACGAGTTGTAACATTCTGCTTAAGAGCATTTTTAAATTCAGCATAAATAAAACTACATGCGTCAAATTCATTCATCTCAAATAATTGAGTAATTTTATGTGACAGCTCAACAGCTTGATCATAACTAAATTTCTTGCTGCTAAAACTAGGAATTACTTCTATTATTTTGTCTTTATGCAGCAACTTCATTTGATCATATGCCTTCTTACCCAAACATAGTATTTTATATTTTTTACCATGAGCTGTAAGATTCTGAATCATAGACTTAGCTTTTTTAGCAATTGAAGCATTGAATGCTCCGCATAATCCTTTATCCGAACTCACTAAAACTAGTAAATGCATTTCATTTTTTCCAGTACCAGTTAATAATGGAGATAAATCACCACTTACAATAGCAGAAGCCGCAATATTCTCTACTATATTGTACATTTTATCAGCATATGGCTTAGCTTGTTCCTTCTGTTCCTGCGATTTAAGCAATTTAGATGCAGCAACCATTTTCATAGCTTTAGTTATTTTTTGAGTAGATTTAACTCCAGAAATTCTAAGTTTTAATTGCTTTAACGTACTCATCTAAGCTTTTGCCTTATGTGTAAACTCATCAACTAATTTGCTCAAAACATTTTTCAATTTCTGCTCTGTTTCGCTGCTAATCTTCTGCTCATCTCTAATTGAATCAAGAATCTTCTTCTCTTTACCTCTTAAGGTTCTCAGCAGAGATTGCTCATATTCTTTAACTTGCCTTATAGCTATATTATCAATATAACCATTTACCCCAGCATAGAGCACTGCAACCTCCTCTTCCATTTGAAGAGTTGAATATTGATCTTGCTTTAATAGCTCTGTAATTCTTTGTCCGCGATCAATCAACTTTTTAGTGGAGGCATCAAGATCTGAACCAAATTGTGCAAAAGCCTGTAGCTCTCTAAATTGAGCCAAATCTAGCTTTACAGTTCCAGCCACTTGCTTCATCGCTTTTACTTGAGCGGCTGAACCAACCCGACTAACTGATAAACCAACATTTATTGCAGGACGAATACCTTTATAAAACAGCTCTGTTTCTAAGAAAATCTGACCGTCAGTAATGGAAATCACATTTGTTGGAATATAAGCGGACACATCACCACCCTGGGTCTCAATAATTGGCAATGCAGTTAGAGATCCAGCACCATTCTCATGAGAAAGCTTAGCGGCTCTTTCAAGTAACCGCGAATGTAGATAAAACACGTCGCCTGGATATGCTTCACGCCCAGGGGGACGCCTTAAAAGAAGCGAAACCTGACGGTAAGCTACTGCATGTTTACTTAAATCATCATAAATAATTAAAGCATGAGTACCATTATCACGGAAGTATTCACCCATGGTACAACCAGCATAAGGGACCAAATATTGCATTGGTGCAGGATCAGAAGCATTAGCACAAATTACTATTGTATATTCTAAAGCCCCCTCTTCTTGTAATCTTTTTACAACTTTTGCAACAGTAGATTTTTTTTGCCCAATGGCCACATATACGCAATATAACTTTCTACTTTCATCATCTAATTTATTGATAAATTTCTGATTAATAATGGTATCGATAGCAATAGCTGTTTTTCCGGTTTGACGATCGCCAATAATTAGCTCTCTTTGCCCCCTACCGATTGGAATCAATCCGTCTATGGCCTTAATACCAGTTTGAACTGGTTCATGCACAGATTTTCTAGCAATAATCCCAGGCGCCTTAATATCCAAACTCTTATAAACTATTTCTCCTTTTAAAGGACCAAGACCATCTATTGGATTGCCTAAAGTATCAACTACTCTACCCAATAATCCTCTTCCTGTTGGAACTTGCATGATCTTCTTGGTGCGCTTTACGATATCACCTTCTTTAATTTGGCTGTCATTGCCGAATATCATTACGCCAACGTTATCGGACTCTAAGTTAATCGCCATCCCCATGGTTTTATTACTAAACTCCACCATTTCTCCAGCTTGAACTTGATCCAAGCCATAAACCCTTGCTATCCCGTCGCCTACTTTTATTACTTCACCAATTTCGCTATATTCTACAGCTTTACCTAATTGAGCAATTTGCTCTTTAATTATTTTTGAAACTTCGGATGTCTTTATATCCATATTAACCACAACTCCTTATAATAAAGCTATTTTCTTAGTCACTGATTCAGTCAGATTAGTAAATTTAGTTCTTAAAGATGCGTCAAACATCTTATTATCAGTTTTTACTATAATTCCAGCAAGAATATTTTTATCTTCTTTAAATGATATGTCTATCTTTGATAACAACATAACTTCTAATTGTTCTTTTATTTTTTTCTGCTCCGCCGAAGAAACACCTTCGCTAAGAGTAATTTCAACAGTTTTATTGCCTAAAGCCTCATGAACAAGTATATCAAAATGCTCAGCAATCTGTGGAAATAGCATTAGTCTTTTGTTCTCAAGCAAAACTTGAAGAAAATTTTTTAGATCCACAGATAAATTTATTTTACTCAATACCGCAGATAATAGTTGGTTCTGCTCTTGCAGAGAATATACCGGCGCGGAAATATTTTCAAGAATAGAAAAATCTTCAGCAAAAATATCTTTTAACTTTAAAAATTCCTTAGATATATTTAGAATATTATTATTCTTAGATAAGCTCTTAAAAAGCGTTGTAGAATATAATTTCACTATACTGGTAAAATATTTTGTCACTTATTTTTCATCCATATTTCAATCTACGATAAAATATCATGGTTATTAACAGGTGGCAATAGTTGTTTTTTAAATAAGAACAAGGCCGTTTTTATAACTACTATCAATTTTTTTAAGCAAATTGCTCTTTTAATATTCTCTCTTCTAAGCTATGATTTTTATCAAATAATAGCCTAATTGATATATCTCTTCTCTCTTTTACAACTACAGATGAAACATCGCTAACTTCAAGGAAATCAGCCACCGCATTTACCGGCCTAAGCTCTGGCTCTAATATTGTGAATGTAACCACGGCAGTGTTAGGAAGCAAAGCACCTCCCCATTTTTTTGGCCTAAATGGACTAATTGGAGTTAGCGCTAATATATTAGATCCTATCGGCAAAATAGGGCCACTCACCGAAGCATTATAAGCACTGCTTCCAGCAGGAGTCGCCAGCAAAACACCATCACATACAAGCTCTGGCAAACGGATTTCATCATTAACTGAAATTTCGATTCTAGTGGCTTGATTAGTTTTTCTAAATAAAGACACTTCGTTAATTGCACAGTAGCTCTCACTAGTACCATTTATAAGATTTGCTTTCATTTCTAATGGGTGAGTTATTGTTTCTATCGCTTTTGCAAGACGCTCCATCAAACCATCCAATACAAAATGATTTAATAAAAACCCTACAGTTCCACAATTTATTCCATAAATAGGAATATTCAAATGAATGTAATCATGTAAACAATGAAGCATGAAACCATCCCCACCTAGCACTATTATTAAATCAATATCAGGCGTAGGAAGATTATGAGCATTAAGCTCAATAAAATTATATTTTTTATTAATTTGTACAAGACGCTCTTGAGCAATTTGAGTATTATTAGCTATGATCGCTATTTTTCTATATTTCATTGATATAAAAATACCTTAAAATAAAGTATATAACCTGGAGAAAAATCTCTAAGAAGCTAGCTGCTTATCAATGTCTTTCTTGTTTTTCTTAAACAACTCAAGAAGTTTACCAGTAAGTTTCTCAGTATTTGAAGCAAATTTAAATTTAAGTGGATTGATTTGCTTACCACGCTCTAACACTTCATAATGTAAATGTGGCCCAGATGTAACTCCAGTAGTTCCTACATAAGCAATAACTTGACCTTGCGAAACTTTTGCACCAGGTCTAATCCCCTTAGCAAACCGGCTGGCATGACCATAAACCGTAGAATAAGTTGCATTATGCTTAATGCGAATGTATTTACCATAACCACCAAAACGAGTGGCCGCTTCTACAGTACCTCCCCCGGCTGCTAGAATTGGAGTGCCCACAGGAGCAGCAAAATCTACACCTTTATGCATCTTAGTGTAACCTAAAACAGGGTGGCTACGCATGCCAAACTTAGAGGAGATCCTTGCTGCATTAATAGGGGTGCGTAAAAATTCTTTTTTAATGCTCTCACCTTTTTCGTTGTAATAAGAAACTTGCCCATCAGGATGAACGAAATGATAAATAGATATTTTTTTATCACCTAAGGTTAAACCCGAATATAAAATATTACCAGTATGAGACAACTTACCATCTTCAGTGTAAAATTTCTCCATCACTACTTCTAATTTATCACCCTGCTTTATATCTCTTTGGAAGTCAACATCATAACTAAAAGCTCTAATCATAGACATAATAGCATTTGAAGGAATAGACATCTCAACAGCGGTACCTATAAAACTATTTTTAATAGCACCCTGTTGATGTATAACTTGCTTCACTAAAGGTATCGTTAGCTCATAAGCCGAAAATTCATTACTCGCATTAAGCGAAACTGATATTTTTTTAAGATTATTAACACTAACTACCATGCTATTAAACGCATGAGCTCCATCACTTTTTTTATCAAAATGAAACTCAACAGCTGTGCCAATATTTAATTTTCGTGGATTGTATTTTTTGGAGAACGCTTCAATGATGGCAACCGCATCAGCGCTGCTGATATTAGCTTCATCAAGAATAGAGCTTAATGTATCACCTTCATTAATTATAAATTCTGGATTTAGACTATCAGTATTTAATTCTTCTTCAATAGACATTTCTTGCTGAACAGCAAATCCTGCTGCGCTTACATTTTGCTTACTCAAGTATAATTTATATCCAGCAACCAAACAAAATACAAAAATGGCCAAACCAAAAAAATATGGCACTATCAAATTCAATGTCGATTCTAAAGTTTTTTTCTGATCCATAAATTATGATCTTAAGATTCGCAATGCAAAGAAAACAAAGCCATTTAGGTTGATTAACATTAAACTATTGCATAATTTTTCTAAATATGCAACTCTTTTAGAAAGAAAAAATTATTAAATAAAGCTGAAATACATCTTATAAGATGACAACTAATTGCCATAAGCAAACTTTAAATTGAGAAAATTATGCTATACGATAAAAATAATATATTCGCTAAAATCATTAGAGATGAGATTCCTGCAGAAAAACTTTATGAAGACTCACAAGTGATAGCAATTAAAGATGCTCACCCAATCGCACCAATTCATATCCTTGTAATCCCTAAAGGAGAATATATTTCATTTGATGACTTTATGGCTAAAGCCTCAACTGAAGAGATTGCTCATTTTTATAGAGTGGCTCGCAGCGTGTGCACAAAACTAAAGCTAAACGAAAAGGGCTATAGAATATTATCTAACGTTGGAGAACACGGCATGCAAACTATATTCCACATGCATCTACATATATTAGCTGGTGAAAAATTATCTAATTTAGATAAAAACCATTTACGTTAAGCCTAATGCTGCCGTATATTTTTGGATACAGCTCTTGCAGATATTGCATTACTTGGCCTTAATTCTCTATAACTATTTTTTAGAGCATCTTTTATGGCCCCAACTTCTTCTTCAAGTATTTGTTTTTTATATTCCTCTCTGGAGATCCACTTGGCTTGAGCAAAAGACCTAACCAAAGCCTGCACAGCTTGAACTATTTTTGTTATTCCATCCGGCGTCTCATGTTTAAGATATAGCTCAATTTTTTTATTTAATTCTGGAGATGTTTCTTGCCTTATAGCACTCTCTCCAACTAAATTAGCTAATATTTTTTTCTGAATAACTTCTGCAGAATCACCTGCATCCTTTCCTTCTTCTATTCGTTGTTTTACAAAATTCGTAATAGCTTTATCTATGGTTCTATGCTCTAAGCATTCTGGCAATGAATATTCAGCCTCTTCATGCAGTGCGGTGTAGGTGAATATTTTTGTCACTTTCTGACTAGGCAAAGGCAAAAACTCTTTTTCTCCTTCTTTTTTGTTGTTAGTTAGATGGCTCAGGTCTACATCCACTTCAACCTCAGCATCTTTAACGAACTGCGGTTCTCCATTTTGATTTTCAACATAATGTCCAGCCACGGCCTTATGCTTAACTCCTAATAGAACTAACTTCCCATCTTCCTCTTTTACATTTAAAATAATTTTATGTTGTTTTAGACTAGATGATAATGTTATTGTAGGATCACCTAATGAAGGCTTAGAAAACATTGTAGCAAGACCAACATCAGAAGTTTGAACATGTAACCCTTCTAAATACTTAAACTGCGCATCTGTCATCTGAATAGAACTTCTAAATTCAGCAAGCACTTGCTCATTATATCGTATATCCGCTTGATTATAATCTTCTTCAGTTTTACAGCCCGTTTCATCTTTTATTACATTATTTCTAATCACCTCGTTAAGATTATCATACTTTGTCTCTCCATCTTGGTTGACAACTTCATGTGACATTCCTGTAACAAAATCTCTACAAAATTGCCCATGATATCGCTCTTTTAGTCCTGTTTTTATTATCTCTTTGCCTATTTTATCAATAGCTTTATAACCATCTATAATCTCTTGTATGGAGCGATTATTATGAAGAGCTTGATATAGAAAACAATAATGGGTCTCTGCACCACTAGAATAACCACCGGTATCTTTAGTTATATCTTCAAAATCTTTAAGATTTTTTACATAAGGAGCTAATAAAGAAGCTATTTTAATTTTAAGGTCAATTCGCTGACCCGGCGTTAACTCTTCACCTGATCGATATATATTTTCTAATTCTTCAAAAATTGGACTGGCAGAATTAAGTAAAGTATTTTTTAGATTATTTTGAGGAATACTTGACATACCTCCCAAAACTATTGGATCAAAAAGAACATCCCCTATCTCAACAGAAATAGTTTTTTGTTTATATTGCTCTTTAGACATTCTTTTCTCCATAGCAAATTGACTTCACTATATAATATAAACTTGGCAATATAAATAGGGTAAAGAAAGTGCCAATACCAAGCCCCGAAACCAAGACCATCCCGATGGCATGTCGAGCTTCAGATCCAGCGCTACTAGAAAGAATAAGTGGAATACTCCCGGCAATCATGGCCCCAGTAGTCATCAGAATTGGCCTTAAGCGCAAAGCGGCTGATTGTTCAATAGAAACTAGAAGGCTATTGCCCTGGGCATATAATTGATTAGCAAATTCAACAATTAAAATACCATGCTTGGTAATTAGGCCTATCAATGTGATGAGCCCTACTTGAGAATAAATATTTAAAGTTCCTCCGGTCAAATACATAACCAGTAACGCCCCTGAGCAAGCAAGAGGAACGGTGAATAAAATTATCAATGGATCGATAAAATTATCAAACTGCACAGCTAAAATTGCATAGATAAATAGCATTGATAATGCAAATAATATTGGCATAGTAGCAGAAGTTTCACTATAGGTTTTTGCAATTCCTGTCCAGCTTTTCTGATAAGATAAGGGAAGATTATCATTAGCAAAATTATATAATTTATCTATCGACTTTTCTAAGTTGTCATTCTCCGTCATTTTAGCAGATAGCAACACTGAACGCATTTGATTATAATGCGAAAGGCTTGCTGGTTCTTGCTTAAGAGTAAGTTTAGCAAAACTACCGATAGAGATTTTTTTATCCCTTGGATTAGTTAAGTATAATCCATCCAAATTCCATGGACGCTCATCTCCCTCAACATGAATTGGATATAAAATGCTATCTTTTTTAAATTCTAAAGTTTTATTACCACTAAAAAATATTTCAACTGCTTTAGAAACTTGCTGCTCTTTAAGATCTAATTTTGCTAATACATCTTTGTTGATGTCTATATTATAGCCTAAATTATCCAAACGCAGATTATGCCCAACCGAAGTGAATAATTTTTCATTATCAGCTTTTTTTACTACCCTATCTATTTCTTTAAGTAAGTTATCATAAGCATCCACTGTTGAAACCATCAAGCTTAATTCTGAATTATTGCCTCCCGTATCTAAACCTGGCAGACCAGTATCAATGCTAAAGGGATATGCATCAAAAGAGGGGAAAGCTGTCATCAACGGATATAATCCGCCAGCTATCTCCATGCTTGAGCGCTTACGCTGCTCAATTGGTTTTAAAATAGGTATCACCGTACCACCACCTTGATATACAAAGGTGAGCACTCCTTGCGATTCAGGAATGGCTTTAACTATCTTTTCAACTATATCAACATTAGCTTCAATATCATCCATCTTTTGATTGGCAGGCGCCATCACTCCCACTATCACGATGCCACGATCTTCTTTAGGTGTTATTTCACTTGGTATAGCCTTAAACATAATCACCATAGAAATAATAGCGAAAATTGAGAAGGCTAGGATCAGTTTTTTATAACCAATAATTACTTGCAAAAGTTTGCCATAGTTAAGAGTAGTTTTATCTAAAAATACATCAATTTGTGGCAAGACATGATTCTGATTATGCTTCAATAATTTTGCGCACATTAATGGAGATAGAGTAATCGCTGTGATTCCAGAAATAAGCACACTACCCGCTAAAGCCGCAGCAAATTCTATAAATAATTGCCCTGTTAATCCGCTAATGAAAGCAATTGGCGCATAAACACTAGTTAGAGTTAGAGTCATCGCTACCACTGCAAAACCAATTTCTTTAGCTCCCTTAAGCGCAGCATTTAGCGGGGACTCTCCTTTCTCCAAGTGACGGGTAATATTTTCAAGCACCACTATAGCATCATCCACTACCAGCCCCACCGCCAATACCATTGCTAATAGAGTCATAATATTAATTGAAAAACCAAAAAACTTTAAAAACAGTAATGCTCCCACTAAAGCTATCGGAATAGTTATGATAGGAATTAATGTTGCTCTAATGTTACGTAAAAATAAAAATACAATCACTAATACCAATAATATTGCCTCAATGATCGAGGATTTAATATTGCTAATTGATGAGCGAACAAATTCTGCTTGATCTAAAAATATATCTATTTTTATTGTTGAAGGCAAAATTTCTTTAATTTTATTAACATATTTATGAACTAGCGAAGAAGTTTCTAAAGGATTGTCATCACTAGTTCGGTTAATACCTATGCATACCCCAGGCTTCCCGTTAAGTTTCATCCTAAAATTCTCTGCATCTGAGTCTAATTTAATTTTAGCTAAAGATCTTAGAAACACTGGATATGGCAAAGCTTTCACTAAAATATTCTCCATATCTTCATCGGTTTTTAAGTCAGAAATAATAGTAACTGGTGTTTCATTCTGAAATTTACCAGCTGGCAATGATGCATTAGCACTTTTAGCAATAGCATCAAATATTTCATCAGCATTAATACCAAAATTATACATCGCCTGATGATCTAAGCTGATTTTATAAGCATAAGAACTTCCCCAGACTTGAGTTGATGCAACTCCTTTAATACTGCGAAATCCATTTTTTAGAGCCGTGTTAACATAATGAGTTAATTCACTAGAATCCATTGAACTAGACTCAAGACAAGCCGCCATAAACGGCACGCTATTAGCTTTCGCCCCTGATTGTACTATTGGCTCTTTCACTTCAACAGGAAGCTTAGATCTTGCCATACCTATAGCATCTTTTACGGCAATAAGAGATTTTTCCATGGGAGTATTTTGACGGAAGTTTATATATATAACGCTACTACCATAAGAAGAGTCAGATGATATATTATCAACTCCTTCAACTCCAGCTAATTCATCTTCAAGAATATTAGTAACGCTAGATTCAACCAGCTCAGCACTAGCATTAGGGTAAGAGGCCATTACAGTTAGTTTTGGCATTACAACATCAGGATATTCACGTACACTCAAGCTATAAAAAGATAAAATACCAATAAGAATAATGGCAGCATTTAAAATAACCGCCGCAACTGGATGTTTAATGAAATAACCGGTGACTCTCACTGTAATTACTCTTTATTTTCTTGATGTATTTTAACGCTAACACCTGGATATAATCTGCCAGTTCCTCGTATAACGATCATGTCATTCACTTTGAGTCCAGAAGTTACTTCAACTAACTCCTTCTCACGGAGCCCCAATTCAACATTTTTTAGAACGGCTTTATTATCTTCTATTGTATACACACTAGATTTACCATCTTTCAAAAACACGGCCTCAAAAGGAATTACAATAACCTGTTTTTTCTCAAGTAAAACTAAATCAACATCCACATTAGAACCAATAATGCAATCATCACAGCTTATGTCTACCGATGCAGGGCTCATGTGCTTCTCTTCATCAAGCATTTTCTGAACAGAATTGAGTTGGTATTGCTGATTTAAAACCCAAAGAACTTGTCCAGTATTAACATTAGCAATAGCAGAAAGTGGAATATCAAAATCCACTCGCACAGAAGCTGGATCATAAAAACTAACTATTTTATCACCTATTTGCACTTGCTGACCAGATTTGATCTTATAATGGCCAATCATGCCACTAAATGGAGCATAAAACTTCAATTTATCTAGGGCGATTTTACTATCAGCTAAATTCTTCTGAGCATTAATCCAGGTATTTTTAGCGTCCTCAAATTGGTTTTTACTATAAGTACCAGATTTTAGTAAAATTTTAGCACGCTCAAATTGCTCTTTAGCAATTGCTTCAGATCCACTAAGAAGCTGGTAATTCTTTTCAACTTCATTATTCTCTATTTTAGCAATCAACTCACCCTTATTAACTTGAACACCAGAGTTCAAAATAATATCTAACACACCATCCCCTTGAGCCACAATTGTACTTGAATTTTTAGCTTTCAACGCACCAATAAGACGAGTCGTCTGAGCGATATCTTTAAGCTGCAGCTTCTCAACTTCAACCACCTTAATGTCCTGAGGGGGCATCATGCTGCTAGGTTTAGCGAAATAACGGTAGGTTAAAAATAAGACAATCAATATCATCACAACAATGATTGCCATTCTAGGATCTTTAATTTTTTTAATCATAGCAGCCTGCATTAAACCAAAACTCTAATTTGACTCTAACATGAAACTATAATTTTACAAATCAATTCTTCTATTTACTAGAGCTCATTAAACAATTAGCATTTGAAATTAAGATGGTTGTATAAGCCGGATTTTGTTCAAAAGTAAACTTTCTTGGTAATCATTTATCTGGGATTAATGTTGCCATTAACCTCAAGCGACCTACCCAAACAATTCTCTAAAATAAATTAGATAAAGCGAAAAATCTTTAAAAACTGCTTCTATTTGGCCTTGCTCCTAGTGGGGTTTGCCATGCCAGAACTGGTCGCCCAGTCTGCGGTGTGCTCTTACCACGCCATTTCACCCTTACCATATAAATATGGCGGTATCTTTCTGTTGCACTTTCCCTAAGGCTTTTAAAAAGCCCCGCTAGACGTTATCTAGCACTATTTTTCCGTGGAGTCCGGACTTTCCTCCCTTTAATAAACTTTAAAGAGCGATTACCTCAACCATCTTAAGCTTTAAAGTTAACCTTAATGAGCATATATTGCAAGCGATTAGTATGAAGCTTAAACCCCCGTTGAACCAAATCCACCTTTGCCACGCAAAGTTTCATCAAGATTATCTACTTGATTAAACTTGGCCTGGATATAAGGAGCGATGATCATTTGCGCAATCCGCATTCCTCTAGTTACAGTAAAATCTTCACTGCCTAAATTAATTAAAACAACGCCAATTTCTCCGCGATAATCAGCATCAATAGTTCCTGGAGTATTTAATACGGTAATGCCATTTTTTAAAGCAAGGCCTGATCTTGGTCTAATTTGCGCTTCAAAACCATCTGGCAAAGCTATCGCTATTCCTGTTGGCACAAGAACTCTTTGATTTACTTTAATAACAACATCTTGGTCAATCGCTGCCATTAGATCCATCCCAGCACTATGCGAAGTTGCGTAATTTGGTAAACTCATACCTTCACCATGTGGCAATTGTTTAATAGCTACTTCTACAGTCATGATTTCCTCTCAACCATCATTTGTTTAATTTCGCCAATAGCTTTGGCAGGGTTTAAGCCTTTAGGACAAGTTTTAGCACAATTCATAATGGTATGGCAACGATATAGTTTAAAAGCATCTTCTAACATATCTAAACGCTCACCCTTAGCTTCATCACGACTGTCTTGCAGCCAACGATTAGCCTGTAATAACACCGCAGGACCTAAGTATTTATCACCATTCCACCAGTAACTGGGACAAGAAGTGCTACAACAAGCACATAAAATACACTCATATAATTCATCCAATTTTGCTCTATCTTCAGGCGATTGCAATCTTTCAGAAGAATCGGGAGCCGGACTATCATTTTTTATCCATGGCTGGATAGACTCATATTGCGCATAAAAATGCGTCATATCCACAACCAAATCTTTAATCACCGCCATATGCGGCAACGGATAAATATTCACCTCTTTTCCGTCATCGCAAATATCTTTAGTACATGCTAAAGTATTAGTTCCATCAATATTCATTGCACAGCTACCGCAAATTCCTTCACGACAAGAGCGACGAAAAGTTAGACTAGGATCATGATCAGCTTTCGCTTTAATTAAAGCATCTAAAACCATTGAACAATTCTCTAAATCCACTTCAAAACTATCGAGCCTAGGATTTTTGCCATCTTCTGGATTAAAACGATAAATATTAAAAACCTTAGTTTTTTTAGCTTTTTTATCAGCTTTAAAGGTTTTACCGTCTTTTTTGTTAAGCCTTGAATTTGGAGGTAATCTTAATTCAACCATTTTAATATACCCTCTTTTTTGGTGGCACTACTTGCACTTCATCAGTTAAAGTGTATTGATGAACAGGGCGGTAATCAATTTTTACTTTGCCTTTATTATCAATCCAAGAAACAGTGTGCTTCATCCAATTTTTATCATCTCGTTCTGAGAAATCTTCTCTGGCATGAGCCCCTCGACTTTCTTTCCGGTTATGTGCACAATGCATAGTCACCACAGCTTGATCTAAAAGATTTTGTAATTCTAACGCCTCTACTAAATCGCTATTCCACACCATGCCCCTATCGCTTATTCCAATATCATCTGCGGATTTGAAAACTTTATCGATTAAATCAACACCTTCTTTTAAAGTTTCTTCAGTTCTAAACACTGCGGCATGGCTTTGCATCACATGCTGCATATCACTGCGAATATGGGCTGTTGATAATTTTCCTTTAGAAAAACGAATTTTATCTAATCTTGCAATTGCATTTTCTCCTACCTCATTTGGAAGAGCTTTATGAGGCATGCCAGGCTTAATAATTTCAGCAGCTCTTAGCGCCGCTGCCCTTCCAAAAACTACTAAATCTAATAGAGAATTAGAACCTAAACGATTAGCACCATGAACCGAAACGCAGGCTCCTTCGCCAATGGCCATAAGCCCTGGAACCACATGATCAGGATTACCATTTTTTAAAGTTACCACTTCTGTATGGTAATTAGTTGGCACGCCGCCCATATTATAATGTACTGTAGGCAACACGGGGATTGGATCTTTATTAACGTCAACGCCTGCAAAAATCTTAGCAGTCTCAGAAATTCCTGGCAATCTTGAATGAATAACTTCCGGATCTAAATGGCTTAAATTTAAATGAATATGATCTTTTTTTGGCCCACAACCACGGCCTTCACGAATCTCGATAGTCATAGCTCTAGACACCACGTCTCTTGATGCCAGATCTTTTGCCGACGGAGCATAACGCTCCATAAATCTTTCACCATTGCTGTTGGTCAAATAGCCACCTTCACCTCTACAGCCTTCTGTTATAAGGCAGCCAGCTCCGTAAATTCCAGTTGGATGAAACTGAACAAATTCCATATCTTGAACAGGCAAGCCAGCACGAAGGGCCATTGCATTACCATCCCCTGTACAAGTGTGGGCTGAAGTGCAGGAAAAATAAGCCCTACCATAACCACCAGTAGCTAATACCACATTATGAGCTCTAAATCTATGAATTGTTCCATCATCCAAATTCCAAGCCATTACGCCGACGCAAGCACCTTCACTATCCATAATTAGATCTAAAGCAATATATTCAATGAAAAATTGCGCTTTATGCTTCAATGCTTGCTGATATAAAGTATGTAATATTGCATGGCCGGTTCTATCAGCCGCCGCACAAGTGCGCTGCGCTGCTTTACCCTCTCCATAATGAGTGGTCATTCCTCCGAATGGACGTTGATAAATTTTGCCTTCTGCGGTGCGAGAAAATGGCACTCCATAATGCTCCAGCTCAATAACTGCTTTAGCGGCATTTTTACACATATATTCAATGGCGTCTTGATCACCAAGCCAATCTGATCCTTTAATAGTATCATACATATGCCAACGCCAATCATCTTCCCCCATATTTCCAAGAGCAGCACTCATGCCACCTTGAGCTGCAACTGTATGGCTTCGTGTTGGAAATACTTTAGAGATACAAGCAGTGTTAAGGCCTGCCTCAGCCATTCCAAAAGCAGCACGAAGCCCAGCTCCACCAGCACCTACCACCACTACATCATAGAAATGGTCAATTATTTTATAACTATTTGATAACATGAATCTCTCTTTTAATTGAAGCTAAATGTTGATAAATGCAGAACGAATATAGCGCAAATTCCAACAATCGCAGTTACAAAACTAAAAAAATTGAGCAACAAAATTAAACCTGTCTTCATCTTATGGCAATGCACGTAATCTTCGATAATTTCTTTCATTCCCACATTCCCATGATATAAGCCAACTCCAACAAATAGCGCTAAAAATAAAGTAGGAAAAGGAGATGCAAATATTGAGGTGATTATTTCGATATCCTGATACTCAGAAGCTTTTATCATAAAATATGCAAACCATATTACTAGTGGCACTAAAGCTACAGCTGAAACTCGCTGCGCCCACCATGTGGAAGTTCCAGTGCCAGCAGCACCCAAGCCTTTTGCCATCGACAATGGAGCATGTAATTTATCTTTATTCATTACTTATCTCGCTAAATCGATTGGCGATGCATAACTACACACTATCCACCAACAGATAATTGTTAATAAAATTGCCAAACCCAAAACTATCTTACCAGAACGATAAGTGGTTTTTAAATCAAAGCCTTTGCCAATATCCCAAAACAAATGACGAATACCATTGAGTTGATGATAAAAAAGTGAAAATGTCCAAACAAGCAGCATAAATTTAAATAACATCGCAGTAAATACATTACCGTAAATACATTCGCCCATTTCTTCTATCACATATGGAAAATAAACTTCTGAAAAAACTACCCAAGCAAACAAGGCTAAGCCTAAATATAAATACGCGCCAGTGATTCTATGTAATATCGACAGGCCAGAAGTCAATTGCATTTTATATATAGATAAATGAGGAGAAAGCGGTCGATTCCTATGCAATTCTAGCGTATCAATTAGTTTAGGTCTCTGTTCCATAAATTAAAATCCAACATGTTAATAAAGCAATATAAATAATTTATCCTAGAGTTTTGCTTTTGTAAAGCTTAAGGATCTAGTAAAAACTATTAGGCAATTTTAAGTATATTACAAAATTATTTATGCCACATAGAATGAAACATTGACAAATCTGTGCTTTTTGCTTAAGTTTAATCTTAAATATTAATTTAAACTTGGAATACTTAATATGAGCGCTTTATTAATGCCAAAAGCCACAGCTGTGTGGTTAATTGAAAACACCACTTTAACTTTTGATCAAATCGCTGAATTTTGTGAAATGCATCCACTTGAAGTAAAAGGCATAGCCGATGGTGAAGTTGCTATTGGTATTATTGGAGAAAATCCTATATCTAACGATCAATTATCGAAAGAAGAAATAAAGCGTTGCGAAGCTAATCCTAAAGCTAAATTGCAACTCTCAGCGCAAGCACAAAATCATATCAAAATTACCAATAAGAAACGTAAAACTGCACATTACACTCCAATAGCAAAAAGACAAGATAAGCCTGATGCCATTTCTTGGTTTGCTCGTTATTACCCACACGTTAGTGATCAATTAATCGTAAAATTAATTGGTACTACAAAAACTACTATTAACTCCGTTAAAACCCGCACTCACTGGAACACTTCCAATATTAAACCACGTGACCCTGTTTTATTAGGGCTATGCTCTCAAACAGAGTTAGACAAAGCACTGGAGAAAGCGAAGCTTCATGCTGAAGCGGCTGTAGAAGTAGGAAATATTTAGTTTAAACCTTTATATGAGTGCAAAGCTGATCATTCTTAGAATGACGACCCGCTCTGCACTTAAGAATTTAACTAAGACCTTTCACATTTACAATAGGCTGCAACTCCCCAGCTGCTATGGCACCATTTTCTAGAAACGCGAATTCAGCATTAGATTAAGATTTTATAGTTTTATAAGTCTATAATTGCAGCGTTAGCTCCAAGTTCTATTAATTTCACTATTTCTTCTATATTTTTACCCTGAATAGCATTAGATAGCAAATTATTAAGCGTTGTTGTAGTATTCTGGAATAATATATCCCATGACTGCTCTTGAAAAAAATCCGCTCCTGCCTTAGGATGATTAAAAAGCGGTAAGAATCCAGCATATTTTTCTTTTGAACTAATATAAATCTTCTCTTTATCAACGGCAAATTCAGCTCCCCAAACAAACTTCATACTTTCATATAATGGTAAACCAGAATCTATTTTATTATGAACATATTCTATCATTTCATAATCAGGAACTTCAGCATCTGCATATTTACTGTTTGGTAAAACTACTTTAAACCATATTCTTAAGTATTCTGAAGCTTCTGCAAGTGTAGTATTAACGCATTTACCTATTATATTCTTGCATGTAGACTTAATTTTATTTCCTTTATAATTTATGAAAGGTAACTCAACTTTAGCATCATAAGGATCCCCCTGAAGCAATAAAGTTCGATCAGCAAGATTATCATAATTGTCTACAATATGTTTGAAATATGTTCCTCCTAAATAACCAACATTAGGAACCTTAATTACCTTACAATTTGCAGGTAAATTCTCAAGGTCATCTGGGCCTTTGTTATAAATTGTAACTTTATCATATGGAAATTCTTTTTCTACCCAAGATAAATCTTCTTTATACCTAACAATTACTACTTCAAAAGTTTTAGAATTATCAATATCTATATTTGCAAGGATATCATTATAAGAACTATTCAGCCATTTATAGTAATGATTCTTAACTAGATCATGAATTTGGTGATATTTTTCTTCTTTATTATTATCTTTTCTAAAACTAGCTATTAGTATGGGGGTTTGAAGCTCTCCTCCTTTTTCTTCATATAATGCATCTGCTCCTGCTTCTAATAGCAGCCTCACCATATCAAGACAACCTTCTGATATAGCAGTATAAAGAGGAGTGTATTCGTGTGAATAAAAGATATCTGCTCCTGCTTCAATAAGCAGCTTTCCTATCTCAGGATAGCAATAATATGCTGCTTGCCAAATAGGGGACTCTGAATTTAATAGGGGTATATTAACATCAGCTCTAAGTTTAATAAGCAAATTGACTGCTTCAGGCTTATTATTTTTTACTGCAAGAAATAAGGAAGTAGATTTATTTAAATATTTAGAATTAATGTCAGCTCCATCTTCTAGAGCTTTTATTACTACATCATTATCTCCTCCCCACGCTGCTTCTTGTAGCCTCAAGTTTAATTTTTCTGAAGCTTGATTGAAAATAGCATTCCAACCCTTTTCCATAAAAAAATCTTTGATAGGACATTTGTCATTAAATTGAGATAAAAATTTTTGATAGTACTTTTGATGGTGTCGCCAAACCTTTTCTTTATCAACTGCGAATTGCGCTCCCCACACCATAGGTAGTATATCGTCTGGATTTATATCGCTATCAATTTCTTCCTTAAAAAACTCAATCATTGTAGAGTTAGGCAGGGTAAAACATCCACCATATTTAGACCTAGCCCAATCTTCTGGATCTATACTGCTCATGTCATCAGATTGTTTCTTAAGAGTTGTCTCTACACATTGTGCGTAAATATTATTACATGGAGAGATAATTTCACTTTTTAAATTAATTAGAGGAAGAGGAACATGTTGCGCATAAGGATTACCTTGTAAAAATACAGTTCTATCAGCAAGAGCATAATATTCATTTGCTAAATGCATAACAATTGTTCCACCAAACCACCCAACATTTGGTGTTTTTATTACTTCCCAATTTGAAGGTATCTCTCCAAGATCATCCTGACCTTTATTATAAATTATGACTTTCTCATTTGGATATTCTTTTGCTATCCAAGATAGACTTTCCTTATACCTAACAACTACAACCTCAAAAGTTTTAGAATTATCAATTTTTAGATTTTTTGTTATTTCTGATAAGTTATTATCTAACCATTGAAAATACTTCTTACTAACTAATTCATATATAATTTTAGACTTTAGTATATCTTTAGGATTATTAGACTCATTTGAGTCTGGAAGATAAGAAGCTAATACTAAAGGATTATTTATACTATCGTAATGAATTGATGCCCCGCTTTCTAAAAGGATGTTGCTGTCTTTCACACATCTTGAAGAAATAGCTGCGTATAATGGAGAAATACCGTTAGATAATTTATCTTTATCAGCCCCAACTCTTAAAAGAATGCTAGTAATATCACTATGACAGCTATGAGCGGCCTTATATAAGGGCAGTATATTATTTTTTGTTGGTAATTCATAATTTGCATAATTGTCCAGCAAAACTTGAACAGTATTTGTATGATTGTAAGAAATTGCTGCAAAAAGAGGCGTAACTTCTAAATCTGTATGCGTACTATTAATATTTGCTCCAAAAGATAAATATTTAAAGACAGCTTTATCATCTCCTTGTAATGCAGCATTATACAATAACTCATCGATATATTTACCTTCCATGTTAAGACTCCTTTCAAAACTAGAATTCATCAATAAATTCACCACAAAATTCTATGTATTTCGTTTCATACCCAGATCCTTGAATTTTATTACAGAAACTCTCATTTGAACCAGCAATAATTTTAGCAGTGCTTGTATGATCATTTTGTAATGCCACATAAAATGCACTTATTCCTTGAACTTGAACATCTTTATTTGCTCCATTTTCTAAAAGCAATTGTAATATATCATTATAACCAAAATATGCAGCTAAATACACAGAAGTAGACCCTTTACCATTAGGATTTTCTAAATCCGCTCCTGTATCTATAAACAACTTAGTCATATTAAAATCATTATTTTGGACACTTATGGTTAAAGGAGTCATGCTATTTGCAGCTTTAATTTCTATATTTGCTCCTGCATCTAATAAAATTTTTGCAATTTCAAATTTTCCCTCTTGAGCTGCCCAATACAAAGGGGTAGCTCCTATACTATGCAGGCGATCAATATTCACACCATGTTTTAAAGCAAATTTTAGCCTCTCAGTATTATTTCTTGTTATGCTTAAATGTAGAAGATTATGCAGCCCTTCTAAACATTCTTCTGCTTGATTGCTAAAATAATCTGCTTTAGTAAAATTTTTAAGAGCTTCCTCTCTAATTGCTAAAACTTCTAAAACTTCATTATCTATTATATCATTTATACTAAGCTTATAATTCTTATAATCACAATTTTTATTAAATTCTGCTGTATCTAAAAAAACAAACCCTTTACCTAAAAGACTAGAAAGACATTCTTGCAAACTAGTTATATTCTCATATTTATTTAGTAAAGCACTCTGCCACTCAATAAATAATCTTATATCAGGCGAAGAATCGATAATCTTTTGCGCTCCCCTTAACGCTTTGCACTCACTTCCTTCTGCATCAAGCCTAATTATATCAATACTTGATTCTTTTCCTTCAAAATAAGAATCTAAAGTGACAGCCATTATTTCTTGGTCAGAAGCATAATTATTATTATTCGTTACAACATTACTCATCAAACTTATAGCCGCATTTTCAAAAAAGCCTACTTTTTGCACCTTATCCAACACTGCTAAATTCTCAGAAACAATATTTGTTATCCCATTTAAAAATACACTTGTAGAAAAACATTGGTATAAATTTTTATTAGGCTCAAACCCATATATCATAGCATTAGGACCAATTTTTTGGCTCATCCTTAAAGCAAAATCTCCATAATGAACACCCACCTCAACATAAGTTTCACCTGCTAAAGCAAAATCCATCATTTTTTTAATCATATGAGATTCATGACCGTCCCCTTTCCATAAATCGTGTAAATCTTCAATATTATCCCTAGTATCAATAATAAAAATCAAATCATCAGGGAGAGGTACTAATCTCTTTGTATTGGGTAAATCTATTCTACTTTCTTCGTGTACAATAGAGCTTAACGTCCTAACAGCCATTTTATTTTTCCTTTTTAATTTAATATTTCCATAGCATTTTCATTATTACCACACAACTCAACATACTGAATTTCATACTCTGTTTCTATAATTTGTTGACAAAAATTTTGCTTTGAACCCGCTAAAATTATAGCTGTATTCAGATGATCATTTTGTAATGCTACATAAAATGCACTTATTCCTTGAACTTGAACTTCTCTATATGCTCCATATTCTAATAATAACTTTACCATATCATCAAAACCAAAATATGAGGCAGCAAATAATGGCGTTGCTCCTGTAGATAATGCAAATTCTGTATTTGCATTATTTGCTAGTAATAATTTAGCAATTTCATAATTATTGTCTACAGCACTCTGATACAATGCGGATACGCCAATTCGTCCTGAAATATTAGGATTTGCTCCTTTTTCTAACAATAGACTTGTTACTGCATAAAAACCTTTTTCTACTGCTATATTTAGAGCTGTAGCACCAATTGGGTGCAAGAAATCAATTTCAGCTCCTTGAGCTAAAGAGCTTTTAATACCTTCAATATTTTGCGATATTACAAAATCATATAAATTGTCATCAACAGCTCTATTCTCTTTTAGCTTTAAAATATGCACTTGATCTTCCTTATGAAGGATATTATAAGCACCCTTATACGAAGCTAAGAAACCATCAATTGCAGGCCTCGGGGTCATCTCATCTCGACTAGATTCTCTATAATGCTCATACCATGCATAATCATCAAAAATCATAATGCCATTTATTTTCAATAATTCCCAAGAAAGTACTGCATCTATTAACACATCCTTTGCTGTATGGGAGCCATCTATATAAATAAAATCATATTTATCTTTTGAACCTAATTTAACTTCTTGAACAAATTGTATTAATGTATTTAAGGAGTAATTTTTATATACATTAATCCTACCTTCTAGAATATATTTATTAACATTCCCAATAAATCTATCATACAAATTTTCTTTATATATTTGCGCATGTTCTATAGATCCTTCCCAAGTATCTAACGCATCAATATAACTTTGATTTCCATTACAGAAATTTTCTGCGACATAAATTATAGACCTTCCTTCAAATGATCCTATTTCTAGGCATTTTATATTAGGCTTATTATAGAAAAAATCTTTGTATTTGTTCCATATTGGAATATTTAGTGAAAACCAATCAGAAGTAAATTGTTGAACCGTGATATTATTTTCCACGCTAATGTCTCCTTTTTCTCTTATAGAATTGTTATATAGTAAGCGTAATTTTCCATCTTTAGAAGTAATTGAGGAATCTAAGTTTTTCTCTCTATCAATTTCAATATATATATCCTCATATTCTGTTCCTTGAATTTGTTGGTAAAAATTATCTTCCGACCCCGCTAACATTATGGCTATCCTTAGATGATTGTTTTGTAATGCAATAAAAAATGGGCTTACTCCTTGAGCTTGAATTTCTCTATTTGCTCCGTACTCTAAAAGAAGCTTAGCTACTTCAAAATAACCTTTTTTTGCTGCAATGTGCAACATAGTTGCACCAAATGCTGAATTTATACCGCCTACTTGAGCTCCAGCTTTTAAAAGCAACTTAACTATATGAGCACTCCCCTCATCGACAGCGAAAAATAAAGGGGAGATTTCCTTTCTAAAGCCTAACTCAATATCTGCTCCTGCTTCTATTAATAATTCTACAGTTTCAGTTCTATTATGTCCGATTGCATAATATAAAGCCGAGCCAAGCAACACCTCATGATAAAAATTTATATCTGCACCATTAGATAATGCTAGTTTAATATATTCATTTTCACCCAAAGTTGCTGCATTAAACATTATCTGATTTGCTAATTCTTTACATGTTTTAGTAACTGAAAATAGCTTTCTAAAATATTCGAATTCTTCCTCTTTGATAACTAAAATTTCTTTATTAGCTGTCACATCTTCTGCAGATAAACGATAATCCTGTTGGTAGACTAAATAGCTACATTCTTCATTATACTTATTTATGTCAATAAAGCTAAAACCTTCAACTTCCAGATCCCTCAAACAGTCTTTCATATCAGATTGAACTTTTATAAATAATCTCTGATTTGCTGATATGTTCTGTATATTCTTTATAAGATTACATTCATTACCTTGTGAATTAATTCTTATAACATCTGCGCAAATATTTCCAGGGATTACTTCCCCAAACTCAATATTATAGAGGTCATTAATAAATATATTTGTAGTCAAATACTTGTACAAATCTTCATCTGATTCATAAGAATATACTTTACCATTTTGCCCTAATTTTTTGCTTATCTGCATTACAAATTCACCATAACCAGATCCTATTTCTAAATAACTCTCACCTTCTTGAATAAACGCCATGATCTTGTTAATTATATATGGCTCATATCCGTAACCATTCTTTACACTATAAGGAAGAACTGTATTATTTTGTACTTCTATTATATAAGCTAAATTGCTTGGTAATTGCGCTAACTTCTTATTAGTTCCAATATCAATTAGTTTAGATGAAGTATACTCTGTATCTTGATCTTCAAACATTTGCTTCTTTAAATAGGGCGCAAACCTTAAGATTTTATCGTCATAAATAGATGAATGCTTCTCATTTTGCTCTATTAATTTATTCACCTTTACAGCCCTCTCTTCACTGGAAAGATCCTTACTTAATAAATGCACTCGCGAAAGTTTCTTAGTTTGAAAAAAATCTAAATCTCTAGATATATAATGATTAATTACAAAAACATTATAACTAGGTACTAAAGAGAGCGGCCCGTCTATATACTGAAAGTTTTCTGTAACCTTACTAAATCCAGGCTTCATATTAGCACAATGAGAATAAGGAAAGCTTTCAACATATCTTGGTTTTACTATGCTTTTTACATGAAGATTCATTACAGAATCACGCTTTACTAGATTCTCAATTAGCAATTCATTTTGATTAATATATTGTACATTATTTGACCCAAATAATTGCCAATTTGCAGCCACACTTGCATATGTATCATAATTTTTTAATACAGAGGAAATATTTTGTTCAATTACTGGATATAAATACTCATCTGTATCAACTAAAATAAGCCACTCTACATCATCTTTTATCGCATTAGATAAATCTGTATACGTTTTTAGTTGTACATAAAACCTCCATTCTTCAGGAGATTTTGGTTCATAAGTTAAATTAGAAACTTCTACTAATCCTTCTTGGATATAAGGAGCCAATATTTCCATATAATTATCGGTACTTAGATGATTAAATAGATAAAAATGCTCTACTCCCATCAATCGATAAAACTCAATCCACTCTTTTAAGAACCTAGCTTCATCTCTAAATAATGCCGCTAAAGCAAGATAATATTCAGGATTCTGAAGCAATTCTACTTTTCTTGTTTGATTTACACTTGTTTCCATAGGATAATTTTCTTTGTAACTTTAAAATTCTTGTATCAAGTCACCACAAAGATTTACATATTTATGTTCATACTCTGTTTTCCAAATTTGCTGGCAAAAATTTTCTATTGTTCCAGCCAACATTATTGCAGTACTTAGATGATCGTTTTGTAAAGCAACAAAAAAAGTAGCAACTCCTTGCACCTCTGTATCTTTACTTGCTCCGTTATTTAATAAAAGCTTAGCTTGATTATCATAACCAAAAAAAGCAGCTGCAAACAATGGAGTTGCTCCAGTATCCATGGTAACTTCAGTATTTGCTTTATGTTCTAGTAATAATTTTGAAATTTTATAATTATTATCCACTACACTTTGGTATAGAGGAGTTAAACCATTCTTAGCTTTAAGATTAGGATCAGCGCCATTTTCTAACAATATTTTGGCTACATCAATATAGCCTAATTCAACCATGTAATGTAAAAATGTACCACCAATAGAAAGAGGAAGATTAATGATGTTAGCGGAAAATTTTTGTGCAAGATTTTTAAGACCTTCTACATTCTTACTTTCTACATGATCTAATATTAAGCTATTATACAAAAAATCACATTTATTTGTATTTTCCTGAATTGCTGCTTCTATTTGCTTTAAGGTCTCTTCTCTAACAGCAATAAACTCGTAATCTCCATAAACACTTAATATGTCTTCTGGCGTAATTTTATACTTACTATAATCACAATTAATATTGAATTCATTAGTATCTAAAAATATAAAACCCTTATCTGTTAAATCAGATATACATTTTTTTAAACTCTCTTCTGTTTCATATTTTCTTAATAAAGGAGGTTGCCATTCTATAAACATCTTTAGATTTGAAGAAGAATTTATAATATTTTCTGCTCCTCTAATTATTTTACACTCACTTCCTTCCGCATCAATTCTTAATATATCAATAGAAGCCTCCTTATCTTTAAAATAATTATCTATTGTTGTAGCATTGATTTTCTGACTACCTTCCTTATCATCTGTGATGGTACTAACTAAAGAATTTTTTGAATTTTCAACAAAACTAACAGTTTGCTCTTTATCAAGCACTGCTAAATTTTCTGTGATAATATTGGTAATTTCATTTAAATAAACACTCATTTCTAAGCATTGATAAACATTAAACCCTGGTTCTAATGCATAAACTTTACCTTTAGCGCCAATTTTTTTGCTTAACTGCAAGGAAAAATCACCATAATTTGCACCAACTTCAACATAAGTTGTTCCTTCGTTGGCAAAATCTATCATTAATTGGGCAGTATGAACTTCATGCCCTAAACCCTTAATAAATTCACCAGTATATATCAACGCATCATAGCTATTGACTACAAAAACTAAATCATTGGGTAATGGAAATATTGTTTTTTGTTCTGGCAGCTCTATTTTACTTAATTTTCTAATAATATAACTAAGTGGTTTTCTCATTGAAATCTTTTTCCTATATTTTTATAACTAATCTTAATTTTAATCAAAAAGCTCAATTTTTGCTAATTGTGAAAAACTACACTGAACCTAAAGCACAATAATTAATAAAAGATTAACTACAGAAATATTTCTAGAATATATTTTATTTTTTTAGATTAAAAATTTTTGAGAGATTTTAAGAATTAAAAAAGACCCATTCAGATTTTAAATGAATGGATCTTTTTTAGATTAATGTAGTTAACGCAAGCCTCCGCTAACTAAAATTCATTATTTATTTTTAATAAATTATAAATTCTAGCCATTGAAGCTTACACTAGTCATTATTAAAACAAGCCGCCAATGCAGTTACTGCAGCAGCGTCCCAAGTTGCAGAAAGACCGGTAAGACAAGTAACTACACTATCTGCAAATTTAGACCCTGTTATTGTATTAGCAGCTATCGCTGTCGTGGTTACCGCATTAGCAGCTAAATCAGCAGCAGCAATAGAGCCAGCTAAAGATAACTTCGAGTAAGCTATCGCGGCGACAGCGTTGATGTCATCATTCGATATTGTGCCATCAAGTATTGCAGCTGTAGTTACCGCATTAGCAGCTAACTTAGCAGCTACTACTGATGCATCGGATATCTTCGCACTAGTTACTGCTGCTGCGCCAATTTTAGCATTAGTTACTCCTAAATCCGCTATCTTTGCAGTTGCTACTGAACCATCAGATATCTTCGCACTAGTTACTGCTGCTGCCGCTATCTTTGCAGCTGCTACTGA
>CAZJZY010000010.1:60680-61619 GCA_964550685.1 uncultured Rickettsiales bacterium | reverse complement strand
ATTTTTTAGTATTCATTGTTGCAAACATTGCATTTGTAGCTTTATTTACTGACTCTCTAACTGGGTCTATATTTAGTCTGGCATAAATCGCGGTAGCTTGTTGAGTTTTATGGCCAAGTGATTTGCCAATAATATAACTATTAGCTCCAGTTGCTGCTTGCCAACTGCCTAAAGTCCTTCTTAAATCATGAATCCTTAAATCTTGAATCTCAGCGCGTTTTAATAAATTCTTCCAAGCTCTTTTGGGCTCTTCGATATGACCAGATTTACTGGTTGGGCTTGGAAAGACCCAATTATTTCTTCTAAAGCTATATCTCGTTTTTAATATATCAATTGCTTGCAAAGCTAGAGGTATGGTATGAGCTTCGCCATTTTTTGTTTCTTTGATTTTCCATTCCGATCGGTCAAAGTTGATTTCATTCCATTGCATACATTGTACGTTATTCCTTCTTGCACCCGTTAACAAACAGATATAAAAGAAATCTCTAAATGTTTCATTAGGCTCGTTATTCAAACTTTCAAAGAATTTTGGGATTTCATCACCTTGGATAAATCTTTCTCTGCTTTTCTCTTTAAATTTTTTGACACCCTGGCATGGATTGTTGCCATGCCAACCCCAATCTTTTGCCTTGTTATAAACTTTAGTTAATAAGGACAGCGTACGATTTGAAGCGTATAACCCGCCACTTTCTTTAATTTTATTATGCAGCTTTTCTATATCTTGCGTGGTTATATCGGAGATTCTTTTGCTATTTAGATTGGCAAGATATCTATCATAGTATCCTAGATCAGTTTTCCAGGATAATTTACGATTCTTAGCGTATTCGTTGATATATTTTTCAAATAAATCTTTGAATAGCATTTCTTCTCGAAGTTTTTTCTTTTCTTTGTTTGGATTGATTCCATATTGTTCAAATAATTGTTCGTGAATCATTTTCT
>CAZJZY010000010.1:25683-60670 GCA_964550685.1 uncultured Rickettsiales bacterium | reverse complement strand
GGAGACATGTCAGGAAACCTGCCTAATTTAATCTTTTCTGGCTTACCATTAACTCTCTTATACAAAAAGAAGGTTTTAGTACCGCTAGGAAAAACCATAATACCAAGTCCAGGTACTTTGCTATCATAATAATAAGTTCTTTTGCCGTCTGTTGGTACTGGAATTTTTCTAATATTTGTTAGATTTAAATTAATTTTATTATCACTCATTTTTTATGACCTTTTTATCTTATTTTGTTCTACGTATGTTCTACACATGTTCTACAAATTTTATATAAAACAGTATAAAATGCAATAAAATAATATAAAGTTAAAACGCGCATAAAGCACATAAATCTTAAGGTTTATATAAAACAATATGAAATGGTATAAACATAGCCCTTAAGACTTTTAATCAAAGGGTCGCTGGTTCGAATCCAGCTGGGCACACCAACAAAACCGTCACTTCTATAAAATCAAAAATTAAGAAAACAATCCACGTTCTACAAAATTTATATAAGCTAATATAAAGTATAAGGAAAAATATAAGAGATTTTGCATGATTGGAGCGAAGACTTGCATTCCTAGAAATATAGCAGCTTCTCTTCAACCAAGTAACGAAGAAATATCGTTCTCAATAAACCACAGATCACCTTGGCGATCTAAAAAACTAGAAATTTCTTGACTTTCATAAATAAAAGTTTTTAACCATGAGTTAGCTTGGGTATCAATTGCAAGATTATTAATCATAACATATTTCTAGACTATCTTTAAATATATAGGCATAGATCCGTTAAAACATCTTCATATTATGTGTTGCATCAGGTTTTGAAAAGCGTATACTAACTTCAAGTGCGTGTATCTTAGAGCGCTAAACACTAAGATACCTAATTATATATACTACCAAATATGGTTATATATACTTACAATATAATTACACATGATTAACAAGAGAAATTTTACTGAGTTCTGGAATTATTTAAAACAATTAGTATCTTTTAGAAAAACTGCCTCATTAAATGCCTTTATCTCCACGTATTTTTATAATTTATTTTTAACCTTTAAAACAGCATATAAACCAAATGCCATTATTTATCATAATTATATAAGTACGTTATTAAATGATAATGTAACCCAAGAAAAAATAAAAACAATGTTGGAAGCACAACAAAGCCTAAAAAATACTTTTTGTAAAAAAAGATATTATAGAAATCTATATGCTTATCGGCATCATTTCTTCTTAGGCAAAATGTATGAGCTTTTAGGTAATCACAAACAGAATGAAGAAGAATACTTTATCGACTATCAAATTCTAACAAATTTCTACAATAATGCCACTAATATTATAACCGATAATTTCAACAAAATAATCTCCAAACTAGCAATAATTAAGGTTAAGTTAAAAAAACCAAGAAAAGCTTCAGGATATCTCAGGATGCACAAACAAATGTTTTGTGATAACCACCCAATGAGCCTGAAATTGGTAAGATATTTTGTTGAGAAGAAAGTAAGTGTGAAGATATAGGAGAAAAAGATATGCCACCTAAAAAAATAGAAGGTAAAAAGGATCAAAGATCAAATATTGAAGATTTAACCGCAAGCACCGCAACTCTAAGCATTCAAGAACAGAATGCGCACTTGGATATTGAAGTAGATGAAACTAAATATGCTATTGCATCAATTTCGCATTCAAATAGTGACTACAGTCATTATGCTTTAAATTTTGTAATTAGTAATTATGTTGCTAACAATCTTCAAATAAGATTTATAGAAATAGGAAGAGGATTACCATATTTGCAGGAAGAATTACAAGCATTTAGAAATAATCCACAACAAATTAGAGGTATAATACCAATTCGTCCTGAAATAGATGGTAATGAAATTCAACATTTCACAGGTTTATTCATTGAAAGAACTGGAGAACAATTTAGAGCATTCTATATAGATCCTGTAGGCTCTGGAGACATTGCTGATATTCCTCAAAATATAAGGAATGCAATTTTGCAAATTTTAAACGTTTCTCATGATCAATTTACATCAACTACTAACAGAATACAACACAGCAAATTAGAATCAGGTATATTAAAAACAATATCAAATCATCATTGTGGCCCTTTTATAGCACATATTCTATCAGGATTGTCTTTAGGAACTATGAGGATTGAAGGTAGTATTATACATCAAATTACAGATCAAGAAAATTGGCAAGCTATTTCAAATTTAAGCGATGGTGATTCTAACAATAGTGGAAGAGCGCTAAGAGAAAAACATTTACAATTATTAGAAGAAACTAATATAGAACTGAGTAGTACAATTGAAACTGATAGCACTTTTTTTCCTAGATGTGAGTATTATTCAAGATTTAAGAGTACTACATATTTTGATATGAATGCTTCTGAGTATTGGAGAACATATTTCCGTTCTACAACTAGAGGTGGGGATTGTGATAGATATGCAAAAGAATTTAAAGACTCTTTGAAAATATTCGGTAATTCAAATATCAATCCTACACATACTAAAGAACATGCTAAAAGTGGCGCATTTGTAAGTCCCTTTTTCCATAAGAAATATAAAAAAATTGTTTTGCCTAATACTGGTCCCAAAAAGATAGTAAGTCATGATTTTTTATATGACAAAATTTTAAAATACAAACAAGGTTTATGTAGTATTTTAAAAACTAAAATTGATAAGTCTCATTTTGATAAAGTAGTAGCTATTTATGACAATGAATATCCTTGCGTTATGATCTGTGTTCAAGGAATTAGTTCAGGTAATGAAAAAAGAAATATAGATAGCTGGTATAAAATGATAATGTCTTATTACGTTGCTATAGTTAATTATCTTTCAAAGAATGAAGGAATACTGATTGAATTAGTATTACGCTCTAGTTTTGGTCATAATATTCCAAGCATTGACTCTACAGAAGAAAGTTTCCGAATAAATATAGGAATAATTCCTAAAATATATCTTGATATTTTATTGAAAGGACTAGAGCTTCTGAATTCTATAATTATACCTACATTAGAAGAAAATATTATTGATGATAATATATTACACGAAATGAACTCCCAAATAGGTGCATACAACAAGAGAGAAAAGGTAAAGTTAGATAAATGGTCGAAAAAATTATTCGATACACTAAATTTACAAGCTGTTAAAGGGCAGAATAAAAAACACGTTAATGTAATCCATGAGGTTGTAGCTAGAGGTAGAGATTATCCTGACTTACTAATTGATTTAATTATTGAGGAGCTAGAATCTACTGAAACTAATTATGCAAGGCCGCTAATAAAAATGCTTAGGATGCTAGATTACTCTCATAAATCTATTACTTTAAGTATTACATCTGAATATTCATATAATAGTCAGAAGAAAAAAATGGATTTACAGAAAATGGTTCAATCTATAGAAGATAATGAATTCTGGGATCTATTGGGACAAATATCTCGGTCTTTAGACAATTTAGGAAGATTAGCTGGACAGATTAAATATAGACAACTTGAAGGTATATATTCTGCTTTAGAAGAAGCAAACCTTGCATTTATTAGAAGTAGTGGATATCAAAAGGCAGATGACGGAGTAGGAAGTGATAGTGATTGTGAGGCTGAGCCAGGACCAGGACAAATAAAACAAATTCCTCACATATATGCTCGTAAAATAATTACTGCTACTGGCATGAGAGCAATTAATGTTGCGGCTTTTTTAGCATTCCAAGATGTAATCTCAGCAGAGGAAAACCAATATAGATTAGACACTTGGGATATGTATTACGAGACCGAAAAAGCCGTAGATAATATTTCAGATGTTATGATTAAATTGTTTGGTATGGTTAAAAAAGACAATCGTTCTAAAAAAGTTAGTAAAATTCTTTTTTTTGACTTAAACAAATGTAATGTACGACAAAATGATGGTCAATCTAATTTGCTGATAAGTTTACAAGGAGTAAGTAAAGATTTTCTAGTTATTTTAGATTACACCAGTGCTACAACAGATAAAATATTAGAGGCAATAGCAATATGCTTACAAAAAGTTAGAACTGTTCTATTAGTAAATAGTGGGCTAAAAAATGAACAAATGGGTTCTGATATAAATCCATACGGAACATTAAGAATAGTATCTACTGATCAAAACAAGATGATAAGTTTATATAACTTAGCAAAAGGCATTTTATCTCAAGAGGACTTTAAAGATTATCTTCCTAAAGTAGCACATCAAATAAGAAAAGCCTATAAAGATTCTGGCTTTGTTGTTACTAATAAAGAGATATTTAAACAGTACTATAAAATTGGAAACAAATATCAAATAGCTCCTAATATAGCTCATCCTTATTGGGATTTTATACGTAATTCAAAAGAAATTTCTTTATTACTAGAAAATGGATTCACAAGAGAACAAATAATAGGGTTGCATACTGATAATAGGATAATATTTTTTCGTTTTGTAGTTATTATTCCTAGATTATTAGAAGAAGAAATAATCGAAAATGAATCCATATTAAACTTATATGATAATCAAAATACACTAGATTTATTAAACTTTTTTGAATGGTTACTAGATACGGTGGATGATACCAATCTCATGGATATGTCTTTAGAAGATATTGCAACTTTAATTAATTTTTATAGTAGTTATCAAGAAGAATTTGATAATCTTATTAACTATCATGGTGTTTCTTTGATGGAAGTATCTTCCTGGGGTGATGATGAAATAGAAGTTTTGGGTAGTAGAGATGTCATAACTATATTAGATGAAGAAGAATTAAGTATTGATGACATAAAAAATTATTATTCTCAAGATAAAAAAGCTGCCGTTCGAGTTATAAATTATTGGAACGATAGAAAAACTGATAGCAGTTTTGATGAATTATGGGAAGCGATTGTTAATAAAGAAAGACACGAGGATGATGAAGAAGATATTGATGATGAAGATACGCTTATTTCATATGAGAATTGGAAAATAGATGATGGCTGTCCTGATGGTTACTCTGAAAATAGTGAACGCTCTTCAAGAAGTAATAATGATTCAAATGAGGATCGCTTCTCCTCTGCAGAAAATTCACAAAACAGCGATGATGCGAGTTATAAGGAAGATGATGATCAATCTGAGGAAAGTCAGAGCGAACATTATAGCGATGAAGATGCTGATGATCAAAGTAGTAGCGATAATGACATTATAGGTTATTGCATAACAGATATAGTATATGATAATCCAGAATTAATTCACAATTTGTTTCAAAGTATTCATTACAAAAAGATTATTTCCTGGCAAGATAAAGTTCAAGATGAACAAACTCTAAGAACCATAGCTCAAATTGAATCTATTATTGGCAAAGAAGCTTTATCTGAAATAGCAGGTTGGCATAAATATATCTCAACTGCACTATCTCATAATCCTTTATCTTCTTCGGCTACAAAAGTTATCCAAATAATAAGTAATTTAGCAAATAATCTAGCACAGTGGTTAGATTTTGGTTCTGTATATGAAAGCCAAGACATAAACAATCAAGTTACAATAATTTTATCTCAACTTGAACATTGGATTGATTTTGTAGCAAGTGGTATTACTTATGTAGGTTTGCCGCCAAGATATCCTGATTTCGATCCAGATTACGATTTTGGTGGATCTGGCGGAGAAAGTGGAGGTAATAGTACATATAATTCAAATATTCCAGATCAAAGCAATATATTGTTTTTAGGAAGCTTTGTAAATTCAACTACACATGAATAACAATCTAACCTTAATAAAGAGTGATAAATTAGGAAACAAATAAATTTATATAGGAAAAGTACATTATGAAAACATTAATTCAAATTCCAGGTGACGGAAATTGTTTATTCAATGCAATATTAATTGGCTATGTTGGCGCACATAATGGCCAATATCCAGTTATAAATGGACTAGAAATTAGAACACAGCATCAATTAAGAGAAGCGGTACAACAACATTATCAAACTAGAATAGACGCATCAGATGAAACTTTGATTGAATGTTTAAAAGGAATGCTAATCGATATAATTAAACTTAAGAATTTTAGTGGTTTCGGTAAAGCTAGATCACTTAAAAATAAATTGGAAAGTATTAGATCTAATTATGATTCTCTAGCTGAAGATCAAGATCTAGAAGAATTCCTTAATATAGAAGTAAATCAAGATCTAATTCAACTATATATTGATAGCATTACTTCTATATGGGGAAGTTGGCAAGAAACATTAATTCTAAGAGATTTACTTGATACTAATATTCGTCTATCGGGTCAAGGTATTGCAGAAGAAAATGAAATCGAAGTTATGTATATAGGTGGCAATCATTATAATGTATATGTTAACGATATTAAAAGTAGTGAAGTATCAGATTTAATAAGCGCTATAGGTGGGGAGCAAGTATCTAAAGATAAGTCAATTCTATCGAAACAACAAGTATCAAAAATTTCAGCTCTTAGTGACTATCAACTCCATATATTCTTGCAAATAATTTTTAACAAACGAGAGGCAGAGAAAAGAGATATAGATTGTTCTATAACAGATGAAGAAGTAAATTACGCAATGGTATTTATTAAAGAGATAACACAATCAAGTATAGTTAAAGAAAGTAAATCTGATGGTTCATGTACTGACGATTATAATGAAGAAATAAGTCCTCTCAAACCTAAGAACTGGGCTTTATTATTTGAATCTCGGAATAAGAAATCTTCAGCTGGCACAATAATGCTATCAAATGAAGAAAAATATGATCGATACTATGATGATACTTCTTCAGAAGAAGGTGATAGAGAAGAAATAGAAAACAGTAGACTAAAAAACCTAAAGGCAAAAGCACAAAAACTAAAAGAAAAAATTGTAACACTCAAAGAAGTTAACGTTGAAGACAATGATTTAGAATTATCTTTTTTAGCTCATGAATTTGGCATAAGAGTTTTAGCTTCTACTGAAGTTTATAAGCATTACCTTTCCTTAAAGGATAAGCATTTAGCCAAAAACACAGTATTAACAGATGAACAAATATCTAAACTTTTAAAATCAGCTTTTAAAAAGTCGATAAAAAAAACTTATGAAGATAATCATCAAGAACTTTTAGAGGAAAATCAAGCAATTATTGACACTTTAATTAATGAAATTCTTGAAGATAAAAGAACTTTTATAAAGTCTATTCATGAAAAAAGTGTTGTAAAAAAAAATCCAACTTTAAAAGAGTCATTAAAGTTACCTTCTAAAACAAAAAAATATAATGATGATGAATTAGCAGAACTAATTATAGAAATTCATGAAGAAATTGGAGAGCAGTTAACTCCAAAACCAGGCGATACAAAAAGTGCCTACCTAAAGTCTAAGAATCAAAACTCAAGGCCAAAATTACAGGAGTATAAAAGTGAATCTCCAATAAAACAGAAATTAGCTGAAGAGCTTCGCATTACATCAAAAAAAACAATTAAAACTTTTCTTGAAAGTCTTTCGGATATTAAAACAGAAAAAATTAAACTTATAGATATCTTTATAAGTAATTTTGAAAGTGAATTATTAACCGCTTTAGATAAATTTAGTAAAGACAAAGTTTACCGTGAAACTTTACCATCTCATTTCGATATATCATTTAACTCTGAAGACTATGATATTGCACAATTTTTGGCTTACATAAGATTATTAAAAGTTTCCAATATTAGATTAATTAAAAATTATAGAGATAATACTAACATACTGAATGATGATATAGAAACACTTAGTATAGGTTTTAGCCTACTTGGACTAGAATCTGGAGGACTAGAAAGTCATGAAGTTTCGAAAAAAACTGGAACAAGAAGCGATATTGTAGGAATTGGAAAAGCTGGTGGAAGCACTAGCTATGCTGCTATAGCAAAGATTTTAAATAATAAAAGCTCATATTTAGGTATAACTGATGCTGACATTGCTAAATGGATTATAGATGTTTTAGAAGGGAAAGGAAATGAATTTATAAGTAAGCTAGAAATTAATAGATTCCAAAAAGAAATGTTAGAAAAGTTTATTAACTCCCTGACATACCTAATGTTTTCTACGGAAGTAGCTAGAAACCCTGCAAGCCTCATTATTAATTATATGATATTAGAATTAATAGGTGAAGAATATTTATCATGGAAGGATATATTTGAGGATAGGCAAATGCCTATGTCAATCGTTGATGCAGTAAAAACATCTCGTTGGATGCATGCAAACTATGATACCACTATAAGATACAGTTATGATAAAACAACAAGTAGCCTGAGTAATGATAATGGTGAAAAAGATATGAAAATTCTTGAAGATATTATTAATAAAGAGGCTGCAATTTTTAGGTTATGGTTATCTCTAAATGGTTTAGAATACGAAGATGAAAGTTCTTTTTCAGAAGTGATTGCTCTTTTGACGCAAAAATGTTCTCAATGGTATGGAGTAACAGTGTTATCAAAATCTTTAATAATTGATTTATTAGCAGATTTACTCGAAAAAGAAACAAAAGATATGGAAGATGCATTTAATAAATTAGAACATGAAGAATTAGAAAATTTATTAGAAATAGCTTCTAATGAGGATACAAAAATAGTACTAGATTGGTATTTTGAAGAAGAAGATATAGAGGATCTATATAATAACATTCTAGGGCAAATTGCTAATCTCGGTTCTTCTGAGTTAGAAGAATTAGTACGAATGGTTAGAAAAAATAATTGGGGAGAGCGTGATATTATCTGTAACCTCCTTGATTATGGCTTAGAACTTTCAAAATGCATTGCTATTTTAGAAAACGCAATTGATCATCTTGATAGAAGTTTTGATGCAGATTTTGATCTTAATGAGATAACTCGTCTAGATACTGAGCAATTAGAGCAATTAGATGAAATGATATCTGAAGATAAAGATTTTTTATTAAAGTTAAATTCTGATATCAAACTTGAAGAATTATTAGAAATACACTCAGATTATTCTGATGATCAAGAAAAATTAGAAGCATTTTTAGATAAGGAATTTTTATCCTTAAGAGCTGACTATAAAAAAATAACAAAATCCTCAATATCATTTGAGGATTTTTATGAATTATACAAAGGAAATGAAAATAAATTACGCTTTTTGCTTAATAATGAACATGGATGTAAAAAATTAATAAAAAAAATAGGCTACGATACAGTATCAGAAGCATTTGACCAAGTATGTGAAGATGAAGGAATAGATCAAGATAATTTATCCGATATAGATGATGATGAAATTGATATATATCAACTAATATGTGATAAGTTAGAAAACTTTAAAATTATCAACTCAGGCTCAGATGAAGAAATAAGTGTTAACTTCTGCTTGATAAAATATGACAATGAAATTTTAAATACTCCAAAAGGACAAAAATTATTTGAACTTGCTGCTAAAAATAATAATCTCAAGGCTATTAATCTACTTTTAGAATTAGGAAAAGATAAATTCTTTGCTGAACAGATAATGCTTTTGATTGATGAGTTAGGTGCTCAGCAAGTATTCGAAACTTTATTTGATAATAAAGTAGATCCTCAAAAACAAAGTGCTGATATTGCAGAAGAATCATATCTTCTTCCACAAACACAAGATCAACAAACTCTTGGAGCTATCGCTGGAATTGAAGCAATAATTGGTAAAGATGCATTATCTCAAATAACTGGTTTTTATCAATATGCTTCTAGCGCGTTGTCGAATAGCCCTTATGCGGCATTTTCTGGTAATGTTATTCAAGCTGTCAGCAGTTTAATGCAAAGTCTTCAAGATACTTTGGACTTGAGTTATTTATATCAAAGCATCAACTTAGATAATCAAGTGGCTATATTATTAACCCAACTTGATAACGTATTTTTTTTCCTTGCCAGTGGTCCAATACAAGTAGGTTTACCTCCTAGACCACCTCATTTTGATCCAGATGATGGTGATTATGGTGGATTTGGTAATGGAGGAAATAGCATTAAAAACGATGAGAATAATACTTATTCTGAAGTTATTAGTATTCCACTTTACTCAGGAGTTAATAGTACTTTTATTGATACATAAATTTTTAATTATTCAATGAGCGACCAATAAAAATCTATAATAAATCTTTGGTCGCCAGATCGGCTATTTTTAGCTGAATGAATTTGAAATTAATTATTCTAATTGGGTTTGATAAACTATAGGAACGGCAGAGCCGAATTTAAAGCCACACCATATGCACGGATGCGTGCGGCTTTAATAGTTTAAAGCAAATCAAGGGTTTTAGGCTGTAACACGGCGTGTGACTAAATGATATAAATTGGCCGTAAATAAGTTCTTTTGGCGTAACACTATGTGTTACGTATTTTTCATATTTTAAAAATTTAAAACTAAGGAGGAAGCAAAACATGCAATATTTGAATATATAGAAGTATTTTATAACCGTATTAGAATTCATTCGGCTAATAATTATTTATCACCAACTGATTATGAAGCTACACAAAAATATGCGTGACTATTTGTCCGGAAAAGTGTTGACAGTCCAAATTTTGTTGTAGCGCTTATATGGATGCGTTAGAAAACTTCACAGAACCTAGAAGTAATACTGAGAACAAACCTCCCCATCTTAAAACACACATAAAAACCATTTAACTTTGACAAACAGCTAAAAGTGTTTTCTTTGTGATATCTGCCAATTCTTCTAAAGTTTCTGTGCTCATGTTTAAAGGTGGCAGCCAATATAAACAATTTCCTATAGGGCGCAAAATTGCTCCATTTTTCATTGCATATTTATATAGTTTAAAGCTATCTACCCCCATTAGATCAGCTGCAACGATTGAACCAATATGGCGAATATTGGCAAGCAATCCAGTATCATCAGCAATTTTCTGCATTTTATCAACCATATTGAGCTGATTGGCTTTTTGAATAATATTTTCTTCGGCAAAAATATTAAGCACTTCTAAAGCCACACTTGCAGCCAAAGCATTCCCATAATAAGTATTAGAATGTAAAAAAGGATCTTTATTATAAAAATGATTATATATTTCGTCATTAGTCATACATACACTTAGTGGCAGCATGCCAGAAGTTAAGCCCTTACTCAAGCAAAGAAAATCTGGTTCAATATCAGAATGCTCACAAGCTAACATCTTCCCTGTGCGCCCAATTCCAGTCATAATTTCATCGGCAATTAAATAAACTCCATTTTTTAGAGTCCAGCTACGTAATTTTTTTAAAAAATCTTGAGAATAAATTTTCATTCCTCCTGCGCCCTGAACAATAGGCTCAATAATAATCGCCACTAGCTCATTAACATATTGATCTAAGAAATTCTCAGTATTCTCCCAATTACATCCATTCCATAAAGAGTGATTTACATTGGATACATAAGGAATATTAGGAATAAAACTAGATTTAAATAGCAAATCTTTATACGGCTTATTATATTGACCAAGATCGCTAACGCTTAAACAGGCTGTAGTTTCTCCATGGTAACCATTACTCAATGCCATAAATTTAGTTTTTTTAGAATGTCCTTGATTTTGCTGGGCATGTAAACTCATCTTGAGTGCAATTTCTATAGCTGTTGATCCATCACTAGCATAAAATATCTTGTTTAAGTTTTTTGTTAGTTTAGCCAATTTTTCAGATAAATTAGCTATTGTTTCATGCGCCATATGTGGTTGCATCACATGTTCAAATTTAGACACTTGCTCTAATAATGCTTGCACAAGGCGTGGATGACCATGACCCAGTGATTTGCACCACCAACTGGAAATAGCATCAATTACTAACTTACCATTTTCCATCTCGATATAAGATCCGTAAGCTTTTTTAATAATATACGGCTTAAAAACTTGATAATCCTCCATTTTTGCAGCTGGATACCAAATATGTTTAAGAGCTTTTTCAAGTGTCTTCATATTTAAAAATCTCCAGACAAGGTTCTTTTATGTAGGATTTTAAAGTGGCAATATTTTTATTCAGAGCTTCCATTTCAGGATCAATAATATTTGCTATCCAACCTGCAATGGGTAATTTTAGGTTTTTAATTGCATTATATGTAAGTAAACTATGATTCAAACAACCAAGCCTTATACCCACTACTAAAATAATCTCTACGGCATCAATTTTTTTAACTAAATCTGCCATAGTTTCTTGAGAATTAAGAGGGGTAAGCCACCCTCCGACACCTTCGATTAGATAAATATCAGCTTGCACCTTCAAAGTTTCTTGCAGAGCAATCCATATTTTATCTGCAGTCAGATCCAAAGAGGCAATATTAGGTGAGACAGCTCTAGTAAAACAAAATGGGTTGATTAGATTATAATTTAGCTTAAGCGAAGAATATTGCTGCAGCAACAACGCATCTTGGTTATATCCATCTACAGAACCAGTGGCAACCGGCTTTATTCCTATAGTTTTTAAGCCTTGTTGACTAAAATTTTTTAATAATTTGATACTAACAAAAGTTTTGCCAATATTGGTATCCGTCCCTGTAATAAAAATCTTTCTCATCTAAAGTTTCCTCACAACAAAATAACCAATATTATATTTTAAATTTTGGGACTTCTTTTCTCTTGAAATAAAAATATTTTTATGAAATTTACAGTAATTAGCGCCAACGGCCCTAATTGATTTAAGACCCTCAATTAAGCTAGGAAACACATATTCTATCTGCTCTTCAAATGAATGGATAATTTGCCAATTAATAAGAAATTCTTGTATCTGATTAAACTCAAGAAATTCTATTGTTGAAACTCCAAGATCAGAAAAAGTACCAAGTAAAGGCAATGAAAATGCTAAAATTCCTCCAGACTTAAGATTTGCATTTATATTAGCTAAAGTTAGTTTTAAATCTTCACTCCATTGCAAAGACATATTAGCGAAAGCAAGATCTAATTCTAGACCTGTAAAATCATCAAAACTACTATGAAGATATGTAATATTATTCTGACCTAATTTTTGCTTAGCAACATTAAGCATTTTGTCAGACAAATCAAGAGCATAAAGTTTTTTATATTGAAGCTTAGAAGTTACAATACCTGTTCCGCAGCCTAAATCAATTATAGTATTAGCCGGCCCAACTAAACTTATTAATTTATCTCCAGTTGTGATTTGTAATTGACAATGCTGATCATATCTATCTGCTGCTTTATTGAAGCAATTCTTTACTGACATTTGATTGCTTCAATTAAATTAATGATATTTTCTTCACTGTGATTCGTGCCAAGTGAGATACGAATACGGCTAACTTGTACCGTGGGAGAAACGATAGCCTTAACAAAAAAGCCTTTTGCATAGAGTTTCTTTTCAAGTTCCTTAGATTTTTTATTGTCGCCAATTAAAATAGATCTAATTGGCGTTAAATCTTGCGAAGCTAAATTTAATCCTGCTTCATTTGCGTAAGAATTAAATAGAGTAATTAAGATTTTTAATTTTGCCAATCTCCATGTTTCTCGTCTCATTAATTTTAAAGCGACCAAATTGGCATAAGCTATAGCTGGTGGCAAAGCAGTTGAGTAGATATAGCTTCTAGCGGTTTGACGTAAATAGCCGATTACTTCTTCTTCTCCTGCTACAATAGCTCCCATACCGCCTAATGCTTTGCCAAGAGGTATTATAACCAAATCGCTTTGAATATTATTTTCTAAAATACCAAAACCATGTGCATCATCTATTATCAATCTTGCTTTATATTCCTTAGCTAAAGCTTTAAGCCCTGCTAGATCAGCTATATCTCCCTCCATACTAAAAATCCGTTCACTTATCAGTAAACTACTAGGAGATTTTTGTAATAATTTTTCTGCCATGTTTAGGTCGTTATGACGGTAACGATAAAATTTATTGCCTGATAATCTTGAACCGTCAATTATTGAAGCATGGCATAATTTATCCATAATAATCGGATATTGAAGCGCTTGAATAACCCCCATATTCGCATGGTAACCTGAATTAAAAAAAATGGCTCTTTCTTTTCCAAGTACGTCTGCAAAGGCCTCTTCTAATTTTCTAGTTGAAGAATAATAACCAGAAATAAGTGGAGAAGAACCACTACCAAATCCATAAAGTTTAACGCCTTCAATAAAAGCTTGGCTTACTTCCTCACTTTTGGACAATCCTAAATAATCATTGCTAGAAAAATTGATCATATTATTATCAACTTCTTTTATATCGCGCAGTAAATGATGTTGCTTATAATATTCAAGCCTTTGCTGAAGCACTTTTTAATCCTAATTTTTTGAGCATTGCTCTATCTAAATCCACGTCTCTATTTTCAGCAGTTAGTAATTTTTCATCAAGCCAAATTGAATTAGCACCAGCAATAAAACATAAAACTTGAGTACTCTCAGAAAGCTCAGCTCTCCCAGCAGAAAGTCTTACAACTGATTTTGGTAGAATAATTCTTGCAACCGCTATAGTTTTGACCAACTCAAGATCATCAATAGGAGGAGTATTTTCCAGTGGAGTGCCAGCAAAAGCAATAAGACGATTAATTGGTACAGATTTAGGCTGAGGATTTAAATTAGCAATTTGACAAAGTAAACTTATTCGATCTTCCCTGGTTTCTCCCATACCAATAATTCCGCCGCAACAAGTGTTCATACCAGCCTCATGAACATTCGCTATTGTATCTAATCTATCTTGATAAGTTCTGGTGGTAATAATATTGGAGTAATATTCCGGTGAAGTATCTAAATTGTGATTGTAAAAATCAAGCCCAGCTTCTTTAAGTTCTATTGCTTGAGCTTTAGTTATCATTCCAAGAGTTGCACAAGCTTCTAAGCCTTCTGCTTTAATGACCTTCACCATCTCAATTATTTCTGGTAAATCACGTTTATGTGGGGAGCGCCAAGCAGCACCAATACAAAAACGCTTAATTCCATTATTCCTAGCTAAGCTTGCTTCTGAAGCGACTTGAGCCAAAGTTAATGATTCTTTCTTAAGGCCAGTTTTGTGATGGGCGCTCTGAGTACAATAACCACAATTCTCAGGACAACCACCTGTTTTTACACTTAGAATTTTACTTAATTCAATTTCATTGGCAGGAAAATTCTGCCTTAAAATTGTTTGTGCCCGATAGATTAAATCTAAAAATGGTAGCTCAAATAGCTCAGCAATAGTTTGTTTGTTATAAGTTTGCATATCATCCTCTTTAAAGGATAATATACAAAATTACAATCAATAGTCAACCAACTTTATTAAGGCGGTTTACTATTTTGATATTGAAGCCTCTCCAGAAGCAAATGCTCTTACTTCACCATTAGATAACTCAAGAAGCAAATTTCCCTGTTCATTAATTCCTTTTGATACCCCTTCATATTCACCATTATTGAGCTTAATGTTTTTATTATACAAAGAATCAAGTTCATGCCATTTTGACATAAACTCTCTCAGGCCATATTTGATAAATTGCTCAATAGAAATATTTAAATTATGGATTAAAGAGATAGCAAGAGCGTTCCTATCTATATAATTACCAGTAATTTTCCTCAGGGAACTCCAGTTTTGGGTAATATTTTGATCTTCATCATTTAGCATATTAACATTAATACCTAAACCAATTATCACCATAGACTCACCATAAGCTTCCGATTGCACTTCTATAAGATTACCAATAATTTTCTGCCCCATATACATACCATCATTAGGCCATTTGAGCATTATATCATTAGATATTCCAAGTTCTTTAATTGCATTTGCTGCAGCTATACTTATCACAAGGCTTAATCCACTAAGTTCACTAATGTCTTTTTTAAAGGATTGCGCATAAGACATATAAATATTTTGCCCAAAGGGAGAATACCAACTTCTTCCAGTCCTTCCTCTCCCACCAACTTGGCTCTCACTTAAACAAATTTGACGCTTATTAAACTTAAAGTTTTTTCTAAGATAGTTATTAGTGGAGTCAATATGTTCTAGAACTTCTATTTCTATGTTAGGATTGGCAATTTTATCCGTAATTAAATCTTTATCGAGTAAAATCAATGGTTCTTTAAGTGCATAGCCTTTGTTTTTTATAGAGTTAATCTCTATACCATATTCCTCAAGCTTTTTAATATTTTTCCATACTGCACTTCTAGTGATACCAAGTTTAGAACCTATGCTATCTCCATCATGATATTTAAGATCACTAAGAATAGAAGTTAGGCCAATTAAATTAGGTGATAGTGTTTTCATAAAGATATTTAATGAGAACTATGGTCATGATCATGATGATGTTCATAAACTGAAAAAGCACTCAAAGCTTCATGACCAAATAATTTTTGAAAGTCTTTTTGTTGGTTAACAAAATTGGCAGTTCCTTCACAGCAAATATGATGATTAAGACAAATCACATAATCTGTGTTTTTCATCACCATAAATAAATCATGAGAAATAATCAACATACTCATATTTTTATCTCGACGAAGTTTATCAATTAATTTATAAAAATCTAACTGGCTTTTAATATCAACTCCCTGAGCTGGTTCATCCATAATTAGTAAATTAGGTTCACAAAGCAAAGCTCTGGCTAACAAAACTTTTTGCATTTCACCACCTGAAATTTTTTGTAAAGGTAATAACAAAATGCTTTGGATCCCAACTTCAGAAATAGTTTTATCCAAAAGCTCTGAACTGATTTTATTATATATTTCTAATTTCAAAAAAGTGATCACATCTATAGGCAAATTACTATTTAAAGAGACCTTCTGAGGCATATAGCCTATTCTAATATCATCTCTTATCCAAATTTTTCCTGAGTTTGGTTTAATTAACTTTAAAATGCATCTCACAAGGGTGGTTTTACCGCTTCCATTAGGACCTATTATGGTGATAATTTTTCCTTGAACGATATTAATATTTATCTTATCCAATATTTGACGACCATCTATATTAACTGATAAATCTTCTATCTTTAAAATGGCGTTATTCATTATTTCTTTACACTATTAATAGCAGCAAATGCCGCTAAATTTAGAATATCATTAACTGTGGACCCCATCTGAATCACCTGTACTGACTCCTCCAAACCATATAAAATTGGCCCAATCACAATTCCCCCACCAAGAGATTTTAATAATTGCGAAGAAATATTAGCTGAATTCAGAGCCGGCATAATTAATAAATTAGCCTCTTTAGATAATCTACTGAATGGGTATAAACTTGACATTAATTGATGATTAACAGCAATATCAGCTGTCATCTCTCCATCATATTCAAAGTCTAATTTCTTTGAATCAAGAATACTCAAAGCTCCTTTAACATGTTCATTACGTATTGCTTTAGGATTACCAAAATTAGAAAATGATAATAAAGCTGCTCTAGGCGTGTAGCCAAGATTTTTTATTTCCTTGGCAGCTTTAATAGTGATATTAGCCAATTCTTCAGCATCGGGAGATTCATTAACAGAACTATCAGCAATAAAAATAGTTTTACGGCCAAAGATCATCATTGATAAACCAAATGCAATATCACCAGATTTAGTATCAATCACATTACGAACTTCTTGCAGAGAAATATGATATCCTCTAGTTGCACCAGTTACTAAAGCATCTCCATCACCACAAGCCAGCATACAGGCAGCAAAGGTATTTCTTCCGCCTTTAACCATCCTTACACAATCACGATATAAAAGGCCATTTCGTTGATTCTTACTGTAAAGATAATTTATATAACGATCTAAACAATCATCACTAACAATAGCAGCATTACGAATTTCAACGCCATCTACCTCTTCTGAATTGGTGATTACTTTTAGCATATCGCGAATATTTTTTTCACGACCAACTAAAATAGGCGTTCCATAGCCCTGGTCTCTCCACAATAAAGCAGCTCTAATAACTTGCTCCTCTTCACCTTCAGAGAAAATAATCCGCTTAGGATTAGCCCTAACTTGCTGATAAACAAGGCTCATTCTGCTATAAGTTGGATTCAATCTGGCTCCTAATTCTGCTTTATAATTTTCTAAATCAAGCAATGGCTTACGTGCAACTCTTGTTTCAGTGGCAGCCAAAGCGACAGCCGATGAAACATTTACTATAAGACGAGAATCAAATGGCACAGGAATTATATAATCTGCTCCATATTTTAAAGTGCGCCCCGCATAAGCACTGGAAACTTCTTCTGGAACATGTTCACGTGCCAGTGCAGCAATAGCTTTTGCCGCTGCAATTTTCATCTCCGTATTAATGGTAGAAGCCTGAACATCTAAAGCACCTCTAAAAATATATGGGAATCCCATCACGTTATTCACTTGGTTATGATAATCTGAACGACCAGTGGCTATAATAGCATCATCTCTAATTTCTCTAACTTCTTCGGGGGTAATCTCTGGATCAGGGTTTGCTAAAGCAAAAATGATAGGATTCTTGGCCATAGATTTTACCATTTCTTTAGAAATAGCTCCTTTTACAGATAGACCTATTAATACATCAGCATTTTTCATGGCCTCATCAAGTGTACGTAAGTTAGTTTCAATAGCAAATTCTTCTTTCCAAGGGTTCATGCCCTTAACTCTTCCCTTATAGATAACTCCAGAAGTGTCGCAAAGAATAACATTATTACTTTCCACACCAAAAGTTTTAAGCAATTCAGCACAAGCAATACCAGCCGCCCCTGCTCCATTAATTACCACTTTTATTTTTGTTATGTCTCTATCAGTTAAATGGGTTGCGTTGATAATTCCAGCAAGAGTAATAATTGCTGTGCCATGTTGATCGTCATGAAAAACAGGTATATCCATTAATTCACGTAGCTTATCTTCTATAATAAAACATTCAGGAGCTTTAATATCTTCTAAATTTATTCCACCCCATGTATTACCTAAATATTTTACGCAATTGATAAATTCATCTGGATCTTCGGTACTAACCTCTATATCAACAGAATCAATATCCGCAAAGCGCTTAAATAAAACTGATTTCCCTTCCATCACTGGCTTTGAAGCTAAAGATCCTAAATTCCCTAAACCCAATACCGCTGTACCATTTGATATAACCGCAACATAGTTTCCTTTGGCAGTGTAAAGATAAGCATCAGCTGGATTTTTATGAATACGCAAACATGGCACTGCAACCCCTGGCGAATAAGCTAAAGCCAAATCACGCTGGGTCATGAGAGCTTTGGTTGGCTTTAAGCTTACTTTTCCTGGAGTTCCTTGAGCATGAAAGTTTAAAGCATCTTCATCAGTGATATGCCTTGAATCATTATGTTTATTTTTTGCTACAAAATCTTCTGTCATTATTTTTATCTCTTACATGAATCTTATATCATTTATGATATTCGATAAATTCATTATGTCCATCTAACTCTGTTCCATGGATATAGAAAATATCTTCTTTTTTATTAGGATTATGAATTTTAAAACCTAAAATTTTAGCAATTACTTGGCCTATTTCATAATGAAACACAGGCTGACTAAGGCTTTTTATCCCACGATAATCAGCGTTATTTATATAGGCTAAGAATGGCACTTCTGCTACCTCTTCCTTCAGATCTGCATGGCCAAAAGCCACTTTATCTGAATCTAAAACTTCACCATGATCTGAGGTGAAAAAAATATAGGTTGGTCCATTAAATCTATGCTTATAAAATTGAATCATTTCGTAGATTAAGTAATCATTATAGCGCATAGCATTATCATAACTATCTATTCTAAATTGTTGATAATTCATTCTGTCAGTTAAAAAATGCTTGAATTTTAGATTATGCTGATAGTTTTCTTCATAAGGTGCATGAGCGTTGCGTTGATTAATTACAATAAAATTTTGACTCTCATAATCAAGATTTGGAATTATTTTTAGCAAAGCTTCATCTTGATATTTACTGAACAACAAAAGCTCTTTATTACGAAATAATTTATAGTCAATAAACTCAGAGCCCAAATTAGTAAGAAGAGCGCCAGATTGCGCAGAAATATAAAAAGTTTTAAAACCATGCTCTTTAGCCAGCTTAAATAGATTTGCTTTCTTATCCTCAATGGCCTTCATGTTGTTAGGTTCATATACATTATTCATTAATAATGGCAATGAAACTGGAGTTGAAACTCCACCAGATAAACCTTCCAAATAAATAAACTTAGGATCTTTTTTTAAAGAAGATAATAATGGGTTTGTGTCTCGATGATAACCAAATAATGACATATGTCGGTAACTAACGCTCTCGCCAACAATCAATATCACATTAACATTATCTCTATTAGAATCTATTGATTCCACCTGATATTCTTGATAATTATATTCTGCTATATCATTTGAACTTACTAAATTATATAGATAATTAGTAACTGCATATAAAGTGTTTCTTAAAGAGTGATCACTTGGATCCGGATGATAATTCTTCCCATGATAAGCTTTATCAACTCTATAAGGAATAATTGCGATAAGTAATAGCACCGGAAGAATTGCCCATTTAGTTTTTAACCTTCTATGTTCTAATTTAAAATAAGCAAAAATTAGAGCTCCATATGGAGCTAACACTAACAGAGGTACAAAATATAAAAAGGGAATTGCTTCTTTTCCGGTTGACCATACCTCATCAAATTCATTAATTAATAAACGAAACTTAGCAGAGGTTATCAAGGTTCCATAATAGAATAAATTACAAAACTGAATTAATTCTAGAATAATAAATATACCTAAAATTATAAAAATAAACCGCTTAGGGGAAAAACTGAATACAATTGCAAAAGCAGTTACCCCAAGAAGGAACTTTCCACTCAAAGCAGCCTGATTATTATCGGTAAATATTTGCGCTAAAAAATCAGGAGTAATTAGAGCTAATACTGTTAGAAGGACTAAAATTATATTGATTCTAATTCTTGACATAGCTGCTTCATATCTTGAGGTAAATCAATTTCAAATCCCATTAATTCTTCGGTTATTGGATGTATAAATTCTAATTTATAAGCATGCAAAGCCTGGCGTTTGAAAGAGGTAACTAAATTCTTAACCTGCGGAGAAAGCCTAACTAAATATTTAGTTTGAGCTTCAGTATAAAGTTGATCTCCAATTACAGGGAACCCCTTATAATGCAAATGCACTCTAATCTGATGGGTTCTACCGGTATCTAATTTGCATTCAATCAAACTAAACTTTTCATTTAAGAAATTTTCTTTGACAACATAATGGGTAATAGCTTCTTTGCCATTAGCTTTGGTAACCACCATTTTGCTATGATCATGCTTATGTTTAGCAATGTGAGTTTTTATAGTTCCAGCCAGAAGAGCTGGGCAACCAAAGACTAAAGCTAAATAGTAACGTTTAATTTCACGCATCCCTAATGCTTCACTCAGCAATCTATGGGTTTCATCATCTTTCGCAATAATTATTAAACCAGTAGTATCTTTATCTAAGCGATGAACTATACCAGGACGAAACTCCCCTCCCAAAGTTGATAAGTTTCCTTTTGCATAATGCACTAAGGCATTAGCTAAAGTTTTATCATAATTACCAGCTCCTGGATGAACTGTAAGATCAGTTGGTTTGTTTAGAACCATCAGATATTCATCTTCAAAAACTATATCTAAGGGAAAATCATATGGTAATAAATGAGTGGGCTTAAGCTTAATATAATTAGTATTCACCTCGTAAATAGCAGCTTTAGTTTTGCTAGAAGGATTAGTGATAATCTTTCCTTCACACAGCACCTGACCTGCAGTGATCAATTCTTGAACTTGGGTACGAGAAAGATGCCCCAGATGGGAAGTAAGAAATTTATCTAATCTTACATCCAATTCCTCACAATGAATAATTTGTTTGATTTCTTCTTGGTTTTCTTGCATATAACCACAAATAATATATTCTTAAACTTAATATATACAGTGATTATTAGAAAAATGGAAGAAATAAAAGCTATACTTAATTGGTATCAACAAATGGGAGTTAGTGAAATTACAGCAGAAGAACCTGGGCAGCTTAATAAAAAACCTAAAAAATTGATTTTAAATGAGCAATCGGCAATATTCAATCATGAAGAAAATTTATGCGCTAATGCCAGATCCATGGCAGATAAATGCAAGAGCTTAGAAGAACTACGAACAGCTCTTGAAAGTTTTGAAGGACTATCAATTAAAAAAACTGCTAATAATTTAGTATTCGCCGATGGCAACCCTAATGCAGATGTTATGGCGATAGGTGAGGCGCCTGGCGCTAATGAAGACGAAGAAGGCATCCCTTTCTGTGGAATGAGTGGCAGGCTTCTAGATCAGGTTCTTGCATCAATAAATCTTAATAGAAAAAAAAATCTTTATATTACAAATAGTATATTCTGGCGCCCTCCTGGTAATAGAAAACCAACTCCAGAAGAGAATGCCGCCTGTTTACCATTTGTAGAGAAACATATTGCTCTTATCAAACCTAAATTGATTCTATTAGTTGGCTCAACTTCAGCCAGCGCTCTGCTTAATAGCACCGAAACGATTTCTAGACTTCGATCAAAATTCTATGAATATAAAAACGAATATCTTACTAAAGCAATTCCAGTGGCAGTGATTTTTCATCCATCTTACTTACTCCGTCAGCCATTACAGAAGAAAACAGTGTGGTTTGATCTTCTAAAAATTCAGAAAACATTCTTGAGCTCATAGGCATAGGTTATTGCTTTTATTAACTATAATTTCTAAAAATACTGAAGAAGATCGTGCATTAGCTTTTTCAATCCTGTATACTGCGCTCTTATAAAATAAAATATCATTAAAAATTATGAAGAACATCTCTGAAAGCTTAATCATTCTAATTTTATTTCTAGTTCAATTTATTGATGTATTAGATTTTATGGTGGTGATGCCACTGGGGCCAGATTTTGCTAAAGAATTAGGCATAGCCGAATCTAATTTAGGATGGCTAGCCAGTAGCTACACTCTTGCTGCTGCTGTTTCTGGCATTGCAAGCTCCACTTTTGTTGATCGTTTCGAACGTAAAGCCGTTTTAGTTTTTACTTTAAGTGGCCTAGCAATAGCAAATATTTTTTCAGCGCATAGCTGGAACATTGAATCCATGCTAGCTTCACGCTTTTTAGCTGGAACTTTCGGTGGTCCAGCCACTTCAATTTGCTTTGCAATTATTGCTGATCTTTTTGATGATAAAAGACGTGGTGCAGTGATGGGCAAAGTGATGAGTGGTTTTTCACTTGCAGCAATATTTGGAGTGCCAATTGGTTTAGAAATGGCCACTCGTTTTGGATGGTATTCCAGCTTTTATATGGTAGCCTTTTTAAGTCTTATCGCCATTATATTAATAATATGTTATTTACCAAAAATAACTGCTCACTTATCAGAATCCCATAAACATAACGTAACCTATTTAAGTTTATTTGATAAGCCTTCATATGTTTTGTCTTTCCTTGCAGTTGCTATTGGATCTATGGCTGCCTTTATGGTTATTCCATATTTCTCACCCTTTATACAATCTAATTTAGATTATCCCCGAGATGAGATAAGCCATATCTATTTTATAGGGGGAATAGGAAGCTTTTTTGCAATGCATTTTGCTGGAAAATTTGTTGATAAAACTTCTTCCACCGTTGCTACTTGGATCTCAAATATCTTTATTTTATTTACTCTATGTTGTATAATATTTACTATGGAATCTATTCCTATATTATTAATATCTGCTCCATTTATGGTGGGAATGGCCATTCGCAATGTTTCCAATTTTACCTTATATTCTAAGGTTGCCTCCTTAAATGATAGAGCCGGATTTATGTCTATCATTTCTTGCATTCAGCATATAGCATCATCTTTAGGAGCAGTTCTAGCCTCTCTCATTCTAGTACAAGTAAATGGAAAATTAGAAAATATGGAAATTGTATCAATTATTGCGAGCATATTATTTATAATAGCTCCTTTTATCTTAAGACAAATTGAAAAAAGCGTAGCAAAAAGAAAAGCAAAAGAAGCGATGACAGCTTACGGAGAGTTTTAGAATAAGATAATTTTATGAATACGAAAAACTAGATCTTAAACAAGGATTAAAAAATCATTTAAGTTTGTCAATTTGCTAATAATTACTAATATAAAAATCTACTACCCCATCTCCAAGAATAATGCTATTATGGAGAAAAGAAAAAGATTGGAAAGCAATGTCAGGCAATCGTTTCGAAATTACCTCTAATTTTACCATCTCTGATGCACAAGCAAATGCCAGAGATGCTCTGGTGGAAGGAATAAAGAACTCCAAGCAGAATCAAGTATTACTCGGAGTAACTGGCTCTGGCAAAACCTTTACCATGGCCAATATTATCCAAGAATTGCAGCGACCTGCCCTAATAATGGCTCATAATAAAACTTTAGCAGCACAATTATATGAAGAAATGAAGGATTTTTTTCCTAATAATGCAGTGGAATATTTTGTTTCTTATTATGACTATTATCAACCAGAAGCCTATATTCCAAGAACTGATACCTACATTGAAAAAGATGCATCTATTAATGAACAGATAGATCAATTTCGTCACTCCGCCACCAGATCTTTATTTGAACGAAATGATGTGATTATTGTAGCTTCTGTCTCCTGCATTTACGGGCTGGGCTCTCCAGAAAGCTATTCAGCCTCTAGATACCAGATCAATCTTGGTGAAAAAATTTCTCCCACCAGCTTAGCTTCGCAATTGATATCATTATTATATGAACGCAATGATTACGAATTTAGCCGTGGAAAATTTAGGGTTAAGGGTGATATATTAGATATTTTCCCATCCCATTATTCTGATAAAGCTTGGAGAGTTTCTTTTTTTGGTAATAATGTTGAATCCATAGTAGAAATTGATGCTTTAACCGGTCAGAAGAAAAATAAGCTGGATAAAATAACTATTTTTCCTAACAGCCATTTTATCTCATCAAAAGAAATAATCTCTAAAGCTATCACTGAAATTATGGATGATTTAGATCTTCGTTTGGAATATTTAAAGAACCAAGGATTTGGATTAGAAGCTCATCGTTTAAAACAGCGCACTTTATATGATATAGAAATGATGCAAGCATCAGGCACTTGCAAAGGCATTGAAAATTACTCTCGTTATCTAACTGGCAGAGGAGCTGGAGCCCCACCACCAACTTTATTTGAATATTTTCCTAAGAATTCTATTCTATTTATTGATGAAAGCCATGTTTCAGTACCACAAATTGGAGCAATGTATAATGGTGATAGAGCCCGTAAAACCTCTCTTGTTGATCATGGATTTCGCCTGCCTTCAGCATGCGATAATCGCCCACTAAAATTCGAAGAATGGGATGCTATGCGCTCAGAAACAATTTTCGTTTCAGCTACTCCAGGAAAATTTGAATTAGGCTTAACTGATAATGAACGTATTGAATTATTAACTCGTCCCACAGGCCTAGTTGATCCTATCTGCATCATAAGACCAACTATCAATCAAGTGGAAGATTTATTATTTGAAATAAAATCTTTGGTGAAAAAAAATTTGCGCATTTTAGCAATAACTTTAACTAAAAAAATGGCCGAACATTTACAACAATATTTAACTGAGCATGATATTAAAGCAGCTTATTTGCATTCAGATATAAAAACCTTGGAGCGAATAGATATTATTCAAAGCTTACGTAAAGGAGAAATAGACGTGTTAGTTGGCATAAATTTACTTAGAGAAGGTTTAGATATTCCTGAATGTGGGCTGGTGGCTATTTTAGATGCAGATAAAGAAGGCTTTTTAAGATCTGAAACTTCGCTGATACAAACCATAGGCAGAGCGGCTAGAAATGTGGAAGGCAAAGTAATTCTTTATGCTGATAAAATGACCAACTCAATGCAGAAAGCTTTGGAGGAAAATGAACGTAGAAGAAATATCCAAATACAATATAATTTAGATAATAATATAACTCCAGAAACTATTACTAAGTCTATTAAAGGAGATTTCTATAGCTTTAATGCTGATAAAATTATTGAACCTGTAAACAAAAAAGCTTCACCAGAAAAAATTGCTCATATGATTAACGATCTATCACATAAAATGTTTAAAGCAGCTGGAGATTTAGATTTTGAAAAAGCTGCTAAGCTTCGTGACGAAATTAAAGAATTAGAAAAAATTCTACAATTGGGATAATTCCTAATCACTAAATAAATTTCTAATAAATCCTGGAGTAAGAGAAGATAAGGTGCTAAAAGAAACCTTAGGATCCTTAACATCTCCTTTTACTGAGAAATTAGAACCAATAAATGCCGAATCTTTTCCTCCAGACAGAATTGTCCCAAAAAGTGGCAAATTAGAGACAAAAGTATTAATTCCAAACACAGAAGGAATACATACTCCCTTAATATTTACAGTTTTATCTTTATAATTAATATTGCCTGCAAATTTGATATCATAAGAAGAACCTATAATTACCGCATTTTTTATCTCTAAAATTCCATTGTTATAATTCCAATTGGCATTAAATGAATCAGCTTTAAGAGACCCACCTTGTAAAGTTTGCTTAAGTGCCTCTGGAGAAGTTATAGATAATACTCCAAGAATAATTTTAGCAAAGGCAGAAGTATTAGTAAGAGCAAATTTTTCTAATTTTAAAGTTCCATAATAGGAAATATCTCCTTCTGTTTCCTTAGGGTATCCTTCTATCCATATCTCACCCTTTTTAATATTTTTATAAATACCAAAGTCTTGAGCGAAAGTTGCAGCAGATTCGCTATGTAGCAGATATCCATCTTGGCTATTTTTCTTAATTTTTATAATCGAGATTTGCTCGTTATTTGCAAAAGCTTTAAAATCTATTTCTATTGGATTTTTACCTATTTTACTTGTTTTTCCAGTAACATCATGTAAATAATTTTTATTTGGCATAATCATTTTATCAATTTTAAATGATATATTATAATTAGACTGATCCTCATTGCGAGAAGATATAGCGTCCGATGAGTAATTTGTTAAATCAAGATATTTAGCTAATAATTTGTAGTTATATATATTTTTGTCATATGAAGTGATGACGCTAAAGTTGCTATCTCCTAATTTAATATTATTTAGTTCTAACTTAGTTAAAACACTATCAATAACCGAATATCTAAAAGATATATCTCCTGCAAATTGTTTTCCGCTTAAATTGCAAGACTTGCTTGTAATTAAGTTATCTTTTATTTCACCAGAACATTTTATAGAAGCATCCACTGATTTTGGTTTAATATATCCAAGTGGCAAGAAAGCAATTTCAGCATCAGTCAAATTCACATCTACTGACCATGTATTACCTATTAAATTTATTTTAGGCCTAATTACTCCATTGTTAAATGAGATTTTATCTTGGAAAACTATTCTATCTTTAGTATTTATTTCTGTTGCAATGTTAATTTGATTTTCATGCTTAAGGTTTAAATCATGCTGGATATCAAATTCTAAAAGAATATTATTTTCACCCAGCAATTTTACTTTTATTTTGCTGTTTTCATTTAATATTTCAAAACTACCTTTTTTAAAAGCAATAATTCCATTCTTATCTAAAATAACATTATTAACTTCTGCTAAAAAATCTAATTTCAAATTATTAAGTTTAAATTCTTCAAAGATTGGCAAGCCCAAATTAAAAACGCCATTAAGATTACCCTTAATCAAAGAAAAATCTATATTGTAATTTAAGAGATCTAAAAATAATTCCTTAGATATGAATTGATTAAACTTGGCTATATCTCCATCAATCTTAGTTTTAAGTGATAAAATAAAATTATCAAAAGGCAACTCCAATTCAATGCTTTTAAGCTGAACGCCTGCTGTTTCTGCTGTCTGAACCTCAAGGTTAAGTCCATGCCCATTAATTCTTAAAATCCCATTAATTTTTGATATAGGATTATATTGCTCAAGATAATTTACCTCCATATTTCCAAGCTCTAATACTACATCAACCGACTCCTTTCTAGGCAAGTCTGTTTTAAAATCATCTTCAGTTAATTGAAATTTTCCTTGAGCCTTAGTAACCACCCCTTTACTCACATTACTAGTCACCCAATTCTGCAACTGAGGAAATATATCTGAAGGCCAGAAACCATCTAGGTAATCAATAGGAAATTGACTTATCTCCGTTTTAAAATCAGCTAAAACTAAATTGCCAAAAGAAAAATTAAAATCTCCAGAAAAAGAAGCCTTAAGGTTATTAATATACTCAAGTTGCAGATTTTTTATAGAGACTTTATTTGTTTGATAGATAAGCTCTAAATTAAATTTTTTTAAATCTATTCTGCTTAAGCCATCTTTCTTAGGGTCATTCCAACCCCTTTTCCCAGATAGCTGTAATATTGTTTGATTTACTTGAAATAATCCAAAATTTGTAACGACTCTACCATCACAAATTAAATAATTATGACTCATAATATTATCTACAACAGACATCACCTCTGGCTTATTTTTAACATATATCAAACTCATTACTTCACTATTAGAAATTTGCATTTCTAATAGTCCGCCAAGCTTTAATATATTAAATGATAGATTAAAGTTTTGCAGTGTAATATAATGATCTTTATCTCGTGTAAGCTTAACTTTAGGTATATTAATCTGAACCTCACTAGCTATAAATTTAAGCTCAGCCCCTTGCGTTTCCACCACTAAATCAGTATCACAATATTGTATTATTTTCTGTATAGTATCATTACTTACTATAAAATTTTGTTTATTCAAAGAAAACATAGCTATAGACAGAAGCACAGCTATACAACCCAGTGTTATAACGATTTTTTTTAGCAGATTTATAAAAATAACCATATTTCCTATATTTTATATGCAAAATGCAATAATCATTACAGAAGTATAATTGATTAATACTATAGCTCATAGTAGAATATTCAAAAGCCTAGTAATTAATTATTTCTATCGAGATTTTATGTATATTAAGAAATATATTCTACCTCTTATTTTTTTTGTTCTACTTAGCTACACTGCATATGGACAAAACCAATATCTTGCTGAAGATTTTAAATTAACCCTAAAACCTGCAGGACAATATGCAATAATCTCTTTTGAACTTAAGAACAACGCAAAATTCTATTGGAGAAACCCTGGAGAACTAGGACTTCCTACAAAGTTTAATTTTACCAAATCGATAAATTTAAAGAATGCAGAAATTTTCTGGCCAATTCCTGAAATATATCTAAAAGATAATATTGCCAGTTATGTTTATAAAAATAATACTGACTTTATCATTAAGCTAATTCCTAATAATCCAAATCAAAATATAGAATTAAATGCCAATATTCATTTTAGTATTTGCAAAGAAGGATGTAGCACTCATGAGATTAATTTATCTGATATCATAAGAAATGACTCTTCCAATGTTGGATTAATAATGTCCTCCTTAGCTAAAGCTCCCCATCCAAATGGCAGCGAAAACTTAACTATTAATAAAATTGAGCAAGAAATTATTGATAATAAGCATTGGCTCAGCATTCAATTTACTAACCAACAACCAATACTAAATCCACAAATATTTCTTGATTTACCTGAGTATATTAATTTTGAGCCAGATGAGTTTAATTTAATTACTAGTAAAGATGACCAAGTAATTCGCTTGCCATTTGAAATTAATAATAAAAAATATTCTAAAATAGAAGATAAAATTTATCTAAATCTTGTTGCCGATAATGGTTATGCCGTGGAACTAGAAGTTTTGCCCACTTCACTTACTATCGAAGACAATGAAAATTCTTTTCTATGGATTATGCTAATAGCATTAATAGGCGGGTTAATATTAAATGTCATGCCCTGCGTATTACCAGTTTTAGCCTTAAAAATATTACAATTAGTAAAATTATCTGAGCAAGATAAAAATCTTGTTAGAAAAAGCTTACTTGCTCAAAGCACAGGAATTATTATCACTTTCATATTTTTTGCTTTAATCACTTATGGTCTAAAGTTTATAGGTTATCAAGCAGGCTTAGGAATTCATTTCCAACAGCCATTTTACCTTATAACTATGATTCTAATACTTAGCTTAATAGCCATAAGTCTTCTTTCTGACAAAGAATTTACTATAAGCATCCCTAATTTTATACTAAATGTTTTTCATATTAAATCCGAACAAATTGGAATATTAGGCTTCTTTGCCAGCGGAATATTATCTACCTTACTTGCCATACCATGCACAGCTCCTTTTGTCACGATTGCAATAGGATACGCTTTAACAACAGATTTTGTTAGAATGCTGCTAATTTTTATAGTAATGGGAATAGGAATGTCTTTGCCATATATTGTTATGGCTATTTTCCCAAAAACAGCCAGGTTACTTCCCAGACCTGGGGCTTGGATGATAACTTTTAAGAAGATTCTTGGGATAGCGCTTATCACAACCAGTATTTGGTTAATTTATGTAATATCAACACAGCTTGGTTATAAAGCAGCAATAACCATATTTTTACTAATTTTATTAATCAAGTTTATTATAACTGAAAGAGAAATTCTTAATAGTAAAGCCAGATCCATAATTTTAGTTATACTCATCATCTTAAGTTATTTTCTTCCTCATAATTTATATGTGGAAAAGCAATATAATGAAACCATCGCAGAGAGCGTTTGGCAGGAATACAACCCCGCTTTGATTCCCTCTTTAATTGACGAAGGATACGTGGTGGTAGTAAATATATCAGCTTCATGGTGCTCTACATGTGGGCTTAATAATATTACTACAATTGAGAATATCTCTGTTATTAACGCAATGAAAAAATTGAAAGTTATCGCAATGAAAGCAGATATCAGTAAAAATGCCAGTAACGAAGTGATAGATTTAATGAAATTAAAGAACCATCATGGAATTCCATTTACTTTAATTTACAGTGAACAACACCCTAAAGGAAAAACTCTACCAACCATCCTTACTCCTGGTATATTTATGTCGGCCATTAAAAATGGGCTGAAGTAAGAATTTTATTGCTTCATAGCCTAAATTAGTATTATTCTAAGTGCTAATTTAAGATTTTTTAGTAAATAGCTTTAGAGAAATATTATGAATAAACAAACAGGCGCAATAATGTTGGTTGCTGGCACATGTATTGGCAGCGGAATGATTGCCCTACCAATGACGCTTGCAAAAATAGGTATTATTCCTAGTATCCTATTGATGCTACTGACATGGCTATTAATGTATTTCTCTTCTTTAATTACTGTAGAACTTAATTTACAAGCTGGCAAGGGAATGGCTCTTGGAGCTTTGGGCCGTAAATTCTCAGGTAAAATAGCTGAAGCTATTGGAACAAGTAGCTTTAAAATATTGTCCTATGCCCTAGTTGCAGTGTACATATATGCTGGATCCTCTGTAATCCAGAAATTGTTAGAATCTACTACTACAATAAAATATTCGTTTAATAGCATAGCACTAATTTATGCTGTGGCTATTTGTCTTTTATTCCTCTTGCCAATAAGGATAATTGATTATATAAATCGCTTCCTTTTTGTTGGTCTGATGGTTGTAATAGCTATTTTAATTATGGGATTAGCCGCTACTATAAATTGGTCTAATTTACCTCTATTTGCTGACAATTATAGTGATATATCAGCCTGGCAAATATTAATTCCTGTAGTATTTACTTCTTTTGGATTTCAAGGCTCTTGTCATAGCTTCGCTAATTATTGCAATATGAATCCTAAAACTTTAAAACGCTCTTTATTATGGGGAAGTTTTATACCTATGATGGTTTATATTATATGGAATTCAAGCTCTTTAGCTGTAATTTATAATGACAATCCTAATTTTTATCAACAAGTAAACAAAGGCGAAGTTGAAGTTGGAGATTTAATAAAAGAGCTTAGCGAAATTGCTAAATGGCAGTCAATGCAGTTATTAGTATGGTGGATAACAATATTTGCGATTATAACTTCAGTTCTAGGTGTAGGACTTGGCTTATATGATTCAGTTAAAGCTATGATTCCTATCAAAAATCCTGGTATTATTCATAATTTCTTATCATCCGTTTTTACAATATACCCAGCTTATTTAGTAACCATATTAGTGCCAAATCCATTCATAAAAGTATTAGGCTTTGCTGGAATGATATTAGCAATCATAGCTATAATGCTACCTATCTATTTATTCTATAAAGCAAAAATTACTAAGATTAATTATAAAATATTAAATTCAAGATGGTTGATGAGCTTAACCGCAATTATTGGCATGGTAATAATTTCATCTGAAATCTTTAATATTATAAACAGATAAATATGAATATTTCAGAAAAAATATACACAGGACTATGCGTTTTATTCGCCATAATTATGGTCATGGGGAATTTACTTTATCAAAAATTTGTTACTATAGATCTATTATCCTTTTATCAATTTGAATTGGGAGCTGGTGCAGTTTTATATCCTTTCACTTTTTTTATTACCGATTTAATAGCAGAATTTTATGGTAAAGAAAAAGCTAATTTTTGCGTTAAACTTGCAATATTAGCAAATATAGTAGCTGTTATAATTGTTATGATTATAGGAATATTGCCTGCAACTAATTGGTCTAAAATAAATGATGCTCTATTCTATCAAGTTTTTGGCTCTCATGGGATAGCTTTTATTTGTTCAATGGTGGCATGCTATAGCTCACAATTTATAGATGTTTTGCTATATTTATGGATTAAAAAAATTACCAAAGTTAAAATTTTATGGGCCAGAAGCAATGGCAGCACTGCCATATCATTATTTATTGATACTTCTATTGTCGTATGCTTATTAACAATATTTGGCATCATACCTTCAGATAAAATGTGGAGCCTAATTGGCAATAGCTATCTATTCAAATTATTTTTTATTATTTGCAGCACTCCTATGTTCTATCTATGTGTTACTGTAATAAAATCATTAATTAAAAGGGATAAAAATCATGCATAAACAAATGGGCGCCATTATGTTAGTGTCTGGAACATGTATAGGTAGTGGAATGATAGCTTTGCCTATGATGCTATCTAAACTTGGTATCATCCCTAGTATTGCCTTAATAATTACATTATGGAGTGTCATTTACTACACATGTCTGGTGAATATAGAACTTAACTTACAAGCTGGAAGAGGACTAGACCTTGGTTCTTTGGGAAAAAAATTCTCAGGCAATATAGCCCATATAATTGGCACCGGAAGTTATAAAATTTTATCATATGCATTGCTAGCCGTTTATTTATATGGAGGCTCTTCTGTAATTAAAACTATGCTCTCATCTTATGGACATGAGCTGCATTTTAATAACATTGCGTTTATGTATGCTCTTACTGCAATAATTTTATTCATATTGCCATTAAAATATATAGATTATATAAATAGGCTGTTATTCGTAGGGCTGATGACAATTATAGCAATTTTAGTTATCGGTTTATTATCAATAATTAATTGGAATAACTTACCGTTATTTGCTGATCAATATCAAGACATTCTAACCTGGAGAATTTTAATACCCGTAACTTTCACATGTTTTGGTTTTCAAGTTATTTTTCATACTCTAACTAATTATTGTAATAAAAATCCTATAATGTTAAAGCGTACATTTTTCTGGGGCAGTCTTATTCCTGTAATAATTTATATAATTTGGACTTCCAGCGTCTTAAGCGCTGTTTATCAAAATAGCCCAAGCTTCTATTTACAAATGGTAAATGGAGAAATTGAAGTTGGTGATTTGGTATCTGCGTTAAGCCATATCTCTAAAAATTCATTTGTACAAATGCTGGTATGGTGGATTTCAATTTTAGCAATTGTAACTTCTGTATTAGGAGTGGGGCTTGCTTTATGTGATACAATAAAAGAAATGCTTCCATCAAACATAAATCACCACTTACGTAATATCTTATCTGCTGTTATTACAGTCTCTCCAGCCTATTTAGTTACAATACTAATTCCAAATGCTTTTCTAGCCGCCTTAGGATTTGCCGGAATGATCCTGGTTATCATTGCTATATTATTACCAATATATCTAATATCTAGAATAAAAGGTAAAAAATTTCATTATCCTGAACTTAATTATAAATGGCTTTTAGCCATATCTGTGATGATGGGCTGCGGAATAATTATTTGTGAAATTTCAAATATGATAAAAGTTTAGAGCTGTAGGAAGTAAATCTAATTTTCTTGGCGCGTCCTAAGAGATTCGAACTCCTGACCCACAGATTAGAAATCGGTGATTCGCGCCATCATCTAAAACCACCTTATATCATGCAACCCTTATTCTTTCTTGTGTATGAGCTATTTACATTTTTTAATATTATCGTAGAATATCACTTAAAATCATTTCTTGTGGTCACTTATTGGTCACTTTTTTTGACGTCAGTGATTCGAGGAGAAATATATGAGTAGTACAATAAAACTTACTAAGAAAGCAATTGATAGCATGTCCCCAGAAAAAGATTGGGATGTTAGATGGGATAGCGAACTCTCAGGCTTCGGAATTAGACTTTATTCAGGTGGAAAGAAATCTTTTGTGCTTTCTTATCGAGTTATGGGGCAAAAGAAACTAATGGTTATCGGAAATTTTGGCGCTCTTACTATAGATGAAGCAAGAAACATTGCTAAAGTAAAACTTGTAGAAATCATCCAGGGTAAAGATCCAGCCTTAGATAAACAAAAGAAATCTAAAAATTTGACTATGCTTGAGTTTGCTAACCAATATATGGAAAATTATGCTAAGAAACATAAGAAATCTTGGTCTGAGGATCAGCGCAGACTTGATAAAAATATCTTACCATTCTTAAGTAATAGAAAAGTTCAATCTGTCACCAGAAATGATGTTTTAAGCATTCATAACAAAATGGGCGAGAGAGCTCCATATGAAGCAAATAGAACAATTCGTCTATTGTCCAAGATGTTTGAGATTGCTAAAGAATGGGGATACTTTGATCACAACAATGCAAATCCTGCCAAAGGAATAAAGCTATTCAAAGAAATAAAAAGAGATAGATGTCTAACTCACAATGAACTACCAAAATTAATTGAAGCAGTAGATAAGGAGCAAAATCTTTATGCTAGAATCGCAATATGGTTATATCTGCTTACTGGTATGCGTAAATCTGAATTATTAACTGCAAAATGGAGCGACATAGATTTTGACCGTAAGGAGCTTCGCTTAAGTGACACTAAAGCTAGTAGAGTTCATTATGTTCCACTATGCGAAGCTGCTATAGATTTACTTAC
>CAZJZY010000010.1:2316-25673 GCA_964550685.1 uncultured Rickettsiales bacterium | reverse complement strand
AACATGGTCGGAGATCAATCTACCAACCCAATTCCAAAACTTGAAGAAAATCCACATATAATTCCAGGAGCCGTTAAAGGCAAGCATATGGTCAATATATCTAAACCATGGCTTAGGATTAGGAAAGCTGCAAATCTTGAAGATGTTAGATTGCACGATCTTCGTAGAACTGTAGGCTCTTGGCTAGCCCAATCTGGTAATAGCTTGCATCTAATTGGCAAAGTATTGAATCATTCCAATCAAAGCACTACGGCTATCTATGCAAGATTTGCTCAAGATGATGTGAGAAATGCTCTTGAAGGACATGGCAAGATGATTATGGAAAGGGCAAAAAAACATAGTATCAATAAAACTTCTTGATTAACTTTATAAATATAGTAATATTAGTAGTATGACTACGAAGAACGATACTCATTTAAAGAGGTTGTTGCAATTAGCAACACCAAACGCTCTTTTGCTTGCGAAGCATCTTGAACAACTAGGTATTTCAAGAGATTTACAGCAATATTACAAGAAAAGCGGTTGGCTTGAATCTATTGCTCCTGGAGTATTTTTCTTACCACAAGGCAAACCAACTTGGTTGGGTGCAATGTACACAATGCAAACTCAATCTACTATTGCAATTCATCCAGGCGCCTTGACAGCTCTTACATTACAAGGTATGTCTCATTATATTAGATTAGGTCAAGCACCTATTTATGTTTTTACACAAAATTCCAAACTTCCAAAATGGTTTACTAATTATAATTGGCAACAACAATTAAATATTTGTAATACCAGTTTTCTTCCAAAAGAATTAGCCTTAATACAATATGAAGATAAAAGTTTTGCAATGAATATCTCTTCATTAGAACGTGCTATATTAGAATGTTTATATCTAACTCCTAATAAAATAGACTTAATTGAATGCTATCAATTGATGGAAGGTTTAGTAAATTTACGTCCTGCAATCGTTCAAGAATTATTAGAAAAATGTCAATCAATTAAAGTTAAGCGGCTTTTTTTATATATGGCTGAAAAAGCAAATCATGCTTGGTTTAAATATTTAGATACAAACAAATTAGACTTAGGAAGGGGTGATCGCCTTTTAGTCAAAAATGGGGTATATATCAAGCATTATGGAATTACAGTTCCGGGCGAGTTAGTAAAATTATGATTTCTCAAAATTACAAAGATCAAGTTCAGTTATTATTGCAAATATTACCATATGTTGCTCAAGAAAAAATCTTTGCTCTTAAAGGTGGCACAGCAATTAATATGTTTATTTGGAATATGCCTAGATTATCTGTTGATCTCGATTTAACTTATGTAAATTTTGATGAAAGGGATATAGCTCTAGCCAATATTTCAGATGCTATTTCTAGAATTAGAGAAAAGCTTCTGAAAATGATACCTAGTATCAATGTCGTTACTAAAGGAGCAACGGAAGACAATGATGAAAAATTAATCTGTTATACAAAAGATGCGCAAGTAAAAATAGAAGTAAACACTATCATGCGAGGAATTATTTATCCAACGCGCCTTTTAGCTATTGCAGAAGCCACTCAAAAGACATTCAATTCATTTGCCGAAATGAATATTTTATCAGAAGGAGAGTTATTTGGTGGCAAGATATGCGCTGCTCTTGACCGCCAACATCCTCGTGACTTATTTGATATTTATAATTTATTGCAAATTAATGGATTTACAGACGAGATAACGAAAGGATTTATTGCCGCATTATTGAGCCACCCTCGTCCAATCCATGAAATGTTACAACCTATTTTTTACAATCAGCAACTAGCATTTAATAATCATTTTTTTGGAATGACTGATAAAGATTTTTCATATCAAGATTTTGAAGATACACGAGAAATATTGCTATCAACAGTTCATAAACTTTTATCAGATCAGGATAAAGAATTTCTTATTAGTTTTAAATCTGGCAATCCAATATGGGAATTAAGTGGCATAGAAAAATTAGCTGATCTTCCAGCAGTTAAATGGAAGTTACTCAATATAGAAAAATTAAAAAAGAATAATGCAGATAAACATGAAAAACTAATTGATATGCTTAAGCATAGTCTCTATTCTTAATTTATATTAAATTTATTTCTCCAAAAGATGAATCCTGAAAAACATCAAACAGCTATCAATAAATTGAAGCAGATGTTTCTATTATGTAAAAAATAAATATGATAACATACTTGTTGAAACTATATCTTTTAATCAAAGGGTTGCAAGTTCGATTCTTGCTGGGCACGCCAATAAATCCGCGAACTTCAGAAGATTCTCCAAAAGCAAAAATAAATTCTAGGTCGCAAATAGGTCGCAGAAAAAATGATTTAAGACGATAGAATTCTGAATTTATAAACTATCAATTTTTTCAACATAGGTATTTCCTATAATTATTATATGATCTAAAACTTGTTGTTCTTCGCAATAACAATAATAATGATCAGATTGCCCTTCTTTTAGTTCTACGATCTCTATACAGTGATCATAATCCATAACCTTAATATGTTTGGCTTTTAAATCTTCAGTGTCTTCTTGATTTAAAATTCCCCGAGTAAGTTTATTTAGAAGATCATATTTTTCTTCTATCACTCTAGAATAAATATATTCGTATAATTTTTGACCAAATTCGCCTTTTTCTTCCAGTTGTTTTTTAGCGTGAGTTTTTTCTGATTCTAATTTTACGCTATTGAACTTTATTTCATACTCCTTGGTCTTTTGGTTAAAATCATATACATACTGCAAAGGAGAATTAGATAAGGCGTCAAAAAGAGTTTTATATGCTAAAATAGATCTTAATCCAAAATGGCCTTCATAATATTCTTGGTAAGATGAATAAGCGTTACTAATCGCTCCATATCCACTGTAAATAGCTAAAGTAGCTCCATATACAAATCCAATATACGGAATAGCTACAAAAGAAATTGCCGCTGGAATAAGCATATAGCCAACCGTCGTTAAGCTTTGAGCAAGAGCTTGCTTATATTCTCCCTGGTAAACTTTATAAGCTATATCAACTCCATTTATTATGATTGAAATATCATTAGCACCAGAATACATGCTATAGATGTAGGTGGTATCTATTAAAACCTTCTTAGCATTATCTGCTGTTGGGACATAGGTTAATCTTGCCACATCGATTGCAGTATCAAAAGCTTTAAATCCTATATTTGCTTTGTAGATGAGAGGTTGGAGAGATTGAATCTTTTCATCTATAAATTTTTGAACATCAAAAGGCTTATTAAGTTCTTCTCTTAAATTTATTACAAAAACAAAATCATCATTACAATCTGAATTACTAGGATTTTTATCAGGATGTAATTTTAAAAGAATCAATTTTCTGAAATCTGAATTACTTCCTCTAAATGAATTAAAAGAAGCTGATATTCCGTATTTTGTTTTTATTAACTCAAATTTCCATAAATCTGTTAAATGCAATAATTTTTGTACTTGCCAATTTAAATCAAGTTGCTCTGCAAATTTATGTATATATAAAGAGTAGAAATAAGGTTGAACCTTCTTATGCACAAGATTTTCTGTTTTAAATTGCTGGCTATCTTCAATTTTGTGTTTATAGCTAGCAATTCTAATTAAATCTGTACTTACATAAGGTAACACTAATTCTCTGGTGAGAATAGATTGATCAGGTTTTAGAGTTATTAGGTTTTGTTCTAATGAACTATCATTATCACCTACTCTAAAACCTTGCGAGCTAAGAAACTTAATAAGATTATTAATATGAGCACTACCCACAAGGAAAATAGCATTTTTACCTGATTTTGCTATCTGAGCCAATTGCTCAGCCATATATTTTTCACGAGCCTGGTGGTAATAAGAAGATTTTTTAGGATATACCAGACCTTTTCCTTCAATGCCAATTACAGAAATGCCTTTTGCTTTAGCAGCGTTGTATAAAAGAGAATCATAATAGATAGGAAGATGCTGTAGTTCAGATGGTAAAGTATTTCCTTGTTCTATGTATTTTGCCAAAGTTATAACGTCTGACATGCCGAGATTATTTCCATGTTGCTTGCGCTCTATGCATACAATTCTATCACGCTGAAAGTCTTCTCTATCTAAAATTTCCATGATGGATAAAATATTCATTTTATGAAACAGAATATGATTATTTTCTAAAAGAAGAATTATAGTTCCAGGTAGTTGAAAGCTTACTTTTTTTTGAGGGGTAACAATTTGTTTATAATCATTTCTGATTACATCTTGTAATAAATTTTGCAATAACTGACTAGTGGAAGTTACAGATATAATATATTTTTCAGTTTGTTTTAAACTATAATCAACAGGTGGTAATCCTAAAAATTTTACTTGAAATTTCTCGTAATCAGCTTTTTCAATTATTTGTATTTTTATTTTATAATTTAGATCTATTATAGTTTGTGCTAAATCTTCTGGAATAATAAGTTTACTTCTTTCAATTATAGATAATTCTAATATTCTATTTAGAACAAAATTTTTAAAATCATTTCTTAAAAAGACATTCAAAGCATCTTCTAAATCATGGCCTCTTATATCTATAAGTGATTTAGGATAAGATATCGTAACTACAGAAGGTTCTTGATTTCCAACAATAATTTGCTTTGCTACTAAACCTAAGTTTACATATCCATCTGTTTTATATTGTCTTATTCTATTATAAACATTTTCTAATTCTCCTTGAGGTCTACAAGAAACTCCTTCAGCAAGAAGATTTTTAAGTGATTCAAATAAATCCTGAAGTCCCAATCTAGTTGCTCTATTTATATTAGGCCTATCAGCTTGATTAGGATTTTGGAATCTAATCGCTAAAAAAGTAATTTCACGTGATTTTTGATCTATATATTGCTGTTGAGCATTAACTAAAAAACTTTCTGTTAGAGAGTTGAAAATCGTATCAGAAAAATCTTTTATTTCATGATCTGACAAAGTAGGATTTCTTTCTTTTATTTTTATTTTAATTTTTTCAATAAGCTTGATTTTGAATCTATTTAAATACTTAGATTCATAATCTATGCATATATCAAAAATTGTTTTATACAATTCATTGAGTCTTGTTTGAAGACTAAATATATTTATTCTACCATGGTCAGGTAATAATTCTCTATACAAGCCTCTCATATGCATACTAAAAACTGAAGAATCAATAAACTCATTTAATTCTTCAACATCCTTAAAAAGAGAAATAATAAGGATCGGATCATACATATAATTTTCTAGACTATGACGATTCAGTTTAAGTATTCTTAACTTGATCCCATTTGATATTGAATTATTCTCATAATCACGATCTATAATCCCAAATGGAGCATCTACTTTATATGCTCTAAACAAATTCGTTAAAGTAGAACTAGAAATTGAATAATGGTCTGGATGAGTTGTTAAGTCTGGTTCTGATAAGATATGATTACTTTGCCGTCTTACAATATTTTTTACCTCAGAATGACCACCAGATTCTCCTTTTTCTAAGCTAGCAGAATAAAATCCCATTTGATAACGTCTTGATAATATAGCTAATTCGCCTAAAAATGGATTTGCTCCAGCTATTTTGTGTAATCCATTTTCTCTAATAATGTTGGAATATTTCATCAAATTAGCATAAATTCCTTCATAGAACTTTGCATCATCAAAAGATTCTGTATATACTTTCACGTGCATTCCTGTGTAAGTTTGCATATTTCTTGATAACTTCGCTATAGATAGTAATTTAGTACATGATTTTACAACCGATACAAAAACATTTTCCTTTTCAATTGCAAATAATTCTTGATCAGTAGTCAGCGCTATTGTATCTAAACGATGAGTTGTAATAATAACTTGTGAATTGCCATATTCGTGAACAAAGTCATTTCTAAGAATATTTATCAACACTCTGCTTAGTTTTGGATCAAAATGCTTGTCTACCTCGTCTAAAAGCAATAATTCTATTTTTGTTTTTAATTTTATTAACGAGTCTTGCTTTGCTTCATATACTGAGCATTTAATATATATTAAATGCTCACCTTCATCTTGAATATTGCGTCCAATCATGTCTTCATTTTCCTGAAGAATCTTAACTTTCTCTCTTGAATATACTTCATGTATTCTGTAGTTATAATTTAAACCTTTTGATACGTATGCCCAAAGGATCAATTTTATTATGGTTATTTCCCCAGAGGATAAATTCTGAGGATGAATATCTATACAATCCTTTAAAAATATTAGTTCGTAGCTTCCTAGGGTATATCCGTGACTTGAAGTAAATTCAACTATTTTTTCAATTTCATTATCTAAATTAATATATAAACCGATCTGAATAGCTTCAGTTATTCTGATATATATTTCTTCACTAATTTCATCTCTAGGTATAGTTAAAGGTAAGTCTTTATCAACAATTCTACATTTGTGTTCATTATTTTCTAAAAATAAACCTATCTCTGAAAAATCTGGTTGTTCGTGCTCATCATAAAGCAATCTATATTTATAATAAGGAATCCGTTTGTATTCTATTGCAAAATCTTTTAAGTACTTTCGTAATAATGCATTTATATTTTTTATTGGATTAATTATTGCCAAATTACTTTCGCAATAATTACTACAATGTATATCATAATAATTGTTGTTTTCTCGCCCTAATATTTGTGGATGATGTTCTTTATACTTGCTTTTAACTAATTGTAGATGTTGCCAGCAAATATTTTTTACAAATGATATAGGTTCTACAATAGCATTTAATTTAAATGCCAACTCTTCAGCAAGTTGTAGTATATAATTATTACTAATATGATTTTTTAAAAGAGAGATCTTATTCGTTTTTCCAACGACACTTTTTAAATTATTTAATATTGTGAGCCAATCTCCTTCATATTTTCTACAAAATATTCTATCTGCAATGGCTAAAGCAATTTTACAGCTCAAATTTTCTTCAGATCTTTGATTTACAATGGCTCTTTTTTTATAATCATCAAAATCAAGGTAAAATATAAGCTTTTCATATACATACTCTAGTTTAAAATCATTTCCTCTTTTTCCAAATACATTTCGCAATATATCTGATTCTGCATCGAGGTATAGATGATGAGTCATTCGTGGATCTTTAACTGAATATAATCTCTTAAGCTCTTCATTTAAAGAATCAAGTATTTTTGTTTTCCCGACACCATTGATACCTGTAAGTACTGCAAAATCCGGTATATTATTCCATCTAGAAATGCTTATTTGTTCTTCTGGGGAATCTTCATCCTTATCTTGTAAAGAAACTATTTTATGATTTTGTATATTGAGATTTATACTAAAAACATTTAATTTATAGGCATCAGTTCTTCTACCTGAATTTTCTAAATTTCTTGGAAGAAGGGCAATTGGTACATTTTGCATATAATGTAAAAGTCTCCTAAGTCCATTATGTGCTGCTTCTTCATCAATTTGTATTTCTAAAAAATCTTCATTTAAATTTAATTGTTGTTTTAGTTCATCAAATTTTGACTTATATGACTCTCTTCTCCAATAATTACCTCTATAAGAATGTAAATTAGCAAGCATATAAAGTAATTTTAAATGCAGATTGTTCTCCTGTAAGTTATGTACAAGTAATTCTTCACAAACAGCAATTGCTTTATATCTAGCTGCAGAAAAATATTCATAATGAAGTAAAAAAACTTTAATAAGTTGAGCTATTATTGGCTGAATATTAGCAATAAAATCTGCTTCTTTTTTTTCCTCACTAGTAATCTTTTTATTATCATTTATTCTTTTTTCAAGACGAGCACTAAATGCTTTCAAAGCTTGTGTCCAATAGATCTCATTATCTGGATTTTCAGGATCTTCTAATTTTTTTCTAACAAGGTGATTTATGCTTTTAAAAAAAGCCTCATTTGAGTCGAAAAAATCAATAAATTTATCCACTTTATCTAAATAACTATTTTTCGTTACTTCTGATATTGATTTACGTTCTTTAATTTCTTCTTTTATTTTTTCTAAAATATCTACCACTTCATAAGAAAATAAACTCTGATTCTCTTTTATTTTATTTCTTATGTTTTTTTCTAACTTTATCTTAGTGAATAATTTTGGATAACCAAAGTCGCATACTAGTGTTGATGTTTCATTGTGGAGCTTATTAAGTTCATAATATAGATATATAGCATTAGACTCATAATCCCTTAAATTATCGCATCTTCTGCAAAATACATAGTATGTAGGCATTGATTTCTTCAATGTTTGAAGTGATAAGGATACTCACAATATCGCAACTTATTAAGTTCTAGTCAAGATTCATAGAAGCGTAAAGTTAATTTATATAAATTTTTATTCCCTCGCTTTATTAACTAATATGATTTCTAAATAAAAAAATTTATAGAAAACTTATGTTCAAACTGATAATGCATGGTCTATACACTCATTCGCCGTGGAGCTTCTTTTTAGCTATATTTATATTACTAAAATAAAAATTTAAAGATGGTTTCTGAATAAGGAATTTGACTGCATAGCAGGTTATTTTTCGCCACACCATTGCATCTATATGCGTTTTAAGAAATCCCTTATTCAGTAATTAGTTGAGAGTACATATACGTGATATATATTAAAATACAAGAAGCATAAGACAGTGCGTATACAAAAATTATAAAATGCTTATAAATCAAGACATTGAGGCATATATAGCAGGTATATTAACTATAAAGAAACAAAACTGCTAATTTACTTCAAATGAAATACTTGAAATTAGCCAAAAAAAACAACAGCTGGTTACCTAAAGAAGAGAGTGCCATTAATTAACTACATATAATTTCAGTGGAACGTTATGGAATTACATAAAAGCAATCATGAAATCCTGTAGACAGTATATACCCCCTAAAGAAATAATTTTCTGTATATATTAATGTTGAAGGAGTTGTGTTAATTCTCACCAGTGGTTTAATATGGTTAATTAAAAACTTTTAAGTGGTTAATTTTTATTATTGCTTTCTATGCTTCAGGCGATTATTATTCAAACATAGAAAATGCTGATAGGTTCTTATTGTAAGAATTATTACGATCCTAATTGATAAATGTACTTTTGATTTGCCATTTTTTGGAAATTAATAAAATCAATTGATGATGGTTTATTTAACGATTGCTACATTAAGCAAATTTACATTATTTTCAGAGAAAGTTAGCATCACTCCTAATGCGAGGTAAAGTGACTATGAATACCGGGACCTGGAGCAAAATAGAACAAACCCGAGAGCTCTTTAAGAAAATCATAGCTCCACTAAAGCAGAACCTTGGTATTAATTTCGGCTATATGATAGTATTCAAAGACGGCAGATACTACCAGATTATAGAAGATTTAAGTTGCCTCAAGAAATGGGTAACCAATGTTGAAACCAGTCACATCTTCTGCGCTAGAAATGTTACCACTTATTTTGAAAGTGATTATAATTTTACTATCTGGCCAGAAGAGCCAACCTGTCCAGCCATGGAAATTTACAAAGAACATGATATGTGGAATGGGATAACTATTTCAAAAATCAATAATGACTACACAGAATTATACTGGTTTACCAAAGAAAAAGCAGAAAATGGTTGGCATAGATTCTTTATTAGAAATAAGATAATCATGTTGGAATTTATAAAGCATTTTAATACTTATAAAAAAGAGATTTACATAACTCCTTCAAATAATATTAAACAAAATTTATTTAAATATAATCAAGGCTTTAGAGTTACTATACCAAAATCAGAATACTCAGAATTAGAGCTACCTCTTCTCAAGAAATTTTCAGCATCATTGCATGCATATAGGTTAAATGACAATTGCCAAGCATCAATCAATCTTACTCAAAGAGAGTTAGAACTATTAGCTATTATTGGTCAAGGGTATACTCTTAAAATTGCCGCGAATAATCTTAATATATCTATTAAGACTGCTCAGTATTATTTAGAGCAAATCAAATCTAAAACTGGAATACATTTTAAATCAGACATTATCAAATTTTATCAAGATATATCTTTATTAGATTAATAAACACCCCGGTATTTTTTACCGGGAGATTAATATCCTTTAATTATATATATTTGTTCTTATGAGCGCAATTTTAACAATTCAATTGATCAATTAAGTTATGGTGTAGCAAACTTAAAGTTCAAATGCACTATCAATAAACTTAAAAGCAAGTAGCTGCTTTAATTGTTAAAGAGCTCTACTTGCTGATTAGCCTGATTAGTTAGAGCGTTTTTGTTAATTTTGTTAAATAACAATAAGAGGTAAATAAAATGGTTTTTGGAAAACTTGGTAAAATTACTGGATTAAATAAGGTATTAGAAAAAACAGGATTAGATAATGTTGTGAACATAGTAGCAACTCCGTTACAGTCTGTTTTAAATGTAGTAAATGATGCAACAGGGATTGAAAAAGTTACTGAAAATATAAAAAAGCAAGTTTTTGATGATGTATTAGGTATTGATTCCTCACCTAAAAGTCATCAACAAAATCATAATAACGACTACAATCAACAGTTAGCTGAATTAGAAGCAGCAAGAAAAACTGCAGAAGAAAGATTAAGGCAACTAGAAATACTTCGTCAAGAAAATGAAAGAAATAAACAAGCCTTAGAAGACTTAGAAAAAATACAGCAAGAAGAAAATGAGCAAAGAGAGTTAGTCGCTTTGCTATCAAAGCAATTAGAAGATTTAAAAAGTATAATAGCATCATCAGAGGCTACGCTGAGCAGCACCAATGAGGCTCTTAAAACTTGTTTAGAAGATAAAAGTAAAGCAGAAAGTTTTTGTCAACAGCTGGCTGGACAAGATCAGTCTCAAGATTACATAGAGCACCCTGCTTAAAATACCTTCTCGTATTGGGGGCTTTCACTTTAATGCGAGCATTGAATGAAAATTATAAAAAATGTCAGAATTACACCGTTTGTTGAGCATCTCAGAAGAGCGATTAAGGGAATTAATAGTTCTAGCAGAAGAAAATTTTAGGCTAAAGTTAGCCTTAGTTCCTTATGAAGAAACTCAAAAAAGGCTTTTAGAATTTAAAAATGAAGCAAGAGTTTTAGTAGCCCAAATTAATGAACTAAGCTCCAAAGTGAGTGCTAACGAAGTAGTGAGCTACAAGTATCAGAAAAATCTAGATATTTGTTTAGAGAAAAAAACTAAATTGGAAAGTTATTGTAAAGATCAATTTGCGGGACTAGATCCACAGAATTTTTGGGATGAAGGAGAATAGGTTATGACCCTATCACCATATGAGTCATGGCTAAACACTCCATATGAATGGAGCGAAAATGGATTAAGTCTTACTTTATGTACTGAAATATTAGAAATTGAAGTAGCCATAACTAACCTTATTGAAAATTCAAATTATACGTTAATTGAAGCAAACCTGGAAGGCTGTTATAGCGACTTACTAATATACAACAAACTGAATGCCGATCAGATAATTTTCAATTTACAAGGAAACCAACTTAGGCTAGCAAAGAATCTACAAATTATAGGAAAAGCAGCTTCTTTAACTATAGTTAACAATAATGATGCATTTTTAACTAACCTTACAACCACCAATGTAAAAGAGCTATTTTATATCGCTGGCATATATCAAGGACTAGATATAGCCAGTAAAGTATTATATGATAAAATCAATGCGGCTGTTTTTATAAATAATTTGAATTCAGATTCGCTCACTATTACATGCTCAAAATTAGCACTATCTGGTATTATTAACCTATCTAATAAGCTTACCTTAACAATAGAAGGAGATAATAATAAGAATTATAACTTAGATACTCAACACTTAAAATATTTAAGTGCAAAAATTTTTTTAAAAATATCCGATCTAAGTAAATCAGGCGCTGGAATATACTTACAAGGCAATATTTTTAGCTTAAACAGCTTTATTGATGGAAATAATTTGATTTCTAATGATTCTACAATAATAGCGAATAGGCTCAGTTCTTTCTTTAAAGGGAATAGCACAATTGATGGTATAGTGCACGCTGCAGATATGATTATTTCTAGCACTAATTTACAGATTAAAAATGGTAGTGAATTAAAGATAATTAGTTTCAAAGGATATGAGAATAAATACCCACAACCAATTATATTAAGAACAAAAGATAATTTTGTCTGCGAGGAAAATGCACATATTATTGCTGATGGTAGGATAATAATTCAAGCGGGAAAAAGCTTGCTTTATAATGGAACAGCAAAGGCAAAAGATGATATACAACTTAAAGGAGAAGCATATTATAAAGAAGTAGGAAGCACTGCAAATATAATTTCTCATTTTGGTAATATTATTATTAATAACGGAACAAAGACATCTGGAAATCTTATAATAAATGGTATTGTTTTAGCAGAACAAGGAATAATTAATTATATAATTGGTGAAAGTTTTAGTTCTAATGGCATTAATGCTGGAGCAATGGGAATTTTTCTAAATAGCACTAAATCATATTTATCAAAAGTAGAAATTAATAGAATCGATGAATCTGTTGTAGTTAGATGGAAATCTGCAATGGCAGCAGATAAATCTATTGTTGCCTCACTAATTTCGTTAGCTAACGACATTCAACTAATTGCAAATGAAGTTTTACTTAATGAAGGAGCTTCCATACTCAATTTAGCAGATATATCTTTAAGTAACGATAGAACAGGGATAGTGCTCATCAAAGCAGATTCTTATATCGGTCATCTAGAGAGCAATATAACGGCTAATGGTGCAGTAATTGAAGAAGTTACAGAGAAGAATGTACAAGAATATGGAATAACTTTTTTAGGAAACACTCAAGTAGAAAGTAGATTTGCTGAAGTTAGCATAACCTCTATATCAAATATAAAACTTGATGGCAAAATAACTGGAGGAACAGGTGTTTACATAGAAGCAGCTTGTTTAGAAAATAGTGTGAACTCTGGTATTCATGCTCTTCTTAAAGATCTCAATATTCACTTATCAGAATGTCTATTTAATAATTTAGGTGTCTTATCTAGTAATAGCAGCACCTCAATAACTACAGATGGTGACAATTTTGAAAATCATAACCTTATTTCTGGAAACAGTATAAACATATTTGTACATGGCAGAAAATATTTTATTAATTCAGGTATTGTTTCTTCAAATAATAAAGTAAAAATAGGGTTGGAAATAGATGGTAAAATTCTCTTAAAGCCAGATTCAATTATATATGCAGGCAGCTATGATTTTGGTCATTTTGATTCTACAAGACGACTTAGAATTGGAGAGGTAGAATGTCATGGATGTAGCATTTATACTATTAAAACAGATACCTCCATTATCAGCGCAAGTATTTTATCTGTAAGAATAACTCATTATGAAAAAACTGAATATCAGCAAGTAGATCAAAAAACATTTACTACTAATACATGGAAAGACAGCAAAAAATTTCTAGGCATTACAGCAGATGTGAAGCACAGAGCATCACATGCAACTTTAACTTTATTAGAGAATTACCATAATTATTATGGACCAGCAATCAACCAACATACTGGTGATGTTATCTATGATGTTGGTGTGATGTCAGTAGTAATGAGTTCAGTTACTGGTGATGGTACCGCCCATTTCCCAAATCCAACAATGCTCCAAATTAGAAGCGAACAGTCTGAAAAAATAATTATTACTGACCAAAACTCTTTTACTCATATGAATACCATTAGTAATGTTCAAAATGCTTTTTCTTTAACCAGTGCTGATGTTAATAATAAATATGGAATGGTCACAATTGCTCAGCCTAAAGATTCTATTAACTCTATTCTTTCATTTAGAAATGGAATGGAAGGTAATTTCATGCAAGTATCTCCTCTTGGAAGAGGTAGGTCAATAATTAGTGATAAAGGCAATTCTATACTCCCTACAGTAGAAATAACTGGAACATCAAGTGCAATTATAGCAGATATTACTATTGATAGCGGCTCCAAAGATAAAACTATTGTTGTATATAACTGGCATAGTAAAGTTAATCAGTTAGAAACTATAACTATAGAAGATTTGCAAGAAAAAGGATTTGACGTTTCAAAATTAATTCACCCTAGTATTTTAAATTCAAAAATATGGGGATATGCATCAAGAGATTTATCACATAGCATTGATACATCCACTCAAGAAAATACGCTTAACATTAAGCCAATCTTCTTTCTAAAAAATGACCCATTACTGACATCTTTTATTGATAATCCTTTGAATATAGTACATTTTTTAGCCAGCCTTGCTTTTAATGACAAAGGGTTAGTCTATACAATTGGTGATGGACACTTTATTGCAAAACTAGTTGATCAAGCGATTTTTATTTTACTAGGAAAATTAACTGGTGTTAGTAACACAAAAATACTTAATACTTTAGCATTAAATGCTAAATATGAGCAACAACTACAAAATCTCACAGTGGGTTCTCCGCTCACCCTTCAACAAACTAAGAATCTCACAGCATCAATTCTTTGGCCAGTTTGGCTTGAGCATTGCATTAATGAGATTAAGTGCTTAGATTTTAGATTGTATTTTAATGCAAAAGCATTGGAGAATAGCCTATCTGGAGCTGTAATAGCTTCAGAAGGAGAAATCAACTTTAAAGTTCTAGGTGATGTACTAGTTGGGTTAACAGGACAAATCAAATCAGATCAAGCTATAAAATTTGACCTTCAAGGAAATTTTGTAAATCTTGGCCTAATTAGCAGTAACAATGCTACCACAATAAATGCAAAAAACATTGGTAACGCAGGCAAATTTAATATTGGTCAAGGCAATTTAACTCTTAACGCCATATATGATATTGTAAATATAGGTACAAGTTTAGTAAACAAAGGTAATGTGCATGTAAAAGCTGGTCATGATATAAGAGAGCTTATTTTAATTAATCCAGCAAATCCAGTTCCTTGTTTAACTAAAAGAGCAATTTATGCAATTGGTGGTAATTTATATTATGAGGCTACTAACGATATAACCCAACAAGCCTCAGTTATATTTGCTTCTGGTGATATTGAAATGCTCGCTGGCCATGATATTACTATAGAATCAACACATCATTCGCGAACAATAAAAGAAGAACATAGTAGAAAACATTACTTAATTCAAAGTACTATAGATCAATATGATGCAGTTATAATGGTTGAAGGGTCAGTGATAATGAACGCTGGCAATAATTTTGTTGGTTCTGGAATAAAATTATCCTCTAGCAATTCGGATGTAAACGTAACCGTTGGAAATAGAGCTATTTTAGAGGATAGAACTAGCTATGCATGGAATTATCAAGGTGCAACTAAAACTAAATTTCTTGGTAAAAGTTCAGTAAGTGTAAGTTGGACAACAAGCCAAACTGCTAATTTAGAAATTACTGCACCAGGTGGTAGAGTGTATGTTTCTTCAAAGGAATGCATATTAGAAGGAGGAGTTTTTGATGGTCAAAAGCCAATGTTCAAATGTGACAAACTTCTTATAAAACCCCATGAGGTAGTGAACAAAGTTATTACAACAACCACTCAAAGTGGTATGTTTACACCTAACGTACCGATAATTGACCTTGTACAAAGTAGTCAACCTGAAAAACACATACTAGGGTCTACTATTGCTGGTCCAATAAATTCTTTAATCAATATGCAAGGCCCTTTGGATTTATTGCCAGCAGTTAACTTGATCAGTTCTATACCTGGACTTAAAGCTGACTACCAATTATTAAAGGGTAATCAAGCTGGTTTTTCTCCTGCTGCACTAGTTGGAGCTTTGCTTAGTAAATATATTTCAGCGAGCATAAGTTTCGGCACTAAAAAAACTACAACTTCAGTTACTCAAACAATAAGTACATTAACTCAAATTAGTGGCAATGAATGTGAATTTAAAGGTATTGATGGAGAAATTGCTGCCAATGTCAATTGCCAAAATAGTGTAAGTATAGAATTTGATAATCTTAAATTGGCTGGCGCTAAAAACACTCTTCAAGTCATTTCTGAAACAGAAAGTTCCAGTTTTGATGTTCGGGTTTCTTTAAGTGGAGTAAGTTTTGGTGTTAGTTTTGGTAATGGAAATTTCCAACAAGATCAAGCAGTACATAATTCTGGTACTATCCATTCTAAGAACGTATCGATAAAGATAAACAATAGGCTTGAAATAGAGAATGCACAAATTAATGGAAAGAATGTTACAGTTGAGGCTTTGAGCATTGAAATAAAACTAGTGATTGATAGTGCACGTTCAACAAGTGAAAGTTACGGCGGTAGTATTGGAGTGACAGTTGGATGGACAGGAACTGTAATGCCAACCATATCAGCTGAATATGCAAACGCAGTGCAACAAAGTCAAGTAGTACATTTACTATCTGGAATTACTGGTGAGTCAGTTGAAGTAACTGCACAAAAACTAACTTATAACATAGAAACAATTTCTGCAGAAAATGATTTAAATATAAAAGCAGAAAGTTTAGAGTATATTGGACTACCACAGGTAGAAAATATTGATACTGAACTCAGATTAGCAGCAAGTATTTCCCCAAGATCAGATGGAAAAGCAAATTACTTTGCTTCAATTTATAGCCGAGATGGCGATGAAGTGATGTCTATAGGGTATAGCTCAGCTTTTATGGAAGGCATAAATATCGCCAAAGAATTTATTGCAGAAAATTTTCAAAAGCAGCAAGATGTTATTAAAACTCCTCAATTACAAAAAATAAATAATAAAAATGAACAAACTGCAGATAAGCAAGAAGAAAATAAACGAACTACAGATAAACCAGATGATAAAGCAGAGCCAATAAAATTAGATGCAGAGACTAGCAAAGAAGTTTCAGCATCTCAAGAAAAAACAAATGATGTCAGTCGAAATAAAAGAAAAAATGATTTGCCAGACCATTTAAAGAAGCTATATAATGAGGCGGAAGAAATAGCGGAAGCTATGGGTATTTCTGAAGCAGATAAAAGTCAGATTAAAACTAGGATGTATAATAATTTGAAAGAAATTTCTTCAGGTAAAGATGCAGATTTTAAGCATTTGTGTGACGTATTTTCTTTCCGTGATAGTCCTAATATATGGTACCTTGAAAATTTAGCTCCAAAAGGAGATGAAGCTACAAAAAATGTAAGATTTGAGAAAGAGTGGAAAGAAGCAAAACAATCATACAGAGAAGAAATAGAGCGGGAAGAAAAAAGAGAAGCTGCTAAATCGCCTGCCATTAAAGTGCAGGAAGCAGCAGTACTTGAAGCTGAAAAACAAGCTTACATAAAAGAACAAATGTATTTACTAAAGCAATACATAAAAGAAGAAGATCGAAAAAAAGCATATATCACTAGTGCTATAATTGATTACATGGTAGCTAAGTCAAAAGGCACACTAACAGTAGAAGCAATCGAGGCACTAGGCGTCCTAGGTATTCTGGAATTACCGCACGCTGCTGGATTATTAACATTATATGGAATAGCAACATTTGGCGATGACGAAATGGAGTTTATAGATAAAATAAAAGCAAAAGGGAATTATAAAAAGTAGCAATGATTCTTACATACCCTACATTCTGTAATATATTAACTTTTGTAAAAAATTATCAGCTTGGTACTAAGTAACATCTATTGAGTAAGGTTTTGATGTGTACAAAAATCAAGTCGGACTATCGCTTATTTCTGCTCTCAAAAATACTTTTAGATACAGGTAAAATAATTTCACTAAAAAGACGAGTTGGATAACTTAAAATAAATAATATAGTTAGCAGAACTAATATAAAACATTTTCCTAGATAATTAGTAGTTTTCATATAAATGCCCATAAGGTATTGTTTATATTTATTAAGCAACACTTGGGCAAAGACAGATATAGATAGATTTATGATTATAATCGTTATAAAATAGATGATTTTCAAAGCTTCTCCTACAATAAGTAGCATGCTGATACAGTAATATATTGTCAATTAATTAGCAAGTCTTTTGGCTGGTTCTCGGTTTATACCTAGGAAAATTATTGGAGCTTTTTGTTAAAAATAACTACAGTTAACAGATGCGACAGAGCCCAGAAGATTTATATTTGATTAACTAGTGTCCGAAGAAATAGTGGAAGCTGATACTTCAACTCCATAAATCTCTGCCAAGTGGCTTGCAATGCCATCTTAGCCAGTTCCGAGAGCATAAAGAGCTTAAGATTTATTATCCAATTCGTTATTTAAAATAGTCTGACTCTTCTTCACCAATTGGGCTTCAAAGCTACTGTTTCTATCGCGTGGAGTTTCGAGCTCGAAAGAGCCAGAGCCTGTTTTTACAGTTTTAAGTGATAATCCATTGCAGCGATTGTTACCATCTTCTAAGCCAAATCTTGCATATGCGAATCAAATCCCCCTTGCAAGGCTAACTGTTTCAGTTCTTTTACTATATCGGTTAATAGGCCGTCCTCGCTAAGCAGAGGCTTAACTTGATAAAGCCCTTTGACAATTTCTGCATAAAGTGGATTGAAAGCCAGTGTGGGATTAGTGGCACTGACTCTATCTGTGAGTTCAGTTCTTGAAAGTGTTTTTTATGTCAAATTTCCTAAAGTTAGAGCTGTATAATGAAGATAAGTGAAAGTACTTATTCACATAATACAGCCGATTACAACAAGAAAGATTTTTAATATATAAATTTATAAAAAAAATCTATTCCTCGAATTTGATACAGTTCCTAAAACACTTTCAATTTTTGATTGCGATTCTCTAGTGATAGTTTTCCTATAAAAATAATCTACATATGCATTTCGAATCCTTTCTTTTGCATTGTATTTATTTTAACCTTATCATCCATTTTTGCATGATTCTGCAATTCAACAGCAGACATTTGCTTTCCATCATTCTTCATTAGATTTTTTTCAAGTTCCTGCTTATCTTGAGTTAGTATTTTGATCTCATCTTTATGCCTTGATAAAGTGACTAACCAAGATTTCTGTTCGTTGAGGAGTTTATGATTTTCAATGGCTGCAATAGTATTAGCATAGGTTTTGCCCTGTGAGGAATGAACCGTAATGCAATACCCATAATCAATATGCTTTAAAGCAGATAATGGAACAGTTCTGGTTAGATTATTTTCAAATTGAAGAGAAACTCTATTATCATCAATCTTTTTTATGATTGCAGTTTCAGAATTAACTAGACCAAATTCTTTATTATTTTGAGTAAAAATAATTTTTAGATTCTCTTGTAGTTTGAGTTGTTGTTCAGTAAATATGGTGAATTTATTGCTATAATCTATCGATGGCTTTAAATAAAATAAAACTTCTTTGCCATTTCCTTTGGCTAAAATCAAGCTATTGGTGAAACTATTGCATTTTTTAACTCGCAAAAGTTCATTTTTTTCTATATTGTTTTTGTAGGATTTGTTGAACTTTAAAATATCACCTTGCTTATAATTTTGTACAAATCTCATCTCAGCTTTACTAAAGTCTTTTGGCTTTAAGATATGATGTGATTTTTCTTTGCCAGATAGAGACCCTTCTTCTTTTAACTCTGTTCTTATCTGATTATTGATAGCATCTCTTAAAATTTTCGTTGGTGAAATTAGCAGAGTATTATTACGTTTTTCTTTATCGCACTTCAGATAAGCATTTACTGCATCTTGGCTTAAGTTATTGCTTTCAAACATATCTTTTTCATAAAGAGCAAAAGTTTCTTTTATCTTCCCTTCACTTGCTGAAATTATTGCTTGCTTATGGCTTTGCTCTTTTTGTCTTACAATTTGTTTTAATTCAATCGGTTTAATTATCGATAAGATCTGTTCAAATGGTTTACCAGCTTCTACAGCGGAGAGTTGTTTAGGGTCACCCACTAAAACCATTCTAAATTTTAGCATATCTTGTAAGGATGTGAGTTTATGCATGATATTGGTAGAAATAAGAGAAGCTTCATCAACAAATATAATTGTATTTTTATATTCTTTACTTAAATAGCTTAGTGATTCTTTGGTGCCTCTACCTTCCAAATAACCTTGATATTTTGCAATGAAGCTATGAATAGTATTAGACTCTATTTTAGCCGCGCTGCCTAATGTTTTACTAGCTGAAGCAGTTGGTGCCATTCCAACAAATTCTTCATGTTTTAGGAATAAACGAATGATTTTGTTTAGCTTATGATCGGCAATATCTCTAACTGAATTTAATACTGTTGATTTACCTACCCCTGGTAAACCGACGACAGTTATTATATTATCTTTAGAAGCTAATATATGTTTTGTAACTTTCTCTTGCTGTTTATTCATTTGAAATTCAGGATTTTGTTTTAAAGATCTATTGATGAATTTTTCATAATGAGCCTTAAAATATTTTTCTTCTATCAGAGGTTTGGCATTTCCTAAAGAGTTTTGAGCATGTTTTAGAATTTGCTTTTCTTGAGTTAATAATGCTTTGCTGGTAAATTGATTATTATGCTCAATTAATAATCCTTGGTTTTCTTGAGTTTTAATCTCATTGTCAATTTCTCTAATTGTGTGCTTACCCATTGATAATTTGAGAGCTTTTATTGAGTTATATCTTCAATGCATAACTGAACTAGTTCTTTTAAATTTAATAAATTCTGAGAATGAGAAGAGGATGTTTCTACAACTTTCTCATTTGTGGCTTCTTCTTTGATAATTTCTTGATTTACTTTATGTTCTAGTTCATGCCATGCCTTGGTTATATTTTCTTGCAAACTGATAGATTTTGATTTGCGAGAGTTAATAACTATTTTGTCCCTACCTTCTTTGGTAGTAACGTTATAAAATTTACATAATTCTTCAATTTCTTTTCTTCTAGTAGAGAAAGCATCAATTAATTTTGGATGGATCTTGCTTAATTCAAAAGAGCTACTTCCATCTGATAAAATAGTAGGAGTAATCTCATAGCCTAGTTTCTTGGTTTCCATTGCTAGTTCGTTACGGAATACTTGATCAAAGAATTTATTATTTTTTAAAATATCATCAAAGGCAATGCTTCTAAATTTACCATCATCGCATTTGGCTGCATTTGCTAGCAAACAATGAATATGCGCTTGTGGTTCAACATTACGATTAGTAGTATGCATAAAATTAGCAAAAGTAAGTTTATTGATTGGTTCTTTTATAACTCCATTATGGCCTTTCCTGATTTTTACATAATTATTTTCTTCGATATATTTAAGCGTATTATTAACCGCAGTTTTTAAAGCTAATTCTAAATTTTGTTTTTTTTCTTCAGTAGCATAAATCAACATTTCAATGGAAAAGCTTTTAGGTGCTGAAAAGGTTAAATCTACCCCTGGACAATGTTCCTCTTTGCCATTAGTTTTTCTAAATAATTTCTGACCATTTGGCATTTTGCCTTCAAGCAAACCTATAAAGCTTTGATTATCTTTGGCATTAAATTCTCCAGAAAGATTAAAATCTTTAGCACCTAATCCAAACCAGCATCCTTGTCTTTCACTCCCATAATAATCACCATGGCTATAGTAGTTTGCGGCTGCGCTAGAACTTTTAAATACACGAGTTGATAACATAATAAATGACTCCCTCTATAAATCTTTATATTCTATTGGATCATTATCTTGTTTTTTGATAATGGCTTTTAGTTGCAGATATTCTGGATTATTTTTTGTATCTTGCTGCTTTTCTTTTAATAATTGATACTTGAACTCGCCTATTATTGTAGTGATTTCTGACCGAAAATAACAAATCATCACTATAATCGTTAACGACATAAATAACGCTAAATATATCCCATCATATAAAGCTAGCTTATATTTACTTAAGCAATAAGATACATACGAATTATTCAAGAATAATGGAATATATTCTTCGACTCTAATTCCTGATTTATTGGTATAAGCTACTTTATAGAAGCTGCTAAATAGACTCATCAATTTAGCTTCAAAAAAGGCTATAGTTATTTTGATATCTGCAATAGAGATATATTGATAAAAACTATAAATAATTGACGCTAAGCTCAGGCCTAAGATGAGTTTACTCACTAGAATAATTGTTCTTCCAACGTATAACTTATTATTTTGATTATTCATATTGTTTCTCGATAATTTTATAGCCATGTTTTTCTCTTTGGGCTCTAGCATACTGTAAAGATTTTTGTTCAATTTCTTTCAATCCTTCTGCATCAAAATTTAATTTGGATAATATTTCTTGTTGGCTATAAAATAATTTATAAAGAACAGTCATGCTTAAAATATTATGCTTATCAATTGGTGCACTAATGTATCGTTCATGGTCATCGGCTAAATCAATATTCTCGTTGAATAGTTTCTTACGCATATACTCACTTAAACTATAGCCAAACTGGTTAGCTATTTTTTGTAATGCTTGTTTTTCTGGGTTTGTCATTGTTAATAAAAAATTGGTCTTTTTCATAATTTCTCTCTTATTTGTTATATTTATCGTTCTTTAAATTTTTCGTACGCATGGTACGCAGGAAATACTAATATTTCTCCCTATTTGCGTACTATAAAACCTATTGTAAATCCTTGTTTACAATCATGTTTCTGTGTTTGGTACGCATAGTACGCAGAATTTTTATATGTTTTTAGATTTTTCATTTTTTTCTGCTTAAATTTTAAATTTCTAAAAATCTTTATTTTTTGTGCGTACCACGCGTACCATGCGTACCATTACTCTTAACCCCTTAATTCTACTAGATTTCTTTGGAACGTATTTGAATACAAAAGCAAAACTTCTTGCGTACCACGCGTACCATTTTAAGCCAATATTTCTCCTGTTAGATGGTAAACTCTGATCTTGCCAATATCAGGAAAATACCTAGATTCAACACTTCGGCCTTGATTATCAGTTACCAGCAATTTTCTTTGGATTAAATATTGACTTACCTGTTTATAATTTAAACCTCTACATACTTCATTTTTGTAAACTTCAGGTAAGATATAGTAATGGAACACTCCATCAATTCTTTGTCTATATCCAGCACGGTCAATTGGTTTAACCAGAGAACTCTCTCCTATATTGATAAATCTACTCTCACCATATTTTTCTAAGAAAGCTTTAACTTGAGCAATGGCAGTCTTTTGCTCTAGGTCTTGAACATTGCCTCTTTCATAAACCCAAGCTTTAAAACATTTAGCTATAGCTTCAATTACATCTTCTTGATTTAAGGAAGGTAAAATACCAAACTTGATTGCTAATTCTCCAGCTGCAGCGATTAGTCCAAAACGATTAGCAACTCTAGCTACTTGACCACTGGCTGTTTCTGGTAAATATTTTCTTTTAAATTCTTGTTGAATTTGTTTTACTTGAGTAGTTGCTGAATCAATATCTTTAGTTAAACATTCAAGATATTTGGCAATTGCAGTGCCATAATATTTGTTACAAGCATCTTTTAAATGTCTTGATAAAGCTTCACCGGTTTTAAATCCGTGTAAATCTTCGAATATTCCATACCCACTATTACAATTAGCAGGAATAGTGACAAATCTTACTTCCATACC
>CAZJZY010000010.1:744-2306 GCA_964550685.1 uncultured Rickettsiales bacterium | reverse complement strand
AATATCAATTTCTCCAGTGGATAAAATTAGAGTCACCCAATTATGAGTATTCTTTATGCTGATATCGCTCTTTAATCTTCTCTTGCCTTGATTGTTAGCTAGCATATAAACCATATCGCTAACTGCTTTACTATCTGCTTGAGCAAGCTCATCTAGAGGTAATAAACAATCATTATGATTTTGCGCAACAACTTCTAAGGCATTGCAAGTAACCCTCCATTGTTTGATAAAGCTAGCGGATCCCCATACGCTTGCTGCCACCTGTAAAGCAGTAGTTTTACCAAGTGAACTATTTCCACTCAGATGAATTGCGCCACTTTCTTCATTTAAGAGTTTAAGTAATGGAGCAGCAAAGCTACAAGATAGAGCTAAAATAAGACGAGTGTTATTTTTAGCGTATTTTGCGATATGGGTTTGCCATTCTTCTAAAGTACCTAAAGCTTCAAATTGTCTTTCTAGTTCATGATTAGATTTCAATACCAATTCTTCATGTTTATCTTTAGGATATACCTGATCAGGTAAAACAAACTGCTGCTTATACCAACCAGCTCTTTCAACCAAAGTAAATTTTTGTGATGGTGAATTCATAGAAATATAGCTAAGCAATTTTTCTTTGGCTTTTTTACTATAATTAATCTCAATTCCTTCAGATAAAAATTTATTGAGAATTTCTTTTCCATCTCCTGCAAGTAAACCCGCTGGCATATACCACTTATGCTTCTTCTTTGTTTTCAAAGTTTCCCAAGAAAGTAAAAGCCCATAATTTGTATCATTCTCATCACAAAAATAGGCTTCTATATCAAAAGGTGAAGATAACCAAAGTTTCTCTCCAGTATCATTTTTGTTATTTATACTAGCAATTAATTCTTTGGCTTCTTTAATCGAATTAATAGATTTTATATCTCCACTATCTTTTTTCTTTTCTGGATAAACATAACAAAGCGCGTGCTTGTTCTTAATATAATTCTCTAAGCTCATTGCTAACCTCTCTCTTGAGAAGTTGAATTTACCGTGTTAGCTTGAATATAATTTTCAATATCGCGTAAATCATAACGAACACATTTGCCAAGCTTAATAAAGCGAATTCCTCCACCCTTAATCCGGTCTGATTCAAGCTTACGTCTAGTACAATTAAGTAACTTAGCTGTTTGGGTTGTGTCTAAAAGAATATATTTAAAATTGTTATTAGTTTTATCTTGCATTTAAGTCCTCATCGTTACAGGTTAATAACAATTAGAAACATAGCATGTGCTGGAAACTTTAAAAAACCTCCAAAGAATTAGATCCGAAAGGGTAAGACCCTTTAAAATAGGATAAAAATGCGGCTTGAATCTATTGAAAAATATGGAATTAGGTGGGTATGATGCTTAAGAGTAAAAAAGTTATTATTTAGAGTTATTTGCTATGTTTAATTTTTTTAAGCCACCTTTCTGAGCTTCAGGCTCTCTTACAAAAGTTGCTAACATTTTCGCCTTCGTCATAGATAAATACATTTCACCTGGCATTTCTTTTAATTTATTGAAAAACCAATCGACAAGTATTTTGGTAGCAGGTTGGTTTGT
>CAZJZY010000010.1:0-734 GCA_964550685.1 uncultured Rickettsiales bacterium | reverse complement strand
TAACTGCTAAATCAAGAAGTTTCATATACAGACTAAGATAATTAGGTCTAATATCAATTTTTGAATCAGGTTTATTATTTTCCTCATCATATTTGTTTAGCAATTCTCTTATTGTAGGAATACCTGAAAATTTTGGAAATTCATGAAATAAATCATTAAATTTAAAAGTAATGTTGCCATAAGTAGTATTACCCAAGGTATTATTTTTGCCTCTCGGGCAGAATATTTCATTTTTATCCCACTGAATATGATTAAAATCCCAGTTGTTTCGATATAATGCATGCCAGCGAGGATGTTGAAAATTATGGTAACTATCTCCGCTTATCATTTCTCCATGTGCAAAAAGCCTATCCTCTATTAAAGCAAGAACTAAAAGCCTTTTAGCATGATCTATTTCTTTTTTATCAGAATTTTGTATTTCTTCTACCTTTCTAAGCACTTCTTCATATTCTTTTGGAATAGGTTTAAGACCATAAGCTATCCACTCAACAGCTTGACGCAAATTAGCAGTTTCTAAAACATAAGGAGATTCTGGTAGTTCAAGTTCGGTCATTTTGACATTGAAATAACATTTATTACAGTTAATTACAAAATAACATCATTAAGCATTTCTCTCAAGTCTTTCGTCAAATCGAAATTGATCCTAGTGGTCACTTATTGGTCACTTTTTCTTTTGAGATTTTTATCTAAACTTCTAAAAGCCTTGGATTTGTTGGCGCGTCCTAAGAGATTCG
>CAZJZY010000009.1:0-67564 GCA_964550685.1 uncultured Rickettsiales bacterium | reverse complement strand
CTCTATTAGAGAGCAAAAATATTGCTAAAGTTCAAGTTATTGACACTTCAAAAATAGAGTTCTTACCTGAAAAATGGGATTTAGCGGATAAACTCCCTGAAGATGTAAGACAGCATCAAATTACCGGAGCATTATATGAAGCAAAAGGAATCGCAGATAATGTTAGGATAAATAAAACTCTACAAGATTGGAAAAACTATTCTAATACTGATATAGATAGCAAAGAATTTAAGTCTCTTGGCGAATATATGTTAAACAAGCAGGCGATAAAATACCAACTTCATTTTGAGCAAATTCTACTTAGAGACAAATTACAGACAAAAGCAGTTTTGTCTAATCTAGATGGAATGCTACTTGATTTGGAAGCAAGGAAACTAGTTGATAACAACATTAAAAGCCTAAGTTTATCCGCAGAAGCTACATCGGAAACAATTAGCAATCAGATCCAGCATGATTTAGCTCAAATACACCAAATGGCTCCTAAAGAGGTGTTAATAAAAGCAACAAAGATTGCGATGGAGAGTTCAGAAGCGATAATAGATGAGCATAATCATAACTACAAGCTAAGCTTAACTAAAGCTGATTTACCGAGCTTAAGCTTAGCATTAGCATCTGAGATTATAGAGCATCATTATAATCAAGGTAACGGTATTGAAAATGTGAGCAATTATTCAAACCTTAATAGAGCTAGACATGAAGAACATCAAGAAATGTCTCAGCATGACCTCAATAATAATGATCATAATCATTCAATCAATATGATCAAAGTTGCATTTAAGACCAGAATTGAGCAAGAAGGTCACAATCTTGAACAGCATCAGCAGCGTCAACAAGTAATGCAAAGGCAAATGAGTCAACATCAAGGAATAGAAATTTAATGAGAGGCAAGAAAACAACAAACCTAAAAAGAAGCCTAAAGCTGTACTTTAAGAAGCCTAGTCTTATAGCTCTTTTATTAGTGATTTTTTTCTGTGGTCAGTATTATATTGATAATAATCCTAAACTACAAGAGCTCTACAATAATGAGATCAGAGTGATTGATGGAGATTCGCTTGCTTTTGGTGTTTTAAGTATTAGATTACAGGGTATTGATGCCCCTGAATTAAAACAAGAATGTAGAGATAATAGATCTAATCAGTTGTATAAATGTGGGCAAATGGCCAAGGATTATTTAATTAGCTTAATTGACCAACAACCAGTTAAGTGTAGTAATGAAGGTGTAGATAGGTACCAACGTCAATTAGCATATTGTTATATTGGAAAACTTAATTTGAATAGTGAGATGGTGAGAAGTGGAAATGCACTAGCTTACACGAAATATGATAAATCTTTTATTAAAGAAGAGATGGAAGCAAAAGCAAATAAAGTTGGTATTTGGGCAGGTAAATTTGATGATCCTGAAAACTGGAGAAAAAATAAAAAGAATTTACGCAAATAAATAACATAAGTTATGTAATACTTGTAAGTACTATTCATATATGTAATATTTTGATTATAACTTGCTAGTAATGGATTTGCTGTTGCTTTTAAAATCTTTGTACCCCGGAAAGATTATTATGACAATTGATCAAATGGATATATCTAAAACATTAGATGAAGCCGCTGAATATTTAGCTCAGAATAGTGATTATCAAGTACTAAGACGCTTTGTACCAGTTCAGCAGTATCACCATGATACCCAAGAGGAGAAGCTCATAGGCGTCTATCTAGACATCGAAACAACAGGATTAGATTATCAGAACGATAAAATTATTGAGTTAGCCTTAGTAGCATTCGAATATAGTCAAGATGGAAAGATTTTTAAAATACTAGGTAGTTATTGTAGTTTTCAGGACCCTGGTGCGCCACTTAATGAACAGATCACCGTACTAACGGGGATTACTGATAATATGGTTAAAGACCAAGCTATTGATCATAATAAAGTTGAAGCAATAATTCAACCAGCCTCCCTTATAATAGCTCATAACGCAAGCTTCGACCGAAAATTTATCGAAAAAATATTACCTATCTTTAAGCAAAAAGCTTGGGGCTGTAGTTGTACTCAGGTTCCTTGGAAACAAGAAAATATATCTAGCGTGAAATTAGAATATTTAGCTTACAAATTTGGCTTCTTTTATGATGCTCATAGGGCTGAAGTGGATTGCTTAGTAGGAATTCATTTACTTACTCAAATACTTCCTATTTCAAACGAACTAGCATTTAAAGCCTTACTTAATAATGTAGAAGAAAAATCTTATATAATATGGGCAACTAACAGTCCATTCAATACTAAAGATATACTTAAAGCTAGAGGCTACAGATGGAACGATGGAAATAATAATAAGCCAAAAGCATGGTATATTGAAGTAAGCGCACTAGATAGAGAAGAAGAACTAAATTTTTTATATCAAAATATTTATAGCAGTAAAGTAAATCTCACTATAGATGAAATTAATCAGTTTAATCGCTTTGCAATTAGCTGATTAATTAACATTCTAATCAGCAGAAGCATTTTTAGCTTAATAGAAGTAAGGTCTGCTATTGAACAAATTATAATATAAGGCAAAGAGGAATATGTTTCATCAAATACATGAAAAAGACCCACTTAATAGAGTATTTGAATTAGTTGAATATGCTTATAGATATGGTATTGATGATACAATTTTAAGGCAAGCAAAAGCTACACATGATGAAATTGATAATCCTACTATTCCATATGAATATATAGTCGCTTTTGTAGAAAGAAACCGAAATGATGTAGTAAATTTGTCTTGGAATCATCTTAAGAAAGATTTCATGAAAGAATACAATAAAAAATCTTCTTCAGTTGTTATAAAATCTGAAGAAGATGAGATAGATCTAAGTGGTTATTTAAGTTTTTATGATAAACATGATTTTGAGGAAGAATTTTGTTCATTTACCGCAAGTGATCCAGAGATGTTTAGTAGCAAAATAAAGCACGCTCCTTTTGGAGATGTTATAAATAGTATTAGTTTTTCTGAAACTCATATCATTGATAAATTAAAAGATTATCAACTTAGCCAAACAGAACTAGATATAATTAAGTCAATAGAAACAAACATAGTGGCTATCTCTTATGGAAGAGGCGAAGCCTTTGGTACAGGTGTATTAATTCATCCCTCACTTGTATTAACAGCTAGACATTGTGTTCCGGGAGAAAATTTTAGCGAAATTGTTGTGAAGACTAATTATCAGAAGGCTCAAAATGAAATAATGCATTTCGGAGATATCGTGATTATTTCTGAAAAAGTAGAAGAAAGTGTAGAGCTTGATTATGCGATTATTCAGTTAGATACCTTTATAGAAGGCTTTAAACCTATTAGATTAGAACTTTCTAATACCGCACAAGAACAAATGTTCTTTTTTCATCATCCTTTAGGTGGCCCTAAGAAGGTGTCTTCACACAGAATAGATCAATCCAGTTATCATATGTTTGAAGCTTATGGCTATCATGATACTAAAAAAGGATCTTCAGGTGGAGTTTATGTTGATGGAGATGGTAAAATTATTGCTCTACATTCAATAGGAAAAGATAGAACTGCTGCCGGAAAAGTAAAAGATATACTAATTGATAAAACAACTGCTAATTGGCTGAAGGATATTTATAGTTCAAGTACTATTCTACAGAGTCTATATGATAGAAGCGGTTATCATAGAATTATAAGTCATGATAATCTTGAAAGCTCCGTAAGTATATATGGATATTCACTACTGATAGATGAAATGATTAGCGATACATTATCAGTTGATCCAGATAAATTAATGCATAATATTAAATTTGAGAAAATTCTTAGTATGCAGCCCCATGGATATCCTGGTGTAAATGAAGGACGTGATAGAAGATTACCTGAATTGTCATATCACCATATCATAGGAAAGGGAGATATGGAATTTTTATGGATGTTGGCCCAAGAAAGTAAAATTTTATATGATTGGTTAGTAAAACTTCTTCCTCAAGAATATAATTATGAAGATGGTAGACTTACTGCGATTGCAGTAGTATGGGCTCCATGGAACCTTTTTGTTGGACCCACAAATCGTCCAGAAGGTCTAAAACCAGGATTTGATCCTCATAATGGTTATATTACTGAATTTTTAAAACCTATTAGTTTTCCTAAGAACCATTGGGAATTTTTAATGAGTTTATCTGATAAAATATTTCAATGTTCAAAAATCCGTACTCAAATATCAGGAATAAAAAAAGCAGATTTGATAGATTTATTAGAGCCAGTTCAAGATGGTTCATCTTTAGAAAATTGTGATATAGAAACTATTACTAACCGGAAATATATTAAAGAATTAAACAAAATTGTTATAGATTTGACAAAGGTATACAATATTATTAGTACACCTACAGATCAAACATGGATATTAAAACCTCCTCATAGAACCATAAATGATGATTGGACTATATATAAAGGACAATACAAATTAAGAGATTCAGATACTGATGGTAGTCCAGCACAAAATGTTATAACTATAACTGAGCATGTGCTGTTCGCTCCCCTTTGTATTATGGCCGCAGATGCTCCTGGCAATCTAATAGCACTGGAAAAATTTAGTAGTAATTTGCTGTTAATAGGTCAAGAATCTATAGATTCTCATAGTAGCTTAGTTACTATTGAAGACGATATTAGAAATGCAAATAATATCGATTATTCTGTTTTAGCTTTTTCAGCACAACAGGGATTAAGGTTTTTTTCTACTATCGTTTACTTCTTTAAAATATTTGGTATTAGTATACCAAATATTAATTTTTCATCAGAAGTTAAAGGGTTATTAGATTTAACCTTAGGAGCAATCAAAATAAATGTTGATACTCCAGATCATCCTTTGATTTTAGGACAGATGCTAGAATCTGGTTCTTATTATGCTAGCCTTATAACCATAGAAATACTTCATGAAAGACCAACTTACCAACAACCCACTGATTTAATAAGTTTATTTAAAATCTGTATTCCAGAGTTTGGAAATGGTCTAGCAGCTGGGATTTCATTAATGTCCCCATATTTTATTGCGAGCGGATTAATTTCGGGAGCAGCACAGTGTTTATCCAAACATAATCTATTTAGTGAAGAAACTAATAGCCAAAATAGTTTACGTATAGCTACAGATCTTTTCCTAGGCGCTGTTTCAACATACATGACCCCCGGTAATGCTTTAACAAAAATTTTAACATTTATCAATAGCGTTGTAATTACTGATATAACAACAAAGGTATTTTATAGTGTTTATGACATTGGTATCAATGATATTGAGTTTTTAGGCGTAAATAACACTGAAAATGAATAGCATGATTAGTACAGTTGTTTATCACCCTATTAAAGTTAGTATGACATACTGATCCTAATCGATAAAAGTTATTCACTAGTATTATCAGTCAACCTATTGCCTAATTTGGCCTAACTTTAACGAACTAAGTAAAAGTTAGGCTAACCTAGGCGTCCATTCAATTACTTGCGCGAACAGGACTACCTCAAGAAGTAATTGATATTTTAGTTAGAATTAGGTAGATTGATTTATTCCAAATTTAATTTATATATAGAGGGTGACACTAATAACGTGATGGGTAAAAACACAGAACAAAGTAACTTACATAAGTCAATTCATGGGTTAGAAGAAAAATATCCAGAGTATTCAATGAGACTATTTCTAGAAAAACTCAGCAATATTAGGAGCATTTCTAGAATTGCTATTTATGCAACTATAGCGCTGGTATTAGCAACGATTATTACATTTCCTAAAACCAGCATGATAAGTGTGTTTACTCTCTTAAGTATTTTGTACCTTACAGTGCAACTGTTTAAACTAGCTTTAATTGTTATTGGAGCGAACAACAACAAAAAAGAAAAAAGACTAAAAATTCCTGATGAATTGCCAGTTTACAGCATATTATTACCTCTATACCACGAGGATAAAGTATTAGAAAGCCTAATCGAATCTATTAAACAGATAGATTATCCATCTAATCTTCTTGACGTAAAGTTGCTAATTGAAGCAGATGATATTCAAACTTTACAAGCAGTTAAGAAGGTAAGTTTACCTAAATATATTGAGGTAGTCAAAATACCTATTTCTCATCCACGCACTAAACCCAAAGCTTGTAACTATGCTTTACAGTCCGCGAAAGGAAAATACATCACTATTTTTGATGCCGAAGACAGACCTCATCCACAGCAATTAAAACAAGTAGTGGCTAAGTTTGCTAACGCAGAGAAAGAAGTGATATGCATCCAGGCAAAGCTAGGATTCTATAACCAAAAAGAGAATATACTAACCAAGCTTTTTGCTTTAGATTATGCGTTATTGTTCGGTTATATTTTGGTTGGACTACATAAACTTGGCATGCCTATTCCTTTAGGAGGCACAAGCAATCACTTTATCAAAGAGCAGCTAGAAGATTTAGGTGGTTGGGATGCCTTTAATGTTACTGAGGATGCTGATTTAGGAATTCGGATATATCAACATGGTTACCGTACTGAACTAATCAATAGCTCCACTTTGGAAGAAGCTCCAATACATTTACGTTGTTGGATAGTTCAGAGGTCAAGATGGATCAAGGGACATATATTAACTAGTATACTTCATCTTAAGAAAAACAATAATTTATCCTTAAAAGAAAAGTTAGGCCTGTATCTGACACTATTCCTACCTAATATTGCTTATCCTCTTTTACCAATTTATATAGCTCTTCATTTTTTTACGGATAATTACCAACTAAATTTATTATGGCAGCTGAATATTTGTCTAGGTACTGCCTTACCTATAGGTTATAGCTTACTCATTATTTATACCAATAAATGGCCTAACTTTAATTCTATAGTTTTTGTAACTCCCTTATATTACTTGCTTCTTTCAGTTTCCGCTGTAAGAGCCGCATTAGAAATATTCAAACGGCCATTCTATTGGGATAAAACTCCGCATGGCGTAAGTAAACTATCTTAAGTTATGAAATTTCAAGCATTTTAGGCGTCTCTTTTCAAGATTTGATAAAGATCCTAATCTCAATGGCTGGATTTCTTAAGGCTTAGTGTGGTTGTGTCAATTTCATACAAAGAGCCTAGCAAAAAATGCTGTGATTTGTTTTATTAGAAATCTTTTCAATAATAATCGATTTGATGAATTACTATCTTTTATGTTTAATCTAAGGTAAGTACATTATAACATTTATCATTCGCAAAATATGAAAATATCTCGGCTAGAAGTGCGGATACTTTCCAAAAATGCAATGTTTTTATAATTAAACTATCTTAATAAAAAATATATTGTAACTCTAATTTTTTTATTATAACCTACCAAAAGACCATAAAAATCAATTTTGTTTCATATTTCCACTATAAGAATAGATAAATGAGTGTTAATAAATGGATGCCAGTAGAATTGCCTAAAATGATTAAAGGTATTTTTCTAAGATTTTAATGGCTTTTGTGCGCAGTGATTACCATAGTTTTAAAAATTTATCTGGAGAAAGATTCTATATTTCCATTTGTTGACCTTTATCACAATCATCTAAATAAACTTCATGCCTCAGTAAAAGCTAAACGCTATTATATGGGCGAAGTATTTTTTAATAATTTTGTTTACATACCTCTATTATTTACTACTAACAATAGATCTTTGTTTATTTTTTTTGTTTGGAGATAAAAAATGACAACAACTAATCCAGCCCATTCTATTCAAGCGATTACCCTAGAGTTTGGTATGGGAGAATATCTTTATGAGATAAAGCCCATTTTATACAATGATAATGTTGCTGCCAACATTCATAACGATAAAAAGATACCAGACGTTTTATTATCCCTTGAGCAACTTAAAGAAGTAATGCCTAACTTAAGGTATATTGCAATTAGAATATGTTGGTTTGCTACGTCAGTCGATGCGGGTATAGCGCGCATTATACCTAAGATTGAGAATAAAAAAAACCCTCTTGATTGGAAAGTTTCGGATTACACTAGAGAAAATGCAGAAGAGGTTTTACGTTTTAGTGACGGCAAAATCACCTATGGCGGTACTCCAACTGATGGAAGTATAGTTGAGTTATGTGAATTTCTTAAAAATAAAAACTATAAAATTACTCTAACTCCTCTAATTATGGTGGATGATAACAGCCTAAAAAAACCATGGCATGGCGATATAAAACCAAGCAATAAAGATAGAACCACAGACGAAATAAATCATTTTTTTAAAGGAGATCGTGGTTATAATAAATTTATTATTCACTATGCTAATCTTGAACATAACGGTATAAAGCTAAAAAATCTAATTGACAGTTTTGTCATTGGCCATGAGCTTAAAGGTCTTACCTCCGCTAGCGTGACCGTTTCAGAAGACCCTAAAATGCTCAGATTTCCAGGCGTAGAACAATTAAAAAAGCTGGCGGCCGAAGTTAAGCAAATTGTTGGTCAAGAGGTAAAACTTACATACAGCGCTAACTGGGGAGATGAATATCATCATACAGCAGAAGGATTTTATAACCTAGATTCACTTTGGAGTGACTCTAATATTGATGCTGTTGGCATAAGTGCTTATTTTCCACTGAGTGATTTACCGCAAGACCAAATTACTTTTGCAAAAATAGCACGTGGTTTTTTTAGTGGAGAAGGCTATGATTACTATAAATCTGGCAACAATAAAGTTGAGTTCGAAGAAGAAACTTGGGCTTGGAAAAATTTTGCATATTGGTGGGATAGCACACACTACAACCCCAACGGCTCTACGACTGAATGGAGCCCTAAATTAAAACCTATTTGGTTTACTGAATATGGTTTTGCATCTGTGGATGGAACCACCAAAGCTCCTCATCAAGAAGGGACAGAAAACAGCAACATAGCTGCGCAATCACTTGCAATTGCCGCTACTGAATACTTCCTAGAAAAAATAAATAAATTGCCTAACTATCCAAATTTAATCCCTAGACATTATTTAAAAGGATGGGATGCAAGGCCATATCCAGATTTTCCTAACAAATGTAATGTTTGGTTTGACTGTAATAAATGGTCATTTAGCCATATGGTTAATGGGAAAATTGGTAAAGTTATGGTTGAAACTGAGGTTATAGGAGAAATCGATGATCAAGCAAATGAGCTTTAGAACAAATTCAATAAGAATGTAATAAAATAAGAAAAACACTTTGACTTTCTTAAGTTACAAGAAGCTTCTATTTAATTGATATAGGAGAGTTACAAAATATGAGCACTACCATAGACCTCGAAGTTAGTGATTATATTTTAAATCAGGTTGCTACTATTCCTCTAAATTTAAATAATATTACAGATACAGAAGTCGTGATTAATATAGTTAATGCCGATTCTGCTACAACAATATTACTTGATATATTCTTTATTGAAGGATCTGGATTAAATTTAAAAACCGTTGATATAATATCCTTAAGTCAATGTAATATTGAAATAGTAAATCACTTTTCTACTTTACATATTACAACACTTAACTTAATAAACGTAGCATTGACAAAACAACCTGCTTTGGAAGTGGAATACTTTACCATTCAAAGCTCAGAAGCTATTACAACTTCTTTGCCTGCAGTAACAAAGCGAGCGGAAATTAGCATCTTACCCTCAGATGACATGTTGTCAGTACAAAAAATGCTTCAGGGGGTGAATATTATTCCAGGTTCTGGAGAGTATGTTTACGATACTAAGATTCATAATTTTTATGAACATAAGATGGTTAAAGAAATAACCTATATAGTTGAAGGTGGACCTTTAGGCTCAAAGAACGGCGTAACTAAAACTATTCTAACCCCTTTAGAAGAAGAGAAAAGAATTTTTGCAGATACTGGCAAAGCAATGAATGCAAATAATCCAGAACATATCGCAGATACTCTTTATAATATAAAATCTTTGAAAAAAAGCTGCCCTAACGTTAAATGGGTAGCGCCTGTGGTATCATGGTTTGGTGTAAATAAACAGAAAGTAGTGTGTGATTTTGCTCACAAAAGAAGTGCTTGCCAACGACCATATGATATATCACAACTAGACATGGAAAACATAGATATCTTACCTGCTGTGGAACACAGAGACAAAAAAATACTAGATAATTGGCATGTAGCTCAATATGATAGAGCAAAGGCACATTTAATATCTGTTGATAAAAAAGGTAGACCTAATTATGGAGGAACAATCAACGATGAAAGTTTAGAGCGCTATATTGATAGTCTTCATGATAATGGTTACAAGATAATGCTTTACCCCATGGTCCTCATGGACTCACCTAAAAAGCCGTGGCGTGGACATATTTTTTGTAATAATGTTAGTAAAATCCATGAATTTTTTGTTAGTGATACTGGGTATAATAAATTTATTATACATTACGCTAATTTATTAAAGGGAAAGATCGACGCCTTTGTTATTGGTTCTGAATTCAAAGAACTAACTTCAGTAATAGATGTAAGGTTCCAATATCCTGACGTAAAACGGTACCCAGTGGTAGTGGAGCTAATAGAATTAGCAAAACAAGTCAAATCTATACTTGGTAAAGAAGTTATTGTTACCTATGCGGCGGACTGGTCAGAATACCATCATCACGAAGAAGGATTCTATCACCTTGATCCTCTATGGGCGTCTGATTATATAGATGTAGTTGGCATAGATGCTTATTTTCCCCTTACAAATAAGACAAAAGGAAATATATATTTTGAGGATATCAAACTAGGCTGGGAATCTGGAGAATTATGGGATTTTTATTATGATGGAAACGGCCGCAACAAAGCCCTTGCTCCTGAATGGGGCTTAAAACAAATAGAACATTGGTGGAGCAATAACCATACAAGAAGTGGTATACAAAGTTTATGGGAACCAAAAATGAAACCCATATGGTTCACAGAATTTGGTTTCCCATCAATCAGTATGGCTACAAATCAACCTAATGTTTTCTGGAATCCTGAGGCTAAAGACGGAGGTGCCCCTAAGTACTCAAGTGAAAGTGTTAATTTTGCTATTCAAATGCGCGCTATTCGTGCCACTTTAGAATATTGGCAAAGCAAGAGTGAAATAGTGCAAAATATGTTTCTATGGACATGGGATGCAAGGCCATATCCGTCCTATCCTGAAAGATTAGATATTTGGTCTGATGGCGATTTATGGATAAAAGGTCATTGGATTAATGGTAAAATAGAACCAGTAAGTCAGGTTACGTTATTGTCTGATTTTAATGTCAACATTCTATCAGTATATGCAGAAAAACTTATAATTAAAGAAACTAATTCACAAAGTAGCGCTAAGCTTATAATAGCTGACCAAGTATATTTACCTAAATTGATTACTGGAGCTAATCTTGGTATTAAAGCTAGAATAATTCACTTACAGAAAGTAATGTCTATTAAACTTTCTGGGACTTTATTACTAGATTGCGAGAATGATCTTACATTTGCTTCTGAGAAAACGAGTACAACAAGAAATGAGGATATAGCTAGAACAAAAAATAATTATTATGATGAATGTATAGAACAGCCAATAATAAAAACAAATCAGTTAATTATAAAAGCACCTAATTTACGTTTAGAGAGCACTGAAATTTTTTCTAAAAACATAATTATGCAACTTAAAAATTTAGAACTAGTTTCAGAGAAAGCAACTCATATACGAAACTGGGAGTGGATTGGAAAACCTAATTGGCGGGGCAAATCCAGTCATGAATGGGGCTCTAAAACAGGAGAGCAAGCATACATTACCGTTATAAGAAGTGAAAATATAAGTTTAGAATTAGAAGGCAAATTATACGCTAGAGGAGCTTTTATTGAAACTCAAACTTTCAATGGATACGCTAATCAATATACTTTTGAAGCGCTAGCCTTAACGAGTGAAGAACAAAAAACTAATAGCAATAAAAGAAATTTTCTTAGTTTTAAGCCCCCCAAAATCAGCAAAGCTTATGATAGCGATGATTACTTTCATGGAGCAACACTCATAATTGCAGATAAAGGCTATGCTTTCTCAGAAAATGAGATTCTATTTTCAGGAAGTTATTTAATGGGAGAAGACATGGAGTTAGAAGCCAAAAGCATTACATTTAAAGCAGCTATTGGCAAACATTTTAGTGCATTTGAAGTAAAGGAGCAAGGGATGAGGTTCTTTGCTTCATCTAAGTCTGGAGAATTGGTGTTAGGAGTATCTGACTATTATAAGTATGTAAAAAGTGAAAATTATTTTGAAAAAGCTTTTTATGCAGGTGCATTTGTTAATAAACTTAAAATTAAAACGGATAAATTGGTATTATCAGGAGGCATCTTAGCAGGAAAAAACATTAGCATTAATGCTAAAGAAATTGTTAACGAATCGCCTATGCTTATTGGTTTTTACCAACAAACCCAAATAGATATTGAATATGGAATAAAAATAGGTTTTCAAGAAAGCATTAGAAGTACTATCGACTCTATGAAAGCTATTTCTAATAATGTTGGTGGCAGTAATCCAGCTCTAACATCTGCAATCAATTTTGTTTCCAATGGTCGAAAAGCCATTATGCAAGCCACTAATATCGCAAATGGAAATGGAGTGCAGGGAGGAGTGTGGGCTTTTGGAGAAGCTAGCATAAGCCATATGAGCGTATTTAAGAAATGGGGCTTATCAAATATAATCAATGCCGATAATTTTGAAGTAAATGGAACTTCTTGGCATATGGAGGGCTTAGACCTTACAGCCAAAAACTGTACTATTAATGTAAAAGAAATTATTGCTCATTTTACTTATGATGAAGAGATGGTTAAGTCAAATAATGGAGATGCTAGTGGACAAATTGGGCTTATTGGAGGCGTTAGTAGTGGAGGCACCATCAATTACAATGGGGCTAAAATACATGACATTAGGCAGCACACTAACCATATTACTGTGAGTGGAGCTTTCAATCTAAATGCCGACAAAGTAGAAGGAGGTCTTACTATAGAAGCCAATGAACTAAGTGCTATTGTTGATGTATTAAAGCTTGTGAGTAAACAAGATACAAGCAGTCAATCTGGTAAAGCATTCAGTGCCAGTATAGGTGTATCAAAAGGCAAGCTCACTTCAGGTAGTATATATGGTCAAAAAAATGGTGCTTATTCAGAAATTACAAGAGATGGTAGAAGCGGTCTCTTTGGAAAAAACATGTTATTGGTTAAGTCTAGTGAATTAATTTATTTGGAGGGTGCTTACCTTGACAGTAGCAATGGAAATTTAAAAGTTGAAGCGGCAAGTATTAAAACCGCCACCCTAAAGGATAAATCAACAAGTTGGGGCGCTGGCTTTGGTGTTGATAGTGGCAACGCCGCATTCGGTGTAGGCACAAGAATTACAGGAGGAGAAAAGGACCAAAAACGCGATGTACCTGGGGCAGTTGGCAATGGCGTTATAATAATTGGTGATCAGGAAATTGATGAAGCTATGAGTGTTTTTCTTGGTATCAGTAGAAAAACTAACCTAGAGGAGCTAAAGGGAAGCAATTGGTACTTAGACGCTACCTTCAGAAGAGTCAATTCAGACGAATTTGCTAAAGCATGGAGCGGAGGTCCTTCTGGCATAGCTGAAAGAATCGTAGGAAACATTGAAGGTTCCATAGGAGATGTTTTAGAATCTATAGACAGTTTATTAAAAGCAGGAGGAGAAATATTAAAGATAGATCAGGTAGATGATTTGCAAAAAACAAAAAATAATGAAGACATAATTAGCCCAGATGGAATACCTGAGAAAGAAAAACAAAAAGAGCAAGATAAAAATTTACAAAAAAGTAAATTGCCAGATCATTTAATGGAGTTATATAATGAGGTTGAAGAGAGAACAGAAGCTATGGAGCTTTCTGATGCAGACAAAAATTACATACTTAATAGGATGTATAACAATTTAAAAAAAATATCATCTGATGAAGACCAAGACTTTAAATTCCTAACTGATATTTTTGCTTTTCGTGACAAGCCTAATATATGGTATTTAGAAAACCTATCACCCAACGAAGATGAAACTATTAGGAATGCCAGATTTGATAAAGAGTGGAAAGAGCACAAAATGAACGCGAAAAAAGAAATTGAAATAGAAGAAAACTTACCTGAGTATAAAGCTAAGATGGAGCAAGAACGCCTAAACTCTGAGGAAATGATAAAAAGCTGGAAAGAAAAGAACAAACCAAAAGGTTTTATTAAGACATTATTAACACATCCGGTTAGTGCGTGTATTTTTGATAAAGTAGTAGGTGATGAAGTAGAAGCGGTATCTGAAATGATCATTACAGACGCTGTTCTTGCAACGAGAGATCCTCGTATAATAGTGCCTACCTATGGAGCGATCATAGCATATAAAGCGGCTACAGCGGTCCATGAGCGCTATAAATGCATATCTGATATTTATAAGTATTATGTTGTAGACGAGCAAAACAATGAAAATAAATAAGCTTTCTTTTAATAATTTTATATACGCGGGGTTATGGTCTAGATTTTGTGCTGGACTATGGGATACGATATATCTTGCTCCTATAAGTTTAGCCAGTTATATTATTAGTCAGTATCTACAAAATGCTGATTCTTTAATGGTAACTGTTTTATCTATTGCCAGTAGTTCTATCCATGCATTATATGATATATTACTCTTATCTGGTGGTAAACAGGCTACTTTAGGTATGAGAAAAAAGAAAATAAAAATTATAGATATGAATGGAGCCAGAATATCTCTTAAGCGTTCTTTGTTTAGGTATATTTTATATATACTTCCAATATTACCAGTGATTGCTAATATGTCGTGGGGCATTTATGCAATATTCTTAAGCATTTTTTTGCAATTTTTTATATACTTTCATCCTCAAAAACAAGCATATTACGATATAATATGTGAGACTTATGTTGTTTATGATGGTAACTAAGAATAATTAGAAAGTAATCAAGTGGTATAGGGAAGTAACAGTAATAGGGTGATTAGTACAGTTATCACCCTACTTAAATTAACAAGCCTAAACTTCTGTAGACTGAAGTACTATCTTTTAATACGTAGAAAGCTTATGGAAATTTAGATTACTTGCATAAAAAAAGATGTAGGAACTCTAGAATATGATATAATTTTTGCAAATGTAGTAAATCACCTATGAATGGTAATAACTTTAGTTGGTGACTTAATAGTTCATAGGTTTAGGAGAATCTAAGTGGGTGAATTAAAAGTAATAGATAACATCTTTATAGAAGAAATTAGATTGTTAATCAATCAATCAAAATCTAATATTTCTAGGTTTATAAATAGTCAAATGACTATACTTTATTGGCATATTGGTAAAAGAATTAAGGAAGAAATTATACAAGATAATAAGGCTGAATATGGTACTCAAACTATAAAAAATCTAGCTAAAGTTCTTGCTAGTGAGTATGGGAAGGGGTTTAGCCAAGCAAATCTATTTTATATGATCCAATTTTATAGTTTTATACCAAGTCTTGAAATTTTACAGACAGTGTCTGGAAAATTGTCTTGGAGCCATATAGTAGAACTATTAGCGATAAAAACTAAGGAAGAACAAGACTTTTACGCATATATGGCAATTGAAAGTAAGTGGAGCGTTAGAGAGTTAAGACATAATATACATATTATGTCTTATGAGCGTACTTTAGCTAGCCAAAAATCAAAAACAGCTCTTAAAATACCTTCAATAAGCAAAGAACAAGCAGATGAGTTGATGCAGCCGGATATTTTACTTAAAGATCCCTATATATTAGAGTTTCTTCAATTACCAAATAATTTCTATGAGAACGAGTTAGAAAACGCTATTTTAAAAGAAATTGGAAAGTTCTTATTAGAATTAGGTACAGGATTTTCTTTTTTAGCAAGACAAAAAAGAATTACGGTTGATGGCGATCATTTTTATATTGATTTACTATTTTATAACAGAAAGCTTAAGCGAATGATAGTTTTGGAACTTAAGAAAGGTAAGTTTAAGCCAGAATATAAAGGGCAAATGGAATTCTACTTAAATTATCTTAAAGAACATGAGACGTTGCCTGGAGAAGAAGCTCCAATAGGTATTATACTTTGTACTGAAAAATCTCATTCTCAAGTTCAGCTTATGGACCTTCTAAATAGCGGTATTCATGTAGCGGAATATTGGACTGAATTACCTCCACGTGAAGTATTCGAGCGCAAAGTTCAGGAGATTGTATTACAGGCGAAAGAAAATATAGCTAGGCTAAGCAATAAATCAGCTGATAACGATAGTGAATAAGATTTTATCACTTACATTAGAAGCTCATAAACTATAGCTCTCCTCATCGTCCTTTAAATTAACGCCGACACCAAGTTCCTTTATTACAGCGACTGTTTGATCAGCTAATTGAGTAAATATACCGGTAAATTCTTGGTTACCTTCTTTTTCTTGATCCATAGCTAAATTCTGAAAAGAAAGTAATCGACTATTATCTTTACCAGAATCTGCTTCTTCAGATAGGTAATCATCTAGATTAAAATTTTGTTGAACATGGTCAAAAATACTAGAGTCAAATTTAAAACCATTATTGTTACTAGGTTTCCTATTATCGAGAGCATCTAGTACAGCTTGTGTTTGATCCGCCATATTTGTAAAACTTTCCATAAGAGCTGCATTACCTTTCTCTCTTTGAGATGTAGCTAATTTTTGAAAACGCTCTATGTTACTTAATTTAGGATCACTTATTTCAGGATCTGAAAATATATCTAAAACTTTAAATACATCTATATATCTGTCATCGTCCCCTTCTTTTGGATTATCATCCAATATACAATGTAAATTAAATTGTTCATAAGCTTCATACCATGTAGGCCACTCATCATAACTAACTATTGAAATCGGCTCTCCACTTATAGGATTAAAAGCTTTATATATGTATTCACTATCATGCTGCTCTTTGCTATATTCAAAATATCTAAACTCTATAGTTTGAGAGATTTTTTGACCTATGAACCCAAAAGCATTTGGCCCACCAAAACTATAAGCACTTGTTTTAACGCTAATCTGAATAGGATCAACTATTTGTTTACCAATAGTGTTAAAGAGGTTAGGTCCCGTTGAATAACAAGTAATAGAACCCTTATGAGCATCTATTCTATCTTGACTAAATAAATTACGAGCAACCGAAAGAGCTCCAGGAGAATCAAAACTAATAACTTTATGTTTTAACTCTATGCCAACTAACTGGGCTAATCCTCCACCCAATGAATGACCTGTAATAATTATCTCTTTATTAACTCCATATTTTTCTTGAACTATCCTTGAGAAATCAAGAGCTTCCTTATATTGTGGTATAGCTCTACTAGAAATCCCCCATTTATTGAACGCAAAAAACAAATCATCTTCTAAATCTCTAGAAAATTGTTTTATCTTCTTTAAAACAGACTCTCCAGTTAGATCATTAAAAGGATTATTAGTCCCTCTAAAAGCAATAACTATAGTATTATCTTTCTCAAATGCTGCTCCAAAAAATCCTTCTGCACTATCTTTATGCGCAGATGATTCTAGAAATTCGTAATTATTATTATATCCTTTGTTAATCCTATCAACTGGATTTTTATAAACTAAATCACTAATTGTAGCTGCATCACTATCTTTTAAAACCATAATTTTTGCTCCTATTCTATATTAATTGTTTCTGCATTGTTATTATAACTATCATGAAATATTTCTCTCACTTGATTATTTTTAATACAAACTAGTAATATTCTCCCAGGTCCCGAGCTTATGGAGCATCCACCAAGCTCATATTCCATACAATATTGTCTTTTCTTGCTCTCTAAATATTTTAAGCCATATGCCGGTTTACCAAGCAGCTCGAATACTGCCTCTTTTTGCATACCTACTCTCAGGTGATTTTCTATTAGGTCATAATACATTTTTCCTCTAGTGCAATTTGCTTTATGATCCCAATCGAGATGACCATCTTCTCTTATAGAATTCATCCACAGGGTTTGATCAAACTTATTCATTCTAAGTATTTTATCATCCTCAGATTCATGCCATTTAATCAAAACAAATATTAAAAAGTAATATGCTAAAACCAAAATAATCGAAATTGATATTAGGGTTATAATAATGCGTTTAAAGATTTTCTTCATCTTTCTTTACCTCTTTATTTTCTAAGCATCATTTAATTCTTCTGTATTATCTTCTAGATTTGTATCTAGAGCCATATTTTTCTCTTCAGAAGCGGTCAGTTTAAGTTTAATACTAGGTTCCTTTAAGATGAAACAAGGATTTGTCTCCGTTATATTTTGTAAGCTCATCTTAATATGCGTAATATCATATCCCCCATATTTGACATATGCTTCACCAACTTTAAGATTAGCTATTTCTACTGGCAGCACTAAGCTTCTTGACTGAGTCTGTTTTGAGAAGGATACTCCATCTTTAATATTACTTGAGCCGTATGACTGGGTTTCATGATGTTTCTCTTGCTCTACAACCCCAAGCATTTCTGAAATCTCTCTAGCCGTTGTTGAATCTTGGTACCGAAAAATGAAATGAGTATTGATGTTATTCAATATTGTTTTTGCGTCATCAAACCCATAGATACTTCTAAGCTGAGGAATATCTTGAATCCCTAGCATGATGGAACAGCCGTTCTCTCTACCTAAAGTTAAACCTTTTTTCAAAGCAGATAACTTATTTAATACCGGGACCTCATCAGCAATGAACCAGATCCTCCGTTTTTTATCCTCTTCTAAACTTAATGCGGCATTTAAAGCAGTATCAATAGCAGTACTCATTAAAGTCCTAATAGAATCAATTTGGTCAGAACGAGCAGTAATAAATAACCAAGAGTCTTGGTTATTATTATTTGTAACCCAGTTTCTAAAAGAAAACCGCTCTTTTGAACCATTAGCGGCATAACTTAAACAACGCAGTGGGGAGATATTGGCTACTAAATTCATCAAGATAGAGAAGGTGGTTTTTTCAGAAGACTTAGAAATTAATTGAGTGGCACCAGTGCCTTTAAAAAATAATTCTAGGTTTGTTATATTCATTCCATCTATTATATCAAATAACTCAGCTATATTTGCTTTACCTTCAGTTGCTAGTTTCTTTAAAGCCTCTACTAGTACAATCCTGCTACTCTTATCCCAGACATCGTCATGATTGTTCTTTTTTTCTGGAATGACGCTATGGGCAAAGGAATCATAATGCGATTCCATTTGAAAATCAGACCAGATATCCCAATCTACACTTCTTTCATCCAAAGGATTAAAAATAAAATCGGTTTCTGGATTATAGTATTTAGCAACATACTTTCCCTTGATATCAATAATAACTGCTTTATTCTTACGTCTTCTTATTTGCGGCAATATAATATCAAAAAGATTGGTCTTGCCACAACCAGTTGTACCTGTGACTAATATATGGCGAGTCTCAGCATCTTTTAAAAGCGGTAAGTCACCTATAAGAATATCAGAAGCTAGTTTTTCTTTTCTAATTTGTTTAGCTAGAACTTCCGGCTTCACTAATTTGATTCCCTTAGTAATATCTGTTTTCTTTTGATTAAATCCATAATAAAACCAGATTGCAAAAATAGCTCCAAACGAGCCAAGCAAAACAAATAAGCTATGCTTGAACTTAGTTACAATTAGGCTTACAGTATTATTATATGCCGCGACATATGCCTTACTTCTTATTACATCCTTACTTCTTACCTCGGACTCTCTATTACCTATTAATACCGTTTGAGTTATATCCATTTTTGGCACTACGCTCGTTAAACTCAATAAACACTTCGCTTTAACATAGCTAACAGCATATCTCTTTTGTTTCTCTGTTAGATCTTCATTTACTTGATAACAAAAGAAAACAATAGAAACAATCAAACTAAGTAACAGAGCAAAGTTAAATATCTGATGAAACATCCGCAATTGATGAATCTGTAACTGCCCTCCTCTAGTAATGTTTTTTAGAAAACTCATTTTACTTCTCCTGTAGCCAAGCTAAAGCTATCTTTTTTGAATATTTCATATAAAACTTAGGCTCATATGAATGATAATGTCTTACTGCCACCTGCCAGGAGCCGTGATCATTATAGAGCCCTTTAATTAAAGAAGCCGCATAACGAACATTCCAGTTAACATCTAGCATCTCTTCTATTGAGGAAAAATTCTTGCCATGCCAATAGTAATTAATCTGCATACAACCAACATCAAAATTAGTTTTGCCAATTTCAATTAAATAACTAATCCTATCAATTACTTCCCCTGTGGTTTGAAATTTATGAGTTTTTAAACCATCATTAAGGGCTAAAGGATTATATTCTGACTCTATTTTACTTACAGCCTTAAGCAATCCTGTTGGGATATCGTAGAGCTTTTCATATTTAGTAATTGCTGCTAAACATTCTTGGTTAGCAAAGGCAGAAGAACTACCTATAAAACATAATAAAACAGCTAAAAATATAGATACTTTTGTATTAATTTGTGATACAATTAATCTATAAATTGAACCGAATGTTATAGAAAATATCATGATAAACTCTCTAAGTAATGATCGAAAAGTAATTTTAAAATCAGGCATAACTGGCCTTATATTAATAATCTTCTCTACTAGTCTTTTATTAACGAAAGATACTGCTCTACAGACCTTAGCTGCTCTCGCGGTTATAGCAACATATTGGTTTATTCCAACTTGGCTCAGTCGTAATCGCCAATTAGAAAAAAGAGAAGTAAAAGGCTTTACACCAGAAGGTATAGAAATCAAAAAATTTAGTATTCCAGAACACCAATATTTCAATGCCGACGGCGAAAAAGTTATCAACTGGTCTTCCAAAGAAAGGTTCACATGTCTAATAGTTTCTATGGTCATTACTTTAATCCTTTTATTTTTTCCGCCATTTCAATTGTTAACTGATTATTTTCCTGATTCTGAACTAGCATTTAGCTTCATAAGTACCTGTCTCTTTCTTATCGCTCCATATATAGTAAGACATAGCTTTTATTTCTATAAAAACTTACCTATAGATACTTCCTTCACTATTGTATTTACAAACTCGGCTAATATTTCTAACCGATCTAGATCCGACGTTGGAGCGTCTAATCTTTCTAGCCAGCTTAGTAGTCCTGAATATTCTTATTTAACAGGAAACATCTATAATCACCGGAATTATTAAGAAGGTCTATTTCCTTATTTCTTAAACTCCTCATTCTCATTTTTATTTATTCCAAATAGATCTTTGGAGTAATCTGGTCTATCCGCTTCTGCTTGATTTGCTTGATCTTGCTTGTCATTTCCACTATTCAATATTTTTTTCTCTGCCGCCTCGATGTTGACATTGTTATTGCTAGATTGTAATGCATATTCACGTTTAGCTTGTTTATCAATATCCGCATCAGATCTCATTAACGCTGCTCCTCTAACACGTACATCATTATAACTTCCTTGTAAGTTAGATTCTGAAATTTCTGCTATAGCTTTCTGGTGATTAAAATCATGATTTAGCATTTTCTGAGGCGGCAAATGTTTACTTATGTATTCCTGATTAAGCGCTTCATATTGCGGACCTCTATCCCTAATAATCTTAGCTGCGCTCACTTTTCCAATTGTAAATCCATCTTCATCTTTCTTCTTAGCAATATAATCTAATTTATCTGAGTAGGTATCTCTATTCTCAGTATAACTAGTTCCTTGAGTATTATCCTGTGAACTTTGATATCTATCAATATTATCTTGGTGAACTGATATCGAGCTTCGTTGCTGGATCATTTGCTCATAAGAACCAGATAGTGAGTCGGCTAATGACTTTTCATTATTCTGTGTTTCTCCAAAATGCATTGATTTAGCTACCCTAGCAATATCCTCAACTTGATCTGCAACATTTGCATTAGTGCTAGATCCCCTATTCTCAGCCACAGATTGTTCATTAGTATGATCCGCTGAACCGCGCGCATTTATTTCGATTCCTGCGGAAACATTTGCTTTAAATGGAGATTTTCCTACTAAAGAATCTCCTCCGCCGGTACCAAGCCCTACTTCTCCTCCAATCTTGCCTCCAATCCCCACTCCAGATGTTTGAGTATGAGCGTATCTATGATATAATTGCAGTTGCTTCTCTTCTGCCACAGCATCATGGAATACCTTGCCAGAGGCTGAAGTTTTATCATAGTTATAATTCGTGCCACTTAATTCTCCAGCAGCTATTCTTTTTACAAACTCATAAGCTTGGCGCTGCGTCTCTTGTTCTGTCTTTGCATATTCAAATTGTTCAGATTTAAGCTTAGATTTCTCATAACTTAAGGACTGATGATCTTGAGAACTATTACTCTTCGACATATGCATTGAGTCAGCTCCAGCCGATTCGGTAATGCCTGGTCCTGAGTGAAGAATCATATTCCCATCTGCTGTTTGTTTAACTAAAGTCCCATCAGCTAGTTGATGCTCTTGATGACCTGATCTAAATGCCGCATTCATATCCGTCTTAAAGCCAGAATTATTATGCCATTGACCATTTGAAATTGAGGTATTATCTAAGCTTCTATTGCCTGAAGTAACTTCATTACTTGCAGCCATGGCAGCGCTTTGGCTACTTCCCATAACTTGATTTGCTAAGTGCACAAATTGCCCAGCGCCACCTTTTAGGAGGTTGTAAGATAAATAAGGCAATACTATCATCATCCCACTTGCGACCACCGAGATATTATTATTATGACTAATTATCTGCGAAGCATTATTCATTGTAATAGCACTAAAGTCTCCTCCTAAGGTTTTACTAGAAACATTAGTAAGTAAATTTAATACCGCAAATAATGGAGGCCACGTCTCAATCCAAATAAGTAAGCCAAAATAATTAGCTAGAGTTTTAAACCCATTCGGTAAAACCAGCATGCCTACAATCAAAATAAATGAAGCATAAATTAATGCCGCAAATATAGCATGTAAAGTTGGCAGGATCTCCCTCGCTAATTGCCCAGAAATTAACCAAGCTTCTTGCTGCTGTTGCTTAGCCTTTACCGCCCCATAACTCATCGGAATATCAGCAATTGCATTGATCATCATAATTTGTTTGAGAGTGTTTAGCCCTCCATTATTTTTGCCATAGAGATCAGTAACTACGTTTATATTAGCTAAAAATGACTTTCCTAAAACTTGATTATTACTATTATTCATTGATTGAACTATTTTATCGCCATATTTGCCAAAAATAGTGCTGCCATATTTTTTAGCTAATTTATCAATATCGGTTTCCCAGTACTGGCTAAGTTTCGCCGCTCCTTCCTTGCAAGTTACTAGCTTTCTTTCGCCAGTTTTACCTTGGTCTCGATAATTAAACATTCTAATGCTAGATGCATTTTTGGATACTAAAGCCCATATATTCTCTGAATCTCTTAGATCACTAGCGCTATATTTTCTCCCAACCATAACATCATAAATAATACAATTATCAATAAAGCCTTCAATATTCTCTCTAAAACCTGAATCTTGAATCTTAAAGTTTCTTGATTGACTTATTAATGCTGCCCCAAAACTCTGACCATATTTATAATATGCAATATTACTGTCTGCATCTGAGAAGGCCTGATCAAATAATTTAGTAATACCAAAGCCTATACCGCTAAAGACAGAAGCTGGTAATACTAATCCCAGCGGTAAGTTATCAACTTTATTTCTATATCCAGTTACACTGTCACTCACAGTTAAATCTGCAGTCGGAGTAATAAAAAGAGAGGTAATTAACGCATATTTTACTACCCAACTTAACTTTGGTATCCAGCTATTCTGGGTAACCCCCTGAAACGCAGCCCAAGCTAGACCAACAAAAGTCATCATATGTATTAGATCTTTACTTAATTCACTGTTATAAATCATTTTAATGCCCATTAAAACTTTAAATAAAGCCTCCCCACCTCCATAACTATAAACAATATTATCCATAACTTAATTTCTCCTGATCTCTTGCCTAATTACTACGATATTCTGCGAAAGTTGATTTTACCATCTGCTGCACTTGCAGAAATCTTTGCTTAACAGATAACAAAGTATTCATCCGCTCAAAAGCTCCTTGTCTTTCAGAAATCAAATAGCTTTTTATATAACGTATCTCTTCCTTAAAGTTCTTAATATGCTCACTATCCATTTGACTATATTCTAAAGTAGCCAGAGCTTTATAGACCTCGTCCAACATATTATCTAGGTAGCTAATTAAATAATCAAAGGCTACTAACTCTGCATATTCCTCAGTAGCCAAAGCAATACCATTACCTTTTAAAGCTGTTTCAAGACTAATAATACTAATTATGGGCACCGATGAAGTTTGAACCACATCTTTTTCATCGGCAGTTAGAGTAACCAAGGCTCCTTCAGTTTCTTGCATTAATTTATCAGCAATACTCGTAATCAGAGTTTTAATTAAAACTAGATAAGATTTCTCCCTGGTCATCGACTCTGGATCTTCTTTGAACTCTAGATTAATACATTTATTATCAGTATTATTCTTACACTCATAAAGCCTTATATTGCCTTTTTCAATGCCATAGAGCTTAGCTTCTAGTAATTTAGAATCCTTAATTAAAGAATTCCTATGCATTAAAGTAACACCACCTCCCCCGTCTTCATTAGGTTTGGAAATCAAAGTGCCACTCAGGCTCATCAAATCTTCTATTCTTTCTTGACTCATATCTGGATTTAACTTTCTTAAAGCATGCCAAACGAGATTAAATTCAGTACCTAACATACCATTATATTCATCTCTATTTCCCATTGCTTTATCAGCAGAAGAACATGCAGCCCTAGAAGTAAAATAATTACCAACTCTACTATTTCCCATTTCTTTAGCATTACAGGCTAATTCTTGTGAAGCTACAGTCTTAGGAAATGCACCAGAAGCTATTAAAGCCCCCATTTGACAGGAATTAATATTCTGTGAGTTTAAGAATCTTGCCATAGATTCTAATTGAGATAACACATCGGCCACCTGAGGAGAAATAGTCTTAACAGTTAGCATCGCTCCGTAAGATGCTGCAGAGCTACCTATATTCTTCATTAGCTTTTCTAAATTAGAGCTGTTGATATACCCTAATCCTCCAGTATGTAGATCAATACCACCACAACCCATATTTAAAGATGGTAATTGAATATTCACAAGATTTTCATCGGAAATACTATTACGGGTATGTAAACTTCCACCCGTCATATATCCGCCTAATTGATCATCGATAACTCCTGGTCGATTGCTAGTAGACATTACGCCAAGCTTAGATAATGAGTTTTCTAGTAATCCAGCATTCGCAGCAAAAGGTGATATTAACTGCAGCCCTAATATCATATATAAACAATATTTATCAAAAGTTTTCACTTTACCTCCATCGATAATTTAACTATATGCGCATAAACATGCAGAATATTAAGCTTCAAATCTGATTCAGGCAGAAATCCTCGCGATACAGGAAGATAAATATTATTTTTGCTGTTATAGGCAATAACTGTAGGGTAAGTCGTTACATTAAGCTTACTTGCTAGGTCATTATCAATTCTGGTTGGAAAACCATTAAGCTTCGTCCCATCGCTACTGATTGCCTCAACTATAAAGCCATAATCTTTTGCAATATTTTCTAGAACTGGCTGAAACTCATGACAATATGGACAGTCCGGCTTAAAGAAATAAAATAACTTAAATTGCTGAGCAAATTCTTTGATTTTTAAATCATTAGCTACATCTTGCTCTAAAGTTTGAATTTTAATGGCTTGTTGGCTAATAGGATTTTCTATTCTTGAATCAAGATAGGGGTACTTAATCAATGCTGTTTGCATTGCTTCACCAGCTTCAGTACCATTTTTAAACATTAAACGTTGATAATCTAAAAATGAACGAGCATTTTCTACACTAGGCTCTAAAGTAAATCTCGCTTGCCTTACTTGAAGTTCTTTCTGTACTGAAGATAAAGTATCAAGCACTTGCTTAGGGCTCATTTCACTTAAAGGTTTTTTCTGATTGTTTGGCTTTTTTACCTTTTCTAACTCTTCACAATTGATACACTCTCTATAATACCAGCCTCTCTCCCTATCATTATAAAATAAATTCTCAGCTAAACTCGAATTAGCTACTAACATGATTAGAATCGAAATTAAAACCAAACTTTTATTATTTGTTTTCTTACTATTGCCTTCGATGATGACCCGCCTAAGCATAACTATCTCCCCTCTTGAAATAATTTCTCATTTACACCTTCTGCACCACTTTCTGAGAATGAATTGGAGCTGTTCCCTTGGGATCCATTTGGAAATGATCTTTTAACCAAAGCCTCATTATCTTCAATACTATAGCTTTTCATCATTGGCTGTACTTCTGCATCAAAGAATTCCTGAAAGTCTATCAGACTAAAATCAAGTCTTTCTATGTCCTCTAAAGTTAGGCCGCCACATTGAGGATGCTCAGGACTGCCAAAATCTTTACCTAACTGGTCTCTTGCTCCAAGCCTAATAAGCTTAGATAAAATGGTTGGGAAGCAACAAAAAGTTCTACTTTTTCTAATACATGTATTAATTACGGGTATTTTCTCGGCGCAATATTCACCAATATCTTCGCATTTATTACTACGTCGCTGCTTTGCTAAGTTCTTCTGTCCTTCAGAGCAGTTAGTTAAGCCCGTTTTCTTTAAAAACCCAGAATCATCACAGCAATTACTAAAAAAGACAGTTTTATCATGACATTTACTTGGGGTAGAGCCAAAAACATCAAATTTAAGATTATTCTCATCAACTAAGCCCTTTCTAATATTAGAAAGCATCTCTAATTGGGCTATACTACTGGCTATCTCGTCATTATTTTTTTGCTCTTCTTTGAATGCCGAGCTACATTTTCCATCTAAACAAAATGCATTACATAATACATTTCTCACGGCGTTTTTATTATCTGGATCCATAATAATTCTGCTGCGATTTATTTGTTCAGTTTTACTAAATTTACGAGAGAATAATTTTCTTACATTTATACAATGACTCTTTTCTCCTATTTTGATAACACTTAGACAAACATCTTTAACAAAGTTAAAATCCTCTTGCTGAATATTAGGACAGTTATTTTTGCTTGGTCCATTATTACAGTTCTTGATATATTCATTTTTCCAACAATCTCTTTCCACTACTATTCAATCTATGATTTTCTCTTTTGTTGCATCAAGACAATGACTTTTCTCGTCAACACAAGCCTCTTCAGCTGGGAATTCTTGTGCTATCACTTCTTCCATTATTTCACTATATCCAACTTCTCCTTGAATATAATCACTAGCGAAGCTTATCTTAGAAAAACTAAATATACCTACTAGACCAAAAAACAACCAAAGCATAGTAATTAAATGCTTTGCTTTTTTATTCCTATATCTAGCTTTCTGAATATTGAATTTCATAAATTTATTCACAGTTTTCTACCCATGTTTCTTGCCAATCATTATTTTCACAGCATTTTTGTTTAGCTTCGATTTCTAATCTTGCTTCACCCTTACCCCCTACTATAAGTTTTATCTCTAAAACGTTTTCTCCTTGTTTTAAATACGGCTTAAGATCTACTTTTACCGCCTCATCTTGATCTATTGCTCTTTCGCATTCATTATAATGTTTTCCATTAAAAACCTTGTCCTTCCCGTTCTCTTTTTCTACTCTTACATATTCACCTCCATCTGGCCCCACATATACAATATGGCCATTTAATTTTAGCTCTATATAGTCATCAAACTTAAGACGAGTTAATTGAAAGATGGAGACTAAATCTAGTTTAGCTATTCTAAAACTGACTATTTCTTTAAAGGTCGCACATTGCCCCTCATAATAATTATCACCATCTCTCCCAATGGTCAAAAGCCCTCCCTCACTAATATCATAAAGTAATCCTTCAGAAAAAGTTCCTTTGGCAATTCCGCCATAATCGCATTGAGCTATACTTTTACACTCAAGCGACAAGGTTCTAGTGCATCTAAATTTTGTTATTGGCCTCTCACAGATCCGCAATTCTTCTACTATGTCTGTATAAGTTTCTATATTTTCTTGTTTTATAAAGCCTGATCTAGAATTATCTTCTTCGGCGCAGCCTTGGGACTTAATTAGCTCCATTTGAGAAATTGGATCTTGCATATATCTATCTGCATCTTTAAACATTTTAAGCTCACCATATTTTTCACAGCCTTTACAGTTATCTCCTGTGACTTTCTTAATATCAGTAGCCTCTACCATTGTTGCCATAATCCCATCTGGATCTTTTTGAATATGTTCATCTCGGAGCTTTGCTCCTTCGTTTTTTAAATCATCTGCAGAAGTAGAAGAAAGGTTATGAGCTATTTCATTTTTTTTGGCTTCTGAAAATTGTGGGATCTCTTCTGTGCTATGAAAACTCTGTGCCAAGCCCTTAGAATTTTCAGCCCTTTCTCTAACTATATCTGCTAGAGGCCTTTCTTCTTGGGCTAGCAAATTAAGAGCGCTTAAAAGGTAACAACAGATAATTAATCCCCATTTCGCGAAAATCATCTACTTTCCCCTAATAACACTTGCGCCTCTTGAGATAGCTCTCCTTGTTCAGCAAATTCTTCTAATGCATATTTAGGGGTAACATTACCTATTATTTTATCGTAATTTGCTTTGCAACTGACTCCCACAGGACATTGTCCTCGTTTAGCTAAAACATAACTTGGTACTTGAGTGATTTGAAATTCTTTAAATAAAGTTGGATCAATAATTATTGACGCTTCCTCTCCTTCTTTTGCTAAACTTTGAATATGCTCGGCTGTTTTTTTAAAGCTATTATTCTCTATTCCTCTAAAAACTATTACTCCGTTATAGGTTTTGGCATAATCCATCATTTGCCTTAAATGAGTATCACTTAAAGAAAAAGAGGCAAACATATAGAAATTAACTTCCTCACCTCGAGTAAACATTCTATTAAAATCTGTTTGCTGACTATTCAAAGGATCTTGACTTTTTATATCAAAAGCCTCCGCTCTTATTCCTAGGTGGCAGCAAAGTAATGCACTTAAAGCAAATAAACTTAGTCTCTCTAGCTTTGAAGATTTAATTATAGAAGGCAGCAATTTTTCTTTCTCCATACCAAAAACCCAAAATCTTCTCCCTTATAAGGAAATTCTTTACCTGAGTTATATAAAGCGTCACTCATTCCTAACGCATTACAAGTTAGCGGCCCCTTGGTCGCCGCAATTGGATAAGTCATTTGCAGACGATATTGGCTCTTAATAATCTTAGGAGCTAACTTATTACTGCAAAGCTCTCCATTGAGTCTACCATCGCTCGTCGAGGTTTTGCCCGATAGGCCCATTCTATGTAATTTAGCTAATGATCTTATTGCTAATAAACTTGATGCTTGCACCCCTCCAACATGCGAAGCAACGTTGCCTGAAAATGGATAAATACTTCCTAAACAACCAGCGCACCAAAATAATCCATCTTGTGGCAGATGAGTGGTGGCTGAAATACAATCGGCGCTACAAGACATTTGAGCAATTGGATTGGCAAATAGATAAACTTCTGGATTAAGAAAATTAGCATCATTTTTATATGTAGGATCATATTCACTCATATAAGCTAGATCTATGGTATCGCCCTTGGTTACGCAGCCTAAATCAGTAATTAACTTAAGCCAGCCAATCACTGGATAAAGATATAAATGAGTATGATAAAATGAATGCTGGTTATGTTCAGTGCCGTCGTAAGCCTTAGTATGCGCACCTTGATAACGATCATGACCTAAACTAATACCACCCATATTTACCAAACACATCGCTTTTCTAGTAACGTCGATTAAGCGTACTGGCTCCCAAAATCCAATAGTTATCCCAACTCGAGGAATATTATTTTGAGTGCAACCACAGATAATATTGCTAGGATTTTTAGTATCATGTCGATTTGAACCTGACTTAATTTTAGAGCCTCCAATAGAAATAGGAAATATACAGCTCCAACAAATATCAGTAATAGGATTAACAAACTTACCTACACATTTACCGCTTTCCGCAAAAGAATTCTGACTAAATAATAAAACGATAATGACTATGCTAAGCTGCCCTCTCATTCTGCTTTTTCCTCTCTATCAAGGGCTACTTCTTCAATAAGAATTTGTGGTTGCGATGGAGCTTGCCTGATTATGCTAGGAACCTTACTGATATCCAGCCTCTTACTAATTTCTCCCATCTGATCGAAAAAAAAGAAACTTCCATCCTCCTGTATTCCAGGAGCGCCATTAATCAAAATAATTTTCTTTATTTTATTTAGGGTAGTATTAGGTTCTTGATAGTTTTTGGCAAATTCTACTTGGAGCGCATCGTCGCCATCAATTAGAACCCATATTTCATCAAATGCTTTTTTCTCTAGAGGATTAATGATCAGGCCGCTAGGGTAAAGCAGTTGATTGTTATGATCATAAATATTTTCTTGAAGCTCAAAACTTGGATCATGCAATCTAGTTGAGTTACTTACCGCTTTAGTAATACCTTTAACCGCTTTAGGTCTTTTAATATCTGCAACGATCTTATCCTTAATCTGTTCTTGATGACTTATAAGTTTATCTTCTCCTAAAGCTTCTAGTTGTTTGACAATATGCGTTTCAAAATCTTCTTCCTTGATGCCTGAACTTTCACCCCAAACCCCTAACTCAACCGCCTCTACTTTAAGGGCTATCATAAAGTTTATAAGCAATATAATTAGGCTAATTGCTATAAACCCTAGAGGAACAAATAAAAATGACCATTTCATTTGATCCCCGCTAATATTTCAGCTGCAAAATACTCCGTAACGTTCTGGGCCCCGGCAATTACTTTATGTGAGCTAATAACAATGGCATTATTTTTAATAGAATAGTTATCTAAAATAATATTAAATTGAGTCTTTGCCTTAATTAGCTTCTCATCAATCTGTTCTTCGCTGATTTGCTTCTCTTCTAATTTCTGACTTAAGTTTTGATTTACAGAAGAAATGATTTGTTCTACATCCACATAGACATATTTTGTCCTCTCTGGTTTTATGACGTTTAAAACAACCATGAAATACATTAATAATATCCCCATAGATAAACCACAGCCGAAAATAGTAATGTCTCTATTGAATTTTGAAAGAGTCTTTGTTTTATTTTCCATAAACATTTTCTGCTATCTCCTCTATTGCCTCATGAACACTACGCCCTGATTTTACTAATTTTTGCACTCCGGCAAATTCAGTTGGTGAAGTTGAATATAGAATCTTCGAATAAGGATCGAGAATAAGTCTACCTACCACATAACCGCTAGAAGATGATATCAAGCATTCTGAATATTTTCCTGGCACCACATTCAATGATTTAATCAATTGAATCTGGCCATCATCCAAAGCCGTTCTTTTTGATTCTTTTAATAGATCAATTGATTCTTTTTTTTGCTTTAGCATAAATAACCAACCAGAGTTTTCTAAAATAGATTTAGCTGTATCATTGACATAAAAATCATTTACTGATTGTGTTCCTAAAATTAAACCACCCCAATATTTACGAATAGTTCGAGCCAAAGATGCCAAAAGCCCTGGAAATAATTCAAGCGCAAACCAAGCTTCATCAAATAGAATTACAAAACGCTGTTGTCTATTGCCAGAGAACACCTGGGTCATAATCTGCGCCGATAACATCTGCATGATGACTGATAATAAATCGCGTCGCTCTCTTAAATCTTCGAATTCAATCACAGTTAAACGATTCTTAAAATCAACATTTGATTTGCCATTGAAAAAACGGCCATAGCTACCTTGATCTGAATACTGAAATAACATAGTTGCTAAATCTCTTGAAATATCAGTCCCTTCTGCTTGAAGCTTTTTAGCAATATCTGTAATTGTTGTTTTATTTTTTTTTAAGACCCATGTTTCTTGTAATACTCGAGCTAGGATTGAATCTTCAATATCTGTTGTTCCTCGTTTGGGCGCTACCATCTTTGCTAAAATAGGCAAAATAAGACTTAAGAAATCACCCTGAGCCTCACTAGAATTTAAGCTAGCACGATCAAAAGGATTAAGGCAGATTTGGCTGTCCATCTTAAATTCAATAAAATCACCACCACATAGATTACAGATTTTCTCGTAACTGCGACCTATATCTAAAACAAACACTTTAGTATCATTGGCCAGAAAATTAGCCACCATATCTTGTAGAAGCACTGATTTACCGCTACCTGATTGGCCTATGACATTTACATTATAATTTGACTCTCCAACGAAAGGATCAATTGTAAATACCTGCCCCCTTCTCCCAGCAAGTAATAGCCCTTCTCGTGAATTACCTTTCCACTCGCCATGTATTGGCAGAAAAGCCAGCGGTGTAGTGCTTAATGTAGTTTGGGCCAGCCCGTGTTTCTTAAAGAGATTAAAAATCCCACTACTTGGCCCAAAAGGCATACAAGATAAAAATCCTGGCAGCATAAAACCATCTAAAGTTTTAATCTTAAAGCCATTAGTTACATAAACCGAAGTTAGGAATTGCTCAGCCCTAGCAAAGCATTCTTCTCTTTCAGTTAAAAGAATAGAAAAAGAAGTAGATAATAGTTTTTTGCCATTATTTAATAACTCTAGCGCCTCACTCCATTCGCCTATTTCCTTTTTTATAAGATTATCAAATCTTACAAAATACGAATCTGCCTGCTTAATTACAGCCCCACCTTTGTCTTTAAGTATTTCTTGCTTCTTATTTGATATATCATTACTAATCGTATAACTTAAAATAAGCTTGCCTGGAATTTGCAGATTATCGCGCAATGCGTCACCTAATAAATTTATCATCAAATCAAGACTAAATTTCTTTGGGGTTTGCTCAAAACAATAGCTTTTACTTATATAGGTCTGACCTTTTTTTCCATGCTTAATCTTATGTCCATCAAACATAATTGGATTAGCTTTACTCATTTGTTGATTTAAATTCTCATGCTCATTATAATTTTCAACTTCTGACTTAGGAGATAAAATATCTCCAGTTATTTTTAAAAAATCCTCAACATCCATTCGTCTTAAACTCAAGCCACATGAACGAAATAAGGCCTCTAGCTGATTACGAAACTCATTTAACTCCTTAATTCCAACTTTAGAATATTTAATGGCCTTCGAGAAACTAACTACAATATTATAATTCTTAAGGCGATAAGGCCCCTCACCTCCTTCGGTCATGGTTTTTAAGTACTTAACTCTTTTACTCGCTATATTCTTAAGTAAAGCATCGGCATCTCTATATTGTTCCATCCAGGGATCAGCAATCCCACTAATATCACTTCCAGCAATCATCATAAATTGAAGAAAACTATTCTCAGGCAGAAACTCGTCAAACAGTAGAGATAGTTGTTTTAAGATAGCTTCAGTTACTCCGACAATAGGATTTAATTCTAAAAGAAAACCAACATTAGAGCCTTTATTAATAAAGAGATTATTTTCCTTATCATAATATAAATATGGAAGTAGCTCACTCTTAGGGCTAGGGTTATGACATTGATCTAATATCTTTTTGATATAACTTTCGCTCATGATCTTTCCCTTTTTATCCACTGAGCCGGCTCAATAACGGTATAAATATATTGCTCTCCGTGAAAATTATTATTTTCATCAAAGTAGCTATTAAACCAAACGCGCATTACCTTATCTTGGCTACGATATATAAAGTTATTATCTAGCTTAGTTGTAGTGCTGGCCATACTCTCAACTAAACTAAGACTATCCAAACTTTGAGTTGCTGTTTGCCCATTCGCTTGGTTTTGTTTTTGACAGCTTAAACAAACCGGCTCCTGAGAATTATTTTTAAGAGACTCTCTTTCTCTGGAAAAGCTATTGTCCTTAATAGATTCATGTACATCAATCATTGAGCCACAACCCATCCCCTTGCCATTAGGACAATCAAAGGACGCTTTATGAACGCTACAAGCGCCTAAACTCATTAGAGCTAAATTTAGGCAAAGCAATTTCATGCTTGAGATAATGATCTTTTTGATTAAAGTTCTTTTATTTTTCATACTTATTTTATCTCCATACTATCTATTAAGTTATTTCCACCTTCATCAGCTGCGCGCTTTAATTCTGTATCTCTTCTTTTTGAAGCGTTTTTCTTTAACGCTGAAGTGCCAATATAAGCACCTTTTAAGACTGCGACTGTAACAGATCTACCCCTATCAATTTCTATAACTGGCTGTATTCTCTCAGCATGGGCAATATAATAGTCAGACAACTTATCTAAACTATTACTACTCCCTTGCAATAAGTTGTTTTGAACCTTCTCTGAATCGCTCATTGCGCTTGTGGCCCCCGTTCCAATAGTAAAGGGGTTATAGCTTGCGCTATCCTTTACTCCCACACCAGCTAAGCCACTCATAATTCCAAAAATAGAAGCATTAGCTAAATATTTTTGATCAATGCTAACTACAGTACCTTTGATCCCTGCATAACCATCACCTCCAACTACCATCCCAACTAAATCGGTCTCTATTGATTCTCCACTTTCAATCTCAATACAAGAAAGTTTAGAGGTGCGAATCTTAACTGTTTCACTAGATAGATCGCCATAGGCATCAGCAACAATCACGCAGTCCTTTAAGTTATTTCTGAAGTTATTTGGTAAAATTCCATAATCAATCAATTGAATTAGAATCTCATCTGGGTTACCCATGCTTTGCACCGAAGTTGATGCTCTTAAGCCATTTAAGGTAGCGGCTTCAATCATTGTTCCGGCTGGAATATAGTTATCAGCTGTTTTTAATGGCTCGTATTCTTTATCATTCTTACTATCTTTTAAATTCACTACATGGCGGGTAATTCTAGGCGTTTTCTCAATTGTAGTAGCAATATTTAAATCACCGCTATCTTGTTTTTGTACTTCTAGTTCAGCTTGGATAAAATTTAATTTCTCTTTTAGGTATTTAATTTCTTGTGCATCCTTTTTATCATTTTCCGTAGCCTTCTGATTGATCTCAGTTTTTATTGCCTCAAGTTTTACCTGCAAAGTCTTATCTAGATCGCTTTGTTTATCTTCAAGATTCTGCCTCCACATTTTATCTGTATCCGCAGCTTTACTTCCTGCATCTAAGTCCATAGTTTGGCTAGTTGATATAGGATTTAATTTCGCTTTCTTAACTTTGAAAACGTTGAGCCCTAAAGCAAGAACACATATTCCCGCTAAAGCTATAAAAATAATTTTTTTAATTTTGGCTTTAAATATCTTACGGCTATCGAATCCATTCTCATTAGCCTCATCTCCCTCATTGTTTGAGTTACTTACGACATTTAAGACTTGAGAATTATTATCGTCATCTGCGGCTGAATTTGTTTCATTATTTTCCATCTTTACCTACCAAATAAATAATAGTAGTTTCGCTGGGTTCGATTTGATTCTTAGTTAAAGCAACGGCATCAGTGAATCTCATGCAATTGCCAAAATCTTGCTCTTCTAATGAAATTGATGTTTTGTTCTTATTAAGCACTTGGGCCTTAATAACCAACAGCTGCTTGGCAAAACTATACTGGCTGGCCTTAACTAATTTTACACCCCGTAGTTTGCTATTTTGATTAAGGCAGCTTAAAATAGGTACATCGATAGCTTTAAGCTTATTGCTATTAACCAACTTGATCGCATCAATTACTATTTGCTTTTGATCATTTGATGTATTTTTATGCTCTAAAGAAGATGTTATTTGATTAGGATTATATGCAGCAGGACTTAAATTATATACTGGAGCATCCATTTCACTTTTATATTTAAAAGTAATAGTTTGCGGCTCTAACTTCTTCACAATAAATTTTACATCTATAATTTTTTCTCTCTCAGTTAGGAGTCTAAGACTTATCTCTTGAATGGACTTTAAGGCTGGGCTTAAAAATATTTGCCCTAAATTAGCATCGCTCTCTATAATATATTCTTCTTCATTTCCTATAACTTGAGCGATACGATCATTCTCAACAGAGATTCTATTAACCCCTTTATCCGAAATAGTTACTATTACCTGGCCTTTTAATGGCACAACATATTCTTGCGCTAGAGCGCCAATACTAGTTAGTAATATTATTGATAGTCCTGTTAGTTTTAATATTTGTCTTATTTTACCCATGATTAATCCCACTTTCATATTAATACTCCTACTTGCTACCTGAAGTTTTGCTTGCTGTATTTGGTTCTGCAGTAGGGTCTTCTTTAACTATCATAAAGTTTTTAATAGTAAGAACCCCTGCGCTATAATCATACTCAATCCTATAATTGACTTGATCCGTAGATTTTCCAGAATTACCGTAGTAACTAATTAAAACCCCGCTCGCCTCTGCTACTAAATTCTGGTCATCAATATCTAATTTTGTTAATTTAAAGTGAGTGCTCAGACGGTATTCATGATAGCGTTTTGCTTCTTCTTCTAAGAATTTGCTTATATGGTTATAAAAGCTTGGATGGATATGCCTTAAAACTAAACTAGAGTTATAACTTATATTTCCCTCATTTAAACCCAATAACAAATCAAGATAAAATACTGACATTTCTTCTAAATAACTGACTGATAAACGTTTATTACTTAAGAGCATTTCTTTGTTGAAATGAGCTGGAATAACATAAGTTTGCCTCTCTTGAGTAAAGACACAAACAGCTAAAATTACGTTCCCTAATAGGGTCAATACGCATAACCCCGCTAGTATATTGCGCTGTAGTAAAAGATTTTTTTGGTTATTTGCTAAAATTGATATTTCCATTTAGAAAAAGAATCTCCTGCTTTTATTTGGACCTGATTTTAAATCTTGATAATGAAACCAAATCCATCTTTTGTAGTAACTTACTTTACTTGAGCGGCTAATAGCTCTTATAACTCTAAAAGCTACTAACCCTGTCAATAGTCCAACCGCTAAATATTGAAGAACGAATGCAACCAAAACTATTGATCCTACTACGACTATCTCAAATAAAGTGGCCCCTCCGTATCTCTTAAGCTCATCTAAATGGCTAAAGACTGTAAAAAATTGCATCGGTTTTCTCTCCTCTTTCAATTGAAGGATGTATATTATGCAATTGCCTGAAACAGCACCTCAATAATTCCAGCACCACCAGCGCCTACTAACAAAGGTTGCCAACTAACTGTCTTAGCCGCCATCAGTCCCCCTCCAGCTGCAGATAAAACTTGTAAGCCAATCTTCCCTTCATTCTTAATCAAATCGGTAATACTGGACATCACCCCTTTTACTATACTCATAGAAGGATCTACTGCTTGACTTAGTAAAGATATCGATACTAAAGATACGCATATCCCAATTGGTAGAACGTAGTTTTTTATAGTGTTATTTGTTTTATTTTTCATTTGTAAGTCCTTATTTTGCTTTACTTAAATCATCCAAATCGTAATATTCACGACCTCACTAGCAACATGCGCGACGCTACAGCAACGTATATGTTGTTATTGAAATATATATGTATCACATGAATTAACTGTATGCAAGCTTTTTTTATTTACTTTTTTAATATTCCTTGTTACTAATAGAAGATTAATCACGGAACGTATATGTTGGTAACGAAACAATAAAATGATATATATTATATAAAATGAGCGTAGCTAAAGGCATCCAGTACGTAGTAAAACAAAGAATGAAAGCTCTTGATATGTCTGTATCTGATATGGAAAATAAAGCTGGAGTAGGAAGAAATGTGCTTGGCAATTTCCTCTCCGGAACTAGAGAGAATCCCACCTTAGAAACTTTAACCCGTATTGCAGAAGTGCTAGAATGCCCTATCGCTGATCTATTTAATCCTAAATTAGATAACAATGAAGAACAAAAAACTAACGAATTACTTAAATGGAATGAATCATTATTTAATAACTGCGTCAATATTGTTATTAAAATTATAAATGGGGAATGTAAAAAAAACACGAATCTTAAAAGTAAAACTCTTGATACTAATAAAATTATTTTTATAATTAATCAAGTTTATAAATTTACTATAAAGGACGATCCGAACTCTTCTATTGCTAATGAAAAATTTGCTGAATTCTTAATTGAAAACAATTTCCCTTCCATCTAAAAGCCTTCTGCTCTACCTTCAACTTTATAGTCATATAAATAAAATACATTTCCTTTCTTTTTATATTCTGTATATTTATTACTCCTAATATTAGCAGGCAATGATAAAATATACTTACTTCCCCGATTTACCTTATCTAGATTACCTACCCTTCTTATTTTTCCTCCAATATTGCTTAATTCTCTATTACAAATTTCTATGTTTGAAAGAAAAGAAGAAATTAGCTTTGAGCCTTCCATTGATGTATAGTTAATTCCAAAAATATTATCAATGTTAACTCCAAAACCATCATCTGAAAATGTTATTTCTAATATTTCTTCTTGGAATTTTATAATTTTTTCGAGACTAACATTAATTTCATTGCCCTTCCCTACTCCCTTTAACATATCTCCAATGATTGAAAGTAAAATATATTCTAAAAACGTTCTTTCTATATGAATTCCACCTATTGGTTTGCCTCCATTTATATTAAGTTTTATATTTTTTTCATAAGTTGTTTTTCTATAAAATGCATTTACTGTAGCTAACACTTCACATAAATCTAATTCCTTGTTAGAATATTCTTTGTTTAAAAAGATCTGCTTTTGTGCATTAGATTTTATAATATCTGTGAAGTCTAAGATTTTTTTTAGAACGCTACTTAAATTATTATCAGCAATCTCACTTATATATTTTTTAAGTATAATGCTAGTGTTTAATACATCATTTAATTTGGTATATTCAAATTTAATAAAATCTTTTATAAAATTAGACTCTATTAGGTAATGTTCTTTTAGAATATTTATATGTTCATTTAATTGACTTAGTTCTGCATTTAACTCCAAAATACGATTCTCTGCTTTTCTAAGCCCGCCCAAAAGTATTTGATGTTCTTTTTTTAATTGCATATAGCATAAATTAACTCCTTTAAACTTTAGGAAATAACATAGAGCTATTAGTATGATTATTATATTTAGCAGTATTATCAAAAATTGTTCGTTAATAATAAATTTAGCCATGATTTTCTCTTTTACTATTTTTAAAAAGGAATCTAACTAACTTACTTATTATTGACATCTTATCATCATATGCTACTCTTTAGAGTAAGACTATTCCTATAGTTCTGATGTAAGTGGTTAGTTCCATATATACATTAAAATAAAACCCAGTTACAGCTGGGTTTTATTTTTTCTTTCTTTTTTTCATTTATAATTACGAATATGCATTATCATATGAGTTATCATAGCAATGATATTTTTTTTAGTTAACCCAACACTTAGCGCTACTTTAACAAAGTGCTCTAATTTAGCTCTAACCTCTTTATTCATAATCGATGCTCCAATGACATTTTCAAGTAAATCAGATGTGACTACTTTATTGCTCTGTATTATATTCCCCATATCCTGTTTAACTCCAGGATAAATTTATCTATAAAATATAATTACGTATAGTAACTACACTTTGTTATAGTTATTAATATATTAGTGTATACAAGATATAAGTTAAGATTTCGTTAACGCGTATATTAATATTAGTTTACTAAGAGTGCTGTCTATTTTTAGCGCAATTGGCTTTTACATTGCTTCGGAGAAATAGTTGTGAAGCAATACATGATGGGTTTAAATTGTATAAACTATAAATAATATTACTAAATATTATATTCTTTTTCTTCATGAAGGCAATAAAGTGGCTAATCTAATAATCTAATTTGGAACTTTATAGCAACTTCGCCAACTCTAAAGTTTTCTCTGGTGAAATAATGATGTGTTTAGTTTTATTTCTTAACCAATGATAATTGCTTATAACTCTTTTCTTTACATTAACTTTATTGATATTTCTTGAATTTCTATTCCACTAGCTTTAAAACTAAGCTTTATATCATCACTGTAATTAGAGTCTATCCAATCTTTGATAAATTTAGTAGGGGCTATAAAATGAGCTATGTTATCTAAAACTATCTGAAAATCTAATTTTGATATCCAAGATCTGAAAACCCCCTCCCCTAACTTTTCTTTAAGTATTTCTCTAGTTTTTTTCCAAATTGGATCACTGATAATTTCTTCTGCTATTGCAACGACATTTGCATTCTCAACGACCGATCTATCACCTATACTATAGTTATTTTCGATAATCTTAAGAATATTCTCTTCTTTTAATGCCCAATCAAATTGAGCTTTAAAATTAGTTATCTCTCCCATTAAAAATTTACTACTTGCTATTTTTTTGCAAAAGTCTTTCCAAACAGAAAGATCATCATTAAAAAACTCTTTAAGTCTTGAGTTTAATATTTTCTCTCTTTTAGGGGTTAATTTTACAGTTACTTCATTTTTTTCTTCTACTACCTCATTCCATATATTTAACATCTCCTCTTCTCTCTCATTTACTTTATTTACAACTAAAGAATCTAGTATGGGTTTGCTTGAAACATTCTTTACTTTTTTAGAGAGAGAGTTCTTTGTAGTAATCTTTGTAGTAGTCTCTGTATACGTATGAGGATTGATCTGCATAGGTGTAGGGATGTATCCGCATAGGTGTGAGGATATATCCCCAGAGGTATGGGGAAATATCCCCATACCTAATTTTTTTTCTGTAATAATTGCAATATTTGCTGGAAATATCTGAATAAACATTACATTCGATAGAGAGGATCCTTGAGTATTGATATTTCGAAAAATACGTTTAATCAAATTGATTTTTTCAAGACGCTGTAATGCATCTTTGATTTGGTTTCTAGATAGGCCAAATAAATCTTCTAAGTCCTTGTAGCTTTTCTGTAGCAAATCTGATTTAAATTTTTTTCTATATTCAGTTATTTTACCAGAAATCTCATGCCTAATAGTAGTCGGTCTATACCAGTAAATAATATCTGCTAGCAAAAAAATAGAGACTAAATCAGGTTTACCGTTAGGTAGGCGAATATGACTTAGCCATTCTATAGGAATTATATTGCCTTCAAAGTTAAGAGAGCTCATAGCTTTAACTTCGTCTGTTAGATCGTATGTCATATTTACCACCAATTATTGATAATTAGGCATACACTTTACTTGACATCTTTGCTATCCTAGAGTAGAATAAAGTTCTGAAGTTTTTCTACAAGAGGTGCGATGCTTTTCTGAGTATTGCGCCTTTCTTTGTCTTAAAGCCCAAAAATCCAATTCATATTTACTTACTTAATTAGATTCCTAGTATCAGTGTAAATTAGTATAATTGGATAGTCAAGCGCTAATTTATCGTTATGATATCAGATGTATATTATAATAATATCGTTATGATATCATTATAATATTATATTGGTATATCGTAACATTCGTTTCAATATCACTATGATATTGCTTCAATATCATAGTGATATTTTTATAGTTCTTTTATAATTGTTGTTTTGTAAATGTTAATCTTCTTTTAATTCTTTGAGTTTTTTCTTAATAGCCGGACGTAGCAATTCTAAGCACACTGCGTTAAATGAAAGTCCAGTAAAGCTCGTTATTTCATTTATATCATATTTAAAACTTTCAGGCATTCTAAGTATAACCGTTTTTGTAGCTTCCTTTTTAGGCGCTACAGTTATTTTAGGAGTTTGCACAGAAGGAGTTATTTCTGCTACATAATTGATAAACTCTTCTGCCTTTCTTTCCTTTTCTGTGGTTGTTAAGGGGGGCTTTTTAAAGCTAGTCATTGAATACCTCATTGTAAAATATACGCATTTCTTCGGTTGCTTTAGGATCTTCCGGTCTATATTCAGTAACGCTCATTCCGGCAATAGCAGCTCTTCTAAATATTATTCTTTCAGAAATTACGATATTTAGTAGTTTTATACTTGGAAATTCCATAATAAAGCTCTTTGCTTCTTCTACTTCTTTTACGCTTGGGTTTGTTGATGCTTGATTGAGAACGACATAGGCCCTAAGCTTTTCATTTATTTCTATAGCAGTTTCGACTAATGTATTAATTCTACCAAAAGTCCACAAGTCAAATTGGGAAGGGCGCAACGGGAAAATAGCTTTGTCCGCTACAAGAAGTCCTCCTCTTAATTCAGCAGAGTCCCTACCCCCTGCATCAATAATTATATCTTTATATTTTTCTTTTAAAGCCAAGGCTTCTGATCTAACCGCTTTATCTAACTTTTGTATACTCGAAACTCGAGGAGAAATCTTATTGTCTTCTCTTGTGGAACACCAAAAGCTCGCAGTTTGCTGTTGATCTGTATCCATTAACAGCAGATCACCTGTTTCTTTAGTTCTCATGGCAGCCAAATTTGTTGCAAGTGTGGTTTTGCCAGGGCCACCTTTTTCTCCACCGATTAATATTATCATATTAGAACATTCCTTATAATTCACTATTTCTATCAGTATGCAATCAAAATAGATGCTTTTTGATAGCATACTGATAGATTAAACTAAACTATAATAATAAGGTAGTAAAAAAACTAGTAACGTAGAAAATAATTAAATTTGTATATTTTATATTAAAGCGTTTATGAAAAATGTCACATTTGGGCATAAAAACCTAGGGAGGCTGAAAAGTAATTTTTAACTTCAAAAATTACATCTAAATAACTTTTTTAAAAATGAAATTAATATTGTTAATTTTCACTTTAGTCATTATCTATGAAGTAAAAAGAGTGAAAGGAGTAAAGAGCGTCTGCGAGTCTTTAAGGAATAATGGTTCTATTCTAAAAGATATAGTTATGATATTAAAACGATATCATATTGTAGGCATTAATATTGCATAATGATGTTAAATCTATATCTTTTTCTGTAAATGGTTTTGTAGTTATTTTTTGTTATTATTTAATTTATCTTTTTGAACTAAATTTTAAATAACAGCCTAAGATAACTAGCTTTGTTATTCTATATCAAGATATTTTAATATTAATTGATTGCTCTTAGTTTTAAAAGGGCGTGATTATTATCTATATCTGTACCTTAAATAAGTAGATGCGGACCAGTTTTTGTTCGAATGCAGGGTCTTTTCTCGGTCAAGATCATTAAGAATAAGAAGGAGAATTATGATGTATTTTAGATTATGAGGTTTGGTTGAATCTAAAGCATTGCTCGCTAACCAGTAAATAGTTAGTAGTATCTGTCCGCTTATAGCGGGGGTTATAAATAAAAGTTATTTTTTATATGAGCTATTGAATCCTTATTATTCGAACATTATTTAACCGTATAATGAAAATCAGGGGGCTTACCCCCGTGATGGGTAGAGCTATAAAGCTGTATCCAGACATGAAGAAAAAAGATTTCCGGGGGGGGGTAAATTATGGGCGGCTAGTTATTCTGTTGAAGCGATAGGAAGTGCTAACGAAGAAGTGATTCGTGCATATGTACAAAACCAACTGAAAGAAATGGACAAAGAAGAAAAAAGAGCTAAGCAGCTCGCTTTGTTCCAAAACTCGCTCCCTTGGGGGCGAGTAGTTTATATGAGTAAAGTGAATTGGAGAGTCTAGAGTAGGGGGCGAGCTAATATTATATTGAGGCGCGTTCATAGAAAACTATCGTAAACGTATCATAATGATATCAATAAAATAGTTAAATAGTATAATAATAATATGTATCTGATTACATTATGTTATCAAAACGATATAAATTACGTTAATCAATGAAGTGGCCACGCTAAAACAGGAAGTAATTATTCATCTTGGTGATTTTGTAGGGTTGATTGTTCTATATAGAGTGATCAAGCTAATATTGAAAAGGCTGAGGAAATATCATCTAGACTGATTATAAAATGTTATCCACATTATTTGTGAATAAAGATGTGAAGAAGTGAAGTGGAGGTTGTTATAGGGTATACCTCAGAACAACGAACATAAATTATATAAATATATGTAGATATAGAATGGTTATAATAATATAGTGACATATATAATATTATCTCTAAACCCTAAGTAAACACAATTTATAATAAAAAGCTTGTTATTTGTTGCTTGTTAAGCTATTATATACTTATAATGACTGTAAACATAAATAAAGACATATATGAGCTTGTTTAGCAATTACATAAAAAAATTAAGAGCTTCAGGACGAAGGCATTTTACAGTAGAGGAGGGGGCTCTTGAATTATGTATTTCTAGAGCTAGTTTATTATCATGCATACATCGCTTAAAAAATAAGGGGGAATTATTTAGTCCTGCAAAAGGGCTTTATATCATAATACCACCTGAATATCATAATTTAGGGTCTATTCCAGCTGAAGAATTAGTACCTATATTAATGCAATATAGAAAGGTCAATTATTACGCAGGATTGACCACAGCAGCAATGTATCACGGAGCATCCCATCAGAAACCACAAATATTCCAAATAATAACAGACAAACAAATTTCTCGCCATCTTGTTTTTGGTAAAATTAAAATTGAATGTATTTACAAAAAAAACTTAACTGGTTCGCTAACTCAAGATGTAGTTGTTGAAACTGGATATTTAAAGATATCCACCCCTGAAGTAACAATAATGGATTTATTATTATATCCTAGCAGGAGCGGAGGCCTTAATCATATAGCTACTATTTTAAGTGAGCTTATTGAAGCACTAGATATAGATAAACTAGTCAGAGTTATAACTATTTCAAAAGAAAAAGCTTGGGTTCAAAGATTAGGTTATATTTTAGATAACATTGATACTTGTGAAGAAAATAAAAAAAAGGTTTTGCTCATTAAGTTACAAAACTACCTTGTTCAAGAAAAGATGTTTTATTGTCCTATTGCATCAGAGGTCCCCATATTAGGAGCCGCATACTGTAAGAAATGGATGATTATTGAAAATTCAAATATAGAAAGTGATTTATGATTCCTAAAAGTTTTATTGAAATGTGGCAACGAGAGGTTCCTTGGCAAACTTTAGCTATGGTAGAGCAAGATCTTATTATTAGTAGAGTTCTAGTTGAATTATATAATAATCAACAAGTAAGAGATAGTCTAGTATTTAGAGGAGGGACAGCTCTTAATAAATTATATCTTAAACCTGCAAGTAGATATAGTGAGGATATAGATTTTGTTCAAATTAGTGTTGAGCCAATAGGTAAAACAATAGATGCTATTCGCGATGTGCTGGCGCATCTATTTGATGATCCTATAAGAAAGATTACTGAAAGATCAGTAAAATTAATTTATCGCTACACTAGTATTGATAATGTAAAAACTAAACTTAAATTGGAAATTAATACTACAGAACATTTTCAAGTACTAGATCTACAACATATAGACTATAAAATAGATTCTGCTTGGTTCAGTGGGGCAACTAAAATTGTTAGCTACCAATTAGAGGAAATGATTGCTTCTAAACTTCGAGCCTTGTATCAAAGGAGAAAAGGGAGAGATTTATTTGATTTATGGTTAGTTCTACGAGCCAATCTAGTGGATGCAAATAAAGTAATTAGAATTTTTATGGAATATTGCATCAAAGATCAACAGAATATTACTAGAGCATTATTTGAAAAGAATTTACTTGAGAAGAGAATTATAAATGATTTTGTAAATGATATGAATTTACTCTTACCTGTAGATAGTAATTGGAATTTTGATGAGGGGTTTAAACTAGTATGGGATCAATTGCTAAGTAAAATTACTGGTGAGTCATGGAATGGCAGCGTTTAATCATTATATAATAATAGGAATATAATTATGTCAGGAAAAAGAGTTGGTTATATAAGAGTTAGTAGTTTTGATCAAAACACTGATCGGCAGTTAGAAGAAATCCAATTAGATAAGAGATTTATAGATAAAGCTTCTGGAAAGGATGTTAATCGTCCTGCCTTTATTGAATTACTCAATTATGTTCGTGAAGATGATTTAGTTATTGTGCATAGTATGGATAGGTTAGCACGCAATCTAGATGACTTACGTCGGATTGTTCAAGACTTAACAGCTAAAAAAGTTAAAGTACAATTTATAAAAGAAAATCTAATTTTTACTGGTGAAGATTCTCCAATGTCTCAGTTATTATTGTCAGTAATGGGAGCTTTTGCAGAATTTGAAAGGTCGTTAATTAAAGAGCGCCAAAAAGAAGGGATTGAAATTGCTAAAAAGAAAGGCGTATATAAGGGGCGAACCAAGGCTTTAACAGCAGAACAAGTTTTACAAGTGCGAGATAAAATAGATCAGGGGGTTCCTAAAGCTTTGATATCAAGAGAAATGGGGGTTTCGCGTTGGACTTTATATAAAAGTTTATCAGAAGGGTATTTAGCCTAAGTTATTATAATCCTAATCTTTAGAGCAAATGGTAAGACCTTAGCCCTAAGTTTGGGCTAAGAGATAACGAGTTAATTATATAGAGTGAGAATGATTCTGGAAAAACAAGAGTACCTTCATGTGATACAATATTGTAAGAAAGAAAAGATAGAGGGCGCTGAATCAGCTGGCACAGCTGGTTCTGACTCATGGATAGAAGATGTATCAACTGGAGCAAAGGAATAATTCTAACAAAACTAAAGTTCAAGAAAAGTAAGAAAATAGTCTAAAATAATTCTTGCATTTACTCAAGTTTAAAAATACTTTAATTTTTTAATATATACAGTAGACTATATAAGAAATATAATTTTCTTATTATAGTATGAAAAGTGAAAATCAAATACCACAAATTATAATACCGTCCTTAGAATCCTATGTTAAAGGAGATTCTCCAATAGGAGCGGAAGAACAATATTCTATACTCAAAAATGCTAGAAGAGATGAAAGTGAGATTGCTGAAATTGCCTCCGCTTTAGGAGATGGATATATTGCCGATCTCGTAACTTTTCCCCCTAGAAGATTAGGCTTTTTTGAAACTATTGTTACTATTGAAACTGAAGTAAAACTTAGGAATGAAAGTGATCTAGCTTTAATAGTAAATAAAATTTACAAGGAGCATATTGTTCCTTTACTGAAGGGAGTAGATCCTGAAACTGGAAAGAAACTAGAAGATAAAATACTTGAAGAAGCAGAACAAGAAATTATAAGCAAAATAGATCTAGCATTTGCTGATTTTAAAGCCTCAGAGATCGATGGAGGAGCGATAGATGGATCACGTTTAGGAGGAGAGCAGCAAATTCTTCTTAATGAAATAAGAGAGGTCTACACCAAAATAAAGACTCGCATTGACAGAGGAGAATATACACCTGGAGAATGTAGCTTTACGGATGATCTTGATTCTATTACTAAGAAAATAGTATTTGATAGATTGTATAATAAGATGATGTCTAAGAAGATAACAGAGCTAGTCAAACCTCGCATTCTAGGTTTATTGGAAGAGAAAACTATTCTTTACCCAGAAACAGAAATAGGAAGAGCTCAAAAGCCCCTGGAAAAGTTGTCCTGTCACCAAGGTGAAGATCGACATACCTTTATGATGTCAGGGGCTCCCGCCTCTGGCAAAGGCACTGCATTTGGAATGGTGATGATAGATGCGGATAACTTGGGGATCAAGGCTACTGATTTGGTAAAAAGCAATACAGATACTTATCGTCATTTGGTTTCTAATGCGAAAGAGTTGGGAGATAATACAATACATCATGCTAGCTTCAATTTCGATGAATCATACTTAATAACTAGAAGAGTTTATAATCGTTTAAAAGAAAAAATGCAAAATCCAGAAGGTGCTCCGCATATATTAATTGATACTGTTCATCCTACCCAAGAAAAAATAAATTTGGGCATAACGGATGGAGGGAAGCTTCATCTTTATTGTGTATCTGTGCACGCTGAGGTCAGTATAAAGCGTGCATTTTCTAGAGGAAAAAAGACAGGAAGATACATTGATAGGTCACTTTTACTTAAGTCTCATCGCGATATTAGTAGAAATCTTCACCGTATCTTAATTGACAATAAAGATAAGAGCATAGATTATATATTAGTGGATAATAATGTTTCCCCAGGAGAGATACCTATTTTAGTTGCCGAAGGCAATCTTAGTGAGAAAACAATTACGATTCATGATTGGGAAAAATTCAAGCAATTTATAGACAAAGAAAATATTAACTTAGATGCTACGACTAAGGAGAACTTATATTTAGCGCCCAGAGAAGATTCACCAGGACATCGAATAGATGAATTAAGGCAGGCTGGCTTTGCCATAGAATGCAAGGATGGTCCTAGAGATAACCAGTTAAATGCACCTCATTTAAAAAAAAGGACTAAACCAGGTTTAAGAGCAGAATTAGAGAGAAGGTCTAGCTCACCTAGTGATATCAGTAATAGTAGTGTCAATATACCTAGAAAAAAGAGAGCTAAAATCAAGGTAACGCGCTGATTAATTTAGAAAGAGGAAAATATGAAAGGTAGATATACTCCAGAGCAGTTAGCAACTATTATGAAAATAAAAGAACAATATGACTCTACAGAAAGAGATTTTTCTATTGACGATGAGAATCATTGCCTAACAGCAAATAAGCTTGCGTCTGAAACTAAAAAGAAACAAAGTAAAAAAGGCAAAAAACCATCTAGAGAAAAATAATCTGTCAGAGATCTTTGTTATTAGAATACAGAATGGCTAAATCATAAAATTCTATTCTTTTTGCTATAGGATCAAGAATAAAAAATATTGTATCTTCTTCTTTAATCATATTAAAAAGCAATTTATTTTCTTTGGCTAATAAATATATGGCCAATAAGCTTGTATGGACAAAATGAGGTCCAGCTTCCCATCCTAACGGATCTAAACAGCCTTTTATGTTGGCTTCAATAGTTATAGTAGGAAAATCATTGTTATCAATAAATTGGGCTCTTATGATTAAAGGGTTATCATCCATTTCAAAGGCTGATCTAAGTATAAAGGTAAAAATACTGAATATAGTTTCAATTAATGCTGTTTGCTTAAAGCTGAATTCTTTCCTATCTTTTGGCTCAACAATGATCTTAATACTGATTTCATGGTAAAATTCACAACAATAATTTGCAAATCTATCAAGAAATTCATACAAGGGAAGAGTTACGTATTCTTCCTTTACTAATCCATAAAGCTTATTTATATAAAGCTTATCTTCGCCAATTTTGGTTTTTTGAAGAGACATAAAATGTTGTTCAATAAAAAGTAGATTTAAAATTTTGCTCTTAAGTTTATTTTGTTCAATAGTTTGTTCAGATTGTTCTAATATGATTGGATAGTACCGATCAATCAATTCATTTAGAGAATTAGCTAATCTAACAGGAGAAAATTTAACTTCTAAAGAATCCGCTGAATTAAGTAAGGTTTTATTTTTATCATTTATTTTATTCAATTCATCTAATTTATTTTGCACAGGAATAAGAGAGTCTTCATAATAACTTCGCATACTCTTAGAAAAAAAATAAACTACCCCTATAAAAATTATAAAAATGCATAAAGAAAATAGAGCAAATCTATAAATTGCACCTTTTAAAAAGCTATGCTTTAACTTTATTTCTAATGATATGGGGTATTTTTTAAGATCATAAGTAAAAACTATATATTGATTTAGGAAATTTGCTTCCAAAATGCTTCCTAAATTCAGAAAGTTAAAATCTTCTAACTTATCAGGTTTACGATTAATAAGTTTGATGCTGCTTAAATATCTAGAATCAAAATGTGAGTTAAGTTTATTAGATAATTCTCTTACAATTAACCCAGAGCATAACGTACCAAGATAGTTACCATTTGGGTCTGAGATTGACATGTTTATTGGAAGTATTTGTTCTTTTATTCCACTTCCTATTCTTAATGGTCCAACTTTTAGCTTAAAAAATTCGGTTTCTTTTTCAGCTGAACATAATTCACTATCTAAATAGTCTTTATTTTTTGTTCTATTATTGGGGGCTTTCGTGCGTATATTCTTCGTTCCACCAGCCCTTATAAAAAGTATGTCAGTAAGTGGAGTAGATATTTCTTCATCAAATCCATGCCGTGGATCAAAATTCTGAATCAATTCTATAAGATTATCATGGCTTGATATAATAGATTCTGTAGAGATGGTTACACCTAAGCCGTACAATATATGTTTTGCATCAGCAATTTTACTATTTAAAGAAGACTCTACTATAGAAAGTTTTTCGTTAAACCTATAAATAAGATATTTTTTTGCATTTACTAATTCATACCATATAAAAAGAAAGGATATGCAAAGAAAACAAACCCCAGCAATAAACAAAATTGCATTAGGTCTGATTGTAGAAAAATTTGTTTTCCGTAATTTTAAGAGCATTAAATCAACTTTATGTATTAAACAATATATAAAGCAATAAAATCTAGAAAGTATGACGTAAAGTCAAGTAAATATATATATATATTAATTACCAGGAGCCTCTATTTATTAACTGTCATTATTTAAGAAGCGGTGGGTGGTATGCTATTTATAGTGGAGTGGTAGACGATTTTTCCTTGGCTCCATCATCTTATAATATAGTTAAATATCTCTCAAAGTTTTTTCTATTTGGACTTCATTTGTAGCCTACTTTATAAAATGTCGGAATAAGAACAATGGAAATCTTTCAAGGATTCTTAGCCCTTTTATAAGAGCTAAGGGTCAGAACAAAACTACATAGAATCTTGTTGTGGTTCGTCAGCAATAACAATAGTGCCATTACCAAGAATCGTTACTATGTAAGTAGGGCTTTGGTGATCTGGTTCGTTAAAGAAAACAGCGGAATTTCCACCAAATGGACCACTGCCGAAATCATCATCTGGATTACCACCGCCACCATGATAGAAGGGTAAGAATCCACTGCCAGAAGCAAGGCTTACTAAGTAAGATAATTGACTCAAGTCTATTCCAAGCCAATCACATAAAGAGCTAATCACACTTTGTTTAGTGTCTGTATCTACATCTGACTTTTTATTGCCAAACATATCTTGCAGCAAGATTTCCAAACCTTCATTCACTGGGTAAACTAATTGATCAGATTTTGCTGATTTACTATAGAGAGATTCTATGGCTTGAGTTGCTTCTTCGCCAACGGTGGTATCAGTGACAGCTTTTACTATAAGGCTCTCTCTTATTTTTTTAGAAATTTCCATCATTCTTTGCGCTTCAGGATCATTGAAAAATTCTTCTAAAGCTTTGTCTGAATCAAATGAATCGTCAGTATCAGTTTTGGCTTCACCATCAGCAGCTTTCTTTGCTGCATATTCTGCTTCCACTTCAGTTCTGGCTATTTTTAATGCTTCTTCATGGTGAATACTTTTTAAAATAGCAGCTGTATCGGAGTCAATTCCCATTGCCGCACAAAATTGCGCTTTTAAAGCTTGATCTACCATTCTATTAAGATAATGAATTGAGGTAAGGCCACCACTATCTAACGCATAAACGTTTGATCCGTAGTTCATCAGCACTCTCACCACTTCTAAACTTTTTTCGCTATGAACTCCCGCGGCGAAGCTTAAAGCGGTGACACCTCTTTCATTATGAGCATGGGCTAGGCTAGGGCTTTCTTCTAATATAAGATCAGCATATTCAGCGTCTTGATCGGCTATCGCTCCTATTAAATCGCGAAAAAGCCCAGCTTCTTCCTCAGTTAAGTCTCTTCTTTCGCCTGTTTCTGGATCTATGTAAAACATGGTAACCTCCTATTGTAAGAATAATAACTTAGTATATATTACAGAATATTGAGTATACATACTTCAGATATTGGTATATATACCTATATATTATAGATATATACCAATTATCCATTAGTAAAAAGCTGAAAATAGCAGAATTTTAGAAATTATCAATAAAAATTAATATATTCGCTAATAATTTAATTTTATGTAATTATTTTCTCAATTGTTAATTGCTCTAGCTCGACAGATCTCTAATATTAATCTGGAGTATGCGAATGTGATTTATTTCTTTGTAAGGAATCGCTAATGGGGGGGGCATGATGGTCCTGGGGCCCTGAATCATGCTTCTTGAGAGCGTCAATAATAGTTGTAGCTTTTTCTTCTGTAGCAGGCTTGGCAGCTCTTTTTGCCATCAAAGCTGCTTTTTTGGCGTCTTTAGCTTCCTTGTCTAAATCTGCTTGGCTTTTTGTCAAATCTTTCGCGTTTTCATCTATAAAAACCTCTGCTGTAGCTACTTTTACTTGTCCCACTACCTGCTCAACCACCACCGCTTTTTCAATCACTTTTTGCTCTATAATAATAGCTTCCTGAGCAGAAGCAATTGCAGCCTGCTGTCTTTTTTCTGCTTCTTGTCTTAGCTCTTCTGCACGAACCACCGCAGCATCCGATGTGATCGCTTCTTTTGCTATCTCAACTTTTTCTATTACTTGCTCTATTCTGTCATGCAAGGCATCTATAATTACTTCCGGAGCTTTGGTCATGGCGGCGCCCACAGCGGCAAGCCCTCCCACTACTTCTTGTTCAATTTTTTGGATTACTTTCTCAACTCTTTTATCTATCAGATGCCCATCCTCTTTATGAATGATATGATCCTCTATGGGCCTCCCTTCCACGCCACGGATATTTTTTCGCTCTAAAAATACCTGATGAGTTAATGCTTCATGAGCCCAGCCTGCGAGAGCATCATTATATTTATCTTGATCCGCTTGATGGCCTTGTTGTTTAGCAATTGCAGCTTTTAAAGCTGCAACAGGAGTTAAGACAGTTCGCTTATAGACGCCTTCTTCAGAAACTGCATAAACTCTGAACTCTTCTCTATCTTTATCAGGAACATGCTGGCCAGATCTTATAGCTTTTGAGATTTGTATATTTTTAATAACTCTTGGATCATTTAAATATTGCTCCAAAGCTGCACTTGGGTCTTTTGCCAATAACGCATCAAATGCTTGACGCTCTGGAGATAACAACCAGGAATCTTTTGCTAAGGTACCATTTTCTGCAGCTGCTTGGGCAGCCTCAAATGCCATAGTGGTAATTTCTTTCAGCTTAGTTAAAATATCTCCAAAAGGATATAGAGCGGCCAGAGCAAGAGCATCCGCAATCAAACCAATTGGTGGCGACACACCACGCATCTTACAATCAGCTATTTGAGCAAGAATAAGAGACAATGCACTCATCACTTCTTCCTTAGTTTTTTTAGGATAAAGAATATCTAGCTTCTTTTTATCTTTAAAATGCTCTAAATCGTCTTTTATTAAACTGACTGGAGTTAAAGTGCTATCGCCTTCTTTCATAAAACTTCTCTATGTTTTTGTAAATTATAAACAATGCTAATCTAAAATATTTAAGAAACGGTTAATATCTTTCTTAGATACTAAATTAACCAAATTTTAACCAAAAGTGCTTATCCTATATCTTTAATACATACAGAATCATATATCTTGCCAGAGGAAACTGTGATGCAAAAAATTCCTTCTAATCAAAATGATATTAATAACTTGTTGTTTAAAGCAATTTCTGAAAACGATAAAGATATTATTAAGGATTTGATAGCTAAAGGAGCTGATGTTAATTTTACCCAAAAATACCAAATTTATGACATTTGTACTTGTCTTTATAAGGCTCTGTGTGAAGGTTATATAGATATTGCTGAAATCTTGATTAAATCAGGTGCAGATGTAAACTTCATTACTTATCTCTCCCCTGAATATCAAGATGTATATTATCATCCAATAGAAGCTTTAGTTTACTCAAACCAAAACATGATTGAAGGGATTAAGTTAATAATTAAAAATGAATTAGAAGTAAATTCTCTGGCCGCTAAAAAGGCATTTCTTGCTCTTTGTCGGAACGTGAAAGAAAATAAATCCGATCAAGTCGAAAGCTGTAAAGCTCTTATCAGAGCTGGAATTGACATAAATTGGACTACTCAATTGAACGAAATAGATTCTATATACAATAACGTTGGTGGAACAGCTTTGTATCAAGCGTCTATATCCGGTAATACTTGTGTTGTTAAGTTACTTATAGAAAATGGAGCAGAAAGAAATTTAGCTTCTTGTTTTGTTCTTGATGATTATGAAGGTATAGAACAAATTAGAGGAAAAAGTGATAGACTCATGGATAATGAAGCATATATTTTCTGTCAGGCGGCCTGTAGCAAAAATACAAAATTGATGAGTAAAATGATTAAATTTGGTATAAGTGTAAATATCACTTATACGGATTATGCAGGGAGAGTTAAAACTCCGTTCACTTCCGCGTATGATGAGGCTACAAGGTTATGGTTATTACAAAATGGAGCAGATCTAAATCTTCTTCTTAATACAGCAGGACTTAATTCATTATGTAATGCAGCGATTGCTGATGAAGTTGAGCTATTTAAGTTATTGCTTGCTGCGGGAGCAAATCCAGATGAAAGATGGTCGGATCATACAAAAACTCCTGTTTTACATACAGCTGTATCTCACTATTTACCTTTTGAAAAATCAAAGCTCTTGTTATTCGCAGGTGCAAATGTTCACGCTGAAGATCATTTACAGCAAACAGCAATGCACGCAATAGCAAATAATATACTTGATGAAGAAGGTGGAAAATCATTCTATTCATCTGCACAAGAAAAACTAGATACAATAGACTTATTGCTTTTGTATAAGGCCTCGCCTAATCCTAAAGATATAAGAGGAAATACACCGTTACATTTAGCGTCAAGGAGAGGTTGTAGTCCTATTATATTAGATAAATTAATAGAAATAGGTAACAACATAAACGATAAAAATTTTTATGGAGAAACTGCTCTAACTTTAGCGGCTATAAATGGCAAAAAGAAGACAGCTGAGTATTTATTGTCCAAAGGAGCAAAATTAGACTTAACAGCGTCCATTTGCTTTAATAAGATTTCTATTATCCTAAAAGAATTAGAAAATATTGAATCCATTGATATTCTTGATCACGAATACAATACTTTACTTCATTATGCGGTTAAAAGAGGTTTTAGCCCCGTTGTCAAAAAATTAATTGAAAAAGGTATAAAGATAAATGCTTTCAATGCATTACATCAAACGGCCTTGGATTTGGCTATAAATAATGACCATAAAGCAATTGCTGAATACTTACAAATGAAGGGAGGAAAACCATATTTAAACCTCTCAAATAACAATTTAGATTGTCATTGTGGTTATTGGATTCCTAAAAAAGAAGGAGAGCATATTATCAGCTATAGTTTGGAAGGAGTTCCAAAGAAGATATGCAATAAATATTATGGATTCTATGAAAGTTATAAGGTTACTAGATCACAGCGTAAACTGGTTTTAAAAGTATTCGAATATGTATCATCAGTTTTTAAAATAAAATTTCTTGAAATAGAAAATAGCGCTGAGGCAGATTTAATTATTGGCCAATCACCTAATGAATTAGGCGGTCGTTACTATGAAGTAACATTACAGAAAGAAAATAATTGGATTATATCTAAAGCTTCTATAACAATAAATAAATATGATCTAAATGAAAGCAAGATAAAATATTATCCTAATTATAGTTTTGCAAAAATTTTACAATGCTTAGGTCAGGTTCTAGGGCTTTCCTTACCGAAAGATTATCATTCCAGGCTATCAGACACTTCTATAATGAATAATTTTGAAGAAGGGATACGGGATAAAGATTATAAAACTAAATTTTTAGAAGATGATCTCATCATGCTGTCTTCCAGATATAATTTTGCTAAAAACTATCTAGCACAAATAACAGAGCTAACAATACAAGATGCTCGTAATATCGATAAAGAAATAGCTCTTAATAAAGCTATAAAAGCAAATGATACTGGGCGAGTAAAACAACTTATTATAGAAGGAGCCGAGCTTAATATCCCTATAAAATTTAATGACAAGGATCTTATATACCCTTTGTCTGAGGCTATTTTAAATAATAATGAACAAATGGTACAGAGTTTAATTGAAGCTGGGGCTCAAGTAAATATTATCAGAGATGGTGCTCATACTGCATTGGATGATGCATGTTCAGTTGGAGCAATTAAGATTGTGCAAATTTTATTAAAAGCTGGAGCAGATCCTAATTTTTATGGAGTAAATAATTCAGGACTGGTAAGCCTCCCTTTACAGACTGCTATTTTTAGAAAACATATTGATATATGTAAAGTCTTACTTGATGCTAAAGCAAAAACAAACATTAGCCTTAACCTTTTTAAAAACAAGAGCATAATTTCTCTAGCTGCACTATATGGAAATGTTGATATTCTAAAACTTTTTTATAAAAAGGGAATGAAAATTGATTTAGTAACTGCTTTTATGTTAAACATGCCAGAAAAAATCTCGAGTATCATAAAGGAACAAAATATTCCTAAAAAGAAACTAGAATGGTTATTAGGAGATGCTGCAGATAATAGGAATTCTGATTTAGCTAAAGCTCTGGTTGATTATGGAGTGCCTGTAGATATTAACAGACTTAACAGTGCTATAACGATAATGAATGGAATAGATGTAGTGCAAGTGTTGGCTCCACATGTAACAAATATAAATCAATATCTTTTGCTAGGCACGGTACTGCATCATGCAGCAAGGTATAGCGTTGAAGAAATTGTTTCTATTTTGCTTAAATATGGTGCAGATCCTAATCTTAAAGATCAAGATGGATATAATGCTTTACATCTAGCTATATTAAATATTAAGCGTTTAAATATCAACTCCTTAATAAAAAGTGGCGTAAACATTAATGCCACTGATAAAAATGGCAACACAGCTCTTCATCTTGCGGCATCATCAAAAGAGCTATTTAGATATGCAGAAATATTAATGCTTTCGGGAGCTGATGTTAATGTAAGAAATGCAAAAAATAAAACTGTACTTCATCTTGCTATCGAGCATAATTACGAAGGTTGGATAGTAGAATTATTTAAGACTTTTGGTGGTGATTTGAATCCGCAATTAGCAAATCCAAATCATCATGGTTATATAGATTTTGCTTTAAATTGTTCAAACTATAAAGTAATTCCAAATCTGCTCATTCATGGAGTTAAATATAGTTTGATTTCTGCTATAAAGCTTGATTTAAGAACTCAAGTGCATGAAATGCTATTGGAAGAAATTGATATGGATACTACTGATACAGATGGAAATACTCCTTTGCATCTAGCAGCTTTAAAAGGATATTTAGATATTGCGGCTGAGATTGTTTTAAAGGGTGGCAAACTAAATACCTTTAATAAGAAAAACCAAACAGCTTTAGATATGGCTCAAGCGGGCAGGGAAACTGTGTATGATTATAATAAGCCTATGATTACTTATTTAATATCTCGTGGGGCACAAACCGCAAAAGAGCTAGAACATATAAGAAAAATCGTTGGATCCAATAGAAAGATTCAATCAATTCAATCTGATATGACAGATTTTGAGGTAGGAAGCACTATTCATTGATAGTTATTTTACTACAGGTAACTCATTCCAGTTAGTAGTAAAGGCAGGAGAACGTTTTTGGCTTTCCATTTTCCATGTACGCTCTGTGCCTTGGCCCGCTAGATAAACAGTATTTTTGCCCATATTTTTATTGATAGAGTCTAATGCTTTCATCAATTTATCTGAATGTGAATAGTTAGGTTTAGAGAATAGCTGCATTTGTTCTATTCTTGAAGGTTGTAAATCCAGAAGGATGACTCCTAGTTTATGATATTGATATCCTGGCTTATAAAGTTGGCGTAGAGATCTTTTGCCATAAAGAATAATTTCAGAGGTGTCGCTTGAAGGGTAGGGTAGGGGGCAAGTCATACTATTTTTGTATTGAGGTTGTTTAGTGCTATAACTATTGGTGCTTAAAAATACACATATTTCCTTTGCACGTGATTCTTGTTTTCTAAGCTTTACGCAGGCAGTATTGATATAATTACTCAAAGCTTCTTCTAGCTCTTCTAGAGCAGTCACTGGCCTACCAAAAGAACGAGATGAAGTAATTGATTTCTTATCTTCATGGAGCGTTGTTAATTCTAAGCATGAAGTTCCACGTAGTTCATAGACAATTTTTTCAACTACAATAGAAAAGCTTTTTCTTATTAATTGAGGATCGCTATCTCGCAATTGTTTTGCATTAACGATGCCTAAGAGCTTTAAGCTGATACTTAACTTTTTTCCTATGCCCCAAATATTTTCAATTGGAAACTGCTCTAAGATGTTATCGAGTTCTGGATTATCGAGTAAATTATAAACACCTTTTGATTTTTTTGCTAAGAAGCTAGCAATTTTGGCTAAGGTTTTAGTAGAAGCAATTCCTACTGAGACTGGAATTCCAGTCCATTGGCGTAATTTTTGCTTTATGTTGGAGCCAAATTCTTCATAATCAGTTATATTAAGATGTTGCAAGCCAAGGAAGGCTTCGTCTACTGAATATACTTCAACCAATGGACATAGCGTCTTTAAACTCTCCATAATTCTCCAGGACATATTGCTATATAACTGGAAATTAGAAGATAGAACCTCTAGCCTTTTTTGTTCATATAAGTATTTGAATTTATAAAATGGTTCTCCCATAGCAATATTAAGAGATTTTGCCTCATTAGAACGAGCTATTGCGCAGCCGTCGTTATTTGATAGGACAACTACAGCTTTGTTTTCTAGGTGTGGGGCAAAGACCCTTTCACAGGAAACAAAGAAATTATTGCAATCAACTAAGGCAAAAATAGGCTTATTGTTCATAAAGGGTGAATTACATTGGTGACTACCCCCCAAATATGGGTGCCTGTCTCTGAGTTAATTTTGATGGGAATAAAAGTATCGTTTTCAGCATATAGATAAGCTTTATCGTTTTTGATTATTAGACGTTTAACAGTTAAATAACCCTCTACCACTGCAATAATAATTTTACCATTACTAGGAGTTAAACTGCGATCAACTATTAAAAGGTCATTATCATGAATGCCGGCTCCAAGCATTGAATCCCCGCTAACTCTAACAAAAAAAGTTGCAGCTGGATGCTTAATTAAGTATTTGTTCAAATCTATATGATCCTCAATGGAATCGTCTGCAAACGAAGGAAAACCCGCTTGGACCTTGCAGGCTTGGAGAGGAAGCTGGTAAATTGTTGGTTTTTCGTCTATGTCAGACTTAAAAATAGAGTGAATCATATTTAATCCAAAGAGTTATTATTAGCTAACAACATAATAACAGAGTAAAATCTGGATATAAAGAGATTATGGATATAGATATTCCTAGTGTATCGGATATTTAAGAATTATAGTCTATGAATATAAACGTTGGTTAAAAATGTAGTTACCGGATGGTCAACCATATTTTTTATGTCGAGTAAGAAAATAGGTAAATCAACTATTTAAATAAGTCTGAATGAGAGCCCGTTCTAGCAAGATGCAGTATATTGTTCTGATTCTCGTATATCAACAGCCAATCTGGTTCAATATGACACTCTCTAAAATTTTGATAGTTACCCGATAATTTATGGTCTCTGTATTTTGCCTGCAAGACATCATTATTAGCTAATAGCTTGACTATATACTCTAATTTAGAAATATCCTTGCCCCTTTTTTGTATTCTCATTAGATCTTTCTCAAATGCTTTGGTTGTTTTTATTAGCATTTATTTATTAAGCCTTGCAAATAAAGTCTCGACGGAGCTATAAGTATTAAGTTCATTGTTATTTCTAATATCTTCAATGGCCTTTAAAGTAGCTTGATTTAACTCTCTAGCTTGGGGCGTTTTAAAAATATTTTCAATAATTAAATCCTTTATGGTTTTCTTCTGTAAAGAAGCCATTACTTTAATTTGAGTATGTTGTTCATCTGAGACTTCTATGCTAATCCTGCTCATTTTATTAACCTTTATATTATTATATGAATTTATAGTAGCATGAAATGTACAGATGTACAAATGTATTTATGTACATTGTGCCAATTAAAATTTGGTTTGCTTTGGGGGTGTTGGTCAAAACTCCATGAAGAAATAACATTAATTACATAGCTCTTTAAAAAAACGCTTAGTAGCTACTTTACCATAATTCATTGCATAATCTTTTACTTTATTCTGGTCAAATCTATATAAATTGTTTTTGATTTGTGCCCTAATAGAGTTTGAATCTTCAGCTAATTCTTCTAAATTATTTAGCACATCAACTAACAAAAACTCAGCTGTAAAATTAGTAGGAAACCCACGGTTTGGACGACGGAAATCATAAGTTTTATTTCCTAGTTTAAATAAACCATGTCTTTTAAAATTATATACCACTAGTTTGTTGTAAAGCTGGGTTAATCCTAATCCCAGTGAGTTATACTGACTCCATGAGTATAATAAGAATTTATCGTCGTCTAGAAAAGAGGCTACTAGCTCTTGATCATTTGGGGGTAATTTTCCTAAGCGTGAGAATTTAGGTTTATAGTAGAGCCCGCCTGACATTTTTCTAGCATACCTTTATGAGTGAGGGTTGCTAAATCTCTATCTATAGCGTTAGAAAATGGCAATAGAGCATCCCTGCGGTATGTTTTGCCAGGCTCTAGGTTATAATAAAGTATTTCACAATTTCTCATTTTCATACAGTGATTTTGCTACAATAAAAGGAGAACAGCAAGTATTTTTATTAAAATAGCATGCAAATAGAAATACACAAATTAAATCACCTTTGTTACTTGATGAATACTCATATAACCTTTTTCTTGTCTTCAATATTCTACCCTGCTAAACTTTAACTGTAGATTGAAACGCCTTGTCATTTTAGATTTATAATTTACATAATCCAAAGGAGAAGAAATATGGATAAGAATATATTAAAAATTACCACCACTATATTATGTAGTATTGGCATTTTTATGAGTGGGAATGTACTTGCTGAACCTACAAAAACCATCGATGGGAACACTGCCACTATATATAATTCCAATGGGGAACCCGTCGGCAGCGCAACTGCAACTGTAAATAAAGAGGATGGAGTTCTAACTGTGACTGGCTCTAATGATGGTGCTATATATGTTCAAAGACCAGATGAGCAAGGTGTTTATGTGGGAGTAGTAGGCCCTAATGGTAAAAGTGGAGCTATAGAAACCGGAGGTGCCTCCGTAAGAATCTCAGGGGAAAATGGAAACGTAACCGTTCAGGGGCAAGAACAGCAAGTAGATATTTATAATAAAAACACAGGAAATGGAGCAACAGTAGCTAAAAACGAAGATGGAAGCATTACCGCGACCAGTAGCCAAGGAACTGCTACCAGAAACGGTACGACTACCACAGTAACTAAAGATGGTGTAACAAAATCTTTTGATAACAGCAAGAAACCAACTCGTCCTCGTAAAAATAAATAGTATATTAATAAAATAGGTGTTGTCTCTGGTGTAAAACTAGAGATAGCATTTTTATTGTTTTTGCTAATAATTAAGAATTGTAGAGAGGTGGTTTTTCTGTCCTCGATAAATTTCTTGCACTTTGGTCTGGTAAATGCAGACATTTATAATATGAATTCGGCGTTATTAAGAATTATTGTTTTTTCTGAGCTATATATCCAAAGCATATCCCCTAGCAATACGTTTTTTATGAACTTCAGCAAAGATAGCAGCTACCTCATCTGTAAGTTCCGTTGAGGGATTGCAGTAATGTTTTTTGGCGCCATGAATATTAGTGTGTAATCCTCCCCATTTTTTTGTAACCACCCATTCTCCAAATAAGGTTTGAGATAGGGATAGGTGATAATACCGACTATAAGATTTCCAGCCCCAGCTCTCCCACCTATTAAAATCGATCTTATTATTGGAGTTATTGGCCATATTCTTAAAATCAAGATCCCTAATTTTGAGTTATATTTGTCCGAGTTTTCTTAAATGACTCTTCTCCGAGCTTTTGATAGAATTGAAAATACTGCTCGCCTGAAGCTTGATCATGTATTTTGTTATACGCTTCTATCATTGCCCCAAGAATTACATCCTTATGTTTTTCTTGAAGATATCCTAATTTAGCTTTTATAACTAAGCCACCTAGTTCTATCTTGTTACGTGTATCAATCTTTCGTTCTTTGTTTATCATGCGTTTTAAATTTAGTTGATAATAATAGGATTGTTTAATGATTTTTCGGATTTTCTCCAGGATTGTGCTATTTTTAAGATTTACTAGTCCTGGATTTGCGACGAAAAAACATAGGTGCCTTTTCTCTCATTAGGAGTTCAAAAGCTTTTAAATTATCAGGTAATTCTTGAGCTGATTTTCCCTCTATTTCTTTCAAAATACCTAAAGCTCCGGCGAGTAATTCATTATCAACTGAAAGGCAGCCTATCTTGTCAATTATAGTAAAAATCTCTTCTTTCCTTTGAAGAATAAGGAGTTGCTTTTCATCTTCAAGTTTTTTAAGTTTTGTTGAATAGTCTGGTTTTGTTCTAGGAATCTTTTTATCTGTAGTTTTAGTCATTTGTGTTTTCTCCTTAGGGGTATGTATTTGCGCAGTTATTGTTAGAACATTCTAGGATGCTTCCTTTTTATTATAGAAAATTAGGTTTATATAATTTATTTTTTGTTCTAATTCTTCCTTAATGACAGGGCTCCACTTAGTAATTAAAAACTCAATAAATACAGGTAAAGTACCAATATTTCTTGTAATAGAGGAGGGGAGGTGTTTGTTTATTAGAGTTGATAGATAGCTATATAGCTCTGATTCAATTACCTGGCTAACATTACTTATAGAAGTTTGTTCGTTATGAGTTAAATAAAAACCTGAGTATGAAGTCAAATGGTGATCTATTCTTTCTTGAATAAAATTATAAATAAGATGGGCTATTTTTACATTATCAACGTATATCAAATTGCAATTATGTTTCATATATCCTTCCCAATAGATCTAATTATGTTTCCTATTTATAGATAGAAAAAGAAGAGAGATTTAGGTTAACTACTTCGAATTAATCCTAAACCTCACCTTGTGCAGTCATCGATTTCCCAACCTGTACTGCAATAATATTATAACAATATTTAATTTACTTTACAAGTGTTCGATAGGTAATAAAAAATCTGTATATTTGACAACATAGTAATAAACCTCACCTTGTAATTAAATATCCTAGCGTAGGTGTTAGGGGGCGGCAATGAGCCCCCTAAATCTTGAACCATAGATAAAAGCATCATAATAATAATTAGCTCCCTTGACATATGGAGTAGATACGTGTTAAAATCCATTACTTGCTAATGGCGCACTTACGCATTATATCGGTGATATAATGCAAGCGCGCTCATCATTTAAATTTAATACTAAAACTATTATTTGGAATAAATATTTCAAATATATAATTATATAACTGATTTTATAAAGCTATGGCACTATTTCATTTAAATGTTTCTAGTATTGGTAAGTCATCTGGTAGTTCAGCTGTTGCCAGCGCAGCATATAGAAGTTGTAGTAGTTTAGTTCAGTCAATAATAGATCCACAAACTGGATTAGAAGTTTCATTTCTGCATGACTTTTCTAATAAACATGGACTAGAGTTTAGTAAAGTATTTGCACCAGAAGGACTTGATAACTGGTGTTACGATAGAGAGAAGCTGTGGAACAAAGTTGAGCAGAAAGAAACGCATATTAAAGGGAGATTTGCTCGGGATATTAAGCTAGCATTGCAGAAGGAATTTACCTTAGAGCAGAACATTCAGATACTATCAGAATATGTAAATAATACCTTCGTTAGAGATGGAATCATTGCGGATGTAAATATCCATATGGATGATATAAATAATCCACATGCTCATATTATGTTGACTACCAGAAGTCTTGAAATGAATGATAAAGATGAGTGGGTTTTTGGTAATAAGAATCGATTATTAGACAGTAAGGGCTGGTTAGTTGGGCTCAGAAATAATTGGGCAGATATCAATAATAAATATTTTATGATCCATGATATAGATAAGATGATAACTCATGAGTCATACAAGACAAGAGGACTAGATTTTATTCAAGCAACTATTCATGAGGGTGCAGCATTACATGTTGAATCTCAAGAAAAGGTCCTAGATCGTACTGAGTATAATCGCAATATAGTAAAGACTAATCTTCAATATATTAAAGATAATCCGGATGAATTGATTCAAGCTCTGGCTAAAAATAAGAGCCTTGCTAAGGGGGCGTTTTCTAGGGCTGATTTGTTCAAAGAGATAGATGTACTTTTAAATGAGATTGCTTTACGTAATGGCGATCATCAGCTCTTAGTCACCGAGTCTAGAGATGCTGTCTTAGCTAGATGTGATGGGATATTCAGTAAAATAAACCAATTTGATATAAGTTTAGTTGGTGATTCGTCTATCTCTAGTAATGCCTTAGAAGATATAAATTCTGGATTACATGAGAACGTTGTTAGTTTAATTGAAGATTTTTACCAGAGCATTGAGAATAAAGTTAGGGTTGCTGATGAGGTTGAGTTCATTAAGAGTAACTCAATTAAGTTAATTGAAGGAATAAACAAAGATAAGGCGGTATTTAATAGATTAGACTTAGCTAAAGCGCTTGATACACATATGACGCAAGCCATCTTAAATGATCTAGGTATTGAGAATACTAAGCAATTTAATGAGATTAAAGCTGAGATCTTAAAGAGATATGATGAGTTGCTGAGTGATCTAACTAATTCAAAAGAAATTATTAAATTAGTAGATAGTGATTTAGGGGGCAAAGAAGTATATACGACTAAGGGTCAATTAGCCTTAGAGAAAGAATTTCTTGAGCATATAGAAAGATTAGGTAAATCTAGACAACATAGCCTTAATTTAGAGGCCTTAAGTCCAGAGCCGAAAGGCATTAGAGCTAAGATTGTTAATGGTCTAGCAAATGTACTAACTCCAGATGCTGGAGCTTGGCTTGAGAACATATTAACTCCTAGTAGCGGATCTAGAGCTGTAACTTTAAGTGACGAACAAAGCAAAGCGGTCTTAAGCCTTATTAATGGGGGTGACTTAGTAGCTTTGAGTGGTATGCCGGGTACTGGTAAAAGTACAGTTATGGCCAAGTTAGTTCGGGAATACAACAATCATGGATATGAAGTGGTAGGAGCTGCGGTTTCTGCAGTTGCAGCCCATAATTTAGCAAATGAAGCTAATATTAAGACAGATACGTTATCAAAATGGCAATATGATTGGGAACAAAGAGCTGAGCTTGAGAGTTCTGGAGAACAGGTGCGCAGCTTATTACCTAATCTTACAAGTAAGAACGTGATGATTATTGATGAAATGTCGATGGTGGACTTAAAGACATTTAATTATATTGCAAATAAAACTCGTGAGGCTGGAGCTAAGCTAGTTGTTATAGGAGATAATAACCAATTTAGTGCAATTGGAATTGGAGGTGCATCTGAAAGAATTACTGAAAAATGTGAGAATGTAGTATTAACAGAGTTATATAGACAGAGAAGTGATTTAGACAAGGAGATCACTAAAAAACTATCTAATTATCGGGTAGATGAAGCATTAGTTCTGTTAGACAGAGAGGGTAGAATTAAAATAGGCAATAGTCCTGAGATTACTAGAAGTGAGTTAGTAAATCATTATATTGATAAACTTCATCAAGATAATGATAGGAATAGTAACGCTAATAAAGGTAAGGGTGGTCAAAGCGATACAAGGATTGTCATAGCTTATCGCAATGATGAGGTTAAAGAGCTTAACCTTGAAATTAGAAATAGATTATTAAATTCAGGGTTGCTGCATAGTATAGCTTATGAAGATGGTGGAAGAGAATTCAACGGTAAGAATGGAGCTATAAAGATTGCTCTGGGAGAGCAATTAGTCTTTACTAAGAATCAACGTTACCTTGGGGTAATGAATGGTCAGTTAGGTAAGGTCGTTAGTATTATTGATGATTCTAGGTTTAAAGTACAATTACTAGGCAAGAATGCAAAAGGAGAGACTGTCAATAAAACTATTACTATCAATAATGATAAGTTTAATAATTTTGACTATGGTTATGCGATTACCTCTTATAAATCACAAGGTAAGACCTATGATCATAGTTATTTACTTCTTGATAAGTCAGTAGGTTATGAGTCTTTCAATGTAATGGCCACTAGACATAGAGTTAGTAGTCTATTTTATATTGATCGTGGAGTTTTAAATAATATAGTTGCCCGTAAATTTGATAATGTAAAAGAAGCATCACATAGAAATAATGAATTAATAGGTCATGAGAACCCTGCATTATTTGAATTACTTTCTAGAAGAAATGCAAATTCTCTAGCTCATGATTATGTTGACTATGAGGGAAGGCCAGAAGTAATTCAAATTAGGGAATATCTAGAGGTAAGAAACAAAGCTTCAGATGTTTATCGTCAATTGCTCGCTTGGCAAGAGAAAGAGACTAGCCAAGGTCAGAAAGTAGAATTATGGCATAACGAAAAGTTATGGTCAGAATTCAAAGAATTAAAGGCTGTTCGCCAACAATCTGCACAAGAATTAGTAGAAGGATATCCTCAGTATCAGAAGTATATCAAAGCTTCAGTAATTAATTATGCGACTTTACTTAAGCATGCTGATATGGCAGAAATTGAGTTTAACTGTACAAATAACGGTCAGAATCTAAATATAGATCAATATCAACACGCAGCAAATCTAAGTCAAGCAGAGCACTTAAATCATCAAGAATTAACTAAGCTCCAACAAGTCTATCTATCTAATCCGAGTGAAGATAATAGCAAATCATTGTTAGCCAAAACAGAAGAGCTTATAAACTTACAAGAAGAGCATAAATGTAATCTAGCTAGTTTAAGTAATCAAATCTCCACAGTAGAGAATGAAAAATGGGCCTTAGAGTCCCAGCGTAAGGCAAATATTTATTATCGTGAGGATATGAAGCATTATCTAAATAAAACCTATAAGGATGGAGCTAAGAATGCGCTTTCTAAGTGGGATGAGCTGACTAAATCTCTAGGATTAGAAAAGGCTTTCTTAAAGATCAAAGAAGAGCCTGAAGCATTAGGTAGTTTAGTTGGTATAGGATGGGGAATGAAGTTAGCCGTGAGCGATGATCGTGCAATGGCAGTATTTAATTTAAAAAGTTTAGTTCATAGACTTGCAGGTTATGAGAGATCTATAATTCAAGAGGATCACTTATCTAAAGAAATAGCTAAACAAGAAGCTTCAGAACTTGGGCCTTTAAAATTGCGCTATAATCAAGCCAGCTCTATTAAATTAATGAGTCCGGCGCAAGAGAAGCATCTGCAAGCGCTACAAGAACATCGTGAAGATTTGAGTGAATGGTTAAAGGAAAATGCTCAAAATTCAAATGAGATAAAGTCTAGAGTAGCTTCAGAATTAGAAATGGAAAAAAATATGACAAAAGGTACCATAAAAAATGAAGATAAGTATTTGGTCCAAAACTATCATTCCTACGTGCAGCTTCATGATAAATTGTCAGGTGATATAGTAGGTTTAGCAAAACAATTATTACCTAATATGAGCGACAAGAAGATAGAAATACAAAAACATAAGGTTATATGTGGAAGTATCCAGATTGAACGTGAGGGCAATAAGCGTGGATTATGGTATAGATTTAGCAATGGAGCTGAAAAAGGAGATATATTCGATTTAATCAAAGTATCACAGGGATTATCTAATAAAAGAGAAGCTATTGAGTGGGGTAAATCATATCTAGGATTAGATAGAGATAATAAGCCTAATACTCAAGTTAAAATAAACACTATGACACCAGGAAACGATCAATCTATTGAAGCTAATAAAGTTGCCTCTTTCAAAGTATTGAGTCCAGTGCCACAAAATGCAGGAGTCTTTAATCCTAAAGCGGTTTTTGCTCGCCACATAAGTAATAAAGAAGGAAATAATAAAGAAATTGAAGACGTTTATGCTTATAAGAATATTAAGAATGAACTTTGTGGTTACGTAGTTAGAATTAAAGATATTGAAGCAAATACTAAGGTTACTTTACC
>CAZJZY010000008.1:57275-67875 GCA_964550685.1 uncultured Rickettsiales bacterium | reverse complement strand
TGACCAGCCGCAATAATTTCACTATAATCCTTAGTCATTTAAAAAGGGCTAAGGAGGTTATTGAAAGCGCTTTCATATTAAATATTCTTAAAAGCTGATATGGCCACTATAGTGAATTGTATTTTTTTATGCATTAATTCTTGCTCCAAAAAACAATTTGGTATAGTCTTTAAACCATATTAAAAACCAAATAGGGAAGATATTATGTTCATTGAAAACTTACATGCTCAATTAGCTAGCAAACATTTGTTGAGCCATCCTTTTTATCAAATGTGGACGGAAGGTAAATTGGATCAGGTGATTTTAGCCGATTATGCAAATCAATATTATAAACATGTGGAAGCATTTCCCCGCTATATAAGCTTAATTCATGGTCAATGTGATGATTTATCAAGCAGACAAGTGTTATTAGAAAATTTAATAGAAGAAGAACGTGGGCCGGAGAATCATCCTAAATTATGGCGTGATTTTGCTGTGGAATTGGGGGTTAACCTTAAAGATTTATCTGATGTTAAGCAATATAAAAAGACTGAAATATTAGTGAATAGATTTTTTGATTTATGCAGGGAATCTTATGCTTCAGGTCTTGGTGCTTTATATGCTTATGAATATCAAACTCCAGCTGTTGCTGAAAGCAAGATTCAGGGCTTAAAAGAATTTTATAATATCACTGGCGAAAAAGCTTTGAAATTCTTTGAAGTTCATAAAGGTGCTGATGTTTGGCATTCTCAGGAAGTTGCTGATTTAATTAGAAAATTATCTCCAGAAGATCAAGCACAAGCTGCAAAAGCGGCCTCTGAAGCTGCGGATTTATTATGGGGTTTTTTAGATGGTATGATGGAAGCTCATAATTTGAGTTGTGCGCATTAGGGAATGATAATATGCCTAAATTAGCGTTAATTTTAACGCCTAATCCTCTTTTGAAGATGAAGTCAGTTCTGGTTGAAAATATTGATAAAAACTTACAGAGTTTTTTAGATGATATGTTAGAAACTATGTATCATGAAGAAGGAGCAGGGCTTGCTGCAGTTCAAGTTGGAGTTCTAAAGCGAATTTTTATTGTTGATATCGGTAAAAAAGCAGATGAGAAAATGAAAAATCCTCATTTTTTTATCAACCCTGAAATAACTTACTTTGCAGAAGAAGAGATAGTCATGAATGAGGGGTGCCTCTCCTTTCCTGGGGCTAGGTCTATCATTTCTCGTCCTAAAGAAATTAAAGTGAAATATTTAGATTATGATGGTAATCAACAAGAAATGGAAGCGGATGACTGGATGGCCAGGGCTATACTCCATGAGAATGATCATTTAAATGGCATCACCATGCCGGACCATCTTTCACCTATCAAAAGGGATGTTTTTCTGCGTCATGTGAAAAAAAATATGCGTAAGTGAGAATAAATAATGAAAATAATCTTCATGGGAACTCCAGAATTTGCTTTACCTACCCTTGAAGCTTTGCATAAAAATCATCAGGTGATTGCGGTTTACACCCAAGCACCTAAGCCAGCTGGCAGGGGGCAGGCGGAATCTCTCTCTCCAATTCATAAATTAGCCAATTCTCTTAACATACCAGTATATACTCCTAAAACTTTGCGCAAAGCAGAGGCTCAACAAGAATTTGCTGCTCTTGGAGCTGATTGTGCGGTGGTGATAGCTTATGGCTTAATACTGCCAAAAGAGGTTTTAGAAGCCACTCCTTATGGGTGTATTAACATCCATCCTTCTTTATTACCAAAATTTAGAGGTGCTGCTCCTATGCAGAGAACTCTGCTGGCTGGAGATTCAGAAACGGCGATGTGTATTATGCAGATGGATGAGGGAATCGACACAGGTGATATTTTGCTGATGGAGGAAGTTTCTTTAAATAATGAGATAACTTATTTGGAGTTATCAAATGATATGTCTGAGTTAGGCGCAGAAATGCTGCTTAAAGTATTATCTAATATAGATAATATTATTCCTCAAAAACAAAGTGAAATTGGAGCTTGCTATGCTAATAAAATTAACAAAGAAGAAGCAGAACTCAATTGGAATGATTCAGCTGAAAACTTAATGCGAAAGGTGAGGGTTTTTAACCCATGGCCTGGTACATTTTTTTCTTATAAAAATGAAAAGATTAAGGTTCTTGCGGCTAAATATGATAGCACTCATCATGGCCATAAGTCTGGCACTATTATCGATGATAAATTATTGATCATTGCTTGTGCGCGAGGATCTTTCCAGCCTCTTATTTTACAACGTCCTGGTAAAAAACCTACAGCCACAGCTGACTTTCTTAGAGGCTATAAAATAGATTGTTTAGCTTAAATATATCTTGACTTATCTTATAAAACGCTATATGAATACCAATGTAAAATATTAATTATTATTAATGATAAAAAGGTAAAAATGCCCAATTTAAGAAGTCTCAATAATATCAATATGACGGATTCATTGACTGGGCATGAAGATTTAAATAATATTATTATTGGAATAGAATATGGGCTTATTGCTTTTGGAGGATTAACAGCATTTTCTGCTATAGTTTGTGGAGTCTATGTTTTAAATCCTCAATGCGGCTTCCAGCCAATAATGCCAGAAAATTTTAATTAAACACAATTGATACATCTTTAAAATCTTGCTCTAGATCTTTCTTTAAATTTTGAAACTCTGCTGTTTTAAGATCTTCATTGGCAATTAGTTCTTGTTTAACAATTATTGTTTCATCTATTTTAAGTTCTTTATTTTTAAAGGATAATTTGCGAGAGATTGACAGCCATTTTGTGTCTATTTCTTTATTAAGGGATTCAACATTCTTTGCGTCAATGTTCTTAATAATAGTTTGTCTCTTAAGGCTGTTAGGCTCTCCTATAAAAAGGTCACATAAACTGTCCTGAGAAATGTGAATAAAATTATCGACAGCTAGCTTGTTATAGCTTAGCTTTAAAGCTTTGCCTAAGTTAGTTTTCGATAACTTATTATCTTGTTCATATGAATATTCAATAGCAATATCTTTTACGATTCTTGATTTTAAATCCGGTAGAATAATATGTTTTTTATTGCTTTCATCTAAGCTTGTTCCGCTTAAACTGTTAAAAATAATATTCTGAATATTATCTTTAGATACCATAAGTTCTGAAGCGGTTATAGTGGAGGCTGCCTCATTTTTTAAAATAATATTACCTTTTTCTGCAATTCTATTGTTATTTAAAATTATAATTTCTCTGTTATGTAAGCTTACTGCATGGTTGGGGTCAATATTAGGAGTTTTCTCATAAATTGGATGAATTGAATCTAAAATTAGAGTAGGTTTATTTGCTATATCAGAAAAAATTCTTCCAGCCATGCTTTGAATATTGGTTGGATCAATCCAATATAATTTATTACTTGGAGTAGTTACTTTCACCATAACATGGTTAAAAGAGCGAATATCTGGTAAGGTATTAGGGGCGAAGCTGCCTTGCCCTCTCATCACTAAAGCGAATTGTGCCTTATATCCCATTTTAGTTAATATAGCTATTGTGGCAGCTGAAAAATCTTTGCAGTCTCCAAGTTGGCTATTAGCTACTTGGGTCAAATTTCGTGGAGCCAATCTTCCTTCAACAGTGGTTGCGTCACTTAAGAATTGAATTTTGTCACTTAAGGCAGAAGTTACTATGTTAATTTGATCTATTTCATTTTTTTGTTCTAGAGCTTTGTCAGCGATATCAGCAAAACCCTTGGGTAAAATTTGATTATATATTTTATCAAAATTCTGTTTGGCAAGATCGGCAGCTAAAGCTTCCCATTTATCGTGGCTGGATATGGAGACCCAGGTGTAAAGTTTTGGGTTATCTATTCCATTTTCTGGTTCATTGATAATTTTTTTATATAATTCCTTGTTTAAAGTTATTTCTAGATTATGAAAATTATCTTCTGTATCTTTAGTTATCTTTAGAGCATTATCTGGATCATTTACTAAAATATGCAATGGAATTTCAGATTGCAATTTTAAATTAGCGCTTATGGTCCATTCTCTATCAAACTCAAAAAAATCAGAAAAGAAATTAGCTAAAGGAGCCTTATTAACTATTTTTTTATATTTTAGATAAATTTTGCTGCCAATCTCAATTTTTGGGAAAGCTAAAAGAATTTGATGATATTGATCGAATCCATCACTGGCACTTGCTAAAGGTTTATCTTCAATAAATTTAGGATCAATTTTATATTCTTGGTTCTGATAGATGGTTTTTGCTTCTAAAATTTCTATTTTTTGACTATCTCCATCATAATATAAGGTATAATGGGCGGCTTTGTTGCGGCCTGATTCTTTCAAAATTTCAAATTTTTCTTCCACTATTTCTTCGTAGGTTCCATCTTTTTTTATACTAATTGTATAATTGTCAATATAGCTTTTTATTGAAGCTTCTTCAATTCCAGCCCATTTGGCTTGAGAAATATTGGATGTAATTATAAGGCATAAAAAATAAATAAAACGGAGCATGTTTTTTTCTAACATAAATTTTTCCTATTTATACTATAAATACTTAGACAAAGCCAGCTTCTTTTGTTTACAAAATTCTGAATTAAGATTATTTTATCTAGATAAAATAACCAAATTTGAGAGAATGAATATGTTCAAAGGTATTATCACTGCGCTCGTCACTCCTTTCAAAGCTGGAGAGGTTGATTATCAATCATTTGAGAATCTAATAAATTGGCAAATTGAATCAGGGGTTCATGGGATTGTTGTGGCGGGGACCACTGGTGAAGGTTCTAATATAACTAAAGAAGAATTTGTTGCTTTAGTTAAGTTGGCTGTAAAAACTGCTAAGAAAAGAGTTCCTGTTATTGTAAATACTGGTCTTAATTCAACTTTTGACAGTATTGAGTTAACTCAAACTGCTCAGGAGTTAAAGGCTGATGGAGTGATGTTAATAACTCCTTATTATGTTAAGCCAACTCAAGAAGGGATTTATCAGCATTTTAAAGCTATACATGATGTAACTAACTTGCCGATTATGTTATATAATAATCCGCCACGCACATCTGTGGATATCAGCAATGAAGTTCTTGTAAGGCTAGCTAAATTACCAAGAATTAAAGCTCTGAAGGATTGTTCTAGTAGTGCTATTAAATGCAGCCAGTTAAAGTTAGAAATTGGAGAAGATTTTAATATTTTAACAGGGGATGATATTTTAGCATTGCCTTATTATTCACAAGGAGCAGTGGGGCTTGTATCAGCAGTTGCTAATATAGTTCCGTCTTTAACAGTTAGATTATATAACTTATGGAATGAAAATAAAATAAAAGAAGCGATTAAGCTTCAGTCTATATTATTGCCTTTGCATCAGGTATTATTTTGTGAGAGCAATCCTATAGCAATAAAATATGCTGCCAGTCAATTTGGAATATGTACAGATGAATTAAGACTGCCTTTAGTGGGGCCATCTGAGGCTAATAGAAAATTGATTCATGAAACTTTAGAAAATTTAAAAGTGAAATTAAATGAATACTCTAGCTAAGCGCATTATAGCTCAGAACAAAAAAGCTCGTTATGAATATCATATCGAAGAGAGCTTTGAAGCTGGGATAATGCTGGAAGGAACAGAGGTTAAATCCGTTAGAGCTGGTAAAGTTAGCCTTAACGAAGCTTTTGCCAGTAATATAGGTGATGAAATTTTCCTTTTTCATACCCATATTGCTGAATATGAGAAAGCTAATAAATTATTTAATCATGAATCAAGACGGCCACGCAAGTTATTATTACATAAACGTCAGGTTAATAAATTGCTTGGTAAGATTAAAACGAAAGGTTATACTTTGGTGCCTTTATCTTTATATTTTAATGAGAGAAACAAAGTGAAAGTTGAATTGGCTGTGGCCAAAGGTAAACATCTTTTTGATAAAAGAGCAAGCATCAAAGAGAGAGAGTGGAAAATAGAAAAAGCTAGAACTTTAAGGGAGAAATAATATGGTAAATATTGCAAATATGATGAAGCAAGCGCAAAACATGCAGAAAAAAATGCTTGAAGCGCAAGAAAAATTAGCTAAGCAAGAATATGTAGGAAGCTCAGGCGGTGGAGTGGTTAGCATAGCTATTAATGGAGGAGGTGAGTTATTAAAGGTAAAAATTTCAAAAGAATTAGCAAATCCTGATGAGATCGAGATATTAGAGGATTTAATTGTTGCTGCATTTAACGATGCTAAAAAGAAACAGACTGAGGATTCAGAAGCTAATATGTCTGGTCTAATGGGGGGGATGAATCTTCCAGCTGGAATGAAATTTCCATTTTAATAAAAGAAAAAATATTTTTGCCAGCCATTTTTAGAGTTTAATTCTAAAAATGGCGGACATTTTTGGAGCTTAAGTCCAAATTTGGCGATTTTTAGAATCTAATATAAAAAACGCTCTTTCTCCTAAATAACCACAACAATATATATAATGAATTTGTGAGGTTCTAAGATATGAATATGCGAGTAGTTTCCGGCATTCAGCCAAGTGGCATCATGCATTTAGGTAATTATCTGGGTGCTATTAAAAATTGGTTGCCATTACAAGATAAGCATCAATGTTTATTTTTTCTAGCTGATTTACACACTATCACTGTCCCGCAAGATCCGCAAGAATTGCGGAGGAATGTGATTGGTACAGCTGCCACTTATTTAGCTTGCGGGATTGATCCTAAGAAATCTATTTTATTCAGTCAGTCTAACATTACAGAACATGCAGAGCTTGGTTGGATTTTAAGTTGTATGACCTCAATTGGTTGGCTGGAGCGCATGACTCAATTTAAGGATAAAGGTGGTGCTGATAAAGCAAGGGCATCTCTTGGTTTATTTAGTTATCCAGTATTACAAGCGGCTGATGTATTGATATATAAGGCAGATTTAGTTCCGGTGGGGGAGGATCAGCGTCAGCATCTTGAGCTTGCTAGGGATATAGCATCATCATTTAATAGATATGTTTCCTATGAGTATTTTAAATTACCAGATGCGATGATAATGAAATCAGCTGCAAGAGTTATGAGTTTGCGCGATGGTACAAGTAAAATGAGTAAATCTGATCCATCTGATCTTAGCAGGATTAACTTAGTTGATGATGCTGATTTAATTATGCAAAAAATTAAGAAAGCAAAATCTGATTCTATAGCTGAAATTTTTTATGATAAAGAAAACCGCCCCGAAGTTAGTAATTTATTAGAGATATACGCAGTTTTAACAGAAAAAACTATTACTGATATTGTTAATCAATACTCTAGTAAGTTGATGGGGCAATTTAAGAATGATTTAGCTGAAGTGCTGATTGAAAAAGTAACTCCAATTGGTAAAAGAATAAAAGAGCTATCTGTTAATGATAAGGCTTATGTGTTGGAGGTTTTAAGGGATGGAGCAAATAGAGCAAGAAGCATAGCTGCACAGAATATTAAAGAAATTAAAGAGCTTTGTGGATTTTTAGCATCATGAAGATAGCATTTCAAATGGATCCCATGGGGGGGCTCAATTTTAAAAGTGATACCACTTGGCAATTAATGCTGGAGGCAGCAAAAAAATCTTCAATCTATCATTATACTCCGCAAAATTTATTTTGGCTTGATGGTGGTTTATTTGCCATGCTTCAAGAGGTGATAATTGTTAATGATAGCTATCAGTTGAGAGATGCAGAAATAGTTAATTTAACGGAGATGGATATCATCTTCATTCGTCAAGATCCTCCTTATGATATGGCCTATCTTACTACTACTTATTTGTTAGAGAAGATTTGCGATAAAGTGTTGATTCTTAATAATCCTCGAGCTATTCGTGATTTTCCTGAAAAAATTTCTGTTTTAGATTATGCTGATTTCATTCCGCCAAGTCTTATCACTTATAATGGAAATGAAGCTAAAAAATTTGCAAACAATTATGAGAAGGTTATTTTAAAGCCGCTATATAGCTTTGCCGGTAATGATGTGTTTCTTTTAAATGTTAATGATGTAAACTTTAGCAAAACAATGAATGATTTGATTGATGCTTACAATGCTCCAGTGATAGTGCAAAAATTTCTTGAGGAAGTAGTTGGGGGAGATAAGCGCATTATTTTAGTTGATGGAGAGCCGGTTGGAGGATTCTTAAGGGTGCCTAAAGCTGGGGAGGTTAGATCTAATTTGGCTTGCGGAGGAACGGCTGTTAAGGAAAATTTAACGGCTAGAGAAATGGAAATCTGTAAAGCGCTTAAGCCTAAATTACTCGAGAATAATTTGTTTTTGGTGGGAATTGATGTTATTGGCGGCTATCTAACAGAGATTAACGTCACTTCACCCACAGGGATTGTGATGATTAAAGAATTTTTTAATCCAGATATTGCCAAAGAAATTATAGAGCGAGCGATATTAAAGTGTAACTTATTAATCATTGCTTAAAAAATGTTTAATAAAAAATATCAAATAAGTATTGACAAATAATAAATAATTCTTTAATATTATATTTACCAGTTGGCAATAAAAAGTTTTTTTACTCCTTTAACTTATTCTGTTAACTGGTAACCTTCTCCTCATCAAACTTCACAGATTATTAAAATATCTCGTCCAATAGATTGTTTAGGCTGCTTTTGATAAAGGCAGAAATATCTAGTTATGGTAATTGTATAATTTACTTAAATAATATGAATTAACACTTTCTTAATTCTGCGGGGGTCACTATCTAAAATTTCAAATATAATACCACTTGAAGGGTGAGCTATTCTTTCTCCTTTATGCGGGACAGAGCTGGAGATTGAGAGGATAAGGCCTCCTAAAGTGTCGTATTCTTCTCCATTTTCTTCACTTAATTTTAGATTTAGTTTTTCTTCTAAAATTTCGATTTTTATTCTTCCATTAACTTCAAAGGTTTTTTTATCAATAATTTTGAATTCCAAATCTTCGTTGTTTTGATCATGTTCGTCTTCTATCTCTCCAACAATTTCTTCAATTAAATCTTCAATGGTAATTAATCCATCTGCTCCACCTAGTTCATCAACTACTAATGCAATATGAGTTCTAGTTTGACGCATTTTTTCAAGAAGATCATAAATTTTCATTGATGGAGAAATTATGAGTAATTTATGCAATACTGTATCGATATTATAATTAGGGTTATTTTGTGGGTTTATTAAAAATGGCAAAAGATCCTTGATATTAATGAAGCCAATAATATTATCCAATTCCTTTTTATAAACAGGAATTCTAGTATGTCTGGTTTCTAGAAAAATTTTGCTGATTTCATTCAGTGGGCTATCATAATTTACTGCTATTATATCCATGCGCGGAATCATAATATCTTCGGCTTTAAGCGATTGATATTTGAGCCAGCTATTGTTGATTTCTGACGTATCTTCTATAGGGCTATTATTATTGACGTTATTGCGGTTAGATTTAAATTTAAAAAAAGAGAACAATCTAGTTATCATCATTGAAATTTTATATGATTGATATTTTGTTCGATCACCTTCCGGCATATGTTTTCCATTCTTTGGGTTATTTAATAAGGGGACTTTATATTAAGACTTAACAGAATTTGAATTTCAAGATTTTCCATTACTTGAGCTTCTTGCTCATTTTGATGGTCGTAACCAAGCAAATGTAGCAATCCATGAATAAGCAAATGAGTAAAATGATCTTGAAATGTTTTACCATCTCTTTTTGCTTCATTTTCAATCACCCCATATGCGAATATTACATCACCTAAAGAAAGAAATCCATTATGTATTTGTAAATGATCAAATTTATTTGCAATTATCTCTTGAGCTGGGAAAGATAAAGTATTAGTCGCTGCATCTTTTGCTCGATATTGAGAGTTAATTTTTCGTATTGATTCATCGTTGGTGAGAATAATTGAGAATTCAATACTCTGTGCTAATTTATTAAGACCAAGCTTATTGAATATAATTTTTGAAGTTTTAAGAGATAATGCCGTCAGGTCGGGCCAAGAATCATCCTGAACCTCAAAATCTATATCAATTTTAAGATTATCTTCTAGGTTAGTGATAGTAAAATATTTGCTCATAAGGCTATTATAGCATATAAATGATAAAAACAAATAACATAAATGGAGAAAAAATGGCTTGGATTTACCTTTTTATTGCTGGAATATTTGAAATTTGTTGGGCAGTTGGGATTAAATATTGCGATGGGTTTAAAATAACGTTTCCATTAATATTTGTCCTCGTATCAATGACTATCAGTATGATCTGCCTTGGAGCAGCAGTAAAAACCATTCCAATGAGTATTGCTTATGCCGTGTGGACTGGGATTGGAATAGTGGGGGTGTTTATTTATGGAGTATTCGTCCTAAAAGAACCGGTTTCGATAATCAGTATGCTATTTGTTGGATTGATATTGATTGGTATTATAGGTCTTAAATTACAGGTAAAATAATTTTATGGATAATTTGATAAACTTATTTTATAAAACGGAAGATTATTTCGTTAAGGCGATATCAACAGAATTTTTAACCTTTAATGACAATGCTATTGCTAGGCTTACAGGAATTAATTTTAAATTTTTTAATTCCTTAGAATTGAGAAAAGAGATCAAGAATTTTGATGAGATTCTAGGTAAGTCTAGAGGGTTTTTTAAGAATCTTCCTTGGGTGGTGGTGGCCCAAGACAACATATCAATGCC
>CAZJZY010000008.1:54620-57265 GCA_964550685.1 uncultured Rickettsiales bacterium | reverse complement strand
CTAGCAACGGTTAAGGCTTCATCAAACTTGTTATTTAAAATTAATCGAGCAAACAGTTGCTATGTTTATAGATTTTGAAGAATGTCAGTTAACTATACCAGTGGATATTGAGTGTATGGATGAAAAATTGGATGATTGGATTTTTCCGCTGGTAGCAGCTTTTGAATCTACGAATGAAATAGCAGAGCAATATAAACAATGTCATATAAAAGCTTTGAAAATGGGAGCAAAATTTTATCATTTTACCATTTATAGCAATTTATTTCCGGTTTCTTCTATAACTTTATCTTTTGACGGAGAGAATGCTCGTATTGATGATGTTGGCACTTTGCCAGATCATCAGTGCAGGGGCCATGCTACGTCATTGATCCATTATGTAATGAATAAGGCTAAAGCTTTGGGTGCAAAATATTGCTTCCTAGAAGCTTCAGCTAAAGGGTTCTCTATCTATCAAAAAATAGGCTTTAAAACATTATTTTCTAATAAACTTTATGAAGAGAATTAGAGTTCTTGGGTATGGATAAATTCAGCATTTTGCAGTCCAAGAGTTTCCCTGGTTAATCTATCATCATAAGAGACTATAGCGTATTCATCAGAATCCCAATTATGTTCTTGAATAGCAAGTTTAGCTAATTCTGCTAATACTAAATTATGGTTCTCGAAAGATGTGACTAAGGTAATGTCAGGGTTGTTTTCCACTTTAGGTAGATTTTTATTAGTGAGTTCTTGATTGATTTGCTCAATAACATAATCATATTGAAGAGGGTTGGTTGCGGAAATAATGCATAAAGTTTGATGTTGCTTAAAAACATTGGTAATTTGTGTTAATGTTTCTTCGCTTAACTCACACATAGCATTCCATGCTGGTTCAAATTCAAAACTTTCTTTTATACCTAATTGGTAAGATATTTGAGTTTTGAATTCGCTGGTATTTAAATATCCAAGCTTATAATTATCTATAGTTTTATAATAAAACTTATCAGTAATAAAAGCTGTCCATATTCTGGTGGTAGTAAAATATGGAAAGCTGGATTCTTTCTCTAAAATATTGGCAAAAGCTTTGATAGATTTACCCATATCAGATTTTGCTAGTGTTCCGAGGGAAGTAAAATAAATATTCTTTGTCATATCAATTACTCATTAGAATTTAATTAAACTATATCGCCAATTATTCGCTTTCTTCTATAGTTACTTTCTCATTTACAACTTTAGCGACGCAGGAATCTGACCATACATTAAGGGCGGTTTCAACCATATCAATAATACTATAAAATGGCAAAATAATTCCTAGCAAAGTTATTGGCACATTCATGCTGGCTAATAAACTGGCGCTTAAGAAGAAACATCCCATGGGTACTCCAGCATTACCAATTGCTGCAATAGTTGCGATAAAAATCCAAAGCAGCATGGTGCTTAAAGTAATATCTATGCCATTATTTTGCATTAAATATATCACTGTAGTAAAAATAAAAGCAGCACAGCCATTCATATTAATACTAGTGCAAAGAGGCAAAACAAATCTACTAATTTTTGGATTAATCTGTAGATTTTTCTCTGCCATTTCTATAGTTATTGGCAAGGTTCCTGCTGAAGATTTTGAGAAAAATGCCACTGATAAAGCTGGAAACATTCCCTTCATGGTTTCAAAAGGCTTGATGTTATTTGTTTTTAACCATAATGGTAAAATTATAAAGCCTTGAATGATATTCGCTAATAGCACTATGGTTAAATATTCGCCAAGAGCCATTATGTCCATGCCTTCACGTAATTGAACTACCGTTGCTGTAATAAAGCCAAAAAGTCCAAGTGGAATAATTTTTACGACCCAATTGGTAATTACTAAGAATATTCCATGAGCTCCTTTAAAGAAATTGGTAATAGTTTCTTTAGCTTGTTCTTCTTGAATATAGCGAATTGCGATGCCAATTAATACCCCCACCATCAATACTCCCATCACTTGATGTTCTAAAAATGGAGAGAAGATGTTTGATGGTATAAGACCTAAAATATGTTCTCCATAGCTTATGTTATGATTTTGAGGAGTATTGCTCAAAGCCTCAGTAGTAGCATTAATATTCTTTGGAGAGATAATCAGATATAAAAAGCAGCTAACACTTGCTGCGATAATTGTAGTGGATAACGTATAGAAAATACTACGTTGCCAAATCTTCTTCATTGAGCCTTTTGAAAGATAGCTTGATAAAGTCACTATAATTGAAAGGGCAATAATTGGTAAACTGATGCATTTAAAAATTTTGATGAAAATATCAGAAATTAATAGGCCAAAGTTTTTTAATATGGCAATGTCTGACATTCCACTGAAAATTCCCAGTGCTATCATTAATAGATAGATAATAGATGTATTATAAAAATTCTTTTTTTTAATATCGTGTTGTGCGCACATGTTCAATTACCTCATTTAAATTTAAGAATAGAAAAAATATAATAGCGATGAGAAAAATAGATAAAGGCCAGCTTGCTTAAGCTAGCAACAAGTTGCAAAAAATTTTGGTAGGGTGGAAGTTATATTCCTGATTTTATAAGTGTTTTTTAACATCATAGTGAGCATTATGTAATAAGGTAAAAAAAATGTCAAGATCTATACCAATTCCTCCGCACCTGTATTGGTAGAGCAATATCCGGTT
>CAZJZY010000008.1:45259-54610 GCA_964550685.1 uncultured Rickettsiales bacterium | reverse complement strand
AGCATATTTCATTTGACGCGTATTCGCTAAGTGAATATGTTCCTTCAAAGATCTTGTCGACGGCCAGATCTAGGGCTGCTGGAAGCGCATTGACCATGAATCCAAGTGCAAAAGGATTGGTTATTATTTTATGCTCAATAAGCTTTGCAGGAATAACAACAGAGGAGAATGAAACTGCAGTATATTGAGCTAATGCTAATCCATAGTGAAAATTCAGAGAAGCTTTATTATAATATAAATCAATCAATATTTTGGTAGTAATTGAGCTTTGGAACCCAGTTCCCACTATAGATTCTAAGTTTAAATCCCTTAAGAACAGTGTATTGCTTACGCTCCTCTCTATTCCTCTAGAAAGGCACTCAAGAATTCCTTGATTATTGTTATTAAATAAGCATCTAATTGCTGGATTAGCAAACGCGCCCCATGCAAGGCCAGCGCTAAATTCTTCAAATTGATTTTCTATTGTAAAAGTAGCTTCTTGTTTGTCTTCTATCTCTATGAGCGCTTCAGAGATATCTTGGTTTTCTAGTAATGTTGTAAATTTATTCGAGAAGCATTCTGCTTCAGGGAGGTGAAATATTTCTCCGGTTATTGTGGGATTCTTATCAAAATATTGATAATAGTTCTGAGTATGATCTAAAGTGGCTTCCTCTATTATTTTTATAGCGTCATCCTTCTTATGTTTTTTTGCAAATTCTATGGGAGGCAGTTTTCCCTCGTCTGATTCTTTATAGTAGCTGTCTTCGCTATCTTCTTGATATTCACTGTAATTGAGAACTTTAGCAAAGTTTTCATTATCAGATATTTCTAGTATTAGCTTTAATGCTTGGAGATTATTAGATTTTATAGCGTATTGTATAGGAGTAAGTTTTTTTTTATCGTAGAGATTGATAACTTCAGAAAATTTGCCGTGAGCTTGAGCTTCTTGCAATATTATCTCTAATGTTTCAATTTTATCGTTATCCATTAGATATTTTATTATAGTAAGTTTGCCTTGCGAACTATAATTTATTAATTCAGCAAAATGCTTACTGTCAGTTGATTGTAATATTGTTCGTAATTCTTCAATTTTATCATTTTCTATTAGGCGTTTTATTATCTTGAAATTTTCTTCTAAAATTTCTTCTTCGTCTTCGTCATTTTCTTCTAACTCATTCTCTCTTTCGTATTCACTATCTCCTGAGTGGAGTATTGTGCTCTCAATATAAAATTCTTCATTAGAAATTTTTGTGGCTTGGTTTTTAGCTTTCACGTAAAGTTCTTTATTTTTATAATATAACAAAATTATACAAAATCTAATATAAATTAAATAATATGTCAATATCTATATTAAATATTATTAATTTATATTTCAATGGTATTTCCTACTTAAAGTTATCAACAATAGTGTTTGTATTGTGCATGGTTTATATCTGGTGACACTAGATTAAATGATAAGAATAATAATAGGTTAACTCAAGCGTAGCAAAGTGTAATAGTAGCATTAAGCACTATTTAGATTTTGGTATTATTAATACTAAATTAGTATAAAAAAATAATCTTTAAACCATTTGATATATGGTTAAGGTAAGCTACAGAGGAAATAAAAATTATTTATTAAATTATGATATTTCACTAAAAATGACTAGATTGCGAGCGTAATTATCCTCTCATAGGCATAAGAACAAAATCAGTATTATCATCTTTTTTAGCGCGAACTAAAACAGCAGAAAAAGGATCGCTTAAACGGAATTCAACGTCATCGCTATTGTCAATCACTGCCATAATGTCCAGTAAATATTTAGCATTAAATGATATTTCGAATTGTTCAATATTACTTTCTATTTCTAACTTTTCATTGGCTAAGCTTTGGTGATTGCCTCCAGCGCTTAAGTCTAGCTCTGCTTGCCTTATTGAAAACTTAATTGCTTGAGATTTTTCCATCATAATTGTAGAAACACGATCAACAGCTCTGGCCATATCAACGCTAGATAAATTGAAATATAAACTATTATTAGCTGGGATTAAGCCTAAATAATCAGGAAAATCTGCATCTATTAATTTACTTACAATAATTACATTGCCAATGGTTAATCTTATTTTTACAGGAGAAACTTCAAAAATAACGTCTTGTGGATTGTCGGATATAATTTTTAATATTTCAAAGATAGATTTCCTTGGAATGATAATTGCTGGCATATTTTCAGCATCTTTAGGGAGAGTAATTTTAACGCTCGATAAGCGATGTCCATCTGTTGCTGTAGCGCGCAATTCATTTTCTGTTGGAATGGGATGAAAATAAATGCCATTTAAGTGATATCTACCATCTTCTTGAGCAATAGTATTTCTATTTTTCTCAATCATTTTCTGCATCAAATTATGTTCCACGGTAAATGTACAGTCAAAAGATCCTGAGTCAATTTTTGGGAATTCTTCTACATTTAGAAATGGTAAATGAAACACTGAATAACCAGCTGAAATTTCAACCATACTGGCTTGGTCTGGATTTATTTTAAGCTTAATTATTTCGTCAGAAAACTTACGAATTATTTCATATAAAGTATGAGCTGGAAGAGTTACGGAACCGTCTGCTATTACATCAGCTTGAATTGTTTCAGTAATTGAAAGGCTATTATCTATAGCGGTGATAATTAATTGATTATTTTCAGCTTCTAATTTTAAATGTGATGATATTCCTGTAATATTTTTACGTTCTACAACTGATTGCACATGAGATAAAGCTTTAACAAAAACACTGCGCTGAATGGTAAGTTCAAACATTATAGACCGCCTTTTATTATTTATGATTGTAAAATCTTTGATAGAATGTGTAAGTCTTCATTGATTTCAGCATCGATTAATTTTAAATTTTCAATAGTTTTTAGAGCATGCATTACGGTGGTGTGATCTTTTCCGCCGAATTTACGGCCAATTTCCATTAGGCTTTTATTAGTTAAGTCTTTAGCTAAATGCATAGCTACTTGCCTTGGTCTGGCAATAGCTCTAGTTCTTTTACTTGAGGCCATATCACTCATTTTAATATTATAATGTTCAGCAACTTTCTTTTGAATTTCTTCAATAGAAATAACTCTTTCACTTGATCTTAGTAAATCACGCAATATTTCATGAGTATTTTCTAAGCTAATTTCTCTGCCAACCAATTTTGAAATGGCTACCACTTTGTTCAAAGCTCCTTCAAGCTCTCTAACATTTGAAGTGATTTTACTGGCCAAAAATTCAACTACAGCTTTTGGTACTTGCGCTTTCATTTGCTCTATTTTAGAAAGCAGAATTCCCAATCGTAATTCATAATTTGTACTATGTACGTCAGCCACCAAGCCCCATCCAAGACGAGATTTAATTCTATCTTCCATTCCATCTAAGTCTGAAGGAGAACGATCACAAGAAATGACGATCTGACAATTATTGTCAATGAGTGCATTAAAGGTATGAAAGAACTCCTCTTGGGTGCTGTCTTTTCCGCAAATGAATTGCACATCATCAATCATTAAAACGTCTACAGAGCGAAAATGTTCTTTGAATGACATTATTTCTTTATTACGTAAAGCGCGAACAAATTGATACATAAATTTTTCTGCGGAAATGTACATCACCTTACGGTTCTTATTACTTTCATGAAGATGCCAAGCTATGGCGTGCATTAAGTGAGTTTTTCCTAATCCTACCCCGCCATATAAAAATAATGGGTTAGTTTTGCTATCAGTGGAGCTGGATTCTGCGACTGATCTTGCAGCGGCATAAGCAAATTCGTTAGGTGCTCCAACTACAAAATTATTAAAAGTGAATCTATTGTCTAAAACAGCGGTTAGATCGTAATTTTGATGAAAGCTTGTTGTTTCAGTGACTCTCTTTTCTTCGTAGATATCTAAATTAGATGAATTAAGATTAACGCTGCTAACAATATTAGCGTTGCTATTAGCTATTTTAACTTCAACGTCAACAACTTCATTATCAAATATCTGCCAGAAAGTTTTTATACTTTCTAAATAATGAGTAGAAATCCATTCGCGGATAAATTTTGTTGGCGCAAGAATGGTTAATATTCCAGAATCTCTTGAAACAAAAGTAATTCTTGATAGCCAGCTTTTAAATGTTGCTTCGCCATATTCTGCGCGGAGCTTATTTTGCACTTGCTGCCAGATTTCATTTTGGTTAAGCTGGGGATTTACCAAGGGATTCATACTGCTCTCCTAGGTAAATTACTATTCATCCAGCCGCTATTATCTTCTATGTTACCCACGAATCCACCATCAACGTTATAAACTTTGTTATATCCTCTACTCAATGCGGCATTAGCTGCTTGCATTGATCTTCCACCAGATTTACATATAAAAAACAATTCTGCTCGTTTATCAGGCAGCATATGTTCTAATTCTTCTAAAAAATCATTATTTGGATGAATATGTGGAGTAAAAAAAAAGCAAGCCAATAAGTTTACATCTTTTTTTATAGAACTTAGATCAGCGACACCAGTTTCCTGCCACTCTTCTGGCGTTCTAACGTCTATAAGATAAGAATTTGGTCTTGTTTGCAAAGCTTCCCAACATTGTATAGAATTTACTTTGCCAATTTCAGACTCGGTTATATTTTTCATATTTTTATATAATGATTTTATGAATTGAGTATTCATTATTGATTCAGTTCTTTTAAGAGTAAACTATTTTTTTTGCATTTTTTTAGAATAAATATATTGACAAGAATTATCACTATCTTCCCCCATAGGTGATCTCTAAAAAAACGAATTTAGAAAAAATACTTCTATATAATTTTATTATTCTGATATTAAAATTATTGCGATTATAAGGGGAAAGTTATGCTTCTAATAGTTGTGGCCTTTAACGAAAACTAAAGTCTTTATAAAAATATTAGTATCAGTTATTTTTCTATTAGTTTTAACTGTATCTTAATACATTCTTCTCTAAACTATCTTCTAGACATTGCGTTTAAATCGCATTATAAAATATTCAAGCATAATTTTAGAAATTGCGGACCAGTTTATGTATGAGTTTGTAGAACAAAATATTATTCATTATTTGCCGATTGTAATTTTTTTAGGCGTAGCTGCGGTATTATCATTAATTATGATAATAATACCAACAATTTTTGCTGCTTATAAACCAGACAAAGAAAAAAATTCTCCTTATGAATGTGGTTTTGAACCATTTCAAGATGCAAGAATAGAATTTGATGTGCGTTTTTATTTGGTTGCAATATTATTCATTATTTTTGATTTGGAAATTATCTTTTTATTCCCTTGGGCTATTACATTAGGTAAAATAGGCGCCTTAGGATTCTGGTCAATGATGGTCTTCATAGCAATACTTACCATAGGCTTTATCTATGAATGGAAAAAAGGTGCTTTAGAATGGGAATAAAGCAGATAGATTTTGAAAAATTAAAAAAAGATCAAGATTATGCCTTTGGCATAGTTGAAAATGAATTAAGCGATAGAGGATTCATACTAACTAAAATGGATGAATTGGCTAATTGGGCCAGATCTGGTTCCCTTTGGCCGATGACTTTTGGTTTAGCTTGCTGTGCAGTTGAAATGATGCAAGCTGCGGCTAGTCGCTATGATTTAGATCGTTTAGGTTTGGTATTTAGGCCCAGTCCTAGACAATCAGATGTAATGATCGTGGCCGGAACTTTAACTAATAAAATGGCTCCTGCTTTGCGTAAAGTATATGATCAAATGGCTGAGCCGCGCTATGTAATTTCTATGGGAAGCTGCGCTAATGGCGGTGGATATTACCATTATTCTTATTCGGTGGTGCGTGGATGCGATAGAATAGTTCCAGTTGATGTATATGTACCTGGGTGTCCTCCAACCGCTGAAGCTTTATTATATGGCATTATGCAATTACAGAAGAAAATTAAGAGAACTGGAGTAATTAAGCGCTAATGTTAGAAAAATTCAGCAAAGATTTACAAGGCAAAGAAATAACACTTACTGAAGATGGTTATATGATGACCATGCTGATAAAACAAAAAGATCTTAAAAAAATTCTAAAATATCTAAAAGAGCAGCAATTTAATTTACTTACAGATTTATCAGCAGTGGATTATCCAGATCGTTCTAAACGCTTTGAAATGATATATAATCTGCTCAATATTTATGATAATAAGCGGATTATGGTAAAGTTTTCTTTAGCTGATAAAATAGCGGTAGAATCAATAGCTGATCTTTTTAGCGCAGCCATATGGTATGAGCGAGAAGTTTGGGATATGTTTGGGATTCATTTCAATAATAGTCCTGATCTTCGTAGGATTTTAACGGATTATGAATTTGAAGGTCATCCATTGCGCAAAGACTTTCCTCTGACCGGCTTTAAAGAAGTACGTTACGATGAAACCCAGCAAAAAGTGATTTATGAACCGGTAACTTTAATGCAGGATTTTCGTAATTTTGACTTTATGAGCCCTTGGGAAGGCGCTAAATATATTTTACCAGGTGATGAAAAAACAGAGAAAAAATAATGAGCGAAAATAATAAAACCATGACGATCAATTTTGGCCCTCAGCACCCAGCTGCTCATGGTGTGTTGCGCCTTATTTTAGAAATGGATGGGGAAGTTATCACCAGAGCTGATCCTCATATTGGTTTGCTTCATCGAGGTACTGAGAAATTAATTGAACATAAAACTTATCTTCAAGCTGTGCCATATTTTGATCGCTTGGACTATGTTTCGCCAATGTGTCAAGAACATGCTTTTGCTTTAGCAGTTGAAAAGCTTTTAAAATGTGAAGTGCCTAAGAGAGCTCAATATATTAGAGTATTATTTTCAGAACTAACTAGAATTTTGAATCATTGTCTTAATATAGCCACTCAAGCTTTAGATGTGGGCGCAACCACTCCATTGTTATGGTTATTTGAAGAACGTGAAAAAATCATGATTTTTTATGAAAAAGTTTCAGGATCTAGAATGCATTCTGCATATTTCCGCCCCGGAGGGGTTAGTCAAGATTTGCCTGAAGGTTTATTGGAAGAGATTGAGACTTTTATCAACAGCTTTCCTAAAATTTTATCTGACACTGAAGGGCTGTTAACTGAAAATCGTATATTTAAGCAGCGCACTGTAGATATTGGCGTGGTCAGCAAAGAACAAGCGCTGGATTGGGGATTTAGCGGGGTTATGCTGCGTGGTTCAGGTTTTGCTTGGGATTTGCGCAAGAGTCAACCATACGACGTATATGACCAAATGGATTTTGATGTGCCAATAGGTAAAAATGGTGATTGCTATGATCGTTATTTATTACGTGTTGAAGAAATGTATCAGTCATTAAGAATTATCAGGCAATGTATTGAAAATATGCCAGAGGGGCCAATTAAAACCTTAGATCGAAAAATTTCTCCCCCACCAAGAGCAGAAATGAAGCATTCAATGGAGGCTTTAATCCATCACTTTAAATTATATACTGAAGGATATCATGTGCCTAAGGGTGAGATTTATGCGGCTGTTGAGGCGCCAAAAGGTGAGTTTGGGGTGTTTTTAGTTTCAGATGGCAGTAATAAACCACATAGATGCAGAATCAAAGCTCCTGGCTTTGCTCATTTGCAAGGCTTAGATTTTATGTCGCGTGGGCATATGTTGGCTGACGTGGTGGCAAATATTGGCAGTTTAGATATAGTATTTGGAGAAGTTGATAGATGAGCAGCAGAAGACCAGCGCCAAAAGAGCAACAGCCAGAAATTTTTAGCTTTACATTAGCAAATTTAAAATTAGCTCAGAAACATATTGCTAAATATCCTAAAGGGAGACAAGCCAGTGCGGTATTAGCATTGCTTGATTTAGCTCAAAGACAGAATGATAATTGGCTTCCCATAGCCGCGATGGAACATGTGGCAGATATTTTAGATATGCCAGTGATGCGAGTGATGGAAGTGGCTACTTTCTATACTATGTTTAATTTATCTCCGGTTGGAAAATATCATATTCAATTATGCGGTACCACTCCATGCTGGCTTCGTGGCGCAGCAGATATTAAAGATTTATGCAAAAAGAAATTAGATATTGATTTAGGTGAAACTACCAAGGACGGGATGTTTAGTCTTTGTGAAGTAGAATGTTTAGGCGCTTGTGCTAATGCTCCTATAATTCAAATCAACGATGATTTTTATGAAGATTTAGATATAAAGTCAATGGAAAAAATTCTTGATAATTTATCTAAAGGAAAAGAAATTAAAAAGGGATCACAAAATGGAAGAAAGGGCTCAGAAGCTAACTAGCCAATTCCTCTGCCTCCAACTTCTGTAGTAGCAGTTTTAGGAGTGAAATATTGCAAGTTTTCATTAAATTGTAATACTTTCTTGCCAATCTAAAAAGCTTGGCAAGAATAGTTTCTTCAGTTATACAACTGAAATACCCAATATAACTTTTAAATCTTCCATTTCTTTTTCCATCACATGAGTGAAGTCTTGGCTAGAAACTTTAGTAAATTTGCAGTTAGATAAAGTTTGCTCATTAATGAAATCAACAAATACTTGAAGCATTTTTTCTTGTTCTGGAGAAAGCTCTATGCCTAAATTAATATGATCAGATACATTAAAGTTTAAATCTTTTCTTGCCTGTTGAATAACTCTGATAAGATCTCGAGCTAAGCCTTCAGCTTCTAATTCTGGAGTTAATTCAAGATCTAATACACATAAAGCTTTATTATCGTTTAAAGCTTGGCTGCAATTAGGATTTTTAGCTTCCAAGGTTAATTGTGCTTCGTCTTTTTGTAATATTTCATTGGCTATAACAATTAGACCATCAGCATTTTGTTGCCATAGATTTTGTTTGTTAGCCATTATAATATCTTTAACTTTATGACTTAGGCGCTTACCGACTAGAGGGAAATTAATTTTTAATTTAAAATTAGCCTGTTCAGATAAAGAATCACTGATAACCAATTTTTTGATGTTTAATTCATCATGAATCAAATCAGCAAAATTATTGAGGTAACTTAGGTTATCTCCATAAACAGTCAACTTAGATAATGGCTGACGAGTGCGGATATTTTTGCTGCTACGAATAGCAAGGCTTGCACTGCATACTTCACGAACTTTATCCATTTCTTGACTTAAGTTCATTTCATCTTTTAGGCTGCTCACATCTGGGAATAAGCATAAATGAATTGAATTTTCGGCTAAAAATTGATCATTATGTACTAATCCCATATAAATTCTTTCAGAAATGAGTGGAATTAATGGAGCTGCAGCTTTCAAAATGGTAACTAAGCAGCTATATAATGTATTATAAGCCTGTTGTTTATCTAAGTCATGTTCTGCTTTCCAGAAGCGTTGACGGCTGCGACGGATATACCAATTATTGAGGATTTCAAAAAAATCATTGATTGCTTCATAGGCAT
>CAZJZY010000008.1:27904-45249 GCA_964550685.1 uncultured Rickettsiales bacterium | reverse complement strand
AAAATCCATATTCTGCTTAATTTTTTCAACAGCAGATTTTAGTTTAACGATAATATAACGGTCTAATAATTGAGTTGATGAGAAATCAAGCTCAGCTTTTAATCCATCTGAATTTGCATAAAGAGCAAAAAAATTATAAGCATTCCAGATTGGTTTAATTGAAAGTCGTAACGCATCTTTCACCATTCTACCATCCTTGTCGATTAGCAGTTCTAAGCCTTTTAGTACTGGTGATGATTGCATTAGAAAGCGTAAACTATCCGAACCATATATATTGAATAATTCTTTAGGGTCGGCGTAGTTTTGTAAACGCTTAGAAAGCTTCTCTCCATTGATATCTAAAATTACTCCATGACATATGCAATTTAGAAATGGAGGGCGATCAAATAGGGCAGTGGATAGAACCATTAATGTATAGAACCAACCACGAGTCTGTGCTGAATATTCAACGATAAAGTCAGCTTGTGGAAATTCTTTTTCTTCAAAAGGATAATGGGCTTGTCCATAAGGCATTGAGCCACTCTCAAACCAACAATCGAAAACATCCTCAACTCGGCGCATCATGGATTTACCAGTTGGGTCAGTAGGGTTTGGGCGAGTTAGAGTATCAATGAAAGGTTTATGTAAATCAGCCACTTTAACACCAAAATCTTTCTCTAATTCTTCAATTGAGCCATATACATCAATATGTGGGTAGAGTGGATTATCAGACATCCAGATAGGAATAGGTGTTCCCCAGAAACGGTTACGACTGATTGACCAATCTCTAGCATTCTCTAGCCATTTGCCAAATAATCCATCTTTAATATGCCCAGGAATCCAATTGATTTGCTGGTTTAATTCCACCATTCGGTCTTTAAATTCAGTTACCTTAACATACCATGAAGGAATTGCTCTATAGATTAATGGAGTGTCAGTTCTCCAGCAATGTGGGTAGTTATGAAGATATTGCTCTGTGCGCATCCAAGAGCCAAGAGATTTTAGCTTTTTAATTATTTCGTCATTAGCATCGAATACATTTACGCCAACAAAGTCAGAAATCTCAGTGGTAAACTTGCCTTGAGAATCTACAGGGCAGACAAGAGTGATGTTATTGTTTTCACAAAGAACTTGATCATCTTCACCAAAGCCTGGTGACATATGCACCACCCCTGTGCCATCACCCTCTAAAACAAAATCCCCCGCTAACACTCTAAAGCTATTTGGATGATTTGCAAAATAGGGTAATAATGGCTGGTAGGTTAACTCCTTTAGTTCAGATCCTTTGATTATTCCAACAACTTGATCGCCAATTTCATTGCCATAATTTTTAACAGCAAAATTAGCTAATATATAGCAAATATCATCTTTTGCGACATAAGCATAATCCATATCAGGATGAACAGCTAAAGCTAAATTTGAGGGGAGGGTCCATGGGGTGGTGGTCCAAGCCATCACTTTATAAGCTTTATAACCTTCTGGTGCATTAGATGGTTTTTGATTTAAGGTGAAAGCAACAGTAATTGATTTATCAGCTCTTTCACGATAAGAATTATCTAGTCTGGTTTCAAAATTTGATAAAGGGGTTTCAGCTGCCCAAGAATATGGCATCACTCGCATGGCTTGGTAAATTAATCCCTTTTTATATAATTCTTTAAAAGCCCATAGAACCGATTCCATGTAATTAATATCCATGGTTTTATAATCATTTTGAAAGTCCACCCAGCGTGCTTGGCGTGTTACATATGATTCCCATTCTCCAGCATAGCGCATTACGGATGAGCGGCATTGTTCATTAAATTTCTCTATACCAAATTTGCTAATTTCAATTCTGCCAGAAATGCCTAATTCTTTTTCAGCGCCAAGTTCAGCTGGAAGCCCGTGACAATCCCAGCCAAAACGACGTTCAACTCTTTTTCCTAACATGGTTTGATAACGTGCTACAGTATCTTTAACGAAGCCAGTTAATAGATGCCCGTAATGGGGTAAGCCATTAGCAAAAGGAGGGCCGTCATAAAAGATAAAGCTATTATCTTTTGGGCGAATATTGATAGATTCTTGGAATACATTTTTATCTTTCCAAAATTTTAAAACTAATTCCTCTTCCTTAACAAAATTAGGATTCGCTTGTACTTCAGGATAATTTTTTTTATTCATGTGATTTTACTCGATTTAATTTATAGCCAACTAATCCTACGATACAAGCTCCCAATATTGAGCATATAGGAATTATCATTAAAGCAGCGCTATAGGATTCTACACTATATTGCCTTATATTGTCATCATTCATTATTGTTTCTATCCAGAAAAAATCCATTAAATATCCTATAATACTATGAAAAAATGATCCTCCAAACATATTGATACAATTTAAGAACGCAATTGTAACTCCAAGTAATTGAGTGCTTACTAAATTGGCTCCTGCCGCGAATACTATCACTTGATAACAGCACATAATTCCCACTAGGAAAAACAAGCCAGCAAGGTAATAGAAATTATATTCAATATTTGATAATAGAACTAAAAATATTGCTCCCATTCCAAATCCACATGAACTTATAACTGAATAATTACCAAGTTTTTTACTTAAAAGAGCAAGTAAGGGGCCTCCAAATAACATGCCAATAAAAATGCAAGAGGTTAGTTCAGCAGCTTGGTTTTTTTCTATGTTATGAGTAAGCATTAAATATTGAACGCCCCAAACATCTGCAAATCCTTCTAGTGCTCCAACCATCAAAAGATTAGCCAGAGCTATCAACCAGATAAATGGAGAAGAGAGCAATTTCTTAAAATTTCCAAATCTAAACTGATTTTCTAGAGGTTTCTTTTCTCTAATTTTATTGGAGTGTAGAAAGAAATAAGCGCTAAGCCCAATGGCAATTGATGTTATTGAAAGAGCAAGTGCCACTTTCTGCCAACTATAATTTTCGATTAGTAGATTGATTGGCTTGCCACCAAAAATGGCTCCCATTAATCCAAAGGTGAATGAGAGGCCAATCATTTTGGCATATTGCTCTTTAGGAAACCATTCGGAGATAACTTTTGACACTCCTAAAAATCCTACAGCAGAACCCACCCCAACTAGAAATCTGCTTATACACGCCACATACCAATTATCGGTATAAGTAAACGCCAGTGTTGCAGCGCCACAAATAGTGGCAAAGATAAATACAATATAACGTGCGCTGAATTTATCCAATAATATTGCCATAGGAATTTGCATTCCGGCATATCCATAATACATTAAAGCGGCAAGCAAACCAAAATGACTGGCATCAATGGAGAATTGCTCCATAATTTGGTTCATCATTAAGCCAGGCCATAGCCTTAATATGAATTGATAAGCAAAAAATAATAGCGGAAAAGCCCACATCAAAAATGGCATATATTTTGGTTTAAGCATGATTATCTCGTTTTTTAATTAAACAAATTTTAGGTATAACAGATGAATGAGAGATGGTGATTATTATTGGCTTTTAGCCAATAATATTGAAGTTAATTTGAATTATATTGCTTATATAAGCTGTATGAAGCATAAATACTATCTAAAAAATTAAATTAGAACATTTTAAGAGACATCACTATAATTCTTTTTCTAAGCTTAGGCAAGAAATATTTTGTTTTTTGTATTAATAGGAAGATTCAGGAATTGTTTATTTTTCTGCAAAGGGTTCTAAAAATAAAATCAGTAAATAAAAGTTAGAAATTATTGGGCCAAATGCAAAAGCGGTAAGAAAGTAGAATATATTAAGTTAATGGGGCAATGGTTGTGCTCCTTCATCTAATATATCAAGATATTTACGATATACATAAATTTTGTCTCGCTTTTTGCCACTAATTTCTTGTAAAATACCTAATTTTAGCATGGAGTTGAGCGCACTACGTGCTGTTGGAGCTGTAATACTTAGCTCTTTACTTAATAATGGTACAGAGGTTTGTGGTATTTTCTTTAAATATTCTAGCACTTCAATGCAAGAAAGTCTGCTCCTACCCAATTTTTGAATTTTTAATAAATCTTCTTCAAATAAGCTATTAATTTGTGTAGCAGTTTGGACAGCTTGTTTTGCAGACTCAGTTACTCCTTCAAGAAAGAATTCTAACCATATTTCCCATGTTCCTTTTAGCCTAACCTGTTGTAACAAATCATAATAAATATTTCTATTTTGCTTTAAATAAAGACTTAAATATAAAATGGGTTTTTCTAGTAAGCCTTCATTATAAAGAAATAAAATTATAAGTAATCTACCAAGGCGTCCATTACCATCTAAGAATGGATGTATTGTTTCAAATTGTACATGCGCTATTCCAGCTTTAATTAAAGCAGGTAACTTAGATGTTTTTTCATGAAGAAAATGTTCAAAATCTGATAAACAATCCATTAATTTCTCTAGAGGTGGGGGAACAAATAAGGCGTTACCAGGTCTAGTCCCTCCAATCCAATTTTGTGATCTCCTAAATTCCCCAGGTAATTTATTTGACCCTCTAGCGCCAGACAGTAAAATATTATGGATTTCACAAATTAATCTTAACGATAGAGGAAAACCGTTCTTTAGCTGTTCCAGTCCATAATTAATTGCTTGTACGTAGTTAGAAACTTCTTCAACATCATCTATAGAAATATTAGGTTTTTGATGATGTTCAAATAATATAAGATCTGTGAAAGAGCTCTGAGTTCCTTCAATTTGTGAAGAAAGTAGCGCTTCTTTACGTATATACATATAAATAAAAAGAGTGATGTTAGGTGTAATTTTTCCAATGCTATTAAGTTCAGCAAGAGCAAGAGTTGCTCGTTCTAAGTAGGAATATAATTTATTAATTTCAACTGGGGGATGATCGGGTATATAGGCTTTATAGCTTTCAGTAGCAATTTTATTCGTTATATAAGTACCTATTCTTCTATTCATTGGTTATATTTTATTTTTTCTTAGTTACTGATCTTAAGAAAATATAGCATATTATTTTTTCTTAATCTAGAATGGATTTAATGTTTAAATTAAGTGTTTTTCTTTTGCGTTTCTTCTGATCATGCGCAAAACTGTTTAAGAATATCATTTAAGGGCGGGTTGTAGTGGCTTATCCTTTTGTGATAAGGAAAAAGCCACTAAGAATTAAATTTTGCTCCAAACTCGTTTTTTGGCAACGTAAAATAGTCCAGTAAAAATAAATAAGAATATTAGCACTTTAATTCCCATAGATTTACGACTTTCCATTTTTGGATCTGCAGTCCATTGAAGAAAATTTACCACGTCTTTTGCCATTTGTTCAGTGGTTGCTGCAGTTCCATCAGTGTATTGCACTATGCCTTCACTCAAAGGTGGAGCCATGGAAATTTGCATTCCTGGAAAGTAAGGATTGTAATACATTCCATCTTGAATTTTCATTTCACTTGGTGGAGTTTGATTAAACCCTGTTAATAGAGAGTAAACATAATTTGCTCCATTTGGTCTGGCTCTAACCACTAGAGATAAATCTGGTGGAAAAGCCCCATTGTTAGAAGCTCTAGCTGCTTGTTCATTGGCGTAAGGATTAGGAAAATAATCAGGTAATGTGCCTGGGCGTTCAAACATTTCTCCTGAATCATTAGGTCCTGCTTGAATGCTATATCCTTTGGCTATTTCTTTAGCTTGATCTTGGGAGAATCCAATTTCAGTTAAATTGCGGAAGGAAATTAAATCTAAAGAATGACATGCAGAGCACACCTCTTTATACACTTGAAAGCCTCTTTGAATTGAGGTTCGATCAAAAGTGCCAAACATGCCATCAAAATTCCATTTCATTTTTTTTGGGGCAAGTCCATCGCTGCTTGCAATTACTGCGCCGCTAGCTACTAAAATTAAACTTAATAACAATAATATTCTTTTCATAGTTATTTCCCCTTTTTAGATGTTGATGCATCAATAGATTCTGGTAGTGGATCAGTTGATTCAAACTTACTAGTAAGTGGAATAATTAAGAAGAAATGAGTAAAATAATAGAAAGTTGCTAAAGTTCCAAGAACCACAAGTATTCCTTCTGGAGGTTGGCTGCCAATATAACCAAGCAATAATGAGTCAGCAATAAAAATCCAAAAGAAGAAACGTGATAATGGACGGTAAGCTAAGCTTTTTACTTTTGATTTATCAAGCCAAGGCAGAGCAAGTAAAACTAAAATGGAAGAAATCATTGCAATAACCCCAGCCAATTTATTAGGGATGGAGCGCAATATTGCATAAAATGGTAAGAAATACCATTCTGGAACAATATGCGGTGGTGTCACCATTGGATTGGCGGGAATTAAATTATCTGGATGATTTAAGGTGTCCGCTTCAAAGAAAATAAAATAAGCAAAAATAATGAAGTAAACCCCAAAGCCAACAAAATCTTTGATGGTGTAATATGGATGGAAAGAAACTGTGTCTTTATTAGTTTTTACATCAACTCCAGTAGGATTATTTGATCCATGTTGATGAAGGGCAACTAAATGCAAAGCCACTAATCCAACAATCACAAAGGGTAATAAATAATGCAAAGCAAAAAAACGGTTCAAAGTTGGATTATCGACGGAAAATCCACCCCAAAGCCAGTTAGTAATTGATTCGCCAATTAAAGGAATTGCAGAAAATAGATTGGTGATTACAGTGGCTCCCCAGAAACTCATTTGTCCCCAAGGCAGAACATATCCCATAAAGGCTGTGGCCATGGTTACTAAGAAAATTATAACCCCCAAAAACCATAATATCTCGCGAGGTGATTTATATGAACCATAATACACACCGCGCATAATATGAATATAAATGGCTAGGAAAAACATTGATGCGCCCACAGCATGAATATTGCGCAATAGCCATCCGTAATTTACGTCGCGCATTATATGTTCAACGCTATTAAATGCCATGCTTATTTCTGGAGTGTAATGCATAGCTAAGATTATACCAGTGATAATTTGAATCACTAAGGCTATGCCGGCAATGGAGCCTAAACTCCAAAGATAGCTTAAATTTTTAGGTGCTCTATATTCTCCTAAATGTTCAATAAAGGTGAAAATTGGGAGCCGATAATCTATCCATTCAACTATTTTACTTCTTTTTTTACTGCTCATTATTTATCCTCTAGCCGATAATGATTTTATTGTCGTCAACAAATTTATAACTTGGTACAAATAGATTCTTAGGTGCGGGGCCTTTTCGAATTCTTCCAGATGAATCGTAATCCGATCCATGACAAGGACAAAAATAACCATCATAATCTCCTTTATTTTCAATTGGCACGCAGCCTAAATGAGTGCAAACTGCCAGCATCACTAGCCATTGATCATGGCCAGTTTTAACGCGTTCTTGGTCAGTTTCAGGGTCTCTTAATTCTGCTAAAGGAACCGCTCTGGCTTCTTCTATTTGTTGTGGGGTGCGATGGGTTATAAAAACTGGCTTTCCTCTCCACATAACTTTAAGAGTTTGCCCTTCTTTAATAGTGCTTAAATCCACTTCTATTGAGGCTTGGGCTAATACGTTTTCTGCTGGATTTAATGAATCAACTAAAGGCCACACACAAGCTGCGGCGCCAACGGCAGCCACTGCAGAAGCGGTTAAAACAACAAAATCTCTCCTACAGGAATTATCAGGTAATTTACAGGTGTTTTCTTCAGACATTTTTACTCTCTTAGGTTCGTAATTTATATTTTTATTTAAACACTCAATGATTAGCAAATCAATAGCTGAAATAAAAACTTTCTTGAAAATGTATCTTATTTGAAGAAAATTGTCTAATTAAACTTTAGCTCTTAAGTTAAGAGATTAGCTTGTCTTTAATTTATAATTTTACTTAACTTAAGATTTTCGAATGTAATTAAAATTTTAACTAGCTAAGCCGGTAAAATTTTGTTATAATCCGCCTTACAAGAGGGCTTGAAATTTGCTCAGAGTTCTATTAGATTTAAATATAAGAAATCTTCAATCTTAAGGGAGACGAAAAGATGTCTAATTTTTTACCAGCAATTAGCGACAGTAATACCGGTTTCTTAAGTTATTTGCGCGCTATAAATAATATCGCTTCTTTAGAGCAAGAGGAAGAATATATGCTTTCTAAGCGTTATAATGAGCATCAAGATATGTCTGCTGCGCAAAAATTGGTAGAAAGTCATCTTAAATTGGTAGCAAAAATTGCTATGTCTTTTCGTAACTATGGTCTTCCGGTGGTTGAGTTGGTATCTGAGGGTAACTTAGGTTTAATGCAGGCCGTGAAAAAATTTGATCCTGAAAGGGGGATTAGATTATCCACTTACGCTATGTGGTGGATTAGAGCTTCAATTCAAGAATATATCCTTAAATCTTGGTCTTTAGTGAAGATTGGTACAACAGCTGCTCAGAAAAAATTATTCTTTAACTTGGGAAAGTTAAAAAGAAAAATTTTTAATACAGAAGGTCGTGATTTTAATTGTAGCGATTATGCCCAAGTGGCAACGGAGCTTAATGTTACTGAAGAAGAAGTTGCTGAAATGGATGTTAGGTTAAGACAAGATCGCTTTCTAGATGAGCCAGTTGGTGATGAGGAAGGAGATAACTTAATTGATTTTATTCCTGAAACTCGCGCTAGCCAGGAAATGATTTATCTTCGCAATCAAGAGCAAAGAAATCGTAAACTCATGCTAAAAAATGCCATGAGTAATCTCAATGAGCGTGAGCAATATATTATTACCGCTAGAAAACTTAGCGATAATCCATCCACTCTTGAAGATTTGAGCATTCATTTTAATGTGTCTAAAGAAAGAATTAGGCAAATTGAAGAGAAGGCTATGGAAAAAATGACACAGTTTGTTACTTCCAGCAGAGCTGCTTAATAAATTCTCTAATTAAAAGATCGTCATTATAAAAGCGAAAGCACCCTTGGTTCATATAAGAACCAAGGGTGTTTTAATTTTTGTGTTTCTGTATCTTCTAACATTCCAGCTATATCTATTTTTGCTATAAAAAGATCAAATATTTAAGTTTTTCACAACAGTATTTATATATTTTATTTAAAAGAGTTGTAATAGTTAAGAAATCTATTGACAGTATATGCTAAATATATTAATGATAGTTTATTCTTGTAAATAAATTTTAAGGATTTCAAGGCTTTTGATTAAAAATACGTATATAATTTTAATTTAAAAAAGTTATAAATAATGGAGAGTAATTTAGTGAAATTAAGTTCAAAGTTATTGATGTCATGCATGTTTATATGTGCTTTTAATGCATCTTCAGCAGAAGAGGGTAGATATTATCTTGGATTAGGATTAGGAAAATCCAATGGTTATATTCCTCATACTGGAGAAATGCCCTCTGGAAGATATGATGAGGCGTCTGTTTATAGCTTTTCTATAGGTAGGCAATTTGACGGTAATATTGCAGCTGATTTTGAAGTTAGTAGCAGAGGTGATTACACTAATAATGATCATAGTTATAAAACCAAGATGGGAACTTACCAAACAAATGTATCAGTAAGCTCATTATCGGCAATGTTAAATGGCTATTATTATTATGATAAATTTACGTCTTTCAAGCCTTATCTAACAGCTGGAGCTGGACTCTCTCAGAATAAAACAAGCAATTTGGTGGTTACTGGAGATGATATAAACAATGAGCCGTTTTCTATGGTTACCGATGGGGGAAAAGCAACAAGTTTTGCCTGGAAAGTGGGGGCGGGGACTAAATACATATTAGATAGTCACTTTGAAGCAGATTTTCGTTATCAGTATGTTAATTTAGGCGAAGTTAAAACAGGTAACTTAGAATCAACCAATAGTAACGGCGCTTATGTTGGCTCTGAGTATATTTCTCCAAGTTATAGCAAATTACGTGCGCATGAATTTTTGATAGGAATTGTATATAAATTTTAATTGTAAAGGTTAATTGGTAAATGAGTCGCAGTGGACCAAGATTAGTTAGTAAAAAAGAAGATCAAGCTCCTCCTGCTCCTCCTGTGATTTCTGTCCTTAAGGCGCCTCCTGTGGTGGCTCAGAAACCGGTTGATGAGGGCTTGGAGGCTAGAATCACTAAAATAGAAAATACAATATTGTTGTTTAATATGTATGTGCATAATAATTTTGCTACAAAAGAGGAGCAATCAGCTTTTGCAAGCGTTGTTGCAAATTCACTAGTTAACCAAGGGAGCATAATATGCAGACTTGTTGCTGATAAAGAGAAATGCGAAGAACTTGTAAACAATTTTCAAAATGGTATGGGTTATTTAGGAGAAGATAATACAGCTGAATAATCTTAAAATTTTGATTAAAAAAGGGGTGTTAAAAATAACTAAGATTTTATATAACAACAACATTAGGAGAAGAAAAAATGGCTAAAGATTATGATTTAAAAGATTTGAGTTTTGATGACTTAGAAAAAATGTGGGCAAAAACAGATACTCTTAGAGAAAAAGACGTAAAACTTGACAATGTAAAAGATAACATGAAAGTTTTTGAACAGGCGCTTGTAAATTTAACTGGTAATTTTACGGTTATTGAAAATGTTACAGAAGGACTCAGAACTGTTAAGGGATTCTTGGGTAAGGCAGCGGCTAATGATATGGTAATATTTAACAGATTGGGAGCTGTTGAAAATGGCCAAAATAAAGTAGTTTTTGAAGTAGAATCTATCAAAAAAGCTGTTATTGAAGCTAGTTCACACAATAGTGGTGATAATTTTATGGTAACGAATGAAGCTAAAAAATCTCCAGTATACGAATTGGATTACCCTATATTATCAACTACTCCAGGTAATTTTGAAAAGGAAGATGGTAAGTCATATCATGAGTTTTCTTGGAATGGTGAGGAAGGAAAATACGATAGTTCTGCATGTAATACTGCTTATCCTGAGGCATATTATTTTTATGAGGCAGAGGACAAAGCTATAGTACACATGGGCTGTATAGAAGATTGTAATGGTCAAGTAATTGATGGCAATCATTTTACCAGAGATATAAATGGGAAATGCTTTAAAGCAACTTATGAAAACTCTGAAGCGGAATAATATATTTTTTCTAACCTATGAGGGGCCTTTAAGTTTAGCGCCCTTCATGCATTAAAATTTTGAACATGGTTTTAATATGACTAACTTAATTCATTATAAAGACGGGCAATTGACTATTCCTCTTGAGTCTATGCATACTTACTTAGAGCTTCTAACAAAATTGCGCCTTTCTATTTTAGAAATAGAAGAAATATGCCTGCCGCAGGTGGAAAGGTTTATAAAGTTGCAGAAAGAAAGTTCAGGACAAGAAGGCGAACTTGATATGTTAACGCAGAACATGCTAACAAATAATTGTATTCTACCACCTCCATCAAATAGTAAAAGTCAAGACTATATACCTTTTAGAATATTAGATGGCGTTTTATTTCCTTATTTTGAAACTTGCATGGGGGGAGATTCTCCCTGTCTGTCTTATAAGAAAAATTCTCATGGCATGAAAACTTTTATTGGTACTATTGAAATACTGGGCGATGTTTCACCTACGACTTTAAGTTCTTATAGGCCGCTTAAACCATCAAGACATTATGAGATGAAAGACATTACAGGCCAAGATTCAAAAGTTTTTTCTAAGATACTAGGTAAATTTCCTAAGTTATTTTTTGAAGCATTAGAAAAAGGTCAGGATCTTACAGTACCTATGACTTCGCATATGTATAAATTAATTTCAGTTCAGTCTGTTGAATCTCAAAAGGTAACTAAGTCAGTAGCTATGGATATATTGCTAGGTGAAAGTTATTTTCCAAGCGACATACCATCTCATCCATATTTTAGTTCCTCAGATATACATGTGACATATCTACCAAATAAAGAAGAATTTATGTGTGCTCATGCAATTACTAAAGTTCTATCTAAGAAACAGAAAACTGATATCAAACTAGAACAAAATTCTGCTAAAGCAATTAAAGCAATTGTTGAATATTTATCTAAGCCTTTAGAAATAAAATATAAAATACATTTGGATTATCAAGAATCATTAGGATTTAGTATAAAATTACCAGCTAAATTTTCTAGTTATTTAGGAAGCAAACTAACTTCAAATTTTAGAGAGGGGCAATTTGAGAAGGGTGACTCGATAGAAATTCTTCTAGATGCAAATACTTCGCCAGAATTAAGTTCTATTATTAAAAATGTAATTGAAAATGATTTTGAAGATGCTTTAGAAAATATTTCAAAACAGGATGAAGCAGAGCTTATTGTAGGATGTATGATACATATGGATTTGATTGGTTAATAGATAATATAATTTGTTTAAAGAAGTTATATAAAAAAATATGGAGTTAATATGGCGATAATAAGAGCAAATAAAGAAAGAGCTCTAAGAGATAATAAAGAGTTTGGGTATTTAAGAGTTCCTTCAGATAATCAGGTTAATGCTTTACCAACTTCTGAAGAAGTGGAAGTTGCTCATCAAACTGTTGATTCTCAAATTGTTGATCCTTCCAAAGAAGTGAAAGTTGATTCTCAAACTGTTGAATCTTCCGAAGAAGTGAAAGTTGATTCTCAAACTGTTGATTCTCAAATTGTTGATCCTCAAATTGTTGAGTCTTCCAAAGAAGTGAAAGTTGATCATCAAACTGTTGATCCTCAAATTGTTGATCCTTCCAAAGAAGTGAAAGTTGATTCTCAAATTGTTACTACTTCTAAAGAAGCTTCAGAAACATCTGTTAATGAATTAGAAAGCTTGGAGATAAAACCAGGTTATTCTGGTGGTCTAGGAATGATACGTGGTACAAAGCCAGTTCGCAAAGGTGCAGATGATTATGAAAAAGTAGATGCTTCAAACGATATAAAACCTATATATCCTATAATAGAGCAGAATGTTCCTCAATTATTACCTGATCTTGGAAATTATACCCTATCAAATAATACTGAATCTTGGGTTGCTCCAATAACAGCAGGGGCGCTTGCCATTGCTAGTATTATTTCAGCAAAACCCTATCTGACTAATTATATGACTAAGCAACTAGGTCTTAAAATGTCATATAAAAATTTAGCTCTTAAGATAGTTAGTGATCATGGTTTTAGTATTCTTACAATGAACAGAGATAAACTAATAACTATAAAGGACGTTGCTGATACGAGAGCAAAACAGATTATTGATTGTTCTAAGTCATTTATTAAGCAGAGCGCAATTGCAGCTAAGGCAACAGATGGCGTAGTTGATCTTGCTGAAGCCATTTATGAGCCTAATGTGGAGAACTTTAAAGCATTGCTAGCGGATCTAACTGATTTGCATATGATATATTATGGAGCTAATCCTTATAATGTATTAATAGCTTCCGGTAGCGCAGCTTATTCAGCTTATCAAGGTGAATATAAGCAAGCTGGAGAAGAAACTTTAACAATTTTGACTGCTTTGTTATTGACGCGCATGATGGGAACTGCAGATGTGAGTTATCCTGGCACTTCTTTAGGATTGCTTAGCTCGTTAGGTTTAATTGCTATGTATGGCGATAATTTATATACAAGAGTTATGGAATATATGAGTGATGTGGGACATCTTAAATCAAGAACTGCTTATAAGGATGTTTTTAAGTTTTTATCAAATAGTCCTGTAAAATATTTATATGATTTTTCATCACTAGCAATCAAATATGAAATTGATGTGAATAATTTTAAGCTTAGTAAAGAATTAGAACATGCAAAGCTTAGATTAGATTCAAGAGAAGAATTTGGCCAGAAGCTATATGAACATATTTTTGCTCCAGTTATCCAAGCACAATATGATCTATTGAATAAAGTTGCTAAAGGTGAGTTAACTCAAGAAGTGGCTGATATTCTAATGCCAAAGCATTTGGTGATAGCATTAGAAGGAAGAGCTTACGATCACTGCGTAACAAAAGATTCTGATAACGTTTATTACTGCTATAATGATAATTTAAAAGTGATAGACAAAGTTGTTATTGGAGAAAATACCATAGACGTTGATAGTCTATACTATAGCTAAAAATACATCCATGGCTTTTTTAAAAGGCCATGGACATTCTTACAATTTATAATACTTATCCTCATCCAATAATCCTTCTGAATGGTCAACGCAAAGAGTTACTGCTGCATCGCCGGTGATGCTGATTGTGGTGCGCATCATGTCGATGATGCGATCAATGCCAGCAATAAGAGCAATTCCTTCAATAGGTAAGCCCACTGCTCCTAAAACCATCGGTAGCATTACTATGGTTCCCCCAGGAATTCCCGCTCCACCAATAGAGCCCAAAGTGCCTGTTAAAACGATAATACTATAATCCGAGAATCCAAGAACTTTACCTGTGGCTTGAGCAAAAAATAAAGCGCATATGGTGATATAAATGGCAATACCATCCATATTAATTGAGGCTCCAAGTGGCAAAACAAAAGATGAGCTGAATTTAGAGATTCCTAAGCGTTCTTGACAGACCTTAATAGTGGTTGGTAAGGCTGCTTTGCTGCTGCTAGTGGAGAAAGCAATCGCTTGATATTCTAGGCTTTTCTTAAAAAACATCTTAGGAGAAAGCCTGGTGAAAGCATAAATCATTGCGCCAAATATTAAATATTGAATTCCAAAACCGAAATAAGCACAAAGGATTAATTCTGCCAGATTTTTTAAAATCTCAAGTCCTTGGGTGCCAATCACCCAGGCAGTTAGAGCACAGGCTGCGAGGGGAGAAAACTGAATAATTAAACTAACCATTTTGAATACCAAATTAGATAAAACTTGAATTATGTCGGTTATTCTCTTAGAGGAAGTTGAGTCTAATTTATTGATGGTTATGCCAGTGAAAAGCGCAAAAAATACCACCTGGAGAATCGCTCCTTGAGCCATTGCCCCAATTGCATTATCTGGTACTATTTCTAAAATGGTATTGATAATTTGAGTGGCGCTAGTTCCTTGAGGAAGCTGAGCTGCTTCACCATTAAAATTAAGAGTAATGCCAGCGCCCGGTTTAAAGAAACTTCCAACGCTTAAGCCAATCATCACTGCAAAAATAGTTGTGGTAAGATAAGCTAAAGAGGCTTTAAGACCAACTCTACCTAAAATTTTTGAATTTTGTGTATTGGTGATCCCGCCCACAATTGCAAAGAAAATTAGCGGAACAATAATCATTTTTATTAGACGTATGAAAAGATCGCCAAAAGGTTTAAGATATACCACATTTTCTTTTAGGATTAGGCCTAAAAATACGCCCAGACCCAGACCGATTAAAACCTTTTTCCATAATTGCATAATTTAAGTCTCGTATAATTGGATAAGTTTTTTGGGTATTATAAAGAAAAATAGCAAGCTTTGCACCCAATTAATTTTAGCTGGATGCAAAGACTTTTAAAAGAAAATTACTGTATGCATAGAGCTCCGAAGGCAACTAATATTGATACTAATAATATGCCGTCCACTCTATCTAGCAAGCCGCCATGACCAGGAATTAAATTACCACTATCTTTCATATCACATTTTCTTTTTGCCCATGACTCGAGTAAATCGCCAACGGAAGCGATGACTGAGATTACCAAGCCGGTCACCATGCTTTCTGCAAGAATTGGACTTACAGCTATACAGCAGAGCATCCCGCCAAAAAAGCCAAACCAAGTTTTATTGGGGCTAATCTTAGGGCATAATTTCTTGCCTCCCAAGAGTTTGCCAAAAACATATCCACCTATATCATTGGCCCATACTAAAACAAATATTGAAATTACGGTGCTTACACCACTAAATCTAATAGTATTATCAATAATATAATCTTGTTCTATAATCCAAAGCAGTGAAAGCGATGCCAGTAAAATATAAACAGCGCCAGATATTTTCCATGCCTTACTTTGTTTACTGGAGATATAAAACCATTCTCCTCCCATAACAATAGCGGCTGCCAATATCATAGTTGTAAAATAAAATCCTGATAATTTAATTGTAAGAAGCACTAATGGTGCCAATATGCAGGCTGAAATAAGCCTTAAAATAAAATTAGACAATTTGCCTTGATAAGCCATAACGTCTCTCCCTCTTGTGATAATTAGCTATGGCCTTACGTAAATGAGTTAAATTAAAATCTGGCCATAATGTTTTAGTAAAATAAAGTTCAGTATATGCAAGCTGCCAAAGAAGAAAATTGCTTATTCTATATTCACCACTGGTTCTAATTAATAGATCTGGATCCGGAATATTCCCAGTGTATAAATAGTTTAAGAACATGTCTTCATTGATATCCTGTTCTTTTATTTTACCATGAATTACGTCAGAGCAAAGTTTTTTTTGTGCATTTACAATTTCTTCCCTGGCGCCATAACTAAGAGCAATTTGTAAATATAACCGAGTGTTATCTTTAGTTTTTTCTTCACAAATTTCAATTAATTCTCTTAAGTCTTGAGAAAATCTAGATTTATCGCCAATTACTTTGACTCTAACTTTTTGCTCAATTAGTAAATCTAATTCATTAGAAAGATAGAATTTTAGTAATTCCATCAGATCATTCACTTCTTTAGGGGCTCGATGCCAATTTTCAGATGAAAAGCTATATAAAGTGAGGTAAGGGATTTGAAGCTTTAAACAGCCTATGAGAGTTTTTCTGGCGGCTTCTGCTCCTTGTTTATGTCCCATAGCGGTGGGTAATCCGTGTTTAATAGCCCAGCGATTATTACCGTCCATAATGATCGCGATGTGAGTTATCTTATTTTCCATCGCTACCTAATTGTTTATGGATAAATTCTTCAAAATCTGTTGTGGTGTTGAAGTCTTTATAAACAGAAGCGAATCTTACATAAGCCACTTGGTCTATTTTAGATAGTTCTTGCATTATAGCTTCACCGATAATGTTAGTGGGAATTTCTGTTTCGTTTAACCCTTCTAAGTGACTAACTAAGTTATTCACGATGTTTTCTATTTTCTCTGGAGAGATTAATCTCTTTCGTAGGGCTGTGCTTATTGCTCTGGTAATTTTATCACGATCGAAAGTTTTTTTCTCTCCATTTTTCTTTATAACCAAAAGATCACGTATCTGGATTCTTTCTATAGTTGTGAATCTTGAGTCGCATTTATCGCAAAATCTTCTACGACGCACAGAAGACTTATCTTCTGAAGGTCTTGAATCTTTAACCTGGGTATCTTCATCTCCACAAAAAGGGCAGCGCATATTTTAAAACTCATATTATCAATAATTTGCTGCTAATCATATTGTAAACCGAGGAACTCTGCAAGAAAATCTTAGATTTATCTTATGATAACTATGTGGTTGTTGAAGTTAAATTCTATCCAAATTTTATCTGCGCTAACAAGGGGGAGGTTTTTAATAGAAGAAAAGACAGCCCTGTTAAAAAACAAGGCTGGCTTAAATTTAGAAGAGATTAAAATTCAGTATCTATTGGATTAACTTGTTCCCCTGTAAGTGTTTGATTATTTGAGGAAGTTGCAAAATTAGATAC
>CAZJZY010000008.1:9888-27804 GCA_964550685.1 uncultured Rickettsiales bacterium | reverse complement strand
TAACTTGTTCCCCTGTAAGTGTTTGATTATTTGAGGAAGTTGCAAAATTAGATACAGCGTTTTCATCTGTATGGTTATCTAAAGCTATAACTTGTTCCCCTGTAAGTGTTTGATTATTTGAGTAAGTTTCAATATTAGATACATCGTTTTCATCTGTATGGTTATATAAAGCTGTTTCTAGTTCAGCTTGTGCATCTTCTTCTGCTTTCGCTGCAGGAGATAATTTTTCTAGTAGTTTATTTATTCCGCGTATAGATAATTCAGCTTGTTTTTGTTCTTCTGGAGTTAAAGATGTATCATTTTCTAGTTGCGATTCGAAGATAGTTATTTCATAAAGCGCATTGTCATAAGCGATGGAGAATGTTGTTTTTCTGTTGGCTACTTCTTGCTTAATATTTAGAAAATAATTTTCAGCTTGTTCATCAATTTGTCTATTGATTTCTGCTTCTGCTGCAGCTTCATCTGCTGCTGCTTTATCTGCTGCTGCTTTATCCGCTGCAGCTTTAGCTTCGGCAGCTTTGCGTTTGTTTTCTTCTGCTTGCGCTTGTTTTGCTCTTTCGTTTACTCGTTGTCTTTGTTTTTCTTCTATACTCATCATATACCTATATTTTTAATTATTTTAATAAAACTTAGAATTTATATGCTATTCCCAGTAGAATTTCGTGAGATTTAATTTTTCCAATTTTTTTAGGGGTGCTTTCGTAAGCTTCTCCTTCTAATGAAGCAGATCCACCAGTACTAAATTTTCCTAAATCAGCATATTGGTAACGTAAATCTAAATCAAAATCTTGATTAATTTCGTATTTGCTTCCTAAGCCAATCTTCCAAGCGAATTCTGTTCTTGTGCCTTTAGAATATACTACTGTACTAGAGGGATCAGATTGATCTGAGTTGGTTGTTCGGGTGTAATTATTTGTTTTATTTCTTGCAAGACCTAAGCCAAAAGTTGCGTAAGGAGTAAATTTATCAATTGTTACGATATCATAGTAAAAATTCACCATAGATACTAAAGACTTCACTTTAACTTTAGAAGAGGTTATGTAAGTTCTTTTGCCTTCTTCGTCTGTTACTGTTTCACTTGTCATGTAGCTGTTTTTAAAGCCTGGTCTATAATCTAAGCTCCAATCTGCACGGAAATTTTCGTGAAATTTATAACCAACAGCAAAGCCATAGATAGCGCTATTGTCTAAAGTTCCTTGTGAAAAGTCGCCTTTTGGTTTTTGGCCGTAAGCTGCTCCGGAATTAAATTGTACGTAATAATCTTTATTGGTTTCTGAAGCTGCAGCGCTTAGAGCAGTTGCGCTCAAAAAGCTTACTAAAATAAATTTTTTAAAAGTCATAGTTTCTCTCCGTTTTTATAGTAGTTAATGCATTTTAATATTAAATAATATTGATAATCCAAATAAAAGGTAATGTCAATATAATAATTAGTAAATTTATTAACTTAAGATTTCTAAGTGGTTATTAAATAAATCTAGCGTAGCTCCTGCTAAATTTTACGCTGATGACTGCATTGCAGAAAAATCAACTGATGCAGCTTTTGCGTGTTCAGAATGGTTATATAAATTACTGTTAAAAAATTAATTTATATTAAAGTATGGCAATGTGATCGCTCTGAATATGCGTTAACATAATAAATGTTAGTTTTATTTTCTGTATAGGTGGTTTTGTTGTGATTATAAGCTAAAAGTTTTTATTACTCCAACCGCCTCCTAAGGCTTTTATTAGAGCGATTTCAGAAGATCTCTTTGAAATTTCTGAATCTGCGGCAGATTTTTTAGCGTTATAGTAATTGATTTGTGCGTTTAGTGTTTGTGAATAATCGACTATCCCGGAGCTATATTGCTTAAAGCTGATGTCAAGAAGCTGTTTACTATTATTGGCAGCTTTATTAAGAGATTTTACTTGAGAGTTTAAATATTCAAGAGAAGATAATTGGTCTTCAACTTCAGAGAAGGCGGATAATATTGTTTGTTTATAGGATGCTACGGCCGCTTGGTAACCTGCCTGAGCAGCTTTAGTTTGGGCCATTCTCGATCCACCATCAATCAAAGTTAATGCCATTTGTGGACCCAGCGACCATATCAAATTTGGCATAGAAAGCAAATCTCCAAGGCCATCGCCACTCATAGTTAAGTTAGAAGCGAGAGAAATGCTTGGAAAAAAGGCGGTCTGAGCTATGCCGATTTGTGCGTTGGCTTGCTTCATTATCTCTTCCGCTTGTATAATGTCAGGTCTATTTTCTAATAATTCTGAAGGCAGAGACACGGGAATTAAAACATTAGTAGATTGATAATCCTTAATTGGAGATAAAGTGAAAATAGACGGTGATTCGCCTATTAATACTGCTATTGCGTGTTGATATTGAGCTCTGGTAATTTTATTATTATATGAATTAGACTCAGCATTATGTAGAGCGTTTTCTGCATTTAATAAAGCTGCTTCATCCATAACGCCAGCTTTATAATTATTTTTTGTGTATTTTAGAGTTTTTTGATTGGCTAATACTATAGCGTCCAATAATTGCTGATTTTTATCGGTTCCACGTAGTTCAAAATAATATTGAGCTAAAGAACTTTGAGAAGAAAGTATTTTTGAGGCTAATTCTGCTTTATCAGCTTTTGCGGCAGCAAGATTTGATGCTACTGAATATCTAGTTTTGCCCCATACATCAGCTTCCCAGGATGCATCTAAAGATATTGAGTGAGATGAAGTGTCTCGATCAAGAGATGTTTCATTAGTTTTTTGTGAGGTAATTGCCTGTGTGGCACTTAAATTTGGAAAATATGCCGCTCTTGCTTTGTCCACTATTGATAAAGATTGTTGATAAGTGGCGTTAAGTGAGGCTATGTCTTGGTTATTTTTATTTAGTTTGTCAATTAAGTCATCTAAGATTGGATCTTTGAAGATTTTCCACCATTGACCGCGGTCTATATCAACATTAGAATGGGCTTGTTTCCATCCTATTTTTCCTTCTTTATAATTTTTAGCTGTTACTATATTGGGTCTTTTGTATTCGGGGCCAACTGCGCAAGCACTTAAGAGTAGTAAAGTGGCATAGCAGATTATTTTAAAATGAAATGCAAAATAATTCATAAATTTAGCCTTGGTGGTTTTCAACTAATAGTTATAAAATTTATTGACATAATAGTCAAAGTATTTTTATCTTACTATCAGTACAGACATTTCAGCGTGGCGTGCAACTCTTGCCACATTAGGCCCTAAAAGATAATCTTTTCGATGTGGATGGCTTGCTGACATAACAATAAGATCTATTTCATGTTTTGTGGCATAGTCGAGCAATACTTCATAAATTACTCCACGATTAACTGAAATCTTAGGTGAAAGATCTTCTGGGATGTTGTCTTTAGCTATTTTTTCTAGAGTTTCTAACGTTTTTTGTGAAAATTCTTTAGTCCAGCCTTTAGGAAAAAATTCTTCTACAACTTTTAGGCCAAAATTTGGAACCACTGACAAAAGATGTAATTTAGCATCAGGATGATCTCTTAGCATAGATATGCAAAGAGGAATAGGGTTTTTCCATGAATTGGAGTCATTAATATCAATTGGTAATAATATTTTTTTGAATGGCATTTTTTAAATTACTCTATTTTATCAATATAATATTTTTAACATTTAATTAGATATTGAGCAATTTTACTTATATATTGCTCCTCTAATTATCTTAACTATTTATTTTAACTGTGGCATGAAAGAGATCTAATTTTAGCTATAGTAAACTTCCTCATCTAGCTGATTTTCATTTTTATCAACAATTAAAGTTACCGTTGCATCACCAGTAATATTGATGGTGGTGCTTACCATATCCAATATTCGGTCAACTCCAGCAATTAATGCTACCCCTTCAATAGGGATATGAGCTGCTGTTAGCACCATAGGGAGCATAATCATGGTTGCCCCAGGGATTCCAGCGCCTCCAATAGATCCTACAGTGGCGGTTATAATGATTACTATATAATCATTTAAGGCTAAATCAATTCCAGCTACTTGGGCAAAGAATACCGCGCACATGCCTAAGCGAATGGCCATGCCGTCCATATTCATGGCGGCTCCTAAAGGCAATACAAAAGAGGTGCTAGTATTAGAAATTCCTAATTTCTCTCGACAAACTTTCATTGTTGTTGCAAGAGTTGCTTTACTGGAACTGGTTGAAAAGGCTAATGTTTGATACTCAAAGCTTTTTCGGTAAAAAGGAAAGGGGGATATTTTAGCAAAAACATAAATAAATACTCCAAAAAATATATATTGGATGGTCATGCCTGTTAATACGGCAAGAACTAATTTTAATAGATCATTTAATACATCAGCTCCTTGTGTTCCAACAACCCATCCAGTTAGAGCCAGGGCTCCATAAGGTGAGAATTCTATTATAATGGCAACCATTTGAAATATAAGCTTAGAAAGCATTTGAAAAATATCAATTAACCTTTGTGATAAATGCCCCATTTTTAGAATTGTAACGCCGGTGAATATAGAAAAGAAAACAACTTGTAACATATTGCCTTCAGCCATTGCAGCGATTGCATTGCTTGGTACAATACCAGTTATCATCTTAATCAAGCTAAATTCTTCAATAGCCTTAGAGCTTAAAGGATCTGAGGCTGAAAGTTTTAAGCTGCTTCCTACCCCTGGCTCTATTAATATTGCTAAGGTTAAACCAGTTATAACAGCAAAAGTGGTGGTAGCAAAATAAGCCAGACAAGATTTTATTCCAAGTCTTCCAAGAGATGCTGGGTCACTTACGCTGGATATCCCTGAGATCAAAGAAAAGAAAATTAAAGGAATAATAATCATTTTTATGGCATTTAGAAATAAGTCTCCAATGGGTTTTATATAAACAGCATCTTGGCCATTGATCAATCCATAAGCAATCCCAAAAACTAGCCCAAGGCTAACCTTATGCCAAAGCTTCATATTAAAGAAATTTACAATAAAAACAAAAAGTAATGGCAAACTAAATAATTTTAATAAAGAAAAGCCGCATGCTAAAATTGTATCTAGGCTTAATTCCATAGAGTTCTCCTAATCTGTACATAAATGCTGTATATATGTAATAAGCATTGTTATAGACTTACAGGTGTTTATTTTAAGTCTATAATTAATTTGTGATTTCTAGACTTTAGTCTTGTTAGTTATAGCTGGGTGCTACATATTTACAATCTGTTATAATTGATTTTAAATAAACCACGGAATAACATAGTTTATACAAAAAATATTATGCTTTGTCCATAGTTTTTGTCCTAAAGACACTATAGATAGGTAATTAATTATTGTAGAGCTATGAAACCTAAGCTTTGAACTCTATCCTAAAAGTTTACGAATCTGTACCTATATGAACTGCTGAGTCAACGCCGTTCATTGTTAATGGAGCATCTTTAGAGTGGTCAGCACATTGTGCCGGTTGCTCTTCTTGCAGAGTAAGTTTGTAAACAAAACTTTCTATTTTTTCTGTACCTATTTTAGCAAGATATTTCGATAAATCTTGTGATAGATTATTTCCTATCCTTAGGAGGGTCGCGTAGAATGTTGCCTGAGTAGTTTTTAGTGCGAATGCTATGATAGGGTGTTGAGTTTCAAATATTGATCTTTCTAGGGGCATGATTTTCTCCTTAAATTTGGAGTTTTTAACTTTGCTATATTCATAAAGCTTAATTTAACATTTTAATGAATACAATTATAGTATATATAATACACGACTAAAATACTATGATATTTTTTAAGAGTGTGTAAATAATTATATATACTGATAATTATTGCTTATATTTTAAAGGATGAAGATGATTTTAAGATATTTATGATTCGATGAGGATTGTTTCGTTGAAGTGGCTATTGTGGCCTATATAAGGCAAATCAGGGCAATATAAATTAATTTCTGAGGATGGTGAAGTTTCTGGGTAGTAAGATCGGATGAATTGAGTTGCTGGTTCTGCTATATAATCGCTTAGTTTGAATGCTATGCTATATAGCGCTATTTGTAGAATTTGCTCTTTTACTGGAAGTGCTTTATAACCTATAAATATATTGGTGCTCATAAATATCTCCTTTGTTTTTTTATATTAATAAAATAAGGTAATATTATTAATAAAAGATATTATAATATAAATATCCTAAATTTTTAATAGTTTTTTGGTATTTTTTGCAGATATTAAAATATTTTATATTTTATGTTGTATTTTGGTTTGACTAGATAAACTGACTAAAGAATTCAGCGATATGTTTTTTTATTTCTTCAGGATTGTCTAATTGATTAACTTTGAATCTAAATTCTGCTGAAGATGGGAGGCCTGAGCTGTACCAGCCGATATGTTTACGGGCCATTCTTACGCCACCTTCTTCGCCATAATGCTCAACCATATGATTGTAATGCTCTAATATGGTTTCTAATTTTTGGGATATAGAAGGGTCTGGTAATTTTTCTTTAGTAGCAAAATAATGCATAACTTGATTGATAAACCAGGGCTTGCCATAAGCTCCTCGACCGATCATTACTCCGTCAGCTCCTGATTCAGCTTGGCATCTGACTGCGTCATCTATGTTTAAGATATCACCATTGGCAATTACTGGAATAGAAACATTGTCTTTCACCTGTCTAATAAATTTCCAATCTGCTTCTCCGTTGTATAATTGACATCTAGTTCTGCCATGGATGGTAATCATTTGGATGCCCACATCTTCGGCAATTTTAGCTAAACGAGGGGCGTTGAGTGAGTTTTCATCCCAGCCTTTACGCATTTTTAAAGTTACTGGAATTTTTACGGCCTTAACGGTGGCCTCTAAGATTTCTGCGGCTAATTTTTCGTCGCGCATTAAAGCGGATCCTGCATTTCCACCAACTACTTTTTTAACAGGGCAACCGAAGTTTATGTCAATAATCGGGGCGCCAAGATCTTCATTTAACTTTGCAGCTTCAGCCATAACTTGTGGGTCGCAGCCAGCAAGTTGAACGGAGGTGGTGTCTTCAAATTCTGAGATTGCGCATTTTTGTAAAGACTGCCTGGTTTGAATAATCATTGCTCTGCTGGCAATCATTTCAGATACTACTAGACCTGCGCCAAATTTTTTGACCAAGCGACGAAACGGCATGTCGGTCACGCCAGACATCGGAGCTAAAATAACAGGGGAGCTGATTTCTAAATTACCAATCTTAATTGCCATTGATATGCAACCTATATAAACGAAATTCTAATGTAAGGAGTTTTAAAAAAGAGTTGCGCCACTTTTTATAGGGTGGCGCAATCATGTTTATGAAGATAATTTGATGAGCTTAGTTACTCTATCACTTGGCTGAGCGCCAACAGAAAGCCAGTATTGGATTCTATCTTGCTTTAATTTTACTCTTTCAGGATGTTCTTTAGCAAGCATAGGATCGTAAGTTCCAACAATCTCAATAAATTTTCCATCACGTGGAGCGGTTGAATTCGCAACTACCACACGGTAAAAAGGTTTCTTTTTTGCGCCTAATCTAGTTAGTCTAATTTTTACAGACATAATTCTCTCTATATATTATTTCATTTTCTTTTCGACGAAAAGAACGTGTTTTTTCGCTCTTGGGTCAAATTTCATAAATTCTAACTTTTTAGTTAGTTTTTTAGGGTTCTTATTTTTTACATAGTAGTAACCAGTACCAGCTGTGCTTTCTAATTTAAGTAATACAGTTTTTTTTGCCATGATTTTCCTAATTAATTTGGATAAGGGATTGGCCCTTAAAAAATAAATCTAGAACAAAACTACAGTTTTATAACAAATTGTCAATATTTATTTGGTTAAATTTTATATTTTTTATTACTCCTTTTGATTAAATAAAACAACTTAAGATTAATTGTCCAGCAGCTTCAAGCGTTTGCATAAACGATGGCAGATTATTGCAAAAGCTCCGTTTCCCATGACATTCGCGCTGGTTAAAATGGCATCCTGTAGAATATCTAGCATTATAATGATGCTGGACATTTCTGGTGTGAAACCAAGTTGGCTTTGCAAAATTGGTAAAATAACAATTATCCCACCACCTGGCACAGCAGTTGCAGAAAATTTAGCTATACAAAAATACATTACAAACATAGCAAAGCTTGCTAATGATGGTAACGGATGGCCAGATAGCATTAAAATGGTTAGGCTGGTTATAGGGATGCTCATGCCGTGGCCGATCATGTGAATATTCACCGTTGCAGGAACCACTAAACGAGCAAATTGCGGATCCTTTAGGTTTTCTTCTGTAGCAACGACGGTTATTGGCATGGTTACTGCGCTAGATATAGTGGAAAATCCAGTTAAGCCAGCAGCGGACATTTGTTTTATACTTTGCTTAAATTTTGCTATAGAGAAATTATTAGCAATAAGATACATCAAAGAGATATAGGATATGAGCGAAATGCAAATTAGACCAAAAACTTGAGCGTAATTCTTAAATAGAATGCTTAGTTCTCCTTCGTGATGCATTTTTAAAACGAATCCTAAAACATATAATGGTAATAAGGGAATAAAGCATTTTTTTAGGAATAAGGTTACGATATTTTGTAATTTATCTGCAAATTTTGTAACTCTAGGAAATTGGAAATAGCAAAATATAATTCCTAGACTCATTCCTGTGAGCATCGCTTTATCTGGGGAAATGATTTGTGGAAATCCTAAATTAAAAAAGGTAGTCACTTCTTGGATTGATTTGATATTATTGGCTTTGGTCATTGTTATAAGTGGTAGTATTGTTTTGCCAATTCCGTAAGAAGTAAAAGATACTAGGGCATTTGATATTACTACTAGGCCTAAAATTGTAATAATCAATAAGGGGGCGTTTCTCTCTAGAGATAATATAGCTGCAAAAATATAGCTAAAAATCATAATTGGTAAGATGGTCATTAGAATTTCTTTTAATAAACAGCTCACTGTAAATAAAGAGCGAATGGTTGTGTAGCTTAATTGATTGCCAAAAGCAAATGCAAAAAAAATGCAGAGTATTAAACGAAATGGCAAGCTTTTTAATAGCTTCTTTAACATGATATTTTCCTCTTAAGCTAGAAGATTGTTATTTAAATAAAATTGAATCGTGAATTTAAAGTATAATTATGCCGCAGGGGCGGCCGCCTCTGCATAATATCTGGAAGCTGCTGTAGAGATGTGTATGAAACTCTCTGTTAAAGAAAGGCTGTAATTTTTGAAATAATAAATTTTCAAAATAATTGCTATAATTTGAGATTACTTATTGATAATTTTACTGTAACTATTTTTATATAGCAAGAATTTTTATATATAGGGGGCAAAATATGCATAGATCTAAATTATTAAGCTTATTGGAAAGATATATTCCATCTTGTCAAGAAGAGGAAGGGTTGAAAGAAGATATGATTACGTTTGTTAATAAGAATCATAATTGCTTTGACAGGAAGTTAGAAGAGGGGCATATCACGGGATCCGCTTGGTTGTTAAATAAAGATGGTGATAAGGCTCTGCTAATGCATCATAGGAAGCTTGATAAATGGTTTCAGCCTGGTGGACATGCTGATGGTGATTCTGATGTGTTAGCAGTTGCTGTTAAAGAAGCTCAGGAGGAGTCCGGTATTAAGGCTATTGAAGTGGTTAATAGTGATATTTTTGATATAGATATACATCTAATTCCAGAAAACTCTAAAGAGAAGGAGCATTTTCATTATGATATAAGATTCTTGTTGCAGGTTAAAAGTGATGAAGAATTATCAAATAACGGAGAGTCTAAAGAATTGAGGTGGCTGGACGCTGACGATGTGATTCAGTTAACTGAAGAAAAATCCGTTGTTAGGATGGTTAATAAATGGATATTAACTCAAAAAAGGGTGTGTTAAGTTAACGGCCGTAAATATAATTATTAAAAAACTCTTGCATCTTTGGTTAATTTATGTTAAGTTATCGTAATCTAAGATAACAAACGAGTGAATAATAATAATTATAAGGTAAAAAAAATGGCTAGAAAAGTTGAGCATATTGAGCAAATAGATCGTTATATTGGAGCTAAGATTCAAGAATTGAGATTAGCGCATGGAATGTCTCGTCAAGATTTAGGTGAAAAAATTGAAGTTACTCACCAACAATTGCAAAAATATGAGATTGGCACAAATAGAGTGTCTGCTGGAAGGCTTGCATTGATTGCAAAATATTTAGGTACCTCTGTTGCGAGTTTCTATGAAGGATTGGATACAACATTAAATGCTGTGGCATCTGATATTAATCCAAGTCAAAATCAAAGAATGTGCATAGAAGTTTCACGTAACTTTATGAAGATTAAAAATCCAGAGCATAAAGATGCAATAAATTCTTTGGTTAGAATTTTAGCAAAAAGTGAACAAGCCTTATCTGACGAAGATTTAAAAGAAGCTTTATCTGAAATTCAGTAGTTCTTAAGGGAGTTAGTTAGTCTTTTGTGGATTAACTAGCTCTTCTATAAAATTCTTAAAATTGCGGCGTTTTAATCTTTCTATTTTCACTATAGAGGATATTGTTTCTAAAGTTTTATCAAAGTCTTCATTAATTATAACATAATCATAAAGATGATATTTGCTAATTTCCAGAGGTGCATTTTTTATTCTTTTGATAATATCTTCTTTAGAGTTAGAGTCACGTAACTTAAGCCTTTTTTCTAATTCTTGCATTGAAGGAGGTAATATAAACAAACTTACTACTAAGTTGTTTAGCTTCTTTTTTATAGTTTCTGCTCCTTGCCAGTCAATATCGAATAACACGTCATATCCTTCTGATAGTTTGCTTGTAACGTAATCTTCTGGGGAGCCATAGTAATTATCAAATACTTCTACATGTTCTAGAAATTTATTTTGCTTAGACATTGCTACAAATTTTTCTTTGCTCACAAAGTGATAATCTTTTCCATCTATCTCTAGTGGTCGTTTGTCTCTGGTGGTATAAGAAATAGAATCTACAAAATGAGGATCATTTTCTATGATTTTTCTAGAAATGGAAGTTTTGCCAGCTCCTGAGGGAGATGAAATAATAAAAATGAAATTTTCTTGTTTCATTTTAGATCCTTGTGTTATCATACCATATTTAAGAATATTTATAAATATAACCGGTTAAAATAATGCCAGAATTGCCAGAAGTTGAAACTATTTGCCAGGGACTACGGGACAAAATTTTAAATCAGACTATTACTGAAGTACATCATCTTACAAAGCTTAAGTTAAGGCAAGAAATTCCTGTAGATATTGCTCAAAAAATTATCAATAGCAAGATAATTAACGTTACTAGGCGAGCGAAATATATTCAAATATTGCTGAGTAATGATTTGATATTGCTAATACATCTAGGAATGTCTGGTAAAATTTTACTCAAGGATAAAAGTTACTTATACCAGAAGCATGATCATTTCGCGTTTAATTTAAGTGGTGGTCAGTGCTTGGTTTATAATGATCCTCGTCGTTTTGGTTTAATTACTGTGGTTCAAAAAGGTGAGTTGAATAATCATCCATTAATCAAGAATCTTGGTATTGAGCCATTTAATTCTGAATTTACATCCAGTTACTTAGAAAAAATCCTAAAAAGAAATCAGCCAATAAAGCTTACATTAATGGACAATAGATACATCGTGGGAATAGGTAATATCTATGCTTCTGAAAGCTTATTTCTTAGTAAAATTTCTCCCTTAAGAATATCTAATAGCTTAAGGCATCAAGAGATATTGCTATTACATGAAAAAATTATCGAGGTTCTAAAATTAGCAATAATGCGTGGTGGATCAAGTTTAAAAGATTATGCCTCAGTTAGCGGAGAGAAGGGTTATTTTCAAAATTCATTTAACGTTTATGGAAGAGAAGGAGAGCGTTGTAGGGCTTGTAATAACATTATTGTAAAAATAAAACAAGGTGGGCGAGCTAGTTTCTATTGTGATAAATGCCAGAAATAATTGGTTTGCTTTTGTCCAAGCATTGTGATTATTGAATAGATTATTCAATCCCAAGATCAAAACCTAACTAAACTCTAACAGAGGTGGGCTTGGTTGTGGAGATATTAAAACCTTCTAAGCTTCCTAGAGAAATTTCTAAAGGAAGGGGAAGATAAAAAACTAATGTATTTTTAAACATAAGGCTTCATTAATGGATGACATGATTAACTATCGAAGGTATAATGTGCATACACAAGTAATGTTTATTGAAAATTAGATAGATGATTTCAAAAGATCATAGTGCAGAAGAGTTCATACAATATCATCAAGAGGAATTTGAAAGTTCTCTTGCTGGAGCGATTATGCGTGGTGCTTCTTCGGAAGCTAAACGAATTATTGGTGAAGCTCATATTGCTGATTTAGCAGGTTTTTTTAACCGTACTACCGGCTCTCAGAAAGAAAAAACTCTAAAATTACTTAGTGAACAGCAAGTTAGTCAGTTAATTATTGAATTAGATATTAGTGTAATGCCTATTATAGTTGAAATGGTAGGTCCTAAAAAAATAGCTAAAATTATTAATGCAATTGACGTGGATGATGCCATTTATGTTCTCGACTCTTTGGAAGAGGAGGGGCGTGAAGCTATCTTAAGTTATCTAAACAAAAATAAAAAGAAAGAAATTAGTGAGGGATTTTCTTATCCGGAGGATAGTGCTGGCAGGCTAATGCAGAAAGAATTTATCTCTGTGCCAGAACATTGGACTATAAGTCAAACCTTAGATTATATGCAAGGCAAACAAGAGGCTTCTGAAGTTTTTCATGAGATATTTGTTACCAATCCTAAATTTAGTCCTATAGGTAGCGTGCCATTAAGCACGTTAATTTCTAAATCAGGTGATTCATTAATCAGTAGCGTAATGAATGTTGAAATTAAACCTGTACAAGCAAATTTAGAAGAAACAGAGGTATCGTATTTATTTAAAAAATATGGTTTTATAACAGTGCCTGTTGTTAACAAGCATGCCAGGCTTGTTGGAGTGATAACCTTGGCTGATGTTTTTGAAGTAATTGACAAAAATGCTGAAGAAAATATTATGCATATGGGTGGGGTTAGAGAAGATGATGTCTATCTTAATGTGATAGAGGTGGTTAGAAGTAGGTTTCCTTGGCTTTTAATTAGTCTTTTAGCAACGACTCTTTGCTCTTTGGTTGTGAATTATTATCATAATACAATTCAGCAGGCAGTTATTTTGTCCGCAATTATGCCGATTGTGGCAGGTATTAGTGGAAATGCTGGAACTCAAACTATGACGGTGACTGTGTTATCAATAGCAAGTAAAGAAATTACAGCTTTAAATATCTTGCGAGTAATTAGAAATCAAATAATTTCGTGCAGTTGCAATGGTTTTGTACTTGCTTTATTAGGGGGAGGGATATTGATGCTTTTACATCGAAATTTAACCTTGAGCTTTGTTTTTGGCTTGGCGGTGGTTATAAATTTTGCTTTAGCTGGATTTTTGGGTTCCGTAATCCCTATATTGTTAGATAAATTAGATTTTGATCCAGCAATTGCTTCTTCTGTATTTGTTACCACTGCGACAGATGTATTGAGCTTCGGTATTTTTCTAAGTTTAGCTAGTCAATTACTTATTTAAAAGGAGAAAAAGGAATGAATAAGTTGTTTTTTATTATATTAATATGTTTAACTGCTAATTTAGCGAATGCTAGTTCACTGCAAGGAAAAATAAAAGAAGAGTTTGGTAGTTGTTATGTAAGTTTTTCTAGTGATTTAGCTGCATGTAGACCTTCTAGTTGTGTTTATCAAGATATGACTGATTCTAAAGCTTGGAAGGCTAAAACAATTATTGGTATGGTTGATAAGAAATGCTATGTCACATATTATTCATATATTGGCCAAAAAATTATTAGTGATCCAGATCATTGTTTTTATACTAGAGATCAGCTTGGTGAATTAGCAAATTATTATAGAAGATTATTTAAAAGCAATTCATCAGTAGAAATGGTGGACTTGAAGAAAAACATTAATTATCTTACGAATATTGATTGCCGTAAAAATGACAAGAAGGCTAAATAAAGATCTTAAATTGTTATCTTGAGCTTGTATTTTAATAACTAACTTTAAGTATATTTATATGAAGTTTCTACAAATTTCTGAACCAGAATTGAAGCAAAAAAAGCAAATTGATCAATATGCGATAGGGATAGATCTGGGTACTACTAATTCCCTAGTTGCCTGTGTTATTGCAGGAGAGCCTAAAATCTTAGGTCCTATATTGCCTTCTGTTTATCAAGAAATTAGATCAATAAAGCGTTTAATGGGAAGTAATGAGCAAGTGAATTCACTTACGCCTGTTGAAATCTCAAGTAAAATTCTATTGCAATTAAAACAACAAGCCGAAGAAACATTAGGAGAGCCGCTTGAAAAAGCGGTTATTACAGTGCCTGCGCATTTTGATGATGCAGCAAGAAATGATACAAAATTAGCAGCAAGGCTTGCTGGATTAGAGGTGCTGCGTTTAATTAATGAGCCAACAGCAGCAGCTTTATCTTATGGTTTGGATCATCAAGCGGAGGGGTTATATTTAATATATGATTTTGGTGGAGGCACTTTTGATGTTTCTATTTTACGAATGGAAAAAGGAGTATTTCAAGTTTTAGCGACTGGTGGAGATAGAAATCTTGGCGGAGACGATATTGATTATCAAATAATGAAATATCTAAATCTTGATGATAAAGATTATCATATTGCTAGGGGAGTTAAAGAGAATTTAAGCTATCAAGGCTTTGCTATTACTAGTTCAGAATTTAAAAATATTGTTATGCCTTTTATAGAGAGAACAATTAAAATTTGCAAAGAAACTATAGAAAATAGTAAGATTGATCCAAGCTTGCTTAAAGAAATTGTTTTAGTTGGCGGTTCAACACGAATACCTTTAGTGAAGCAAATGATTACCGAAGCCATAAAGAAACCGCTTGATACTATTGATCCAGATTTAGTGGTGGCCATGGGAGCGGCAATTCAAGCAAATAATTTGATTAATGGCTCTGATAGTCTTTTGCTTGATGTGACTTCTCTATCTATTGGTTTAGAAATTATGGGTGGGATGAATGAACGAGTGATTGCTAAGAATTCTACTATTCCCCTTAGTGTTACAAAATATTTTACGACCTATCAAGATGGGCAAACGGGAATTATTTTTCACATAGTTCAAGGTGAAAGAGAAATGGTTGAGGATTGCCGGTCGCTAGCAAGATTTGAGTTGAAAGGGATCCCTCCTATGAAAGCGTCTTTAGCTAGAGTTGCTGTAACTTTTAATGTTGATACTGATGGGTTATTAACTATTTCTGCAGTAGAAGAAAATAGTGGTATAAAACAAGAAATTGAAGTTAAGCCAAGTTATGGCTTAACTCAAGAAGAAGTAGAAAATATGATAGAGCAATCTTATTTATATGCTAGTTCTGATATAAAATTAAAACAATTAGCTGAAGCCAAATTTGCAGCTCAGAATAATATAATTAATATAAATACAGCTATTGATGAAGGCAGTGATTTGCTTGATTCTTTGACAAAAGAAAAATTAGTGAAGACAATTGATGAGCTTAATAATTTGCTTAAAACGGATAATTTTGAAGCAATCGAACAAGTGAATGAAGTTTTGGAAAAAGAATCTTCAAAACTCATTCAAGATAGACTTAATCGCCAAATCAAAGAAATACTTGGTGGAAAAGCAGTTAAAGATATTGGCGATAATATGCTTTAGAATTTATTTTTAAGTTTGGTAACGTTTTTTACCACTTTTTTAGCTATATCACTATTAGCTTCAGTAACTTCATTGCAAACTTTACCATAAACTGTGCTAATAGTTTCAACGCAATTATCAACATTAGTTTTAACAAATTTTTCTCCCCAATGAACTATATCATCAAAGCTTGCGCATCCTAAAAATGATTTACATAATGCTAAGTTGGTTGCGCAAATATCAGTAACTTTTTTAGTAATTTCATTGCCAGTTGTATGAGCGGTTGCCATTAAGTTTTTACTATATTCAACAGCGTGCTGAGCATGTTCTTTTACCGCTTCAACATAATGATTATCTTCTTGGTTATTTGATGAATTATCTGCTTTCTTATTCATGATTTACCTCTTTTGAGCTATGGTTAGATGAAGTATATTATAATGTCTCAACTAAAAATAGCAATATATAAGTTTATCCGCCAAATCTTGGGCTAAATAATGCTTTTTTATCTATTTTATCTTTATATTCATCAGCTTCTGGTAACGGCTTTTTACGAGCAGAAATATTAGGCCATTTGCTCGAATATTCACGGTTTATTTCTTGCCATTCGATGTTATCTTCAGCTTCTGGCTTAATAGCTTCTATCGGGCATTCTGGTTCGCATACTCCGCAATCTATACACTCATCTGGATTAATCACTAACATGTTTTCACCTTCATAAAAACAATCTACAGGACAGACATCCACGCAATCAGTATATTTGCATTTAATGCAGCTTTCTGTAACAACATAAGTCATATTTATATTCCTTAAACTCTGCTTAATAAATTATTCATTCTTTTTGCAAATGCGCTCATATCAGCAATTGGTTCGCCTTCAATTATACAAGCTTGATCAAATAATGCAAAAACTAACTCATCACTTAAAGCATGATCTAAGTTTTTCATTTCTTGGGCAATTTTAACAATAATTGGATGGTTAGCATTAATTTCTAAAATCTTGGTGAAGCTTGAATTGATCTGTTTTTGATCTTTTAAATAGCGCTCCATTCTGATATCCATCGCGCCTTCTGCCACTGTTAAACATACAGGGCTATCAATCAATTTTCCAGAGATTTTAGCATCCATAATTAAATTGCCTAAAGTTTTCTTAAAGTAATCTATTAGTTCTTGGTCGCTTTCTAAGATAGGTTTTTCTTCTACTTCTTCTTTTTTTAGAATTTTATCTAATTCTATACCGCTGCGAGTAACAGATTTTATTTCCTTATCCTTGAAGCTATGCATCACGTTAACCCAGAAATCATCTACTGTATCAACGAATAATAACACATCAATATCATGCTTAATGAAGCCTTCTAATTGTGGGCTATTTTTAGCTTTCTCTACACTATCTCCACTTAGATAAAAGATGCTTTCTTGCCCTTCTTTCATGTTAGCAACATATTCAGCAAGGCTAATAAATTTATCTTGAATTGCGCTTCTAAATAAACACACTTCAAGCAATTTTTATAGCTTCACATAATCCTTCTTTTAAAACAGCTCCAAAATTATTCCAGAAAGTGATGTAAGATTCGCGGGTCACATCCATTTTAGTTTTTAATTCGCTAATAACTTTTTTGGTAATTGATTTACGAATTTTTTCTAAAGAATGATTGTGTTGCAGCGTTTCACGACTAATATTTAATGGTAAATCCTCTGAGTCCACCACGCCATGTAAGAATCTTAAATGTGATGGAACTAAATCTATTCCTTCAGCGCCAATAAATACTTTTTTGACGTATAATTTCACCTTGCTGCGGCGATCAGGATTAAATAAATCAAAAGGCTTGGTAGAAGGAATATAAAGAAGATTGGTATATTCCACCATTCCTTCATTTTTATTATGGATTATGTGCCATGGACTATCCGGTAAATGTGCAACTTGTTTATAAAATTCCTTATGTTGATCTTCAGTGATTTCATTCTTAGGGCGCATCCATATTGCAGATGCATTATTAAGAATTTCAACTTCTCCTTCATTGGAAGTAAATTCAATTGGAAAGGCGATGTGATCAGAATAAGTTTTAATAATATGACGCAGACGGAATTTATCAAGAAAATCATCTTCGCCTGATCTTAAGTGCAATATAACTGAAGTGCCACGACTAGCATCGCTATTTTCTAGTTGTTTTAAGATATATTCGCCATCTCCTTTAGAGCGCCATTGCCAAACCTCAGATTCACCGGCTTTGCGAGTGATAACTTCCATTTCTTCGGCCACCATGAAGCCTGAATAAAA
>CAZJZY010000008.1:1683-9878 GCA_964550685.1 uncultured Rickettsiales bacterium | reverse complement strand
TAAAATCCAACGCCAAATTGACCAATTAATTGCAAATCTTTGGTTGAATCTCCAGTTAGTTTAGACATAAAGCCTTGAGTGCCAGATTTAGCAATGGTTCCAATATTTTCAATTAGATCAGTTCTATTCATACCTATACCATTATCGCTAACGGTGATGGTTCTGTTTTCTTCATTGACGGAAAGTTTTATTTTAAATTCAGAGTCATCTTTGCTAAGTTCTGGATTGGTAACGCTCAAATAGCGCAATTTATCACAAGCATCAGAAGAATTTGAAACTAATTCACGTAAGAATATATCTTTATTGGCATATAAAGAATGGATCATTAACTGAAGTATTTTTCCCACTTCAGCATCAAATTTTATATGTTCTTCTTTAGGTGTTTTAGTATTTTTGGTCATATTATCCTCTTTTTAGTTTTTTATACGCAATACATATATGCAAGATAACTAATAATATCAAGGGGTATTAGATAAAAATGATAATGATATTGACAAGGGTAGGAATGTTAATTATAGTTAATTTTTTAATTGTAAGCAAGGTAATTAAGCAATGTTGGTATTTAAGTCAGTTTTTGAGCAATCTTTAAATAGAGATTATGTACAGCCATATATGCATTATATGTATGAGAATGTATTTTCTAATGTTGGCATTTCAAGAGAGGAAGTGGAGAATCTTTATGAAAGTTTAGCCAGTAATGATTTAGCTCGGGTAATTCTTTCTGTTCCAGCAATTAGTGCATTTAATCGAGATATGGGTGGAATATATAACTCTACTTTTGACGTCTCCATAACTTCACAGTTATATTTTGATCTTTTAGGGCTAAATGCTAAAGGTATCTATTCTCCATATGCTAACGGTATTTTAGTTATTAAAGATCTTGAAGATGTATTACTTCATGAAAATGTTCATCAGTTTAATGAAATAATATTTAAAAATGAATGCAATCCTTATAACACTTTGAAGCAGGCGCAATATTATTATAAGGCCATATTTAGAACTCTGGAAGATATCAATCTAAGGTTAGAGGCTGGTATTAAGAATACTATTAACTATTTCAGCTCTAATCAAGATTTTGCTAAAGCAATAATTAAATCTTTGAATTTAGAATGCAGTAGCATCCTACCAGATCCAGATATTTTGTTGCAGGATAATTCAATAAAAAATAAAGAACTAAATAATAAATTGAATGATTTTTCCAAGAATCCTTTTGAGCCAAATATTGAAGATATCTTAAATATGAATAAAGAGAAAATATCGAAGGAGACTAAGCAATTTATTGATTCTTTATTGCAAAAAGTGGGAAGGATAGATGTGGGTTTTCCTCAATTACAGATAGTGGATTCGGAAGAAATTCAGCTTATTCAGCATGTAGAAGAGGATCCTGCTATAGAAAATATTTTGATATATGAACCAACAAGGATAGAGAGTAGTTTGAAAAGTCAGTTAGATAATTTGTTAAAGATACCTATGTTCTCGCCTTTGCTAATAGATTTAGATGTTGATTCGCCAGCAATAAATCAAAATAGAGTACAGCTTACGCAGGATACAGAGAAAGTTATAATAGATTATGATGACTTTATTTCTAAAAATACCCAAGAGCTAGCAAATATAGTAGAGCATGAGGAGATGAGTAATTTAATTAGTTATGCAAGCTTTGGTGGTTGGCATTTTAACAATGCATATGAGCAATTTTTATGTGTTTATGAAGTTTACCCCAATATGCGGTATGATGCAGAAACTATTGCAAAATTCTATCAATTGAGTGTTTATTTAGACGTTAAAGAATTATTCCCACATCTATGTAAATATCATTCTCAGGTTATTGTTCCAGAAGCGGAAGAGTATTATCTAAAAAATACTAACCAATGCCCTGTGGAAAAAGCTTTTGATTTATATGAATATAGCTAAGATTTTTTCTAACTCTTAATTAATAATTCAGCTATTTGTACTGCATTGAGGGCTGCCCCTTTACGTAGGTTATCTGTCACTATCCACATGCTAAGCCCTGAATCAATGCTGGAATCTTTACGAATGCGTGATATAAACACAGAATCATCTCTAACCACATCTATTGGTGTGGCGTAACCCGCGTCTTGCTGTTTGTCCATAACTTCTACGCCTTGAGCAGACTGAAGAATTTTTTTAGCTTGAGCGGCCGTAATATTTTCTTCGAATTCTACGTTAACTGCAGCGCTATGGCCAACAAAAACAGGAACTCTCACGCAAGTGGAGGTGATGTTCACTTCTTCTCCTAAAATCTTTTTAGTTTCCACTTCCATTTTCCATTCTTCTTTGGTTAGGCCAGAAGGCATAAATTCATCAATATGTGGCATAACGTTGAAAGCTATGCGCTTTGGAAACTCGCTTGCTGTTGTTTCCTGGTACATCAACATCCCCTTGGTTTGGTTGAATAATTCATCCATAGCTTTTTTACCTTTTCCAGAGACGGATTGATAAGTGGAAACAACAATTCTTTTTATTTGAGCTGCGTCGTGAAGGGGCTTTAATGCTACCATTAAGGGGATAACTGAACAATTTGGGCTAGCTATAATGTTTTTATGGCCCTCAAGAGCTTCAGGATTCACTTCTGGTACAATCAACGGAACTTTAGGGTTCATTCTGAAGTGAGCAGCTTTGTCTATAACAATACAGCCAGCATCTGCCACTTTCTGTCCATATTCTTTGGATACCTTAGATCCTGCAGCAAAAAATGCGATATCAATATTTTTAAAATCTATATTATCTATAGTGGTAATCTTTAAAATTCTCTGATCTCCAAAGCTAACTTCTTTACCTAAAGATGCGCTTGAAGCCACGGCATATATATTATCTATAGGGAAATTTCTTTCATCAAGAATAGATAAAACTTCACGGCCAACATTTCCAGTGGCTCCAATTACAGCGATATTATATCTTTCTTTCTTTGTCATATGATCCTCAATTTTATATTAATTATTCTAAAAAGTATCATAGATCATTTTATCTAAAATGCAATAAGGGCTTAGATTAAGAGAGTCATTTAGCATGCTCTTAATTTTATTATGATCCTAGCAATAGCTCTAATTTATTAGCTATATCAATTTGCAGATATCTAACAGGCTTTCTAATATTGTTAATTTTACGATGTATGGAAAGTTTTTCTCCAGATTTGATAATATTTTGGCTAGGAATGGCTGTAAAGCTATAAACAAGCTTCTTGTTTTTATCTAGCAGAAGATATCGAATATCTGGCATTTTCTTATCTTCTTTAGAAATATTTGTTATAATTCCATCGATAATAATATCAGCGTCTTCGGTTTTAAAGGTGAAATCCATTAATTTTATATTATCTAGATCATGAACTGAAAAGATTTCATAAATAGGACGCAGTGCTTTATATTTTACTAAATCTTTTGAAAACCAAATAAAAACCATAATAACAATAGCGATGCTCAATAGGGCAATTATTATTTTTAGGTAATTTGAATTTTGAGTTTTTTGGAGCGATGGCTCCAAAAGGTTACTTATGGGTTTGACCATCCAGCTATGAGAACACTTAGCGCATTTTACTATGCGACCTGTAGGCCCAATTATTTTTTCTGCAATGGAATAAACCGCATTACATTTTTTGCAAGCAATACGCATAAGCTACCTTATCATACAAAAATAAAAAAGAGGCGAGTCATATAAATACAAGGCCACCTCTTTAAATTTTTGTAGTAGTTAATTACAACTAATTAACCGCATCCTTCAAGCTTTTGCCAGCTTTAAATTTAGGTTGGTTTGAAGCTGAAATTTTGATAACAGCGCCAGTACGTGGATTACGACCGGTTGTAGCTTTTCTTTTTACTGCATGGAATGTTCCGAATCCAACTAATCTTACATCGTCGCCAGCCTTAAGAGCTTTTGTTACAGCTTGCATGAATGCATCTAAGCTTTTTTCACAACAAACTTTTGATTGATCTGAAAGTTCTGCCATCATGGCAACTAATTCTTTTTTATTCACGGTGATACCCTTTTATTATAAAGTTAAACATGGAAATAAATTTTACTTTATTTCTGGTAAATAAGGCTTTTAAAGATACTATTTTAATAGTATTAACTATATATTTCCTTACTTTAGAACATATGTCAATGCGTTATAACGCTAATATCAGCATTTTCTTGAGCAAAACTTGTTTTTTGGTCACTATCCACCCATATTGTAGGTGATAAAGGCTTAATTAAAGCAATTTTTAACACCTCTTCTGCGGTAGAAACAAAAATTATTTTTAAATTTTTAGTGATGTTTTTAGGTATATCGGCCAAATCTTTCTTGTTTTCGATAGAAAGAATTACTGTTTTTATACCGCCCCTTAATGCAGCCAGAAGCTTTTCTTTCAGGCCTCCTATAGGCAGCACCCTGCCTCTTAAAGTTATTTCACCAGTCATGGCTACTGATTTTTTTACTGCCACTCCAGCCATAATAGATGCGATGGCGGTGAACATAGCTATGCCGGCAGATGGTCCATCTTTCGGTACAGCCCCTTCAGGAACGTGGATATGAACGTCATATTTTTGATAAAACGGTGGGGTGACTCCAAACTCAAGACTACGTGATTTAAAATAACTAAAAGCTGCTTGGGCGGATTCCTGCATCACTTCTCCTAGCTTTCCAGTTGTTTTTATTTGTCCCTTTCCTGGTATGTTAACGGCTTCTATAAGTAATAACTCTCCACCAACTTCTGTGTAGGCAAGCCCTGTAACCACACCAATAGCGTTATCATTTTCTGCTTTACCAAAACTATATTTTTTGGTGCCGCAGAATTTGCTTAAATTACTTTTGGTAACGATGAAGTCAGGCTTTTTCTTTTCAATAATCGATTTAACTACTTTACGAGAAATTTTAGCAATTTCTTTTTCTAAGTTTCTAACTCCAGCTTCACGTGTATAATAACGAATGATGTCTCTTATGGCAGATTCGTTAATATTTAGCTCTTTTTCTTTTAAGCCATGATCTTTTTTCTGTTTAGTTACTAAGTAATTAGAAGCTATTTTTACTTTCTCGTCCTCAGTATAGCCAGATAGTTTAATTATTTCCATTCTATCTAATAAAGGTCTTGGAATATTTTGTACGTTATTAGCTGTGGCTATGAATAATACATTAGAGAGGTCAAATTCCACCTCCATATAATGATCAACAAATTTATTATTTTGTTCTGGATCTAATACTTCCAATAGGGCAGAAGATGGATCGCCCCGATAGTCATTGCCTAGTTTATCAATTTCGTCGAGTAAGAATACAGGATTCATTGATTTAGCTTTTTTCATTAACTGAATAATTTTCCCTGGCATCGCTCCTATGTAAGTGCGGCGATGTCCACGAATTTCAGCCTCATCACGCATGCCTCCCATGGCGAAGCGAACGAATTGACGCTCTGTAGCGTCAGCTATTGATTTAGCTAGAGAGGTTTTTCCAACGCCAGGAGGGCCAACTAAACAGATAATAGGCCCTTTAAGAGAATTAGTTCTTTTCTGCACAGCTAAATATTCTAAAATACGTTCTTTTACAGTTTCTAAGCCGTAATGATCATTGTTGAGTATTTTATTAGCATAGACTAAGTCATTCTTCACTTTATCTTGCTTTCCCCATGGTAAAGCTAAAACTGTATCTATATAGCTACGCACGATAGATGCTTCAGCTGAAATGCTATTCATTGATTTGAGTTTCTTAAGTTCAGCTTTAACTTTTTCTGAAGCTTCTTTAGAAAGTTTAACTTTAGCTATTTTTTCTTCAATTTCTTCAAATTCGGTTTTTCCTTTCTCACTTTCATTCAATTCTTTCTGAATAGCTTTCATTTGTTCATTTAGATAGTAATCCTTCTGAACTTTTTCCATTTGTTTTTTAATTCTTTGACGAATTTTTTTCTCAGTATTTAGAATGCTAATTTCATTTTCTAAAACTAAGATAATTCTATCAAGTTTTTTTAAGATCCCAACAATACTTAATATTTCTTGCTTTAAGGTGATGTCTATCAGCATATGGCTTGCAATGCTATCTGATAAAATTATAGGGTCTTTAATTTCAGAGATAATATTAATAATTTCTGGATTAATTTTCTTATTTAACTGAACATATTCTGCAAAGTTATCAATAGCAGCTCTTGATAAGGCCTCTAGATGAATATCTTGTGATTCTTTTGGGTCGTTAAGCAATTCTACTTCAGCAGATAGGCATTCTGCAGTAGCGATAATCTGTTTTATAGTTATTCTATTCTTAGCTTCAACAAGGATTTTAACAGTGCCATCTGGTAGTTTTAGTAATTGTAAAATATTACCAATCACCCCAATATTATAAACATCTTTTTCATCAGGATTATTATTATTTGAATCTTTTTGAGTGACAAAAATTACTTGTTGATTATTTGCGACAGCTTTTTCGATGGCAAGAATTGATTTGTTTCTTCCAACAAAAAGGGGTGAGACCATGCCAGGAAACATGACAATATCTCTTAGTGGAACTAATGGTAAAATTATTTTTTCTTTTATTTCTTTGGCCATAATATTTAAACTACCTATTTCGATTATGTTCATTATGAAAATAAATATAATTGCTAAATATCTATTATTCAAGAGATGGGGATTGTTTTCTAGTTTTTATGTTTGAATGGATATAGGCTTTGCTGTATATTGTTTTACAATTAAGCTATTAACAACATTTAGGTGTTTAACATGAATATATCAGAAGATCTTATTCAAAAAATAGATATCCAGCAGCAGAAAATCTTCCGCCATAAAACCCATAAAGTTAAGGTGGGAAGTTATTATATTGGTGGAGATGCGCCGATATTAATTCAGTCGATGACTAATACTGATACTGCTGATGCTAAAGCAACTGCTGCGCAAGTAATAGAATTATATAATGCAGGATCAGAAATTGTTAGGATCACGGTTAATAATGAGCTTGCTGCAAAATCAGTTGCACAAATAAAAAATATCATCTTACAGCAAAGATATGATATTCCTTTAGTTGGTTGTTTTCACTATAATGGCCATAGCCTGCTTAAGAATTATCCAGATTGTGCTTTAGCTTTAGATAAATACAGGATAAACCCTGGTAATGTAGGCTTTGGCGAGAAGAGGGATAAGCAATATGAAGAGATGATCAATATTGCTTTGCTCAATAACAAGCCCATCCGCATTGGTGTTAATTGGGGCAGTTTAGACCAAGCATTGCTCGCCCAAGTTATGGATATTAATAGTAAGAAGTCATTACCCAAATCGTCAACAGAAGTGCTGTACGATGCTTTGGTGCTATCATGTTTAATAAGTGCTAAAAAAGCAGAGAATTTAGGCATGAGTAAAGATCAAATTATCTTATCTTGCAAAACCAGCCGTATACCTGATTTAGTAACAGTTTATCAGGCTTTAGCTAAAAACTGTGATTATGCCTTGCATTTAGGGTTGACGGAAGCTGGAATGGGCCTTAAAGGGAATGTTGCTACTTCTAGTGCTTTAGCTGTATTATTATCGCAAGGTATTGGTGACACCATTCGTGCTTCTATAACTCCAAAGCCTGGAGGAAGCCGCGTTGAGGAAGTGAATCTTTGCAAAGCTCTTCTGCAATCTCTTGGGTTTCGTCAATTTGCCCCTGAAGTTTCTGCTTGTCCTGGATGCGGCAGAACCACTAGCAGTTATTTTCAAACGCTTTCTGAAGATATTGATAAATTCATTCAAAAAAACATGAATGAGTGGAAAGCGCTATATCCAGGTGTTGAGAACTTAAAAATTGCAGTTATGGGCTGCATTGTTAATGGTCCTGGTGAGAGTAAACACTCTGACATTGGGATTAGTTTGCCCGGCACTGGAGAAGAGAAGGTGGCTCCAGTTTTTATTGATGGTAAAAAAACTCATACTTTAAGAGGAGACTTTATAGCTCAAGACTTTACTAAAATTCTCATGGAATATATAGAAAGAAGATTCAAAATTTTGTAAAAATGCCTCTTGCAGCAATTCAACTATTAAGATAAAATTCCACTAGATATTCAACAGACTTTCAATATAACACAAAGGGTAATTATATGATTGAAGGAGATAAGGATTCGGATTCTGATTCGGATTCTGATTCGGAAAGATTTAGTAGTGTAGACTTATCAGACTCCCCACAAAGTTCACAGCCAGGGCGGTTTATGTCTGCAATCTACGCCATTGGCAATGCAGTTAGTGGGGCCATA
>CAZJZY010000008.1:0-1660 GCA_964550685.1 uncultured Rickettsiales bacterium | reverse complement strand
TGTTGCTATAAAAAATTTAATCGCAACCGTAAATGCTCGTAGAAAAATTCCAGGACTAATTAACTCATTTGAAGATGAACTTGGTAGAGATAGTAATATTACAGAGCGCGATTCCTCATCTTCAAGGAGTAGCGAAGAACTTGAACGCTCTTCAATGGAAGCGGGTCAAGGAAGTTTTTCTGAGATTAACGAAAAAGCAGCAGCTTTAAGAAACTCACTTACAGCTACAACAGTAGAAAAACACTCTAGAATAGAATCTTTTAGGTCTTTTGTTGCTAGAAAAATGGGCTTAGGCGGCGAAAGTAATTCTAGATCATAACATTTAGTTTACCTGTAAAAAATAAATCCTCTCTTGCCTCAATACATAAGTTATGCTAAATTTTGTAAAAAACATAACCTATGAGAATTTTAAATTATGCAGTCAAAAATCAATGAAATTTTAGAAGAAAAAAGACGTTTAGCAAGATTGGGCGGTGGGCTTAAAAGAATTGAAGCCCAACATGCTAAAGGCAAATTAACTGCAAGAGAGAGAATAGAAGTTCTTCTTGATGCGGATTCTTTTGAAGAATATGGCATGTTTGTTGAACATCGTTGTAGTAATTTCGGTATGGAAAATAATAAACATCCTGGTGATGGAGTTGTAACCGGCAGCGGAACAATAAATGGTCGCTTAGTTTATATTTATAGCCAAGATTTTACAGTTTTAGGTGGTTCATTAAGTGAAACCAATGCTAAGAAAATCTGTCAAATTATGGATATGGCCATGAAAATGGGTGTGCCGGTTATTGGCATCAATGATTCTGGTGGAGCCAGAATTCAAGAAGGTGTTGATTCATTGGGCGGATATGGTGAAATTTTCCAACGCAATGTTATTGCTTCAGGAGTTATTCCACAAATTTCATTAATTATGGGGCCATGCGCTGGTGGAGCAGTTTATTCTCCAGCTTTAACAGATTTTACCTTTATGGTTAAAGGGTCATCTTATATGTTTGTGACTGGCCCTGATGTTGTTAAAACCGTTACTCATGAAGACGTGACCCAAGAAATTTTAGGAGGAGCTGGAACTCATACCGTTAAAACCGGAGTGGCTGACAAGGCTTTCAATAATGATGTTGAAGCTTTAATGCAAACTCGTCGTTTATTTGACTTTCTACCAGCCTCAAACAAAGCACCTTTACCTGAAAGAGTAACCCAAGATCCAGCTGACAGAGTTGAAATGTCGCTTAATACTTTAGTTCCATCCAATCCAAATAAGCCTTATGATATGAAGGAATTGATTAATAGGATTGTTGATGAAGGAGATTTCTTCGAATTACAACCAGATTACGCAAAAAATATTATAACTGGATTTGGTTATATGCAGGGGCAGCCGGTTGGGTTCGTTGCTAATCAACCAATGAATTTAGCTGGATGTTTAGATATTAATGCATCTGTTAAGGCTGCTAGATTTATAAGATTTTGTGATGCTTTTAATATACCTATAGTAACTTTGGTAGATGTTCCTGGATTTTTACCAGGTATCAATCAAGAGCATAATGGTATAATAAAACATGGTGCAAAGTTATTATATGCTTATGCTGAGGCTACGGTTCCAAAAATAACAGTTATTACTAGAAAAGCTTATGGTGGAGCTTACATAGTGATGAATTCAAAACATTTG
>CAZJZY010000007.1:62708-68610 GCA_964550685.1 uncultured Rickettsiales bacterium | reverse complement strand
CGACCCAACATAAATTGTGTCACCTCTTTTACTAACATTCACACATTTCTGAATGCTGTCGGAGGCGGTTGCCCAAGATGTGTATGGCGGTTGTGGGGTAGGGTTACCTGCTTTGACATAGCGGATAGTACCGAACATATTTGTATTAAGACTCAGCAATAAGACAACTGTTATGATGAGTGTCTTCATGACTCTGACGCTACTTTCACTTATCATGACCGCACTTCTTTTCATCCAGTTTCCCTTTCACCTTATCAATATCAGTTTCTTTGACTCATTGAATTTGTCAGCCTCTATCCGGTAAATATACACCCCACTCGGCAAGCCCGAGGCATCAAATGATGCCCGGTACTCTCCCGCAGGGTTTACCTCATCCACAAGAGTCGTGATCTCCGTTCCCGTTATATCATACAGCTTCAATCTGATTCTGCTCTCTTTAGCAACTTCATATTGGATCGTCGTTACCGGGTTAAAAGGATTCGGATAGTTTTGTGTGATCTTCCAACTGTATACTTTATCCTTCTTTGTACCTTGCTTCTCTAAACCACCCGGACCCCCGGTCGAAGGAAAATTGTAATATATCACCAGAAATTGTGAGATTAGATTTAGCTGAAGAAATACTTGACTGCAACATTACGGCAAGAATTACGATAAGAATCTTTTTATGCATATAAATTATTAAGATTTTTTAAAACATCAAACCATCATAACTTTTTAATTCTAAGTATCAATCAATATATTATTAAAAATAATAAATTTTACTAATAGTTTAATATTATATTTTATTTTTAAATTATTGATATATTATTTATTCATAAAATTTCTAATTTAAATACTTAAAATGAATCTTAAAACTAATAGCTTCTATAAAATACTAAGCCTTGCTTATATTATTTTTATTCCCTTTATTTCTTCAGCTTCTGCTCAAGTTTTACCAAGCTCAGCAGATGCTGGACGAATTATAAGCGAAGAAAGAAATATTCTTCCTGAAAAATCTAAAGATGGACAATTTGCTATTCCAAGCGTTCCATACTCGTCTCCAGTGCCAGAATCTGCTAAAAACATTCAGTTCATTTTAAATGAAGTGATCATTGAAGGAATGACTGTATTTAATACTGTTCAAACAGAAAAGATTTATGCCAAACATCTAAAACAACAAGTTTCTTTAAGCGTTGCTTGGGAGATTGCTGACGCTATAACAAAACTCTATAGAGACTCTGGATATTTTCTTTCAAGAGCTTACATTCCTCAGCAGAATGTAAAGAATGGCAAAATAGTTATTAAAGTTGTTGAAGGCTATGTGAGTAAAGTTGAAATACCACAAGCGGTGAAAGATCATTTTGTAGTACAGAGCTATATTAATCAATTAATGATAGAAAAGCCAACTACAATAAACAAAGTAGAAAGTCTTCTATTGCGTTTAAATGATTTACCTGGATATTCCTTTCGTTCAGTCATTTCACCAATCGAAGGAGAAGAGGGAGCAGTCCTACTAACTTTAGTGCCAAGTGATAAGAAAGGCAGAGGCATAGTCAGTATTGATAATTTTTCTTCACGATATGTTGGACCAACTGAAATCTCCACTTCTTATTCTAAAAGCTTTATACCTTTACAACAAACCACTTTCTCTGGAGTATCAAGTTTACCCACAGATAAATTAAGCTATGCTTCACTTAACCATGCAATAGCCCTCGCTCCCAATACAACTTTAGCTATGAATATTAGTACCAGCAAAACTTATCCAGGCTATACCATAGATGATCTTAACATTAATAGCTCAGCCAATTCATTTCGTACAAGCTTAGATTATCAATTCATAAGACAGCGCCAAGAAAATTTTTCTACAAAATTGATAATGGATAGCACTAATAGCGCCAGTGATATCCTAGGAACTCCTTTGGTTAGAGATCACATTAGAGTGCTACGCAGCGAATTTGATTATGATTTAAGCGATAAATGGAATGGTCACAATTCGATTGTTTTAACTTTAAGCAGAGGAATTGATGGCTTAGGGGCCAGCAACCCAAATGATATTTATCTTTCCAGAGCGAATGCTAAGCCTAATTTTAGGAAAGCTGAAATCTCCATGTCTCGCCTGCAAGAAATTCATGAAGACTGGTCATTGCTTGCATCAGGCGCCGGACAATCAGCTTCTGGCATTTTATATTCCACTGAACAAACTGGCTATGGCGGACAGTCTTTTGGTAAGGCCTACGACTCCTCCGAAATCACCGGTGACCAAGGAGCCAATGGAGCATTAGAATTACGCTATGATGGATTAAAAACACCAGAAACATTAAGACTTCAACCTTATGGATTTTATGATATAGGCGCTGTATGGAATTATTCATCCAGTCAACCTAGCCGTCAATCTGGAACCTCAGCAGGTTTTGGAATGCGCTTCAGCACTAAATGGCATCAAGTGGGAAATCTTGGAATAGCTTGGCCATTAACCAGAGATGTTGCTGCTCCTATTTATGGTCACAATCACCGAAGTCCTCGTTTCATGTTTCAACTTAGTCAGGAGTTTTAAATGTCAAAATCAAACATAAAACTCATTCCTAAGAAATTATTATCAGCCTCTTGTCTGGCTACCTTATTTTCCTTATACATGCCATTTGTTGTATATGCAAATCCTGAAGATGGCGTTGTGAGCGCTGGGGAGGCAACAATTTCTCATAGCGAGAATAGAACTGACATCCATCAAACCAGTGACAAGGCGGTGATTGATTGGCGAAGATTTGATATTTCTCCAAATGAAACAACCCAATTTCATCAACCATCTACTAATTCTATAACTTTAAACCGAGTGAATAGTCATTATGCCAGCCATATTAACGGTCAATTAAAAGCTAATGGCAATATAATTATCGTTAACCAAAATGGTATATTATTTGGCAATAATGCTAAAGTGGACGTAAACGGAATCATTGCCACGACTGCTGATATTGATAATGATAAATTCATGAGTAATTCTGGCCATTTAAAATTTGATAAACCAGGAAAAATTGATGCAAGCATTATCAACAATGGCAGCATCACTGCTAAAGAAGCTGGCCTAGTAGGCTTAATTGCCCCTAAACTTGTCAATAACGGTGTCATTATCGCCAATTCTGGTCAAATACAATTAGCCTCTGGGGATAACTTCACCATAGATATGTATGGTGATAAATTAGTTGAGGTTAGCGTATCTCAAGAATTAAAAGAACAGCTTATTTATAATAAAGGACTAATTGAGGCTGACGGTGGAAAAATTATTATAACTGCAGCTGCAGGTAAAGAAATAATCAATAATCTAATTGTGATAGAAGGTGAATTAAAAGCTCCTGCAGTAACCGAAAAAAATGGTGAAATAATAATTTACGCTGAAGGAAGCAATGCAGTTAAAAATAATATTGCTACTGATAAAGGTATTAAAAAAGGCAATAGCGAAATACGTGTTGCAGGAAAAATAGACGCATCAGGGCAAAAGCCTGGTGAACGCGGCGGTAAGGTTACCATCACCGCAGATAACGTGGCCTTATTAGATGGCACATTTATAGATGGCAGAGGTTATGATGGCTTAAGCGGCACCACAGTGGGTAAAGAAAAATCAGCACCACGCATTGGAGCAGCCGGCGGCGATATTCAAATTGGTGGTGATTACTTAGGCCAGGGAAACACTCCAGCTGCCTTAAATCTTTATGTTGATAAGGGAAGCCTAATATTAAATGATGCTATTAACAGCGGAGATGCTGGTAGAACCATTTTCTGGTCTGATGATACAACAGATTTTTATGGCAATGTATATGCCAGAGCCCTTGGTGGAAAAAGAGTTAATAAAGAAACTTGGAATGCCAATGAAGGTGGAAATTCTGGAGATGGTGGCTTCGTTGAAACTTCTGGACATAAGCAGCTAGAAGCACATGGGTATGTGGATATAACTGCTAGCAATGGCGAAACTGGAACTTATCTATTAGATCCAGCTAATATTGCTATTTACGGTAATTTTGATCCTAAATTTGCCAGCACCGATGGTACTATAAATTTGGCTCCTAATTTAAAACTATGGCTGGATGCTAATGATGTTGACACATCAGATATCACCTATGTTGGTGGCTTACCATATCTTAACGGATGGCCTGATCTATCAGGAAACTCTAATGATGCAATCTCTCCAAGCTTATCCAAATATCCTAGATGGATAGTAAATAGTCAAAATGGTAAAGCAACTGCACTCTTTGATGGTACCAATGATGGTTTTAATGTTAATTTAAGCTTCCTCAATGATGCATCCTTTGGTTATAATGGAATTCCGCATACAAATATTTTTACTGCTAAAACTACAGCCTATGGAAGTTTTTACTATAATTCCGCTTCAGGTGGAGGAGTTTATGAAGGATTTGAAACAGGACCCAAATATCGCATGGATTATATGCTGGGTGGCGATACTCTAGACAACATGGGTGTAAACTACGGCAGTCAAACGCCATCTGCTGCATTTGGTAGTTCAGGATATAATGTTTTAACCTTTAAATGGTTGCCAGACAGCGGCTCAGAGAGAGGCAATACTAAATATATTTATGCAAATACCAATCTAGAGCTAACATCAACACCAGCTGGCACAATAGGTCCACATACCGGCACTGATTTTATAGGAGGAAATACTGGAGCATATTGGGGTGGAAATATGGCTGAAATTATAATGTATAATGCCAATTTATCTAATGATAGCATAATTCTTCTTAACCAATATCAATCAGCTAAATGGAACATCCCATTATCTCCTCCTGGACCTGGAACCTCAGAAGCATACAAAGCAATGGCCAGCGCCGGCGGATATTCTGTTTTCACCACTGATTATCTGGCTAGATTAAGCAATAGCGCTGACATTTATTTGCAAGCAAGCTCAAATATTACTCTTGATTTTCAAGAAGCTACATTATCATTAGCTAGTGATCGCAACTTCAACATTCGGTCTGGTGGCAGCATTTTATCTTTATCTAACGGAGCAATACAAACCACTAGGTCTACCTCAGGAGGAAATATAAGTATCACTGCAGGAGGCACTCTTGATATAGCTAATCTTTCTATGCAAGCAAACAATGGCGGAACCATAAGTTTATCATCCGGTAACAGCGGTAGCGGAAGCGGTATAAAATTTAACCCCAACCTTGTCGCAAATGCTGGAGTGAAAATTAATTATTATAATGCTCCATCTGGCGCTGAAGTACCATTAAGTATCACTGGAGGAACTGCGGCAAATAAAGTTTATGATGCCACTACCGCTAGCTCTTTCTTAACTAGACCGTCTATTACTTCACCAGCCACTCTTACAGGAACCCCGGTTTTAACTTTTGCTGATAAAAATGTAGGAACTGGAAAAACACTTAGCTTATCCGGCTTGGCTATTGAAATTCTTAATGCAGACGGAGTTCCTCCGACACCAGCAATTTATCGCTACACAAAAGCAGCGGATTATACCGCAAATATCAGTCCAACCAACCTTTCAGTGAGCGGCTTAAGTGCAACAAATAAGGTCTATGATGGCACCACAGCAGATACTATATCCGGTACCCCTGTAGTATCTCCGCTTGGTAGTGATATTGTAACTATCTCTGGAACTCCAATCGGAACGTTTAATAATAAAAATGTTGGTACTAATAAACCAGTTACTATAAGCGGATTAAGCCTTACTGGAACAGATGCGAATAACTATTCTTTAGTTGAACCTAGCTCTTTAACCGCTAATATTACCAGAGCTCCTTTAACTGTGCGCGTGCATAATCAAACTATAACTTATGGTACCACACCCATATTAACTTATAGCTATAGCGGTCTTGTCGGCTCAGATACCAGCGCTTCTTTTTCTGGAAGTCTTAGCGCTGGAACAGGAATTGGCACATCTACTATTGGAGAAAAT
>CAZJZY010000007.1:33986-62695 GCA_964550685.1 uncultured Rickettsiales bacterium | reverse complement strand
AGCGCAGATGGGAACTACATAATAGCAGATTATATACCAGGAACCATCACTATTGAAGCTCCAAAGAGCATCATCCCTAGCTCAGTTTATACCTCGTTAAATAATATATCTTCCAGCAATGCTACAAACTTAACTGATATAGGATTTTTCTCAAATAACACCTTTAACAATAATCTTTCTGATATTTCCATTGAATATGAAGGAGGATTAGGATTAGAATTAAATAATGACTCTAAAAAGAAGGAATAATTAGGAGTTATACTCATACACGTGTTTACGGTAATTATCTGCTGATATCATGATGAAATCTTCCTCTTCTTGAGTGAGGTTACGAAAAAATTTAGCAGGATTGCCAGCCCAAATCTCTCCTTTAGCTATAATTTTATTAGGCGTCACCAAACTTCCAGCTGCCACCATTCCTCCAGTTTCCACCACCACATTATCCATAAGGATAGCTCCCATTCCTATAAAACAGGCATCTTGTAAAATACACGCATGAAGCAAAACCTTATGCCCCACAGTTACGTTACTGCCAATAATAGTCTTGCCACCACCTCTAGTGCAATGAACAACACTTCCATCTTGAATATTGGTGTTCTCACCTATAGTTATAGGCTCCACATCTCCACGTAGCACGCAATTAAACCAAATTCCACTCCCCTTCCCTATGGTTACATCACCAATTATTGCTGCTGTTGGCGCTATGAACGCTCCATCATCTATGTTAGGCCAGATATTTTTATATGGCATAATGCACGTTTTATTCATCGCTTTCTTCCTCCGATACTTCTCCCTCAATCATCGTCATTTTTTTACCAGATATCACTTGATATCGTTCAATCATCTCAGGCATTTGCTTGTTAGTTTTCACGGAAACTCCTAATTTCTCAAGGCGCTTAGATCTGGATATCAAACTACTATTAAAACTTGCTGCAAATTTATCAAAAAAATTCATTGAATTATAAACGCTATTGCCCAGTTTTTTGGCATACCCAGCCAAATTAGCAACGTTATATAGCAGGCTGCTAACTTCGCTAATAATTGCATGATAGTTCTCATTTTTTCTTTCTTCACTGATTTGAAATTTTGAATGCGCTAAGATATTCACTAATCCCATAGGACCTGCTGGAAAAATATTACTTTGCCAGGCATCACTAATTAATTGGTTATCAATTTGCTGTAATTGCTCTAATGAATTCTCTGTTGGCAGGAACATAACTGTGGATATATGATTTATCTTTTTATTTTGTAAATAGCTTGAAATCGCCTGCCGATAATCTTTAGAAGCCAAATTTTTTAGATGACTACGCATTGTATTTTTAAGTTTTACTTTAATTTCATTTACTTCTATTTCTGTGATGGCTTGACCTAATTCTAAAAAGAATTTTGAAGCCTTGCTGTCAATAACTAAAATATTATCTCCCGGAAGAAAAATTACCGCATCAGGACGCAATCGATTATTATCTTGGTCAGTCATTGAATATTGCATTTGATAATCAACATTGGCAATTAAATTTAAAGACTTCAAAATATTTTCTAAAGTTATTTCAGCTAAACTACCAGTGGTATTGGGAGCAAGCAAAGCTTTATAAACCATATCAGTTGTGCTTTGAGAAGTGGTTACTTGCTCTTTTAGAGAAGATATCACTTGAGTAAGATTAGAAAAATCTTTATATAGCCCCTCTGTTGTAAGCTTAAAATTCTTTTGTGCTTCTTCCTTTTGGCTATCACTTTCCCTTTTATGCTCAGCGATTAATTGATGGGATAATTTATTCCCCACATCAAAAATGGCTGCCTTAGCATTTTCAATAGATTGCTGTTTATGCACTTCCCAAGCTTCCATCTTCTCTTGCATAGCCTGACATTTTTGTAGCGCCAACGCCTCATTTTGTTGAGCTAAAAATTTTTCCTCTATTGCTTGTTTATATAATTGGTTAATTTCTGTATTCTGGCGTGCTAATTTATCACTCTCATTCATCAGCCATTCTATTCTGGTATAGAGCCTATTGCTATATGACTTTATTATAACAAAAACTACAGAAATTATAGCTATAGCGATTGTAAGAATTAAATAAATTGGCATAATATGTTCGCTCTATAATTATATGCTATATTATTATAGCTAACCATAAATATGTCTAGAAATATATTTTACTTAATTTAGAAAACACGTTAATATATTATAGCAATAATAAAGGAAGTTATAAAATGACACTTTGGGAAAAATGGCAAGACAGTAAGCTGCGTAGGCTATTGGTAGCTATTAAAGATTATATTAAATTTTCAATAAATCCTGATAGCAAAGAAATATTGGATGATATAAAACGTGCAGCGCAGTCAAAAAACTCCCCTCTATTTGATGTATACAAAGATCCATCAAGAGATTCTTTCCAACCAGACAGAGAATCGATAAGAGCCTCATTTTTAAGAGATACATTAACAAACAGAGCCTCCACAGGATATACAAACCACAATAAAAAATCATTTGAGACAGAACAAAACAAAGCTAGTAGTCGCCCTAGTCATACATAGATTTTTTATCTACACATATTGACCTCTCCTCTATATTAGAATATGATTCATGTTTTATTATTGAAGGTATCTCATGGATTTTATAGAAGAGTTTATTGCGCGCGGGTTTTATCATCAGGCCACAGATTTAGATGGCTTAAAAACGCTCACCTCAAATAAAAAAATCTCTGCTTATATTGGGTTCGACTGCACTGCAACCTCTCTTCACGTTGGCAGCCTAATGCAAATTATGATCCTAAAGCTTTTACAAAAACATGGTCATAAACCAATAGCTATTGTTGGCGGAGGAACCACTAAAATTGGTGATCCTTCGTTCAAAGATGAAATGCGCAAATTTTTGTCAGATGAGGATATTAACTCAAATATGCTAGGAATTCAGGCCACCTTATCCAAATACATCCAATTTGGCGAAGGTGAAAATGATGCATTAATAGTGAATAATGATCTTTGGCTTAAAGATTTAAATTACTTGGATTATTTACGTGATTATGGAAAATTCTTCTCTATTAACAGAATGCTAAAATTTGACAGCATTAGGTTAAGATTAGAAAGAGAACAAAGCTTAAGCTTTCTTGAGTTTAATTATATGTTACTACAGGCATATGACTTTGTAGAGCTAAATCGTCGCTATGGCTGCCGCCTTCAACTTGGAGGATCTGATCAATGGGCTAACATTATTAACGGGGTAGAATTAAGCCACCGCTTAGGAGGTGAAGAGTTATTCGGCCTAACTTCCCCTTTAATTACCACAGCTAATGGTGCCAAAATGGGTAAAACCGTAAGCGGTGCTGTATGGCTTAGCGAAGAACTGCTCTCTCCATATGATTACTATCAATTTTGGCGCAATAGCGATGACCGTGACGTAATAAAATTCTTAAAATTATTCACCGAGATTTCTTTAGATACAATAGAAGAGTATAGTAAAGTTCAAGGCAATGAAATTAACGATATTAAGAAAATTCTTGCTTTTGAAGTTACCAAGCTATGCCATGGAGAAAACGCCGCTCAAGCAGCCGCTTTAACTGCCGTAAAAATATTTGAAGAAAAAACATTATCTAGTGATTTACCAACCATAGAATTAAACAAAGAGACACTTGAAAAAGGCATCGCTGCTTATTTATTATTCCAACAAGCAGGCTTGGCCGAATCTGGAGGAGAGGCACGTAGATTAATTCGTGGAAAAGGCGCTAAAATTAATGATGAAGTGACGCTGGATGAAAACATGATAATTAACACCTCTCATTGTAATCTAAATGGAGTTATTAAGCTTACTGCTGGTAAAAAGCGTCATGCCCTAGTGGCCTTAGCTTCTAAGCTCTAATGGTAAATTGAAATGAATATTTTCTTCTATTGTATGAAGATGGTGAATATTAATTACAAAATACTTTTTAAGAAATTCAATCACTTCTTGTACTAAAGTTTCTGGAGCCGAAGCACCAGCAGTGATACCAATATTTTCAATATTATTAAACCAATCTAGCTTTATGTCCCTAAAATCATTTATTAGATAAGATGCTCGTTCCATCTCTAAACCAATATCTCTTAAACGATTAGAATTGGAGCTATTATCAGCACCTATTACTAAAAGTAAATCAACCAATCTTGCCATTTGCTTTGCTGCATTTTGTCTGTTTTGCGTAGCATAACAAATATTTTTTAAATCAGGTCCAGTTATATTAGGGAAACGTTGCTTTAATTTTTCAATAATATTTTTAGTATCATCCACACTTAAAGTGGTTTGAGTAACATAGGCTAAGTCCTCATAGCTTGCAAAATTTAGTTTTTCTACTGCTTCTATATCAGAAACAATAAATACCTCTCCTTTCACTCTACCAGAAGTTCCTTCCACTTCAGGATGTCCTTCATGGCCAATTAAAATTATTTTTCTCCCCTTTTTCTCGTGGCTTCTTGCTTCTAAATGGACTTTGGTTACTAAAGGGCAGGTAGCATCTAGAACTTTTAAATGATGAAGTTGAGCATTTATTTCAACTTGTTCTGAAACGCCATGCGCACTAAATATAACTATAGCATCTTGAGGTATTTCATCAATTTCATTAACGAATACTGCCCCTTTTGCCTTTAATTGCTCCACAACAAATTTATTATGGACAATTTCATGACGAACATAAATAGGCGGACCAAATTTTTCTATAGCTTTTTCAACAATAGTTATTGCTCTTTCAACTCCCGCACAAAACCCTCTTGGATGAGCTAGATATACATTAATTTTTTTATCCATCACGTAATGTTCCACCTGTGGCTTTAATTACTGCTTCAATTATTTTTTGAGATAATGCTTCAATTTCTTGGTCTAATAAGGTACGGTCTGATGCTTGAATAGACACAGAAAAAGCTATAGATTTTTTTCCCACTTCCATTCCTTTTCCTGCGTAAATATCAAAAATACTTACACCTCTAATCAATTTTTTATCAATCTGAGCAACCGCTCTTATAATTGACTCACTCAATACATCCTGATTCACAATAAATGCAAAATCCCGTTCCACCATCTGATAATCTGAAATTTGTAGAACTCCTTTACGCCCAAACTTAGGCTTAGATAAAGGTATGTTATCAAGAAATAATTCAAACCCAACAGCATTGCCGATTAAAGAATAATTCTTAATAATTTTAGGATGTAACTCACCAAAATAACCAATAATAGTTTTACCTAAAACCAAACTTGCAGCTTTTCCAGGATGGTAATAAACTGGTAAGTTATTGGTGATATATTTTAAATTATCTGGATTTAATCCCATTTCATCAATTACCGCAAAAATATCTGACTTGCTATCAAAGACATCAACAGCCCTATAATCACCATAATGATTTCGTTGTTCATTCATACCACTACGCAAACCGGTTAAAGTTAAAACTTGTTGCTCTGGCTTAACTCCCTGAAATATTGAACCTAATTCAAATAATTTTAAATCATTTATACCACGATTTTGATTTTTCTCAGCAGCTTCTAATAAATTTGCTAATATGCTTGGACGCATATAATCAAGTTCACTACTGATCGGATTTCTAAGATAAAGTTCTTGCTTCAACTCACTAAAAAGAGCTGCATTTTTAGAACTCATGAATGACCAAGTTACCAATTCATTTAATCCTAAACTAGCAGCAAAACGGCTTATACGATAAATACTTCTTTGCTTTAGAGTTAGAACTTCGTTCACTCTGCCAATTAATGGAATTGATGGAATATTATCATATCCATCAATACGAGCAATTTCCTCTACAATATCTTCCTTATCTATTATATCAGGTCTCCAAGATGGAACTTTTAAACTTAAATTCTCACCTAAATCTTTTATTACAAAACCCAAAGCTGATAAAATATTTTTTACATGAGATTTATCATAATAAAGACCAATCCGTTTTTGCAATTCAGCCAAAGGAAAATCAATATGAACAGCAGAATAATTTAAATTATCAATAATAATTGGAGTGCTTACCTCTCCACCACAAATTTCTAAAATTATTGCCGTGGCTAATTCTAGTGCCATTTCCATAAATTCAGGATCCACTTTTCGTTCAAATCTAAATTTAGCATCACTATCTATTTGATGAAGGCGTGATGTTTTGGCAACTTGATCAGCCTCAAATAATCCTATTTCTAAAAATATATTTTTGCTATCTAAAGATACACCTGAAGTTTTTCCACCGATAATTCCGCTAAGCTCTAATATTTGCTTATCATCAGCAACAACCAATTCTCCACCTTTTAATACGTATATTTTATTATTTAAAGCTTCAAATTGCTCATTTTCTAAAGCCTCACGTAAGTGTATTTTAGAGATTAAATCCGCATCAAATACATGAAGCGGACGACCAAAAATGAATGTGAAATAATTGGTAATATCTACCAAAGCTGATATTGGTTTTACGCCAATAGAATTTAAACAATCTTGTAACCATTTAGGGCTCGCAGAATTTTTTATATTTTTAAAATATCTCCCTATATATTTATGGCAATATGAACTATCCATTTTGACCTCAATAGGAGAGACAAAATTTCCCTGTTGTTTTTTATATTCTAAAGTTTTTAAGGTCCCTAAACCGCTTGCAGACAAATCTCTAGCTATTCCATACACACCTAAACAATCCCCTCTATTGGGAGTCACTGAAATTTCAATCAACACTTCATCAAGACCATAACTAGCAGCGAATGATGAACCAACAACATAATGCTTATCAAGCTCTATAATTCCATCATGATCATCGCCCAGGCCCAATTCTTTTGATGAACACATCATGCCATAACTAGAAACATTTCGAATTTTTGATTCTTTTATTTTTAAGCCATTAGCAGGGATCTCTGCTCCTATAGGAGCCAAAACCACTTTTATCCCTGCCCTAGCATTTGGAGCTCCGCAAACTATTTGAATAATTTCTCTGCCATTATTTACCTGACAAATACGCAGTTTTTCAGCCTCGGGATGAGGCTGAGCGGAGATAATTTCAGCTATAATAAATGGTTTATAGATATCCGCTTGATTTATTACTTCCTCAACTTCCAAGCCATTTTTAGTTAGCTGCTTGATGATTGTTTCAAGAGATGCATCTGTATTTAAAAATTTCTTTAGCAAAGCTAGGGTAAATTTCATGTTTGTAATCCGTTTATATCTATAGATTCTATATTATTTCTAGTTAAACTAATATAACGAGTGCTTAATATTTGTAATTCTCTAGTGTTGGCCTTAAAAGTGTTTTTTACTACAAAATTCATATAATATACAGCATTCTTTGCTGACTCCACAGCGCTCTTAGTAGCAAGATAAGTTCCTAAAAATACTGCAGAAAATAAATCTCCTGTACCATTAGGAGGAGTTTGAAAATTATATTCTTGAGTAACTATAACATGTTGATTGCTTCCGTCAGATACAAAAACACAACTGCTTCCATTAAGCTTCTCAAGATTTTTGATACCAGTTATAACCACCACTGAAACATCTAATTCATGAAAATATGTGGCAATATTTTTTAAATCTTGAAAATTTCTTATTTTCATATTAGAAAGAAGTTCTGCTTCAAATTGATTAGGAGTGATTACATCAGCGCGTAATTTTACCTTAAAAAATTCTGCCACTTCAGGCTTTACAAAACAATTGTTATTACCCATAACAGGATCACAAAGATATACTAATCTAGGGTTTTTAGCTTTAAATCTTTTTACCGTATCCATAACCTCAAGGCAAATATCCTCACTGCCCATATAACCAGAAACTATAGCTTCACATTGATTGGCTAACCCCATATGCTCTATTCCGTTAATGACGCTTCTAATATGTTCTCGGCTAAAAATATCACCACACCAATTATTATATCCCGTATGACTAGAAAATTGAACAGTATTGACAGGCCATACATCATACCCCATTGACTGCAAGGGATAGGTTGCAGCTTTATTACCAACATATCCATATACTACATGTGACTGAATCGAAAGTATTCCCATTTATTTACCTTGATAATCCGCTAATCAAACTTGGTATATCAAATAAAGAAAAACCAAAGTGCTGATTCCATCTCATATCAGACTCAAAAAATTTACGTAAATCATGGATACCATATTTTAGCATTGCTATCCTATCAATCCCCATACCAAAGGCAAAGCCTTGGTATTCATCAGGGTCTAAACCCACATTCTCAATAACTTTACGATGAACCATTCCACAACCAAGAATCTCAAGCCATTTCTCGCTTGAACCTATTTTAATTTCTCCATTCTCTAGTCTATAACCAATATCAACCTCAGCTGAAGGCTCAGTAAATGGAAAGAACGAAGGGCGTAAACGAATTACCACTTCATCGGTTTCAAAAAATGCTTTTAAAAACTCCTCCAAACACCATTTTAAATTGCCCATATTGATGTTCTTATCAATACATAAACCTTCAACCTGGTTAAACATTGGAGTATGCGTTTGATCATGATCAGATCTATAAACTCTCCCAGGAGCGATAAATCTAAATGGTGGTTTTTCTGAAGACATTTTACGAATTTGAACATTAGAAGTGTGAGTACGAAGCACCATACTTTCTTCGGTATTCATGTAAAATGTATCATGCATTTGGCGAGCCGGATGATTTTGCGGAATGTTTAATGCAGTAAAATTATGGTAATCATCTTCAATTTCAGGCCCTTGAGCCATATCAAAACCTAATTTGGCAAAAATATTGACAACTTCTTGAGTGGCTTGAGTAATAGGATGAATTTTGCCAAATTTTCTAGGACGAACGGCTTGAGTAATATCTATTCTTTCAGATGCAAGCTTTGCATCAATTTCTGCTTCTTCAAGCAATTCTTTTTTAGCATCTATAGCATCACTGATTTGATTTTTTAGAATATTTAAACCTGCACCAAAAGTTTTTTTTTCTTCTAAACTAAGACTAGCCATTTTTTTCATTTCATTGGTAAGCAAGCCATTTTTACCAAGATAATGAACTCGAAGATCATCAAGGTCTTTTAATTGAGTAGTATTGGTGATTGCATCAAGAATTTCTTGTTGTTTATCTAACATATTCAAACATCCCTAAACTTAAGTATCAGGCTTAGGATTCTACTAAAATTGGAATAAATTATCAAGTTCTTTCTAGGCAGTTCTTAAGGACTATAAAATTCTATATTTATTCATTTGAAGTAAGGATAATATTTTTGTATAATGAACAAAGATTAAACAAGTTTAATATTATAAAATTTTGTGGAAGATAAAAATTACAAGCTAATGGCAAATGCTCTTCGCTTTCTAAGCTTGGATGCTGTTGAAAAAGCCAATTCTGGACATCCAGGAATGCCAATGGGCATGGCCGATGTGGCCACTATTTTATTCTCTGAATTTTTAAAATTTGATCCACTTAATCCCGGCTGGCCTAATCGTGATCGCTTCATATTGTCAGCAGGCCATGGCTCGATGCTTCTTTATTCTTTATTATATTTAACTGGATATCCAGATATTACAATTAACGATATAAAATCATTTCGTCAATTGGGAAGTAAAACCGCCGGCCATCCAGAGCATGAATTACTAAAAGGAATTGAAACCACCACTGGCCCATTGGGACAAGGCTTGGCAAATGCTGTGGGAATGGCTATAGCTGAAGGAATACTCAATGCAAAAAACCCAGAAATTGATCACCACACTTACGTTATCGTAGGAGATGGATGCTTAATGGAAGGAATTTCTCAAGAAGCAATCTCTCTTGCTGGACATTTAAAACTCAACAAACTTATAGTGTTATTTGACGATAACAAAATATCTATCGATGGACCAACTAGCTTAACCGTCTCTGAAGATACTATTGCTAGGTTTGAATCAGCTAACTGGAATGCTATCAGTATAGATGGGCATAATTATAGCCAAATACGCTCAGCACTACAAAACGCACAAAATTCAGATAAACCCACAATGATTGCCTGCTCTACTATCATAGGTTATGGATCGCCCAATAAAGGAGGAACTGAACATTGCCATGGGGCTGCTTTGGGAACTAAAGAAGCTGAAGAAGTTCGTAAAAATTTAAATTGGCATTATCCACCATTTGAAGTTCCTGAAAATATTTTGAATCTGTGGCGCAATGTAGGAAAAAGATATTGCAATACAGCTTTAGACTTTGAATATAATTTACCAGAAAATTGGAATAAAACTCTTAATGAACTAAAAAATAAATTTGCTTCAGAAGAAACTAAACTATCAACTCGTAAGGCATCTGGCATGGCTTTAGAAGCTTTATCTAGAGATATCCCCCAGCTTATCGGTGGTTCTGCGGATTTAACTGGGTCCAACCTAACTAACCTTGCAAATTTTAAGGCAATCACTGCTAATGATTTTTCAGGACGCTATATTTATTATGGAGTGCGTGAACATGCAATGGCCGCTATTATGAATGGCATTGCTCTACATAAGAATCTTATTCCATATTCTGGAACTTTCTTAGTGTTTAGTGATTATTGCCGCCCTGCAATTCGTCTTAGCAGTTTAATGGGCCTACAAGTTTTATATATTATGACCCATGACTCCATTGGTTTAGGGGAAGACGGCCCAACTCATCAACCAATAGAGCATCTAGCTTCTTTAAGGGCTATTCCAAATTTATATGTATTTCGTCCGGCTTGCGGTGTGGAAGTGGCAGAATGTTATGAAATTTCAATGCAATTACGGCATTCTCCCAGCCTATTCTCTCTTACTCGACAAGATATAATCCCTTTAAGAAATAACTCATCAGAAAACCTCTCTAAGCTTGGTGGTTATGTAATTAGCCCACATATAGCTGAACTTAAAGTTACAATTTTTGCTACCGGCTCAGAAGTGGCAATCGCCATCGCTGCTCAAGCAGAACTTCACTCTCTTAATATTGGCACTAGAGTTATCTCTATGCCTTGTCTAGAAATCTTTGATCAACAATCTGAAGAATATAAAGCTTCTCTACTTGATGATTCAAGCCTTAAGATTGCGGTAGAAGCTGGAATAAAACAAGGCTGGGAAAAATATATTGGCAGAAACGGTATTTTCATAGGAATGGAAGGATTTGGCGCCTCCGCTCCCGCTGAAATATTATACAAATATTTCCGCATCACCAAAGAAAATATCGTCGAACAAACCCTAAATTATTTTAAATCAAAATAACCATTGCCTATTAATCAATTCTTACTAGAATCTCTGATATGAAACAGGCCAACTTCTCACATCACAATAACTTTAAAGGTATAATGTTTATGCTGCTTCATGCGTTTGCAGCTTCTGTTCTATTTTCCTTAGTAAAATTACTCTCTCAAGAGATAAGCTCTAGCCAGATAGTATTTTTTTATAAATTCTTGCTGCTATTAATAATTTTGCCTTGGATCTTCAAAGATGGCCTTAAGAATCTTTATACCACCAGAATTAAAACATATATAATTGGAGGAATATTCGGCACCTCAGCCACTTTACTTTTAATGCATAGCATTAAATATATACCACTAGCTAATGTAACAGCTTTAGGCTATATGGAAAAAGTATTATTGATTATTATTGGCGTATTTTATTTTAAAGAAAATTTAAGTTATAAAAAAATAATTGCTATAATTTTAAGCTTTACAGGGGCTGTAATCGTTATATTTCCCCAGCTTAAGTTTGAAGGATTTAATACTTACTACTATTTTATTTTTGCTTCAGTGATATTATGGGTGGCATATTGTTTAACGATAAAATCCTTAGGCAAAACTGAATCTATTAAAACTCAAAGCTTTTACGCTATCTTAATATCAAGTTTATTATCAGCTCCAGTTGCTTTTATGAATTATTCTGATGGAATAATTAGCTTAGCAGCACAATCCATAGAATTCAAACATTTACCGCTACTTTTCTTAATTGCTATGTGTTATTTAACATTATCAATATCTAATTTTAGGGCTTTTCAATGCGGGGACCTGGCTATAATTAGCCCATTTGGCTATACCAAAATTATCTTTTCTGGGTTATTAGGGGTTATATTATTTAGTGAATATCCAATGATAAATAGCTATGCTGGATATCTAGTTATTGCAACATCTTCATGGTATCTAGCTAAAACTACTGCATATGGTGTCCGCCGTTAATGGAAATGGTTTCACCTGTAATAAACCCTGAATCTGGAGATACCAAAAACTTCACTAAACGAGCAATTTCTTCCGGCTCACCAAGTCTTTTTACTGGTATTTGACTTATTATGTCTTGCATAACTTGACTAGATACATTAGCTAATAAATCTGTATTAATATAGCCTGGAGCTATTGCATTTACTGTTATTCCTTTAGATGCAGATTCCTTTGCCAGAGCTTTTGTTAAACCCAACATTCCTGATTTGGCCGCTGAATAATTAGTAACCCCCACCCTGCCAGATAAAGCATTAATTGAACTGATATTGACGATACGGCCGTAATTCTGTTCACGCATCCCTGCAATAACCGCTCTACACATATTAAAACAAGAATTAAGATTGACATTGATAACCTCCATCCAATTTTCAACATCCAGTTTATGCAGCATTCCATCACGGCTGATACCAGCATTATTAACCAATACTGAAACGGACGCATTATATTTTTCTATAATATCAGCAATGTTTTTCTGGCATGCATGATAATCAGCCGCATCCCACTTCATAGAGATAACCCCTGTTTCTTTTGTGAATTTAGAAGCCTGGTCATCATTGGCAGTATAAGTGGCAATTACTATATACCCATCCTCATTTAACGCTTTAGAAATTGCTCTACCAATTCCTCTTGTTCCACCAGTTACAATTGCAAGCCTTGCCATTATCAACTCCCTTTTATTAATTACAACCTAGTTTTAAGAATTATCGATACTATTTTTTGCAAAATTTTGCAAGCAATAATTTATTCTGCACAGCACAATACATACCATTAAGTGAAATATAATTTTAATTAAGCACTCTAAATTAAGAAAAACTATTTAATTGCCCTAGCCATAGCATATATGGTATAAAGTAAATTATATATATAACTAACAGGAGTATTAAACATGAGCAAAAAAGCCTTAATCTTAATGGTGTTATTTAGTCTATTGCTAATTATATCTTCATTATACGTGATAAAAACATTGGATCCTGGAGAGAAGCCTAAGCCAACAGCTGAGATCACTAATATTCCAGCTAATGCTATTACTATCAGCCAAGATTTCAAACTTATATCAGATGATGGGAAAGAATTTAATTATAATAATCTAAGGGATAAATTCACGGTAATTTATTTTGGCTTCAGCTATTGTCCTGATGTTTGTCCTTTAATTCTACAAAAATTAAGTGAAGTGGCAAACTCTATACCCCTAACTCAATTGGATAAAGTTCAATTTATTTTTGTTTCTGTTGATCCTGCTAGAGACACTCCAGAAACTCTAAAAGTTTTTGTCTCTCAATTTAGCGATAAAGTTCAAGGAGTAACTGGTGATAAGCTTGAAATAGATAAATTAGTATCATCTATGAAAGGGTATTACGCAAAAGTGGACAATAAAAAAGAAAGTGATAATTACTATGTAGATCACTCATCATTCATTTATTTGCTTGATCCAGAAGTAAATTTAGTTAGTCAATACACTGCATCGGCAACAATTGAAGAGATTACAAAGAGTATAGAAGGAAAACTCTCTAAATAAATTCGAGAGGTATTATAATGTTTGATATTGGTTGGACTGAAATTGTTGTAGTGGTTATGGTGGCATGCTTGATGCTTGAAGTTAAAGATTTGCCTAAAATTATAAGAAGCATAAAACAAGCTGCTAATTATATTGGGGATTTAACCAGTGAAGTAAAAACATTTTTTATAGATCTTGAAAAAGAAACAAAAACTATAATTGATTTAGATGGTATTGAGCAAATGACCTACGATTTAGATCATATGAAACCAGACATAAAAGACCAGAAATCCAATGCCCAAACTAAACAAAAGTAATTTATCCTCTCATTTTAACGAACTAAAGCTTCGAATGATTTATACCTTAGCATTCTTCTTTATTTCATTTATTACAGCTTATATTTATTCCGAACAAATTTATAAATTCCTCTTGCTTCCTTTAACTCAAACCTGGATAAGTCATGATAAACACATGATTTACACCAATTTATCTGAAATATTTTTTAGCTATTTAAAACTCTCTTATTACTCCGCTTTATTTTTAACTCTGCCCTTTTTTGCATGCCAGATCTACATCTTTATTGCTCCAGGTCTATATAAACATGAGAAAAAAGCTTTTTTACCATTTTTAATATTATCTCCAATTTTATTTGCTCTTGGAATGCTATTTGTTTATTATATTATATTTCCATTAGCATGGAGTTTCTTCTTAAGTTTTGAGCAACAAACTATGGGAAATTTACCAGTCAAGCTTGAAGCAAAAGTTAGCGAATATCTAACGCTGGTTATTAACATGATTCTAGCCTTTGGCATTGCCTTTCAAATGCCAATTTTACTAGCATTATTAGCCAAGCTTGATATAGTTACTGGAGAAAATCTAAAAAATAAAAGAAGATTTGCTATTGTATTAATATTTATTTTGGCTGCAATTTTGACTCCCCCAGATGCAATAAGTCAGATTGGACTTGCCATCCCAATGTTAATACTTTATGAATTATCAATATTAGTTTGCACAAAAATAAATAAGGGTAAAAAACATGCATGATATAAAATGGATTAGAGAAAATACTGAAGAGTTTGATATAGCGCTAAGAAAACGCGGCATCGCATCTATTTCCGGAAAAATTCTTGCTTTAGATGAGTCAAAACGCAAGATCATGACCCTAATTCAAAAACTACAACATGCTAAGAAAGAAAAAGCCATATTAATTGCTAAGCATGGAAATGTTCATACTCCAGATTTGCTAACTTTAAAACGCGATGCTGGCCATATTAAAGATAAATTGACTGAGCTCGAAGAAAAATTGAGCAACGAAGTAGAACTAGAACAGCTTTTATCAACTATGCCGAATGTTCCAAGTGAAGATGTTCCTGTTGGAAAAGATGAACAATCTAATGTTGAACTTCGTAAATGGGGCAACATTCCAACATTTTCTTTCCCTCCTAAAGCTCATGATGAGCTTGGTGAATCTATGGGAACCATGGACTTTATCCAAACTGCAAAAATTTCTGGTAGCAGATTCGTCACTCTAAAATCTGGCCTAGCAAGACTTGAAAGAGCTTTAGCGAATTTTATGCTTGATCTTAATACTACAAAATTCGGCTATACAGAAGTTAGTCCGCCATTATTAGTAAGAGATAAAGCAATGTACAATGCAGGACAATTGCCTAAATTTGCTGAAGATTCTTTTTTAACTACTGATGGATATAGACTTATTCCAACATCTGAAGTTTCTTTGGTAAACTTAGTAGCTGACAGCATCATTAAAGCTGAAGATTTACCATTACGCTTTACAGCATGCAGCCCATGCTTTCGCTCTGAAGCTGGAGCAGCAGGAAAGGATACCAGAGGAATAATAAGACAGCATCAATTCTCTAAAGTGGAATTAGTTAGCATCACCTCACCTGAAGATTCAAAAGCAGAGCATGAAAAAATCACTTCAATTGCTGAAGAAATGCTAAAACTTCTTGAACTGCCATATAGAGTGGTGTTGCTCTGCACTGGCGACATGGGATTTACCTCACAAAAAACTTATGATCTAGAAGTTTGGCTACCTAGTCAAAATAAATATCGTGAAATTTCAAGCTGCTCTAATTGCGGAGATTTCCAAGCTCGTCGCTTGAAAGCTAGATATGTAAGCAATAACTCAACTCGTGAAAAACACTTAGTTCACACCTTAAACGGCTCAGCTTTAGCAATAGGCAGAACTATAGTTGCTATTTTAGAAAATTATCAACAAGCAGATGGTAGCGTAACAATACCAGAAGTTCTTATACCTTATATGGGTGGGATTAAGGTATTGAAGTAAACCTTCAATACCTTATCTATTTTAAAGTTTCTTAAATTTTACGATTATCTTATTATCTTCTTTGCTAATTTCTGGATTCTTTGAATCTAAATTTTTAGCAATTGGAAGTGAATAATAAAAATTAGAACCTCTCTTTACTTCTGAAGGGTTTTCTTTATTTTTTTCTTTATCAACTTCAAGCGTGTTAGCAGAAAAACTTAGAACATTATCCAATATTTTTATATCTATCTGATCTTTATTAAAACCACTGAAATTTAGTTTGTAATAAGTGTATTCTTTATCCTCTTCCATAGAAACAAATACTTTGTTAGAAACAATAAATGAACTAATATTATTAAACCTAGCAAAACTATCTCGCATTTTTCTATGCAAGTTTTCCATATCATAGAATGGATCAAAGTAACTAGAATAAAAATTATCAAATACTCTATCCATTCTATTATCTATCTTTGTATAAAAACTATCTCTCCATTCATCCATCTCATTTTGCCAAGCTTGAATGCTTTTTATTTGCTGTTCGTAATTTGAATGATTAGAATAAATATCATAATATCTTTTATTTATAAAATTCTGAACTAAAAAAGCTCCCCCTATTCCCAGTAGAAAGAAAATTAATGCAATAAATTGTTTAGATAATAAATAGCATTTTAATTTACCAATACATGAGTTGTGATTCTTCTTATCTTCTGATTCATTCATTTTAACCTCCATATTTATTATAATAATTAATAAAACATAGTTAGAAAAACACTAACTAGTTTTATTTAAGTAATTTTTATAAAATTTAAAGAGTTCTTGTATAATTTTTAAATCAAACATTTATAGCGTGAGGATTTGCTTGATAATTATCTAGATGATAAGATGTGGAAACACCCATAAAACTGGTTGATCCACCGCTTACAAAAATTATTTCACTTACCACAGAAGAGTTATACACCAATTCTGTATCAACAAGATCTTGTGAATCTTCATTTAATATTTTTGCCATATTATCTATATTATTTTTAGTGTCATCTGAAGATTCGTTATCTAAATCTTTATCATAATAACTAAAATCAAATTTTACCTCATGCATTATTAATGCCACCCTTATAGATAGCTCATTGATGAGTGATTTTATAGGAGCGCTATTTAAAAATTTTTCTTGCAAATGATTAGGCATAGCCTCCAAATAAGAAAATAATCTTTGCAATAAAAACTCTAGCAGAACATTATTATCTTCACCTGAATCCTTAGAACCGCCTGAATACTCTGTATCTTTTTCATTATCACTTTTTTCATAGTTAATAAAATCACTATGCTTAGTTCTACCAACATCTTTATCGCTAGCAGTATTATCTGAAGCCTCTTCCACTAAACGAGCGTCATCAGTTGAGTCATCAGAACTATAATCCTCTCCATCATCATCATCTTCGTCATCATCTTCGTCACCATATTCTTCTATTGCAGCTTTTAAAAGTTCTAATAAATTTTTATTTCCAATATTTTTTAGATTCTGCCTAAAATCATTCCATTCCTTTTTATCAATTGATGTATTCAATAAATTAATCGCTTTATTAATGCTAAGAATAAATTCATCTAAAAATTCTTCAGGTATTGCTTGTAAAGTTTTCAACAAACCTTCTATCGCCTTTCTTTTAGCTATAGAAACAATCTCGTATTTTATAATTTCAATATAATTTATAAAATTATCTTGATCATAAGATAATAACTCTATAATTTCAAAAGAACTTACACCCTCATCAGCATTTTCCTTTATAACACCTTTTAGCATATCAAATTGCTTTACTAACTCTTGCCCCTCTTTTAATATATTAGAGTGGCTTATTACCCCGCATAAGTCATCTAATCTGATATCTATAAAACCTCGTTCATCACGATAATAAGCAAATATCACTTCAAGAGCTTGCTTTGTAGAAATTTTATTCTCTGCTTCGTCTAATGATTTAAAAAAATACTCCCCCGTGGATGGATCATATATTGTATATTCTTTATCATTTAAACCAACCACCAATACATGAGCTGACTCTCCGTTCATCAGGCTCACTCCCATATATGCCTTTCCTTGAATAACTGAACACTCTTCTATATAATTCAATAAGGAGTCTATTTCGTCTGAGTCAGCAGATTTTAAATCTTCTAATTTAAAATTTCCTAATATAAAATCAGGAAAAAAAACTGGTTGCAGAATATTTTGATATTCTATAATTTTTCGCACATAATGATCTGACAGCTTTCCATCTTCTGAACTTAATAAATATAAATAAGAAGGAGAATCAATAGCACTCTTAAGATTATGCACAACATAGTCTATAGACAATCCTTGACATATACCTTCTGCAGGCAAATCTTCATTTTCTTTTGTTAACTCTTCCTGCGTGAATATAAATTGGTCATCAGCTTCAATATCATATAGTAAAATCTCTACATCATCAGATAACCCATCTATTGCGTCCTCAAGCCTTGCTAATTCTGCTTTTTTTTCTAATAACTCTTTTTTTAGCTCTTCTTCTGTATCAAAATCTTTATCTAATCTTGCTTTTTTATTACTATCATATCTAGAATCCGCTCTTCTTTTCATATTATTTCCCATCAATAAATTAATATTAATTAATAACATACCATAAATATTTTAATTAATCCACGTAAAAATTTACTAGAAGATTTTTTGCACAGCTTATGCAAATACTGTAGCAATATTATTTTTTATGTTGTAGAATTGATACAGTAATTCTTAACGAAAAATTATAATGAACTTAGAAAAATACCTAGATAAGCTGAATCCTTTGAATTTAATGCGACATCACACACTAATTTTATTAGTATCCGTAATAGCAAGCGTTTTATTTACCTATAATGAACTTGCCCAGAGCCAATTATCTGAAGTTCAAAAACCAGCAAGATTAATCGTATTAATTGTAATAAATTTAATTTTAATTCTATCCCTATCAATTTTGGTGATAAGGAAATTATTTCGTATATGGCACAAAAGTAAACATCAGTCCGGCAAATTACAAAATAAAATTATTTTTATGTTCTGCTTAATTGCAGCCGTCCCAACTATTATTGTTACTGTTTTCTCAACTATATTTTTTAACTTTGGTATCCAATCCTGGTTTGACGAAAGAGTTAGCACTGCCATTAATGAGTCAGTGGTGGTTGCTGAATCATATTTTAATGTACAATTAAAACTTATTGAATCCGATGTTAGAATAATGTCCCAAGATATAGATTATTTAACTGAACAAAAACTTTATAAAAAAGACCATTTTGATAGTTATTTAAATAAGCAAGCTGAAGATAAAAATTTGGTAGAAGCTGTTATATTTCAAATAAACCCAAATAAAATCATCTCCCAAAGCAACTATAACTTTACTATTCCATTTAATGATTTGCCAGACAATGCCATAGAAGAAGCAGAGGCCAATAATATAGTGGTCATGAAAGCTGATGAAGATAATAAAGTTCGCGCTCTAGTCCAAATAAATTCTCTATATAATACTTATCTATTAATTGGCAGAGTTGTTGACAATAAAGTATTAGAACATATGATCAACACCAGAGGAGCAGCCAGCGAATATGCACATTTAAAGGGAAAAATCTCTAATTTACAAATTCAGTTTTTAATTATTTTTTTAGTAGTTTCTCTCTTACTACTTTGCGCAGCAATATGGCTTGGGATAATTCTTTCCTCAGCTCTTATTAAACCACTGAATAAATTGGTTTCTGCTACCGAACAAATAGTAGAGGGTAATTTTGACATAGACGTGAATGCAAATAATAAGACTGATGAAATATCGGTATTAGCAAAAGCTTTTAATATTATGGCCCTAGAATTAGGCAGCCAAAGACAGAAGCTTATAGAAGCTCACCATGAAGTGGAAGCTAAAAGACATTTTAGCGAAACAGTGTTATCTGGGGTGTCAGCTGGGGTAGTGGCTCTAGATTTAAACCGAGCTATTTCTGTTATTAATCCAACTGCTATAAATATATTAGCACTAGATAAGAATTTAAATTTAATTAATCAGAATTTTGATGAATTATGCCCTGAAATTTCTAGCTTACTAACTCATGCCCAAGAGTTTATTGGCCATGAGGTGAAAAAAGAAATCGTAATTAACCGAGGAGTACGCAGCTCTATTCTAATAGTTAGAATCATCGCTGAAAAATTCTTAGGGAAAACTGAAGGCTATATTATCACTTTCGATGATATAACTACCTTAGTTTTAGCCCAAAGAAGCGCTGCCTGGTCTGACGTGGCAAGAAAAATTGCCCATGAAATTAAAAACCCCCTCACCCCCATTCATTTAGCGGCAGAAAGACTAAGAAAAAAATATTCAAACGAAGTTAGTGATATTAAAAACTTTGATAAATATATTGAAATAATAGTTAAACACGTTAAAGATATTGGTACCATGGTGGAAGAATTCGTTCAATTTGCTAGGATGCCTACTCCTCATTTTTCTGATGTGAATTTATCTCAATTGATTAGAGAAGCTATATTTTCAAGAAAATGCTTGGATAAAAATATTCAGTATATTACTGAAATAAATATAGATCCAGCTATAATCAATTGTGATGCCCGCCAGATAAGCCAAGTGTTATTAAATCTATTGAAAAATGCCGAAGAAGCTATTGAAGAAGAAAGCAATACAAATAAAGGAGAAATAAAAATTAGGCTATCAAGCATAGATAAACATCTTGAACTTGAAGTTATAGATAATGGTGGAGGATTTCCAAGTGAATTATTTGATAGACTAACAGAACCTTATATCACCGGAAAATCTACAGGCACTGGTTTAGGCCTGGCAATTGTAAAAAAGATTTTAGATGATCATAAAATAGAACTATTTTTTGCCAATAATGATCATGGCGCAACTATCAAGCTAATTTTTAAAGAAATAATAAATTAAAGGGGAATTATGACTTATAATATTTTAGTAGTAGATGATGAGGCGGATATTCGTAATCTTATTTGCGACGTTCTACAAGATGAAGAATATGAAACCAGAGTCGCTTCTAGCGATCTACAAGCACTATCCATGCTGGATGACAAAGTGCCAACTATGGTTATTTTAGATGTTTGGCTTCAAGGAAGTGAATTGGATGGTCTTGGCATTTTGGAAATAATTAAAAAGAAATACCCATATCTTCCAGTGGTGGTTATTAGCGGGCATGGTAATATAGAAACAGCTGTAAACGCCATCAAAATGGGAGCGTATGACTATATAGAGAAGCCATTCAGTGAAGATAAGCTAATAATTACCATCAAACGGGCTTGTGAAGTTGCAAAACTACAGAAAGAAAACGCTGAACTTAGAATGCAAGCCACAGAAGCTCAAAAATTAATTGGTAACTCTGCTGTAATGAGCTCATTAAAACAATCTATTTTAAAAATAGCCCCCACCTCAAGTAGAGTATTAATTACTGGACCTCATGGAAGTGGAAAGAAATTAATCGCCAAGCTATTACATGAGAAATCTAAGCGCAGAACCCAACCATTTATAGTATTTTCTGCAGCCGGTATGTCTGAAGAAAAAGCTCAGCTTGAATTATTTGGCGAAGAAAGTAGAGATGTTTTTTCTCACCCTAGAAAAGTTGGAGTACTAGAGCTTGCTCATATGGGAACTTTATTTATAGATGAAGTGGCTGATTTACCAATAAATGTTCAAAGCAAAATACTTAACTTCTTACAAAACAGTAATTTTGCTAGAAATGGCAGTAAAAACGTTGTCAAATTAGATGTGAGAATTATCTCTTCCAGTAGTAAAGATTTAAAGCAAGAAATTGCTCAAAGAAAATTTAGAGAAGATTTGTTCTATAGATTAAATGTAATTGAACTTGCTGTTCCTTCCTTGTCAGAAAGACGAGAAGATATCCAAATCTTAAGTGAATTTTTCTTACATTATTTCTATCAATATTCTGGATTTCCATTACGTAAACTTGCCACCGAAACTATATTAGCGCTACAAAATTACAGTTGGCCAGGAAATATTCGCCAATTACGCAATGTTATAGAATGGCTACTTATTATGTCAGATTCTAGTTCAGACAAATTAATCACTGTGGATATGCTTCCTCCAGAATTGCTAAATAATACCTCATCTCATGTTGCTACAACACCTAACAATGTTAGCATATCAAACTCTATTGATATGCCACTTAGAGATGCTAGGGAAGCTTTCGAGAAGCAATATTTATTAACACAATTAACCAGGTTTGATTCAAATATCACTAAAATGGCAAATTTTATTGGAATGGAGCGATCAGCCCTGCACCGTAAATTAAAGAGCTTAGATATTGGGACTCATGAGGAATAAATTATGAATGCCCATACTAAACCTTCTGCAATCATTTTTGATTTTGACGATACATTAGTTAATGCTAAGCCAATCATCGATAAATCTTTAGCTGCCACTTTTGCTCATTTTAACATCTCTAAAGAAATATTAGAAGAAAAGAATATTGATATAAATAGATCATTAAGAGATTATTTTTATCATATTTTTACTGATAATGTAAAAGAAGCGAGAGACGTTTATTATAAGCATTATCTAGAAAATTCTAAAAATTTAGAAGCTTTAGAGAATTCAGAAAAAGTTCTAAAATTACTATCTCAAAATAATGTATATACGGCTGTGGTAAGCAATAAGAATGGCCCAAGATTACGCCATGAAATCCATGAAAAATTTCTATGGAAGGATTATTTCAATCAAGTAATTGGCGCAGGAGATCTTGAGGAAGATAAACCTTCAGCCACTCCAGCAAAATTTGCATTGCAAGATGCAAATATAACAGATTATACTGATGTATGGTTTATCGGTGACAGCTTAGTTGACTTAAAAACAGCAGAAAATTTAGGATGCAAAGGAATATTATTTGGCAAAGCAGATATTCCCAGTAATATTCCTAGATATTTATCCGTTTTAAATCATGCTGAATTATTAAAAATATTAAGAGACATCTATGTTTAGAATTTTATTGATTATTTTACTAACTATTTTTTCTTTAATAACAATAGCAAATGATACCACAGAAGAACAAATTATGATGATTGATGATAATTCAGAAGAACAAACTTTAACTAATAATGAAGCTTTTGATGATAACTTCGTAAATAATAAATCTTTCGCCACTATACAAATCCTTAATAAAATTACTGCTAAAATAAAATATTTAGACATAAAAGTTAATTCTGAAAAATCATTTGAATTACTCAAAATAAAAGTTCTTTCATGCTGGCAAGCATCCCCATATGATCTATCTGAAAATAAAATTTTATTAGATATATCGGAGAGGAAAACTGACAGTGCCGAATATCATAGAATCTTCGAAGGATGGATGTTTTCAAGTAGCCCGGCTATATCCACCATGGAACATCCTATCTACGACGTGGTAGCCATAAACTGCCATAATACCACTAAATAACTTAGATTAAGTTTAATGCCTGTAATTATTATAGACAAAAATTATAATTGTTATATAAATAGCTAGATCTTAGAACAATAACATATGGCGTTATGGCAGGAAATGATATTATTGACATAGATATATTATTTAAAAATAGCAATTATAACAAAATAATAGATATTTTTAGTAACAATATAAATGACCCTGGCTTTAATGCGCTCGACATTCTTTATAGAGCCATCATCTATAATCAAGATTGCATTTTTCAATATTGTTTAAATTTTATAAATCCAAACAATATTATACCTAACGATGATAACGAAGTATTTATGCTTAATATGGTTCTAGATAAGTTATATAGTTTATTTTATGATTCTAATTTACAGGACTAACCATGGAAGACTCTGAAACTTGCCCTGATAATATAGATGATATAGAGATGTATCCACCAATAGAAATTCCCTATATGACAATCTGCTTTGAATATTGTGATAATAATGGGTGGAGTGCTTTTAATAAATCTTACAGCTGCGAAACTGCTCCAACTCAACAAACCTATATAAATAAAGTGAATTTTCTTATCAAAGGCGCTAATGCTTTACTAGCAAGAATTATATCGAATCATCCTAATAAAAATATTATCTGCAGTGGTTATGAAATGATAGGTATTGTAGATTCTCAAGATAATGCGCCATGGCTATGTGATAAATTAGACCCTATCATAGACTTTGTTACTCAACTTAACTGCGAGTTATAGCTTTTGGGCAGAAAAACACGCGAACAAACAAGAACTTCTCTTCTATAGACCTAGTAGTTTTAAATAGATCCACCATGGTGCGGTCGAGAAGACTTGAACTTCCACTCCACTTAAAGAACAGCGACCTCAACGCTGCGCGTCTACCATTCCGCCACGACCGCAAAAACATGGATAATACAGTTTATAGCAAACTTACAAACAAACTCCAAGCATAATTTTATGCATAATTAGTTTAACGGAAATTTTTACCTATCCATTTATTAGATGTTATAGTAGCATAATTAGATTATAGATTTTAATATTAAAGGAGAAGCGTCTAAATGCTTTATAGTGTGTTTTACCCATTAGCTGAATATTTCCAAGGCTTTAACTTATTACGTTACATCACTTTTAGAAGCGCTGGAGCTATTTTAACCTCACTACTTATTACTCTTTTTATAATGCCGCCATTAATTAGTTATTTGCGTAAAACCTTTAATAAAGGACAGCCAATTAGAAATGATGGGCCACAACAACATTTATCAAAACAAGGCACACCCACCATGGGAGGCATAGCTATTATTTTTTCAGTGATGGCCTCTTCTCTTTTATGGGGAGATTTAAATAATCATTATCTTTGGGTGGTAATATTTGTCACTTTAGCTTATGCAATATTAGGATTTATTGATGATTATCTAAAGGTTTCAAAATATAATCCTAAAGGGGTCCCTGGGAAGATAAAATTGCTCTATCAAATTTCTATAGCAATTATAGCTGGCCTTGGGATTCAAAGTGTTGCCGATTCTTCTTACGCCTCGCACATTACCTTACCATTATTTAAAGATTTATTGATAAATTTTGGCTGGTTTTACATCCCATTTATAACCGTGGTCATTGTTGGTGCTTCTAACGCAGTAAATCTAACGGATGGTTTAGATGGCTTGGCGATTATGCCTATAATTATAGCCTCTGCTTGTTTTGCTCTCATAGCATACTTAACAGGAAGTTCAAAATTTGCATCTTATTTGCATATTCAATATGTTGAAGGAAGCGCAGAATTAGCTGTATTTGGCGCAGCGATGATTGGCGCAGGATTAGGATTTTTGTGGTATAACGCACAACCAGCTGAAATTTTTATGGGTGACGTCGGAAGTCTTGCATGTGGTGGAGCCCTAGGAACCATCAGTGCAATAGTGAAACACGAAGTGCTATTGGCAATTATCGGTGGTTTATTCGTAATTGAAGCTTTATCAGTGATAATTCAAGTCTATTATTTTAAACTAACCGGAGGAAAAAGATTCTTTAAGATGGCCCCTATTCATCACCATTTTGAAAAATCAGGCTGGAGTGAATCTAAAGTTGTTACAAGATTCTGGATTATAGCAGTTATATTTGCAATTATTGGCCTATCAACTTTAAAAATAAGATAATAGAAATTACAGTTATTTTATTGACAGAAAGGATACCTTAGTTTAGTAATTTTAACTGTAGAATTAATACCTCAAAGGTATAGATAATGAAATTATTTGCGATTTACATTGGTGGTATTCATGAAAAAGCGTTTATTGAGCTTCATGACATAAGATTTGTTATCGCAGAGAATATTGCTGATACTCATCAATCATTAAAGGACACTTGGTGGGGTACCCCTAGAAGTTTACATATTGACGCATGGGGAGAATTAAATTACGCCGATGGGCATCTCATTAAACTAAAAAATGAGGCTCCATTAAATACGGAAAACAAATTATACTTTGTTAATCTGGGAGGATATGATAAAAATCAATTCACCGAACTCCACAAAAATATATTTGTTGTTGCACCTAACGAAAGCAAAGCTAAAGTTAGAGCGTTAAAACAAATTTTAGATTGGGAATGTCATCATCGAGATTATCAATATGAACTAGAAAACATACTAGATATTTCTAGTATAGCTTCAACAAAAGACTTACATATACACCTTGAACCCAACGATATAGAACAAGAATTTAAATTTATTTGTAAGTATATTCCAATAGGCGGAGATTAAATATTAATAATTGACATATTTTTCTAAAGATAGCTTAAACAATTTATGGAATAATTATATTATTAGCAATTCAGATTGCATAAGCTTTGCAGCTCCATTTCTATTTTTTAGACTATTCACTCCATTTAAAGCCAATGAACCAATTTCTAGCAAACTTCTGGAAGGTATTACCTTTTCTATTTCTGCTTGTTTGGTTAAAAATAATGTAAATAATGGAAATTTAGAAGACCACTCTCTTAGTTATTTGCCGTTATTAGGATCGTTAATTTATCACAATATAGATGATAAAACCCAAATAGTTAAATTTGCTGGCGCCAGCGCCGCCGCCATAATCACTAAAAGTGCTATAAATTCCAACTTATTACATCATCTAATTCCACCCACGATAACTTATAGTATTTGTATTATGAACGCGATTCCCACTGAATATGCATATAAATTATCTGCTTTTTCTGGAATAGCTGATTACTTCTTATCTAAAGAAGGTGAGCATGATATCTCCTGGGAAACTTCAGGAGGAGTAATTGCAAATGGCTTAGCTTCTAAATATTTTCCAGAATATAGCGCAGTTATTTCTTTAGGGGGAGCTGTTACTGGATTACTGATATCAAAATATGAACCAGCAATAATAGAGCAATTATTTGCTCCAAGTCATTTTAAAAAATCTTATAATGCAATGGCCCAATTTATTGAGCCAGAAATATTAGATCCATTATTAGAAGGCCATTATATCACAATGGCTAATTTACAAATTGGCATGGGATTCTATGGCAATTACCTATTAACAAAGATGCAAGAAAAAACAAATGTATTTGCCAAAATAAGCGCAGGAAATGTTGAACGATATAAAGGCTTTATTTTTTTATCATTCAAATATTTGGCTATTGCTTCAATGTATACCGCTGTTAGAACTGCAGTTGATGGAGTTAACTCTTATAACAATGAAAAATTTACCGCTCTAATTCAAAACAAACTTATGGATAATCACTTATTAAAAAAAGATCATTTCATTCAGACATCAAAAACTAATCATACCACTCAATCATATTTAAATGATGTGGAAACTATATCGTCTTCTGACAATGAAATCTTAAAATGGATACTGTTTGGAGTACCCAAATTAAGCAAAATACCATATTTAAACTTTGAAGCTTATACTGGAATTGGAATAGTTGTTTCTGCTGATTATTTTTTTAACATTGTCTTTCAGTATTTAATTGAAAAGAAACAAGAATTTGCTGAACAAAAAACATTTTGTTTGTCTAAATTTGCTAAAACTAATGAACATGATAAAGAATATGCAGTAACTATTCTGCAGAAAAATGGATTGAACTACACCCATGATGAATGGAGCAAACTACAGCAATGCATACATTCAAATGTTATAGGTAAATCTGTATTTTCTAGCATGATAGAAGCTTTTAGAGGTTTTTATGATCAACATGTTTTATATACTGGATTAAATATGCTTGTCGCTAACATGAGTGTTAAAGGTATAATTACTATTGAAGAATTATTTCTTTATACTCGCACACTTGAAACTTTATTAGCTTCCATTTTATTTAAATCAAAAAACCAAGCAAGTTTTAGCGAAGTAGAAGCAGCCGCAACTAGACTTAATGAATTATTTGATTATTTAAATTCGACCAATAATACAATTCCTAAAATCAATTTCATAATTGATGAGAATTTGGAATATCTACAAATCAATAATCTTGAATTCACTAGAGGAACTAAAGAGCAACAAACTAGATTACATATTGAAACGTTAGAATTGTTTATAGGTAATATTTATGCAATTACTGGAGCTAACGGCAGCGGTAAGTCCTCTCTGTCCACATTATTGCAATATGTTATAGAAAAAATATCTGACCCAAGCTTCACAGTTATACAGGGTAATATAACTTATCCTGCTCCGTCCATTAGCGTAATGCCTCAGAAAGATTATATTCCATTTAAAATAAACTTATTTGATTTAATTATGTATCCAAATAAAATCTCTAATAATAATCTTTATAGCCAAGATATGCTCCAACATATCAATGATCTACAAGTGTTTAAAAATAATTTAACTGAAAATTCACTATATGAGATCCAAGAAGATTGCAAAGAATTGAGCGGTGGACAAAAGAAAAAATTATTCCTAATAAAAGAACTTTTAACTTGCCCTAAAATTTTAATAGCAGATGAAATTTTTGGCCCACTAGACCCAGAAGCAAGATCTCTAGTAATGGATAAGATCAAGCACTCCTGTCTGAAAGACTCTTTAATAATGGTAGTTTGGCATCAAGATAAAAATAATGATGGAACTAGTTGTGTTAAAGAAAAATTCTTTGATTATCAACTCCATTTACAAAACGAAGAAATTATATTAGGAAAGGTGGGGGTAGATTGTTTTGAATCTATAGAATAAAAAATACTTTTAAGCTTGAAGGCCCCTTAAAAAAAGACTAAAATCTTTCAAAGTAATCAAGCAAATAAAAGGATTTTAAATGTCTAGCACAAGCTTCATCATTCTTGCCGCAGGTTTAAGCACTCGTATGCACTCTAACTTACCAAAAGTTATGCATCTAATAGCAGAAC
>CAZJZY010000007.1:12700-33955 GCA_964550685.1 uncultured Rickettsiales bacterium | reverse complement strand
AGCTTTAGGCTATATTCTTGAAACCGCTATTAATTCCAATCCTAATCAGATTATTTTGATTACCTCACCTAATATGGAAGATGTAAGAAATTTTGCAGATGAAGAATGCAGCGGCATTGTTCACGTTATCCAAGAGGAAGCTCTTGGCACTGCTCATGCAGTAAAATATGCCTTACCTCATATTAACTTGGATGGAAATAGCGTAATTTTATATGGAGACACTCCTTTTATTACTTTAGAAACAATAAACAAGATTAATAAGAAATCTACAGATGCAGTAATCGTAGCATTTCAGTGCAATAAACCTAATCGATATGGTAGACTAGTCACCTATAATAATGATCTTTTAGAAATAGTAGAATTTAATGAAGCCTCAGATGAAGAAAAACTTATAACTCTTTGTAATTCAGGCATTTATTCAATTAAAAACACTCATTTGCATGAGTTTATTCCTTTGATAAAAAACTTAAATTCTAAAAAAGAATTTTACCTCACTGATATAGTGAAAATAATTTCTCAGAAAGATGTAACTTGTTCGGTATTAGAAATAGACGAAAAAGAAGTGATGGGATTCAATACCAGAGAAGAACTAAGCATCGCTCAAGATATTATGCAAGAAAAAATTACCTCAAAATTAATGAAGCAAGGCATTAGCATTATCAATCCTAAAAGCTCATACATTTCTTATGATTTTCAAGCTGGCAGAGATGTAACAATTTACCCAAATGTATTTATTGGTAAAAAAGTTGCTTTAGGAGATAATGTTATACTCCGCTCATTTAGCCATATTGAAGGAGCGAATATCGGCGACAACACTAGTATTGGTCCATTTGCCAGAATTCGCCCGCAGACAGAAATATCAGCAAATGCAAGAATAGGCAATTTCGTAGAAGTTAAGAACAGTATCATTAGTAATAACAGCAAAGTGAGTCATTTAAGCTATATTGGTGATAGCGAAATTGGTATGAATAGCAATATTGGTGCAGGTACCATCACTTGTAATTTTGATGGTATAAAGACAAAATCAAAAACCATTATAGGTGATCAAGTTTCCGTTGGGTCAAACACTTGCCTCATTGCTCCAATAACCATAAAAAATGGGGCGTTTATTGCCGCTGGAAGCGTAGTAACAAACAACGTAGAAGAAGATGATTTAGTTTTTGCTAGAAGCAAACAAGTTGCGCTAAAAGGAAAAGCTAAAACCTTAAGAAATAAGAAATAATGACATATAGCAATGCTTCTTAACACTGCCCACAAATAACATATTATAATAATTAATTTCGTAGCAATTCATTAATGGAGGTTTTGCTTCTGGTCTTGAAATCCACTTGCTTAACAATTATCGCCGCATAAAGAGAATGACTACCATCTTCTGATGGCAAGCTTCCAGGAACCACCACAGAATACGCGGGAATTCTACCATAAATAATTTCTTTAGTCATGCGGTTATATATTCTGGTTGATTGGCCTAGAAATACGCCCATTGAAAGAACCGAGCCCTCTTCAACTATAACTCCTTCAGCAACTTCACTTCTAGCACCTATAAAGCAATTATCTTCGATAATAACCGGATTGGCCTGCAAGGGCTCTAACACCCCCCCTATTCCAACTCCTCCAGAAATATGGCAATTCTTACCAATTTGCGCACAGCTGCCAATAGTGGACCACGTATCAACTAAAGTGCCACTATCTATATAAGCCCCCACATTAATAAAACATGGCATTAAAATAGTATTAGGGGCGATATAAGCAGATTTTCTTACAACACTACCAGGCACAGCGCGGATCCCCGCTCTAGCAAAATCTTCTGCCATCCAATTGGTGAATTTTAAATCAATCTTATCATGGTAATTGAAAGGATCATGGGGTATTAGATTTGAATTATTAAGTTTAAAGGATAATAATATAGCTTTTTTGATTGATTCATTAGCAAACCAAGCATTATCCAATTTCTCAGCAACACGAATTTCACCACTATCAAGCTTGGCAATAATTTTAGACACCGCCTCTTTAGCGAAATCTATATTGCCATCACGTTCTTGCCATGCTTGATTGATTATTTGAAATAAATTATCATTATGCATTTGATTAACTAGCTAATAGATGATCAAATTTATCATTAAACTGAACCATTCTCCAAGCTGATTTATCACTCAATAATTTATGGAGTAATTTATTATTCAATGAATGCCCAGATTTAACACCATGAAAATGCCCCATAATCCTGGAACCAGAAAGATATAAATCACCGATAGAATCTAACACTTTATGGCGAACAAATTCATCTTTATAACGTAATCCATTATCATTAAGAACTTTATTTTCGACAATAACAATAGCATTATCCAAAGAACAACCTATAATAAGCCCCAATTCTTTTAGTTTTTCTACATCTTTTAAGAAACCAAAAGTACGCGCCTTAGATAATTCTATTTTAAAAGAATTACTATTAGCATAAAAACTACATGATTGTTTATCGATAACTTGATCATCAAATGCTATATCCATTTTAACTGAGAAATCACTATTAGGAGATATTGAAGCATGAGCACCATCCTCAGAAATATCAACTTTACGTAACACTTCAATGAAGCGTCTTCCTGCCTTTTGCTCTTGTATACCTGCTGACTCAATCATAAACACAAAATGATCTGAACTACCATCCATTATTGGCATTTCATCTGCGTCAACTTCTACAATAGCATTATCAATACCACAGCCCCAAAGAGCTGCCATTAAATGTTCAACAGTTGCCACTTTAATTTTACCGTCACGGCTAACTAAATTAGTTCCAAGAAAAGTTGTTGAAACCAAATCATATTCTGCTTTAATTTCACCAATTATTGCTTTATTTGCAGAAACTCTACGAAAGCTGATACCATTATCTATAGGCGCTGGCAATAAAGACATGTTAACAAATCCACCACTATGTAAACCGATACCAAAACAACTCACTTTATTTCTTATTGTACGTTGATTTTTTATGAACAAAACAGCTCTCCTAAAATAATTTTTACATTGTAAAGATAAAACAATTGATTAGTAAATACAAATCAACAAATATTACGTTTTATTACAGAGCACTAGTAGCTTATAAAAAAATATTTAGACAAATATTTTGCTTTATGCTATTAACCTCAATCAAATATTAGCCAGTATTGATACAAGGAACTACAAAATGAAAGGTAAAGGAATTAAAAAAACAGCAGAAAAAACTTCTCTAGATGTTTTTTTTGAAAGCTTAAATTTTCATGTAGATGTCAGACCAAGAGATGGTTCAATCAGCTTAAGTAGATTAATAGAATATATAGACGTTCCCCAAAGAACACATACAAGAATTGTAGCAGAAACACTAGAGGCACACAGAAACCATCCATTAATTAGCAGATTATTTGACCTCACTCAATATGGCGATATAACTGCTTTTAAAAGACAAATAGAAGAAGAAGCGGCAAGAAATCATAAAAGCATCTATAGCCAATTGGTTCATCCTGATTTGCCAGGCAAAGACCAAGATAAAACTTCAATGTTAAATAAAGATTTAGTTGATTTAAATACATTACTATCTTTCCCAGAATCTGAACTCTCTAGTTATACAGAAGCATATTATTTATTAATGATAACTTCTAGAATCATTAATAATCTATTATTTTTTGAGGTAGATCCATTATTAATTTTATTAACTGAAAAAACTGCATTTCATATTTCAAATAAAAAACTGCAAGAAATGCTTAATAGCATATCAGAACTCGATCGAAACAAATTATCATCCATCTTAGGAGACTCTGAAGACTTATATCATAAAACGCTTGGAGCTGTTATTGATAATAATGAAGAATATTTTAAAAATACCTTGCACGACTCAATGTCTTCAGGCTTTCAACTTAATGTTGATATGACGTTAACTTTAGCAGTAAGATATAGCCGCGATAATATTGTTAAATACGCATTGAAACAATATATTAAATACAAATCAATTGTAAGCACAACAACAGATGATTTCTATGAAAAATTAGTTATAAATGCTGGCTATGCGATGATTAGAGGAGATGAAGAAATCTGTAAATTGTTTATGCAGCCGCAAATATGGATATTATATCAGCCAGAAGATCAGCTCAGAATTCTTAATCTTATCGTATCCAGAAGTGGAGAAAGAACACGAGATATCTTAATCCAAGACTTATATGCTAATAATTTATTGAAGCTGGAACTATATAATACCATAATATCAAATACTGCTGATAAATTTAAAGCAGAAATATTAGGAATATTTGAGCCATTTTACGAAGATATAGTAAAAAATTATATAAAAGATGAATTAAAGGCAAAACCAAAAGCTAAAGCGGAAGCAAAAGCTAAAGCTGCTGCAAAAATAGAGGGATATTATAAATTTATTGCATTAGTATTTGAATATAGAAACACTATAGATAAAGCAAGCTTCATATCTACAAAATTTGACCAGATAAAAGATTCACTAACAGTAAATAATATAGATAGAACCAAGCTTCCAGATTTTCTAGAATTTGCAGATTTTTTAGCAAGATTAGATCGCGAAGACGCAACGCGGTGGCTCATTCAACAAGAATCCTTACAAGAAGCGTTATCCCAGAAAACTGTAAGCAAAACTAAACCTAAACCACTAGAAAAGCCTAAGCCTAAGAAATTAGAATCAGAAAAACCATCTCCCGTTACTCCAAAAACTATAGCCGAAGCTTCGTTAAACCAGGCTAAAGATGAAGATACTAATGATGATTGGATAAAAGTTTCCTATAAAACCGAGAAACCTAGGCCTAAACCTAAACCTAAAAAATTAACATCAGAAGAATGCCAAGCAACTCTTATTATAGAAGAAGAAGCTGCAGCAAAACCTTCTCCTAAACTAGAAGAAATATCCTCAAAACCAGATAATGACGAAGATGGAGATAGTGGTAAAGCTAGAATTTTAGCAAGCATCGATGAACTATCCGTCATTATACCTGATAACTTTTTGCTCCAAGAATTGCCTACACTAACATTTGGTGATTTTGGAGACGATTCAAAAACACCTGCAATAGTGCCTACCTCTGTAAATAAAGCTAAAGATCCGACAGTAGTAAAGCTAGAAAAAGAAATAAAAAAATTGCAGAATAAATTCGATGAAATGTCCACTAAATACCAACATATAAAGTGGGAATTAGACGAGCTAAGAGAAGCTGCAGCTAGCCAAGAATTTCAATATTATGACTCTTCAGTGGCGATGGTTCCAACTACAGGAGGATATGCTTTACTAAAGAGCGATAACATCTATGATATAAATGGCTATACTTTAATGATCGAACTTTGGCAAAATCTAGCAAACGGTGAAATATTTCAATATTTCAGAGATCCATTGACAGGATTGCAAGTGTTTCCTACATTCGCACCAAACATCCAAGCAGCAGATGATTCTACCGTAGACAATTCAGAAACTGATGGCACGACTCAAGAATCTTCAGGGTCTAATTCTCAAAAAGCAGAAGGAGAAAGCACGGAGTCTATCGGAAGAGAGCAACAAGAAGAAAAACTAACTCAAGCTTTAAGCTTTACAAGCGAAGCACCTAAAGAAATAATATTAGCAATTTCTACCAAATTAACCTTAGAAAGACCAATCAATCCTAAAGAGCAAGAAGATAAAGAATCTATCGAGGAAGCACAAAGACAATTAGAAGAAAGTCTGGTGGCTCATATTAAATATGAAAATGTGGATATGTATAATGCTTCATATGTACCGTCAAAAGATCAAGCATTAGCAAAAATACCATTCTCTATAATACGTGATCCATTATTCCTTGAAGACAATGTAGTTAAAATGCAAGGTGCTGCTATACATAATGATTGGGGGTTACATTTTTTCTAGCAAATGGTTCTGAGATAATCTGGCTTCAAGATGCATAAAATCAACCCTATCCATTTCCTGGTCTTGATTAGTGCAACTAAATACATAACTTTCTTGACCGGTTATTGGATCAATATGTTTTTGCAAACATTGTCCGCAAATTTCTTTCATCATGCATTGCATCGGGGAATTAATGCTAGCAATTGCAATATGCTTAGGCTTTAGATATTGCGCAAGAATGCCTAAGCGAGCTTTCTTAACTGCATGCATCATTTTATCTGAACCAATCACAATAATTCTGTCAATAGTTTTTAAGATTTCTGGATTGTTCTGAGCAAAATTTATTATAGATTCCACAATATTTCCGTGAAAAGCTTTATCCTGGGGCCTAGTGACTTCAAGGTATTTTTCATCACAAGACCAGATTATTTGATCTGCAGCTTCCTCAATTTCCTCTATTTTATAACGATCAATAGTTTTTCGATAACCTGCAAAATATAGCACTTTGCTGCCCTTCTCCCGAAAAGCCTGGCCTATAGAAAATAATACTGCATTACCAAGGCCACCACCAATCAGCATCACTTTTTCATTAGGGTGAATTTCTGTAGGACTACCAGTTGGCCCCATTAACACCAAAGGTTTCCCTATTTTTAAACTAGCACATAAATTAGAAGATTCACCCATTTCTAAGACAATTGTTGATATATTTCCATTAACTTTATCTACTTTAGCACCAGTGAGGGCTATCCCTTCCATTAGTGGCAAGCCCTGATTAGCATAGTTTTGCAAGCGAAAAAACTGCCCTGGTTCAAAATTCTCAGCTGCTAATGGAGAATGAATAACCAGCTCAATTATATTGGGCGCGAGCCTATTAATTGCAACTAATTTTGCAATTAGTTTATTACTCAATCTACCAAAAAATTCTTTAGCATCTAATTCATCTAGCTTTAATAGTTTTGAAACCACCTTATAACCATGTTTAGCACTGGCCATTGCTTTAACAACATTTCCAGCATAATCTGGATGTAGATCACCAAAAAAACTCATCGAATATTTACCATCATTATAGGTGATGAATTGCTCTTCAAGTTTCTTAAAATATTGCCCTTCTTTACTTAAAAATTCTGGAAATTCCTGAGCTAAAATTATATTTGGCACAGTTCCAGCGGCAATCAAAATAGTTTTTGCGTCTAAAGTTACTTTTACTTCTTCTCCATCTATTATTTGAATTGCTTCTATCCCCTTAACTTTAGCATATTGATCCAGCAAAATTTTTATAGGGGTTATATTTTCTATAAATTCTATCCCCTCTTTTAATCCCGAGGTCATTTCTTCATGATTTAAACGATAGCTAGGTGCTTTTTGCAACTTATTACGGTAAAGTATTTTAACTCCACCCAAAGATTTTAGCACCGCAAGTTTTGAAGCAGAATTTTTAAATAATTCATTATGCTCTAAGAATTCTTTAGCTTCAGCATTTTGCTCATCACCCTTATATTTCTTAGCAAGTTTTTTCACTAATTCTGGATAATATGCAGCAGCTTCAGTTGCTGCATCTAAAGCTGTTAGTCCTCCACCAATAACCACTACTGGCATTTTTATTTGCAAATTAGTTAGTGAATCTTGCTCATAAGCTTTACCTAACTGAAGAGACATTAGAAAATCAGATGCCGTGCGAACACCATTGGCCATACCATCCGGTAAATCCAATAATTTAGGGCTGCCGGCTCCCAAGGCTAAAGCCACATGCTGGAATCCCATAGCAAAAGCTTGTTTAGGAGTTATATTACTACCAAATCTAACACCACCAAATAATTTAAAGTTAGATCTTCTTTCTAATAATAATCTAATTAAGAGCAGAAAATTTTTATTCCAACGGTTAGTGATCCCATATTCCATTACTCCACCAAATCCACCAATCACCCTTTCATCAAGCTCTTCAAATAATTTATCAACTTTCTTTATAGGTTGATAAAGAAATTCTGCTAACGGCTCAATTTTTAATCCATCTACACCCACCACTATATGTCCCTCATTTAATAGATAATGAGACAAAGTAAATCCAGCTGGCCCCATTCCTGCTACTAAAACTTTTGCTCCAGTATCATCTTTTGGATAAGGCCTGGCAAAAGACAAAGGATTCCAACGAGTTAAAAGGCTATAAATTTCAAATCCCCAAGACAGATTTAAAACATCTTTTAAAACCCTGGTTTCAATTTGGGGAATATCAACTGGCTGTTGCTTCTGAAAGATGCACGCTTTCATACAGTCATTACAGATTCTATGACCAGTGGCTGCTAACATAGGATTATCAATAATTGCCATGGCCAATGGCCCAATAATACTGCCTTGGCTCTTAAGATAATTCATCTCAGAGATTTTCTCATCCAAGGGGCAACCATTTTTTTCTTCTTTTACAGAACCTTTTGAACAAGAATCTTTTTCTTGATTATGACAATGAATACAATAATGGCTCTGATCAACCGCAAAATTTAATTCACAGCCAGGATCAGTAAGTTTGAAACCATTTCTCTCATGACATTGCTCATCAGGAATCTTCCAAAGATTATTATGTTTTTCTACCGGCACTAAATGATCAAAATCTAATTTATGTGGAAATTTAAATAAAATACCAGGCTGGTGCTTTTTAATTCCTTCTGGATCTAAACACGCCCAAACAGCATATTTAGCAGCGATATCTAATTTTTCTTGATCCTTAGAGTCTAACCAATTTAGAGCATATTCAGAGAAAATTTGTTCAAAATGAGTTACTCCATATTTTTCTAGATTAGGGGATATTAAAGCAGATAATTGATCTAAAACATTAGCTGGTTCTGTATTATGTTTTAAAGCATAACGCTGAACAAATAAACGCTTACATTCATATATTTTAGCCAATGGACCATATTGCTCCTTAGCAGAAGATAACTCCTCGGTTATAGAAAAAAAATCGCTCAGAAAACTCTCTAAAAAAGGAGCTATAGCTATAGCCAATTTAGAATGTTCTAACGTCCATTTAGTAAAACCATTTCTTACTTTAAGCAATTCTTCTTTTAAGAAAATTGGTAAATATTCAAGAAAATGAGAATCCAATTCTTTTAACTTAAAGCTATTATACAAATCTTCAAATTGGAAATTAAATTTTAGATTATTCATGTTTCTTATTAGGAATAATAACTGCCCTAACTCTACCATTATTAGATTTTGGAGAGCTAACTAAATCTGCTTTTTTAGTCGTAAAATTATAATGTAATAATTCCCCTGAAATCACATTATTATCTTTATATAGCTTAACTTGATCTTTCAAAGTTAGAATTTCGGTGGCTACTATATATTCTCCATATTCTCCAGTTGCAGTATTTTCTTTATCAATTATTTTAACATTACCATAGGCAAAAATTTTATCTAATTTATCAGTTTTAGGGTTAAGTATGGCGATCATTTTATCAGCCTCAACCCTAGTTTCCTCCCTAATTAAAACTACATCACCTAAAAAATGTCCTGTCTTTTTAAGCCAAAAAACATCAAATTTATTTGATGTGATATTAGTTGTAATATTATTTTGCTTAATATTGGCATTTATTTTTCCATTAAAAAAAACGGTCTTATTTTCATAATTTAAAGTAAAACCAGTATCTGATTCTAAGTTATATTCATCAGTAAAAATTTTGGAGTAATGATCTGAACGAATCATATAATCATCTTTTAATATTTCAGCCTGATCTCCAATAAAATAATATTGTTTATTAAAATTTGCTTTTACATCATCAAACAACTGCAGGTGGTTATCACTTCTTGTTAATTTAGCTGTTTTTGATACCACATTAAGCCAATCTAGATGGTTCATCATTAATTCCACCTTTGGATTAACGAAAGCTGCATAACCAGAAAATTCTTTCATCTGATCAGCTTTAATATAATAAGGACCATTATTTAAACTTAACCCTAAAAGATCAGGATTGCTAATTTGAGAATGAATTTCTTCTTTGTCTGAAGGACTTGCTTTAATGGAAGTATCTTGGCGTATTTTATTATTTTGATTAATAAAAATAAAATAGCCAGTTACTCCTAAAATAATAAAAGATGCAATAACACAAAAATATTTTATTACTTTGATAAATTTTATACGATTATTTATTTTGTAAGACATAATTACCTTAACTCTGGAGTAGCACCAACTTTAAGACAATCATGCATATGAACTAAGCCTTTTAAATGTTGATCATCATCCACTACAAACAGCACTGTAATAAGCTTTCTATTCATTATCTCTAAAGCTTCAACAACCAAACTATTCGATGTGATAGTTAAAGGATTTATCTTCATAACCTCAGAAATTTTTTTACTTAATAGATCAGGAATAGCTACACTTCTTCTTAATTCACCATCTGTAAAAATACCTACTAACTTTTGATTATGATCTAGAACCGCTGTACAACCAAATTTCTTCTGGCTCATCATGTCAAGCGCAGTAGCTACAGTATCATCATCTTGAACCATCGGAATAGCATAATCAACATGCATGATATCTTTAACTCTAAAAAATGATGCACCAAGGCGTCCTCCAGGGTGAAAAGTTTGAAAATCTTTTCTACTAAACCCTTTCTTATCTAGAAGAGTTAAAGCAATTGCATCACCAAGCGCTAGCATCATAGTAGTGGAAGTGGTTGGCGCGTCAAATTCTAAGGCCTCTGGAATTGCTGGTAATAACAAACATATATCGGCAGCAGAAGCCAAAGTAGAATTTTCTTTTCTCACCATAACTACTAGAAAAATATGAAATCTTTTACAGTAATTGATTATATCTTTTAGTTCTGCGGTTTCACCAGAATTTGAAAGCAATAACACCATATCATCCGGTTGAATCATTCCCAAATCACCATGGCTTGCTTCACCTGGATGAATAAAAAAGGCTGAGGTACCAGTAGAAGATAAAGTAGCCGCAATTTTTCTAGCAATATGCCCACTTTTTCCCATACCGCTAACTATTATTCTCCCTTTATGCTTGATAATTTCATCAATTAAGGAATCAAAATTTTTATCCAAGCAGCTTGATAAAGCTTGCAAACCTTCTATAGCAGAATTAATAACTTTTTGTGCGGTTTTATTTGCCATAACTTTGTCTTTCTATTTTTAACTATGTGCAAAAATATCAACATTTTCCCAGCCAGCTAGATCCAACAAAGCTCTATTAGGAAGAAAATCAAAACATTTTTGCGCCAATTCCATTCTATTTTCTCTGATTAATAGAATTTTTAAATGATCTCTCAATTTATGCAGATATAAAACATCGCTAGCAGCGTAAGTCAACTGCTCTTTGCTTAAGGTATCACTTCCCCAATCTGAAGATTGCTGCTGCTTGGATAATTGAACTGCAATTAAATCTTTACATAAATCTTTAAGACCATGAGAATCTGTATAAGTTCTGGTTAATTTAGAAGCAATCTTGGTACAAAAAATATTATTCATCATAATACCTAAATATTGATAAATAACCGCAATATCAAATCGAGCAAAATGCAATATTTTTTGAACTTCTGAATTAGTAAGAATTTTGCTTAGATTGGGAGCTCTATCTACTCCTTTTTCCATTTGTACAATATAAACCTTACCTTCTTGATCAGAGATCTGTATTAAGCAGAGGCGATCACGCTTATTGTTAAGCCCCATAGTCTCTGTATCAATAGCTATATCCCCTTGGATTAATAAATCATCAGGTAAATCATTCTTATATAATGTTATTTTTTGATGAGGCATATCCATGGCCTTAAAAAAACTTAACTTTATTGGTTTCTTTTAGCTTTTCAATATATTCTTGAACAAATTTAGCTGAAAGATCTTCTGATATCTTACCACGCATCTCTTCAAAACTTGCTACCTTAAGCTTACGCTTATCAACAAGTTTAATAATATGATAGCCAAAATCTGTCTTCACTGGAGCAGAAATCTCACCTATTTTCAATTTTTCTGTAGCTTGCTCGAAGGGTAGAACCATTTGTCCACTTGAAAAATATCCTAAATCACCACCATTATCTTTATTATTATCTAAAGAAAACTCTTTAGATAAAACTGCAAAATCAGCCCCTGAATCAAGCTTTTTCTTAATATCTTTAGCTTCTTCTTCTGTTTTAACTAAAATATGGCTAACTTTATATTCATCAATATTAGATTGTTCTTTTATAATTTTATTATATTCTTCTTTTATTTTTGCTTCATTAATGGAGTTCTTAACAAGTTGCTCTAAAAAGACTTTCTGCATTAACTGATTTTCTGTGAAATGAATAGTTTTCTTAAACTCTTCAGTTTCATTAGTTTTTGCTTTACGAGCTTCTTCAAGAACCAAGTCACCTAACACAATATTTTGTATAATATCATTCTTCATCTCTTGATCAAGCTTATCATAATTAAAACTTTGACCACCACCAAAACCGTTAAATTCAATAAATTTTTCAATTCTATTTTTTACGTTAGATTCATAAATAGGTTTTCCATTAACATCAGCCACCACTTTATCTTCATCTTTTGCCATAGCAAACTGTGTTAAAGAAAAGATTAAAACCGAAGCCAGAGTTTTTTTTATCATAATATATCCATAATTTTGAGTTCTTTATTTTTTACAGCCGTTGCATAGACCATCTCTTTAAGATATCGCGGTTAGTACAAATTCGCAATAAATAATTTATTTTATTTCTTGAATATCCCAAAATTAAAGCTAGGATAGTTTTTTATAAAGAAAAATAAGAAATAATCTGATTATAGAAAAATTTTCTATACTTAAGCAGATTATATAAATATAATGTCCACAAAATATATTAACTTAATATAGCGTGAATAAATGTCATTTAAATTAGATTCTGTTATAATTTCAGGCAAAGAAGTATACCCTATCATAGAGGGTGGAAAAGGTATTGCAATTAGTAGCGGCCAATCTTCAGGAGCTTTTGCAGCTGCTGGAGCAGTTGGTACTTTTTCAGGAGTTAATGCTTCTTCATATGATCAAAATAATGTGCGCATTCCTTATGAATATACAGGACAAACTAGAAGAGAGCGTCACTTAGAATTGATTGACTTGTCAATTAAAGGGGGCATTACTCAAGCTCAAATAGCTCATGACCTTTCCAAGGGACAAGGCTCTATCCATATTAATATATTGTGGGAAATGGGTGGGGCTGAAACTATTCTACAAGGCATTTTAGAAGGAACTAAAGGGTTAATTAATGGCGTCACCTGTGGCGCTGGCATGCCTTATAGATTAGCTGAAATTGCTCAAAAATATAATATCTATTATTATCCTATTGTTTCTTCAATGCGTGCTATGCGCGCTTTATGGAAAAGATCTTATTATAAAACTCCTGAGTTATTAGGTGGCGTGGTTTATGAAGATCCGTGGTTAGCTGGAGGACATAACGGCCTTTCTAACAGTGAAGATCCTACAATTCCTGAAGATCCATATCCAAGAGTTGCGCAGTTACGCAAGTTTATGAATGAAGTTGGATTGGCTAATGTACCAATCATTATGGCTGGAGGAGTGTGGCATTTAAGTGAATGGGCAAATTGGCTTAATAATCCAGAAATTGGTAAGATTGCCTTCCAATTTGGTACTCGTCCTATTTTAACTGAAGAAAGCCCTGTCTCAGATCAATGGAAAAAGAAATTACTCACCCTCAAGAAGGGAGATATTTATCTAAATCGTTATAGCCCAACAGGATTTTATTCTTCTGCCGTAGAGAACAGCTTTATTAAAGAATTACAAGGACGCGAGATAAGACAAGTTTCTTATGCAACCAGCCCAGGAGAGCATTATGATACCGCATTAGCTTTAGGCCCCAGAGGAAGACCTGTATACATAGCAGCATCTGATTTAAAAGATGTAAATACGTGGATGTCTCAGGGCTATGATGAAGCGATGAAAACTCCAGACTCTACCATTATTTTTGTCACAAAAGATCAAGCTCATAATATTTTGGTTGACCAAATCAACTGCATGGGCTGCTTAAGTCATTGTAAATTTAGTAACTGGAAAGATCACGACGACTTTTCCACTGGCAAGAAAGCTGATCCTCGTAGCTTCTGTATTCAAAAAACCTTACAAAACATAGCATGTGGAGCTGATGTTGATAATGAATTGATGTTTTCTGGACATAATGCTTATAGATTTGCTGATGATGAATTCTATAAAAATGGCTTTGTTCCCACAGTAAAACAATTAGTAGACCGCATACGTTCAGGATATTAATTTGACTAATATTTATAAACCGATAGTTTTATGTATCTTAGATGGCTGGGGTATTGGTAATAGCAACGACCTGCAGCATAATGCTATAGCACAAGCAAAGACTCCTTGTTGGGATTTCTTGCTAAAAAACTTTCCTCATACAGAATTATTAACATCTGGAGAAGCTGTAGGGCTTCCATCAGGACAAATGGGTAATTCTGAAGTTGGCCACATGACCATTGGTAGCGGAAGAATTATTCTTCAAGATCTTTTAAGAATCAATAAATCTATCGATAACAACACATTAAAAGAACACCCTTTATTACAGCGATTAATTAAAGATCATCAAAAAAATGGTAAATCTGTTCATCTATTAGGTCTATGCTCAAATGGGGGTGTTCATTCCCATATTGATCATATGATTTTCTTAAGTAAATTTTTCTGTCAAAATAATATCTCTGTAAAATTACATCTTTTCTTAGATGGCAGAGATGTTGCGCCATCTTCAGCTGCAATATTTTTAAAACAAATAGATGATTTACTAGTCCATGATAATATTAAAATTGCTACCATATCTGGTAGATTTTACGCAATGGACAGAGATAACAGATGGGAACGATGTGAAATTGCTTATAGAGCAATAGCAGAAGGAAAAGGAAATAAATTTTCTAACTGGCAAGATTATCTAATGGCTCAATATCAGAATAATATCTATGATGAATTTATTGTTCCAGCCAGCGCCCCTGATTATCACGGCATAGAAGAGAATGATTCCGTACTATTTACCAATTTTAGATCAGATAGAATTAGACAATTAGCGAAGAGTATCTTATTTAATGATTTCAGCTCTTTTAGCAAAGAAAATATTAAGCTGAATCATAAAATTGGTATGACTCAATATTCTAGCGCATTAAGTGAAACATTAGAATCATTATTTCCAGAACAAAATGTTGAAAATAATCTTGGACAAATTATAAGCCTAAATCATAAAAAACAATTACGCATTGCTGAAACAGAGAAATATGCTCATGTAACTTTTTTCTTCAATAGCGGAATAGAAAGTAATTACCATGGAGAAGATAGAGTTCTAGTTCCTTCACCAAATGTTCGTACTTATGATTTACAGCCAGAAATGTCTGCTCATCTAGTTACAGAAGAATTAGTAAAAGCTATTAACTCTAAAAAATATGATCTAATTATAGTTAATTACGCTAATGCTGATATGGTTGGTCATTCTGGCAAAATGGATGCAGCCATAAAAGCTGTTGAAGCTATAGATCAAGCTTTAATAAAAATATATGAAGCAATCAATCAAACTGAAGGGATGTTGATGATCACAGCAGATCATGGCAATGTAGAATATATGTTTGACCAAGAAAATAATATGCAACATACATCACATACCACCAATCCAGTGCCGTTTGTGTTAGTTGCTAATAATTTATTTAAAAGCGAAGTCGTACTAGAAAAAGGAAATTTAAGTGACATCGCTCCAAGCATTCTTAAAGCCATGAATATCTCTCAACCAAAAGAAATGACAGGCCATTCTTTATACAAGGAAATTAAAAATGACAACTCAAACTAAATTAGAAAATTTTCTCTCTATATTTTGGGCCATTTTAATTGCCTTAGCAATTAGAACAATAATATTCGAACCTTATAGCATTCCATCAGGCTATGAAGCCTAATTTTCTAATTGGTGATTATATATTTGTCTCTAAATATCAATATGGCATAAGCAATACTTCCATTTTATTTGAGCCTAATTTAATAAAAGATAGAATTTTAGAATTTAAACAACCACAGCGCGGAGAAGTAGTGGTATTTAAACCAAAACATGATTATGGTAGTTTTACAGATAGAATATTTGGCACTAATTACATTAAACGCTTGATAGGTCTCCCAGGAGATGAAATTCAAGTTAAATCTGGAATTTTATATATCAATGGAAAAATGGTTGATAGAAAAGAATCCGGGACCTTTACTGATACCAATGGATCTATTTTAAAGAGATATATTGAAACCCTCCCTAATAACACATCTCATTATATTTTAGAAGAAAGCGATAATGGCCCTGCTGACAATACTGAAGTTTACAAAGTGCCAGAAGGACATTATTTTTTCATGGGAGATAACCGAGATCACTCAATTGATAGTAGATTCATGAGTGGCCCCATTGGATTCGTACCTCATGATAAATTAATTGGCAGAGCTGAAATGATTATTTTTTCTAATCCTGAATCTATTATCAATATACTCAAATTTGTGACCGGATTTAATCCAGAGAGATTTTTTGTTAAGGTCAAACAATAGTCATCAATCTCTATATAAAAATTAGGAACCTCCAGCTTAGCAAATAGTTGATCTTCTTCTAAATACAGATTATCGACTGCTAAATAAAGGTCACAAGAATATGAATGATAGATAAATATGCCAAATTAATTGAGAAAACTTATCACTTCTTTTGTGCTATATAATCAATTATGAATAATATCAGGCAGTATTTTAAATGTAGCATAAACCGGCCTATTTCGCTTAGCTATTAAATAATAATTGTATAGCACTGAATGGTTTTGGATATAGTTAATATATTAAAATGCATCTTTATTCTCTACATCTTAATTAGCTAATTTTTTTCCAGTTTTTAGCATATGCTTAATTCTATCTCTTGTGGCATGATTATGTAAAAGCTTTATAAAGATTTCTCTTTCTTTAGCGAAGAGATCACCCTCACTCACATTATTTAATTCAAAAATAGACAGCAACTCTTTAGCTATTACTTGATTATAATTAGTAAGTTTAAGCTCTAAAACAACCTCTTCCCAGTCTACATCAACATTATTAGAAATCTTTAAAAAAGGCTTTTGATAAGAGCTAGCCATCTCTAAACACAATCTTTTGCTGCTCTCAAGAACTCTATTCGAATTCATAACCAATTGAAAATTATTTAAATTTAGTATTTTATCTAATTTATGAGCTGATGATGAAACAACTCCAAATAAAATATTCTTAAATGCTAAAATTTTATCTTCTGGAGTGGCAGCTCTCATTATCAATTCTTTACATCCACCCCAGCCAGGAATAATACCAACACCAGACTCAACTAAACCTACATTAGCCTCAACATGAGAAACAACTCCAGCTGAATGAAGCAGCATTTCACACCCTCCTCCCAAGGCCATGCCTTTTAAAGCAGAAACTACAGGAATCGGCGAATATTTAAGCTTCGCCATTATTAATTGACCAAGTTTTAGATAATCATCAATAGCTTGGTAATTTTCAGCCTCAGCCATCTCAAGCATAAATTTTAAATTTCCCCCTACTGAGAAATTACTTTGATCATTAGCTAAAATAATTCCTTTAAAGTTAGAAATATGCTTATCATAGAACCTTAAAACTAAATTAAATACATCATGCTCTAAAATAGCCATTTTACTGGTCAGCTCAATAGCTGCTATTTCCTGACCTATATCCCATATACTTACAGAAGCATTACTACATATAGCTTTAGTTTTGAAATCTTTCAGTAAAATAATTCCATCTTCGCGAGGAATTTTCATATAATTTTTACCTGTAAAATACTGACCCTGTTTATAAAAATTCTTATTACCTATTTGTGAAATAATTTTAGGAATTTGGATATTTTGTTCTTCTAGTTTTTTTCTGAAATAAGCAGGACCTATTAAGTCTATTAATTCAAATGGACCATATTGCCAATTATAACCAAGCTTCATCGCTTGATCTATATCATTTAAATTGTCGCTCACTTCAGGAATTAAACTTGCCGCGTAACTTAGAGTTTTACATATCACTCTTGCAAAATATTGGCTACGTTCCATCAGCTCAACTATCTTCATCTCTGGAACTGAATAACTCTCCACAGGATGATATTCTCCTGTTTGCAAATTCATAACTTCTTTTGATTTATTGCCATTAACATCACTAGTTAAACGATAGAAACCTCCCTTCCCTTTTCTTCCAACAAATCCATCAGCAATCATTTTCGTAATTAATGGCCAAGCCTTATTCACTTGCAGAAAATCATCTTTTGTATTTAAGCTAGATGCTAAAGAATTAGAAATTAGATGCATCACATCAATCCCAATCAAATCATATAACCCAAATATTGCAGTAGATGGAATTCCTAAAGGCTTACCCATTAACCCATCCGCTTCTTCAATAGAAATTCCCATTTCAATAGCAGTACTCAAGCCCATCTCTAGCCAATAACATCCTATTCTATTAGCTATAAACCCTGGAGTATCATTAGACCTCACAATAGTTTTACCTAGATGAACATCAAGAAATTCAGTAATTTTTTTTACTACAGTGCCAGTAGTAAAATTGCTTATGACCAACTCAAGCAGAGGCATATAACGAGGAGGATTAAAAAAATGAGTAATAAGAAAATGGGCCTTAAAATTATCACTCATCCCATTAATTAAGGATTTCAAAGGAATAGTGGATGTATTAGAAGATATAATGGCTTCAGCCTTACAAAATTTCTCCAATTTTTGATAAAGATTTTGCTTAAATTCAAGCTTCTCTATAATCACCTCTATAATCCAATCAGCAGATTTTATTTCCTCTAAATTATCCTCAATATTTCCAGGAGATATAAAGTTAACCCTTTCTTCTAATGAAGCTCTCAATTTGACAATTGCTTGCTTAGATAAAATATTTCTATCTTCTGTATTATTTGGAATAATGTCTAACAAACTAACCTTAAAGCCACTATTAGCAATTTGTCCAGCAATACCTGAACCCATCACTCCAGATCCAATAACTACAATTTTTTTCATTATCATTTACTATTTACTTAAACTATATATTTAGTATTATATGGCAAATATTTACTAATAGTAACTTAAAAATATCATTAATTATTTGCAAAAATATAATATCTTGTTGTTAATAAACTTTAATAATATTATTTTTAATGATTGATTTAATAGTTAAAATAAGTTAGGGTACTCTAAATAACTTAAGTATCGCAAGTTAGACTTAAGCAATATTAATTATAAAATAAATGATAAATATGACTCAAGATATAAAAATTACACGACTAAAAGAATTTGCTTTATCAATTTTTAATAATAAAGAGCATAAAAAAGATCTGGAAGAATTATTACTTAGATTAAATCTAAATCAAGAAGATATAGTAAAGTCTTATATCGATTATGATTTAGATATTTTCTCTTTTAGCAATGAGATATATGATGCTCCTTCGATAAGAATGGTGATGCACATACATAACTTGCTAGAAGGAAGCTGGCATATTGAACGACAAAACATCATTTATAATTTTATTAAAGAAACGAAGCCATCTAGCATAATGGACGTAGGGTTTGGTATCCCATCTTTATATATTCGAAAATTTATAAATGATGAAAATTTAAAAATTACTTTAAACGATTTATCAGACTCAGCTCAAGCTTTTGCATCTAAATTATTAGACCAATGGGGCTCAAATTGGAATAAACATATCAATTTTATAATTGAGGACATGGCTATAACTAGCTTCCGACCACCCAAAAATGATATTTATTTATTTCAAGACTCCATCGAGCATGTGAACGACCCCACAACTTGCCTTAGCAATTTTGTTAAAAACTCACATCCAGAAGCAAAGTTTTTACTCTCTCTACCAATAGGCCCAATAATTCCTGCGCATCACATGGCATGGGATTCTGATATAGAAATAAGAGATTGGCTAAAATATTGTGGATTAAAAATAATATCTGAGAAAAAAATTAAAGTGAACCCAGAAGTAGACCTTTTTGCAGAACAGGTAAACTTTAACTTTGTTAATTTAATAGTTCTCTGCGAGAAAATCGACTTAACATCTGACGATACTCTATTGTAAATCTTAAACTAAAGCAATGTGGATAATAGAACTTACGCTAGCAAATTCTACATTGCTTCAGACTTTATTATAATACTTACAAAATGGCGTAATTTTTATTGTAATTAAACTTTATTAAAGCTAATATCTATAACTCATAGAGGTTTTAGATGCTGCAATATTTATATTTCATAAGAGATAAAATTAATTCTAGCGCGAAAGAAAAAGAGTACCAACACATAGTATATGGTCTATTTTCATTCGTGGGGTTTATCAGTTTTTATTTTTATAATTCTAGCCTATCCCCCCAAACTTACGAAAATTTTACTATTCGAATAATAGCTACCGTTTTATCTTTTTTATTAATTATAAAAGATTTCTGGCCGCGTTATTTTAAAAACTTTTTACCTCAATTCTGGAATATAACTCTTCTGTATAACTTGCCGTTCTTCTGTACCTTTATGCTATTAAAAAATAATTGGGATCCGCAATGGCAGATGAATGAATTAATGGCCTTAACTGTTTTAACCATCTTAACTGATTTAATTACATTATTAGTAATCGCACCTTTAGGTATATTATTTGCGGCTCTATTTTATTATATAACTACTTATAATCCCGTATTTCCTGATAACATTTCAGGAATTATCACAAACTATATAACAGTCTTTGTCTTTTGTGCTTTGTTTACCTTTAAGAAAGATCTATTTTTTCAAGAAAAATTGAAATTTCATAATAAAATAAAAGAATTAAATAGCTCCTTAGAACAAAAAGTAAAAACAAGAACATTGGAACTTGAAGAAGCCTTAGCAGCTAAAACAGAGTTCTTAAATAATATGAGCCATGAAATTAGAACGCCCATTCAAGGCTTCACCACTCTATCAGAAGGCTTGGTAGAGCATTGGAATCGCTTTACAGAAGAGAAAAAGTTTAATTTAGCCTCTCAAGTGGCAAGCAATGCTAAACGTTTAGCTTCTCTTGTAAATAATTTATTAGATTTATCTAAATTTAATGCCAGTAAGATGATCCTAGATTTTTATAAAATTGATCTTAACATCACTATTCAAAGCATCATTGATGAATGTAAAGAGCTCTACCTGAATAATAAAAAAATTAATATAAGTTTTACCAAATTAAATCAGGCAGAAATATATGGCGATGAAGCCAGAATCTCTCAAGTATTAAGAAATATATTTGCTAATGCAATTAAATTCACCCCTAATGATGGTACTATCAATATATTTCTACAAAATGCTAGAATAAGCGGTCATGAAGCATTGCATCTTACTATTCAAGATACTGGCATTGGGATTCCATTGACAGAAATAGACGATATATTCG